>JACKGQ010000001.1:0-600000 GCA_020631905.1 Candidatus Nomurabacteria bacterium
GCGGACAAATGATAGCAGTTTTTAAGGTGTTAATCAACTGTTTTCGAACAAACAAAAAACACCCGTTTGTCTGTACCTCACCTACAGACAAACTATTGTGGTGTTGATTGTTAATAAGTTGTTTATTAGAGCGGTCAGTCAATGCTCTTACGAGATAAACCTTAGCAGATTTTTGTAAAAAAAGCTAGTGTTTATCCACATATTTATAGCAGAGACTTAGCTCTGTCGGCTAACAATATATTTGCGGTAAGCAAATGTGCCAGCTGCAACAACTGCGATAGCAATTAGGGCAATGTTGGTTCCAGCACCGGTTCGAGGTAAATGCTCGACAGGCGGCTGTTTTGGTGGTTGCTTAGACTCGATATCAACATGTCGTTCACAAGTTACAATAGTTGCTGTTTGGCTGTTATAGCCTTCGGCAACTTCGAACTCAACTGTAGCCTTAATTGTGTATCGACCATCTACGCTTGGGAAAGTGTAGTCATCGACACTAAGACCATCGAATTGAGCGGCGTAGCTGTTTGGTCCGGTGATATTAATCTTGGCAGTTTTCACTCGAGCAGCTTCGTCTGGATTTACTGAAGTATCGACAGAAATCTTATAAGCATTCTTCTTGTCGACGATTGCTTCTAGATTCAAGACACGGCATTCAAGCGAAAAATCATTTTCTTGTGGCTCTTCCACAACTTCAAACTGTACAACTACCGAAGCTCGGTAGTCCCAACAGCCAGGAACAACACCTTGGCGGTCACCATCGGTAAAACCGATGTAGGCACCATTGATAGGGTCGCCATTAATTCCATAGCCACCTTCGGTGTTAGTAGTCTTAAAGCTTACAACACCGTTGTATTTTAGCTTTACTTCGTGGTCACCACAGGTGATTGTAACTGTGTCAGATACAGAATCGGCGTTATTAGCGCTGATTACACCAGTGATTGTGTGTGATTTGCTGTTAGTGTTTAGATCGGCATTTACTTTTAGGGTTGTGCCGACCGCTACACCTTCACCGTCGCGGTTGTCGCCATTAAAGGCAGCTTCCGAACCATTGTGAAGATACATCCATACATTGACCTTGTCGCCATTGGTGCAAGCTTCGGAGGTGTCGCCACCCTGCATGTCGTTGATGCGAACAAAATTGCTTTCGTCGCCAACTTCTGGCACATTGTTGTACCAGTTAAAATATGGCTTAACTGTTTCGGCATTTACAACGCTGGTTGCGATTACAGGAATCATCACCAAGCCAGCCACAGTCATCGCCAAGTTTTTAAGAAATGTCTTCATAAAAACTCTCCTTTACTAGTTATTCGATTGTCATTCAAAACAGAACGACATTCTTTTACGTTTAGTTTTAAGCTCACTCGCATTGGAGCTCAAATTTTCTTTGCCTAATTGCCAACTTGTAAAAGAACGTCTTCTTTAGAGAAAAACATTAGGCCACAACACTTCACTTATGCTTTTGCGGGGTTGGTGGGGTTCGCAAGAACCCCACCAACACACCGCGGTTTCGAATAGGAGTAGAGGCTTTCGGCCTAGGTGCATTGCTACACCCAGGCCTACTCACCCAAGTTAGAGGCCGCCGCCACTGCCCGGGGGCTTGCAGCCCCCGTTCGGCCCAACCGACCAACCGGGCGGCAACGGAATCACGTTGCCGCTCTCATCTATGCACGTCACCACGGGTGTGGTGGTCGTGGTGGGTGGGTGGGTCGTCGGCGGGGTCGTCGGCGGGTGGGTAGTTGGCGGAGAGGTCGTTGTCGACCCCCCACACGACCCCCCACAGCCCGGGGTGGTGCCCGTGCCTGGAGTGGTGCCCGTTGACGGCGTGGTGCCGCCACTCGGGGTGGTGCCAGTGCCCGGGGTTGTCCCTGTTGACGGCGTGGTACCGCCACTCGGGGTGGTGCCCTCAGGCTCGGTGGTCGGGGTCACCGGGACCTCGACGCACTCCCGGCCGTCAGCCGTCATACCAGCGGGGCATTCGGCAATCTCGACGATGTAATCGCCGAGGTCATCGAATTGCACTCCGCCCGGCGGGCATGGACCGAAGTCCACATAGGCCCGCTGGCTGAGTGACCAGAGCACCTGCTCCGGCTCGTTGCCGGTCTCGGCGTCGAGGAACTGGGCATAGCCCAAGACATCGATACCGTTCTCCGGCAGCGGCACACTGCACAGCCACTGTGGCAACATGTCTTCGTGCTGGTTGTGCACCAGCATGTTGAACGTCGCCTGGTCGGCCACCTCCAGGTGGGTCAGCTCCGGGCTCTCGAGTGCGTTCTGCGCCTCGAGTACCAGTTGCTGACAGACCTCCAGCCGATGCTGGGCGTCGCCGGCGATCAGTTCGAGCTGCCTGGCAGCATCGAACTGTTCACCGCTGGTTGTGCCCAGGATTCTGCTGGGGTGAACCCCGGCCGCCTGGTACACCAGCTCGGCGTCGCCGAGCAGCATCACATCGGCACTCAGCGCCGCCAAGTAGGCCTCGGCAGCCTTCTCGGCTGTCGAGGCCCGAACCTGGGTGCCAGCACCGTCGAGATCCGCCAGGATCTGGTCACCGAGCAAGGTGTAACCCTCGTCGGCGATCGTCTGGCAGAGATCGCCCACCTCGACAGTCGGAACCGTCGTGGTCGGCGCAGCGGTGGTCGAGCTGGCGGTGGTCGGTGAGGCCGGATCAGCAGCAACGTTACTTCCGCCAGCGTTGGCTACCATGACGGTGACAACGACGACGGCAACGATGGCTGCGCTGACCGGCAACCAGAAATTCCGTTTACGAACCATGTGTCCTCCCTTCCGTGGGGACAAACGCGTTGGAAGGTTTCCAAATCGCGTCCACTCCCCATGGCAGGAGTGATGTCTAATGCTTACGCTAAAGCACCAGACATCACCCCTACCAAACCAGAAAGGCTATAACTCTACTATTCGAAACACGTTCACTTAACTCTCAAAACAGACAAGAACCAGACGGTTCTTAACCTGGAGTATTTGAAGCATACATGTGAGCATAGTTTGGATATTCTCTGCAAGAAACGCAAAGGAAACGTACAAAGAAGTACGTTGACTGCGTCTCGGAGCAGAAATATTCGAAATATGCCACAAACCAAAACAGTGCTGCAAGCTGTGCTTGTAGGTAGGTTTTGGTGATGCATGCTTCAAAAAAGTGAACTGTTGTGACCTAATTGTTAATAATCTCTCTTCAATCATCCTCGAGTAAGCAGTTGTGATAAAACCCACCTGCCTTTTAGTGCGTTCCAAGAATATAGAATATCTGGAAAGCCCTAGACTCACATCAGAATGATGACTCGCATATTCTATCAATTTATTTACGTTTTGTCAATGCTTATGCAATGTTTATTATTAAAGCACAAGCTTTATGTCTTAGACTGCATGTTTTAACATAAGCTACTTGCTTTTTTGACTATTTTATGCTAGTATAGGCTTAAGCCAACTCTGATTGGTGAGGTAGGGTTATTGGCTCTGAGCAAGCCTAGATTTATCGAGACTGCTCGCCTACTAACCCTAAAGTACATTTACAAGTTACGTGAATTACATCTGTACCTAACCATCTGATACTAACTGTTGTGGTCGTGGGACGTTTGCTTACTAGTAACCGAATGCTAGCGGGCGGGCATCCCACGATCGTCTGTACGTGGGAGTTCTGCCGGGATAGTCCTGGTAGGTCAAAACGACTGCGTACAGCAGAAGGAGGCACAGACATGAACGACTACACGGTATTCACCAACGCCTTCAACACATTGAGGGCCGAGGTGGCCAGACACATCGTCGGCAACGACAGCTTGATCGACCTGGTGTGCATTTCGGTGCTCACCGGCCTGTCAACCGCCGCTGAAGGCGAGTCGGGTATCGGCAAGTCGCGAGCGGCAGAAGTCTGCATGCAGGCATCGGGTCTTAACAAAGGCCTGATCGTCCTCGCCGGCGATACTCAACCGTCGGATGTCAGTGGCAACCTGTTCTTCAACCTGAAGACCGGTGAGTACGACATCCGCCAAGGGCCGTTCCAGCGATTCCAGAGCATGATTCTCGACGAGCTGAACAGGACGACCGACAGGGTGTGGAACGCCTTGCTGGACATCCTCAACAGCCGTCGAACAGTCATCGACGGGAAGGAATTCCCTCTCGACGAGCTGTTTGTCATGCTGGCAACCCTCAACCCGATCGAAAGTGAGGGGACAAGGCCGTTGCCGCGGGCGCTGCGCGACCGGATCGACCTCTCGGCATGGGTGAACTACCCTTCCGAGGCCGAACTGGCCGAGATCAGTTATCGCAACCGTCAGAACCTGGAGGTTGACAGTGTGCTCGAAGTCGACGACATCAAGCATTGCCGCTACCTCTTTGGTGGTGCTATGCGGACCATCGATCGCGAGATCGATGCCGAAGCCGCGCGGATCGCCAATGGTTTCGGCGGGCCTGCTTGGCGTGTTCGTACCTCGCCGCGTACCGTCATCTCGATGGTCAATGCGGCGACCGCCTGGGCACTTGCCCAGCGAGGTCATGCCAGCCCAACCATCGATGATGTTCGCCGGATGGCTTACCCAGCCATTCGACACACCGTCGAACCAGAGGAGTACATGAGTACCGCTGAGCGCAACGCTCTCGTGCTCAACACTCTCAAGGGACTCGGGGTGACGGTATGAATCGTCGCGACCTCGAAAGACTGGTCTTGGAGCTGAAAAGGCAGTTCGACCGCTTTGCTGCGGGCGACAGCCTCGGACGCTTCAAGCTGGTCGGCCCTGGTGACGACGCTCGGCTGGCCGAAGTTCACGACGATGCTCGCTTTCTCGACCATGCTCTCAACGCGCGGTCGGGAATCTGCGAGATTTTCGTTCGAGTCGAACCCAATCAGTACACCCGCAAGGGCTTTCTGGTACTGGATCACTCGCCCAGCAACAACTGGGGCGGCAATCAGGCACTAGTATTGCGCCGACAGCTAATGCAGGCAACTGCGGAGGCTTTGGTGCTACTGAGTAGTGCCTCTGGACACGACTGTGGACTGGTTCTGCCGGGCGATACGTCGCCACGGTTGATTCAAGCCGGAACGTGCACCCAGGTGGTGTTGGCCGAATTGGCGAAGTCATCTGCAGTTGATGGATCCCTGGATCCCCAGCTGAAGCTGCTGGTCAATCAGGCTAGGTACGTCGAGTTTGCCATTCTGGTGCTCGATGTCCACAAGCTTGGTAGTCCAGAAGTCCGAAGCGCCCTGACGAGCATCAGCAAGCATTGTGAGCTGGTAATTGTTGAGGTTTCCGACCCATGGGACTATCAGCTGCCTAGCCTTGGCAAGGTTCGGTTGCGACAGAACGGTGAAGTCAAGCGAGTCGACACCAGTGATGGTAACACTCGTGAGGCCTACGTCGCCATGGCAGCCGAGCGACAGCGCTCGAACCAAGAGTTCCTGCGTGGTCTGGGGCGTGACGTTCAACACCATGAACTGATTACCTCGATCCCATTTGGAACCCAGTTCCTATCTGAATTCGCGCCGAGCCCAGCTCGACGCGCCAGTTGACCAAAAGGAGGTCGCATGAACATCACCTTTGCCACTCCGTGGCTGATGGTGCTGGCAGTCCTCCCGCTTGGACTGCTGGTGTGGTATCTGTTCGGACGCAAGTCCGAGCCGATTGTCGAGTGGGAGTCCGAAGACATCCATAATGTGATGATTGCCACCGCAAGTGAGCGGTGGCGCCATCTCGGAGTGGTGTCGTTGGTGATCGGCATGCTCGGAGCGGTGGTGTTGGTGGCCGGTTTCCAAACCGGTGCCAGCACTGTGTCGTCGGAGGCGAAGGAGGAACGGGCGAGCCTGTGCTTCATTGTCTTCGACAACTCCGGCTCAGGCAATTACGCCAACGAGCCGGGCGGCGAAAGCCGTTTCGAGCGCAGCCTTCGCGAGTTGAAGGCAGCAATCGAAGGTCAGTCAAGCTGCCAGCAATTCGGTTTGATCGCCTTCAGTGGCGACTCCGAAGCGCTGGTCGCACCCACTCCAGGCAACCCTGCCGGTGCACAGGCCACGCTGGCCCAGCTCGATGCACTGACCACCAACTCTGGTGGCACAGACATCGCCGCTGGCTTACAGCAAGCGCTGACCCAGTGCAAACTGGGTGAGTTTGGCCCGTGCAACTTCCTACTAGTTAGCGACCTAGCTGACCGATCAGAAGGTGGCTCGAGCCGACTGCTCGAACAGTTGTCGGCAGTCAAGCTGCTGGGTTCGCTCCTGTACGTCTACGACGTCGGAGCTGCCCGTGGCTACGATGGCCAGGTAGCCTGGCCGACCCCGCAGACTGATGTCTTCGACGACCCAACGGTTGCCGAAGCATCGAAGCAGGTGTCGAGCCCGGCCGAAGCCTTCGCGGAAGCCAAAGTGCAGACTTTTTCGGTGCCCGCCCAAGAGGTGCAGGTGCCGGCGAGCACACCGCTCTGGCCAAGGCTGCTGGGAGGCATCTTGCTACTGTTGTTGATCGTGCCTTTCACACGGACGATCCGCGAGTAATTCACGTCTTGTGACCCTGCCCTGATCCGGGAGATAAGGATTGGGCCCTCGCTAGCAAGGGTAATCGCTAGATACTGCCCCCGGTTAACCCCGGGGGCATTTCATTATTAGTGATTATTTATACCAACTTTATCTAGAGGGAAAATGAAGCCAAAGGTACTGCCCTTGCCCTCTTTAGTCTTGAACAAGATAGAGCCACCGCTAGCAACAATCACTTTTTTGGCCATAAACAAGCCTAGTCCCGTGCCGTCTGGACGAGCTTTGCGGGCATTATTGGCTCGATAAAATTTATTAAATAGCTTGGGAATTTCTTTCTTGGGCACACCCATACCGGTGTCAGTCACCCCAAATTCAACACTAGTTTTGGTTGCGCGCAGATAAACTGTAATATTGCCTTTTGGTGTGTAGTAGATGGCATTGTCGATAAAGTTCATAATCACTTGGCGAATCTTGGTTTCGTCGAGCATTAAATCTGGGAAATCGGCTGGTTTTTCGTAGAGTAGCTTCAAGCCATGAGCCTCCGCAGCTCCACGCAATTGATTAACTTCGCCATCGACAACTTCGGCCAGCTTAGTGGGATGGGTCTCGATCACAAACTTACCCGTCCTTAAGCGACTAACATTGAGCAAATCGGCGATTAAGTAAACCATTCGCTGGCTACTAATAAAAGCCTGGTTGAGTAGCTTTGACTGCTGTTCGTTGATATCACCCGCGTCACCTTCCATAACCATCGAAATATAGCCTTTAACACTAGTTAATGGTGTACGCAGCTGATGGCTGGCCATGCTAATGAACTCATCCTTGGCTTCGTCGAGAGCTGTTAGCTTTTCGTTACTCTTTCGCAACTCTTTGGTGGCACCTTCGATTTTGTTTTGGAGTGTCACGTTAAATTCTTCGATCTCTTCGAAGCGTAAGGAGTTCTCGATAGCAATCACCAGTTCGTTAGCAACAATCTCTAGAAGTTGAAGATCTTTCTTAGAGTAAACATTTCCCGACAACTTCGAACCAATAAATATATAGCCAATCCCATTTAGTTGATAGTCTAGCGAGTTAACTAAACGCACCAGCACTTCGACGTCGTTCTTTTTTAGATATTCGCTTAGGCGGTTGGCGTTCTCTTCGTTCTCACCTTCTCCCGCCATAAAGACTTTGGTATTAAGCTGTTTGGCTGTTTCCTGAACTAAAGCTATGTCGTCGAATTCGTGCTCGCTACGTCTAGCGCCAATTATTCTTTCTGGAAAATAGCTAGTTGGACGAATATAGAAAGTTACATATGAAGCTTTAAGATTTTTTTGAATTATTAAGGCACTTTTCGTTAATAGTTCATCGAACTGCATGCCGCTCACAAGGGTTTTATTTAGCTCATCGATAAAGTTCTGGGTATCGTAGGCATCGCGATAAAATAACTTGTTTGTTACCTTATTGAATAGATTCTTGAGCGGTAAGTAAGACACAGCCAGTATCAGCGACGAGCCGACTAAAACTATTTTCTGGCTATTAGTGATGTTTGAAAAATAACTACTAGCACCCAAGCCTCCAAAGACAGCTACAAAATACAGACCAAAAATTAAACTAAATGTTAATAAATAGCCCACGCTTCTGGTGGCGGCTTGTCGAACATCAAAAACTCCGCGCTTGAGTAGAGCCACCGACGACAACACGGCAAACAGCAAGATGCTAGCGTATGTGATACTGGCCCATAAATCTAGTAAGTTGTTGTCTATAAACACTTTCGGCAAGATTAAATTTGCCATAATAGATACAAAACCAGCTAAACCGAGCGACCAGACGATCAGTTCGAGTTGACGACGACGTTTATCTATCGCTTTTATATATGCCCTATATAGTGTTGCTGCCCCAATGATAAATACTGCTAGAACATAAATTAAGTAAGCATAGAACTTAAGCCCCGACGAAACATTTAATTCATTGTTGGATGCAATCGAGATTGTCATCACCTTGCCAAAAAACACACCGAATGCCAACAGTAGGGTTGTAGCGAGCAGTATGTATTTAAGCTTCGATCGAATCCCTGCAAGCGAAAAACTAAAGTTAGCAAACGACCAAACCATAATCGTTCCAAAAGAATAATCTAGGGCAGTGAGTGTTTCCCTAGCCGTGATATCGACAATTGAATTACTACCTAGCTGATTGACGACAATCCATAGGGAAGTCGCAAAGCAAACTGCCGCAAATGCCAGAGCATCACTATGTTTACTTCGATTGTTTAGGGCTAGTAAGCCAATCGAGAACAAGCCGACAGCAATAATAGATGCTAGTACCAAAAAAACCATAAGCACTAATATTGTAAATCATGCATGCTAAATCAGAGAGCTTTTTCTCTTTTTAGCTCAAAGACCGCACTTCTTAAGCTGACCGTTAGGGCGATATCGGCAAGCGGCAGCCACAAACTGCCCCAACTAGATATTGGCAAACCATATAGTATGGCGATAAGCCAGACGATACCCGTGCCCAGTGCCCCGGTTGTATTTACCCAGAAACCAACCCAAAAAAGTTTGTCGAGACTGACCTTGTGAACGATTGATTTTAAATGACCATGCCACTTAATCGGATTCCAGCCAAGATCATGCCCAACAGAGTAGGCCATGATCACTAAACCAAGTATGAATAATGCTTCGGTAAGTCCGGCAAGTCCCAGCAACCAAGGCAGACTCTCGACAAGTTTCTCTGGAGTTTTATCGAAGGCAAAAGATAATGCTATTTCGGCAATAGTTGCCAGTAGCAACACTGCCAGGATCTTTTTGGAATGACGTCTATAGAAAGCTTTTAGTTTCATTTGATTAACCAATCAAGAATTCGGGGATTTTTACCAAGTACCCGAACTAAAAAGCCAAAAAATCTATTAAACGGCCAGATACGTAACAGTTTAGGAAACGGGTTCTTGGTGTAACAAACAACGCCAAAGTTTAGTGATTCGCCGTCGACAAAGGCATTATCGATAACCTTATAGAATTTAAAACCAGACTCGGCATAAAAATTAAGTAAACGATCATGCAGTTTGTTCGAGTCTTGTTTTTTTAGGTGTGTGTAGTCTTCGGCGATCTGATGTTGCTCGGTTTTTGCTAGATGATCCCATTTTTCGAGCCCATACTTACTAGCAACATATTCGCGAAAGTCGGGCATCCGTGATTCAAAAAAAACTAGCTTCTTACCCTGTGCAACAACCTGGCTAGCAAATCGCAACATCAGCATATATTGGCCGTTATGTTTGGTAGCCTGGCGGCTGACATCTAGATTGACAACGTAAACATTTTGGCCAGTTTTATCAAAAGTAGACCCGAGAGTGCCGTTATCTGTAGATTTTTCCCACGACTCAAAGTCGTCTAATGATTTATTCGTAGTCTGAGCAGATATTGCCCCAGCTATCTCGTCTTTATCTACCAGAACCCACATCCAGTCTTGGGCAATTTCGAGACGTTGCTTAAGCATGCTCTTGAAACGTGGCTTCTCCTCTGGATGCTCTGAATATCGAATTTGATATCTATCAAATTCGACTTGAGCAATGCCGTCAATATCAGTAATTTTTGTTTTTCTAGTTTTCATTTTTTAATACACATATACTATACTGCTATCGGATGTAAAAATAAACATGAAGTATCTATTAAAAATAAGTCACTTAAGCGTATGGGTATATTCGAAACTGTTATTACGGTTTTATATTCAACTCGAGGTCGATAAACGAGTAACGATTAGCTCAAGTCGCTCTAAACTATTTATTTCTAACCATACCTCACTACTAGATGCCTCATTGTTTATCGGGTCACTAACCTGGCGAGAGATCTGGGCAGTCTCTCCAACGCGTGCAATTTTGGCCAAACGTTACTATTATTCGCCTGTTCTACCGTTTGCATATTTGATTGGATGCTTTCCGGCAAGGCCGTTGTTTCCAAGTCTAAAACGGTATGCGGGAGTTGCAGCATCTGTGCGATATCTAAATGACAGCCAAAGTGTTGGTATCTACCCAGAAGGAAAACGAACACCCAATGTTCGCATCGAAGCCAGAAACGGGATTGTTCGAATCCTAAGTTCGGTTAAGGCTGTTCCAGAGATTTACCTAATAAAAGTTACTCGCGAATCAAAACGAAAATTTAAAATAGTTATAGATCGCGACGATTCGGTCGCCAAGCTAAACGATCCGAACAAAATTATGGATAAACTATTTTCATTATAATAGCCTGATATAATACTGCTTATGAAAATTGCAATCATCGAAGACGATTTAGCAATCAGCCAAATGTATCGAATCAAGTTCGAGGCCGAGGGGTGGACTGTCGAGACTGCCGAAAATGGTTTGGTTGGCCTAAAACTTGTCGAAGACATGAAACCAGACATTGTCTTGCTCGACCTAATGATGCCAGAGATGAGTGGCGATGAAATGCTCGAAGAACTTCGCAAAAAACCATTTGGTAAAGATATCAAAGTAATTATCCTTACAAATATGGGAGCGACCGAAGCTCCGGCAAAACTCAAAGAACTCGGAGTAACTGCTTTTATCGTTAAGGCCGATATGACCCCACGCCAGGTTGCCGAGCTAGTTAAATCGAGTATGAATTAAGCGCTATGCGTATTGGTCTAGTTGGTTGGGGCGTCGAAACTAAAAGTGCCTACGAATATTTTGGCGGCAGCCATAGTTATGTAATTGGCAACGAAGAGCCTCGCTCAGATTTTCCCAATGGTGAAAATATCGAGATTCACTACATAGACCAAGCAAGACAACCTGGCTTAGTTGGTAACGTTAGTGACCTAAGCTATCTCGACTTTTACGACAATTGTGATTTAGTTATTTTTCAAGGAGCTGCCCGTAAAAACCTCGAGCTAAAGTTTCCTGCAGACCATGACTTCTGGCAAAAAGCCAAGACTGGCTTAGATATTTTTTTTGAAAAATCACCAACAAAAAATATCATCGGCATAACCGGAACGAAGGGCAAGGGTACAACCACTAGCTTAACCGCCGAACTGCTGTCGGCAACTGGTCTTGATGTTAGGCTTGGCGGAAACATTGGAATCCCGGTCCTGCAAATGCTAGACACTTTAACGCCCGACTCGTGGGTTGTCTTAGAGTTATCAAATTTTCAGCTTTACAAGTTTAACTACTCGCCACATATTGCCATAAATTTGATGATCATCCCTGAACATATCGATGAATGGCACAAGACCATGAAAGACTACGTCGACGCTAAACGAAATCTCAGTGCTCACCAAACATCGTCTGACATCTCCATTTTTTTGCCTTCGAACGAATATTCACGTGCGAATGCCGAAAGCTCACCTGGTAAACTCATACCATATACCGAACCGCCCGGTGCCTTCATTAATAACACTGGCTTTGTAGAAATAGACCACCAGCAAATTATTCATAGCTCTAAAGTTGGGTTAATCGGAAAACACAATTTGCAGAATATTTGCGCTGCGCTAACAGCTGCCTGGCAAATAAAAAATGCTCCCGAAATATATCAACAAGTGATAACGAACTTTAAGGGTCTAGAACACCGACTACAGTTTATTCGCGAAGTAAATGGGGTAAAATATTACGACGATTCGTTTGGGACCATACCCAACACAGCCCAGGTAGCCCTCGATGCATTTGATCAACCAAAAGTCGTTATTCTTGGTGGCCACGACAAGGGGAACGACTGGACAGAACTTATAGAACGTCTCAAGCAAGAAGATGTAAAACACATAGTCTTGATCGGCTCAATAACTTTTAGACTGCTTAAAGAAATGGAGAGTGCTGGCTTAGATATGCATAAGGTTAGCTTTCGCGAGAATGGCAACTCCTGGACTATGCTCAGTATCATCGATACTGTAAACAAAGAAGCCTCGGCAGGAGACATCGTCTTGTTATCGACCGGAGCATCAAGTTTTGGTTTATTTGAAGACTACAAAGATCGTGGCAGGCAGTTCGCCCAAGTTGTTAACAGTCTAAAACCCGCTTAAGTTCAGCTATTACTGATGTTGTTGGCTGGATTATGGTTATATTCGGTCCTGCTAGTTGTTTCAACTGGTCTTCTATCCAATGGTAATGAGTGCAGCCAAGTACAATTACATCTGATCCAGCTCGCATAGATTGATTAACTACATCACCGATTCTTGCCATATTAAGCTTATTAGCCTCAATCATTTCCGCCCAGTCCGAGCAATCTGGCTCGATAACAACTAAATCTCGGGCGTAAGCGGCTTTAAGCGCGGCATAGCGATTGCTCTTGAGCGTCCCGGGAGTAGCGCAAACAGTGATAGTATTAGTTTTTGTCATCAGACTTGCGGGCTTAATCATTGGTACGAACCCAATCACCGGAACAGAGACAAGCTCTTTCAGTTGGTCCAATATGTTAGTAGATGCAGTATTGCAGGCGATAACAATCGCATCAACCTGGTCTTGGTCTGTAAAAGTTTGCATAATCGGCGTCATTAGCTCGAGTATTTGGGACGCAGTTTTATTGCCATAGGGCAGATGTGCACGATCATCTCTAAATATGACCTCGGCTTTAGGTATGGCAATTTTAATTGCTGCAACTACATTTTCTCCGCCTACCCCGGAATCAAAAACGCCAACCTTCAACTAGCCCTCCAATGGTATGTATCGCTTCACTAAGCTAATAAGAGGAAAATCTATTTTTGGTCGATCACCAGGTGCCGAACGGTCCCAGACAACAATTCCTGCCATGGGAATTAAACCTAAATCACTGCACAAATTTGACATATTTGTACCTGTTGTAAATATATCATCAACTAAAAGCAGGCGGATAGGGGAAACGTCCGTTTTTGCGCCAACTAAAGCAAATCGGCTTGATGTTGTTTTTTTGGTTTCTATAAAACTAATCTCAAGCAAATCGGCGACACGCTTGGCCAACAAATTGGCACCATTCGGAACAGCTATAATCGCATCTGGTGCATATTGTTTTACCCGCTCCGCCATCTCTTTCACAACCCGATTAAAAACTTGGCTTGCTGGATTAATTAAATCCCAATCAAGTTTTTGACTGGCGGGTCGTCCGCTAGCTAGTACAAAATTACCTCTTACTAATATTCCCGAGTTCAGCAATTCATGTTCGAGGCTGATCAAAGTTCTTCGTCTAGCCTTCCCTTTGTACCTCTGGCTGCTGTGATTACATTCTCAAACAAAGCGGCGATTGTAAGCGGGCCAACACCGCCAATTTTTGGAGTTATCGTTAGGTCATCGCGAGCGTAAACGTTGTCATTAACATCTCCAACAATTTTGCCCGATTCGCTGGCAGTCCCTGCGTCGACTACAATCGCCCCGTGAGCCACAATATCTTCTGTAATTATACCTGGGCGACCAGTCGCACTTACAATCACGTCGGCTTGCTTAATTAATTCTGGGTTAAAAGATTTACTATCTAAGACCTTAACATTCAGTCCAGAGCCTTGCCACATTTTGGCAAGCGGCGCACCAACTAATCTACCGTTGCCATTGACCACAATTTGCTTACCTTCTAGCTCGACATTGTAGCCAGTCAGCAACCAGCTAATAGCCGTGGCTGTTGCAGAATCATAGCTAGCCTGATTGCCTAAGCCATCTACATCTTTGCTTGGTGGGATTATATTAAGTAGTTGTTCTGTTTGAGAAACATCATCTAGCGGCAACTGTACGATTACACCGTGAATGCTTTTATCCTTCTTTATCTCGTCCAGAATTTCGGATAGCATCACTTGTTTAATCCGATACACTTCGACGTCAACTAAAATATCGGCTGCATATTTTTCTTTTAGGCTAACGTATTTATCGATTACAGAATCTTCTTTGGTAACAATTATTGCCAGTTTTGGTTGAATTTGCCATGCCTGACGCAAACCCCTAACGGCCTTGGCATGACGTTCTTTAATGTAGCCGGCTAATTCCCTACCATCTAGTAATTTCATCTGTATAATTGTATCAGAGGGACTATGAAAGCAAAGATTATTCACCCACAATCAAATATCATACTGCCACACGACGCTAGAGTAGTTTTTCTTGCCGGCCCAGTACAGGGTGCAGATGATTGGCAAATGCAACTCGGCGAGCAGCTTGCCGAACAACTCGAGGATATTTTTATAGCTACTCCACGGGTACCAAAAAAGGACAATTCATTTGATTATCTAAGACAAGTTAGCTGGGAAAAAACTCACCTACAACTAGCAGCAAACAACGGAATTCTGGTATTTTGGTTTGCCGCTCAAAATCCAAATTTAGATTATGAGTCTGGTCGTGCCTACGCACAGACAACACGGCTAGAAATTGGTCGTGCGTTTGGCTGGCTAGACCATAACCCCGACCTAAAGCTTGTTGTAGGGTTCGACAAAGACTACGCTAAAAATGGAGGTGGAAGCGAACGATACATCCGCACTCTATGTGCTGAGCATGATATATCTCTAACTACATCAATAGAGGATACTGTTTCTAAAATTCTCATGCTTGCATTACCAAATAGCAAATAAGAAGATATACCTATGAGTTCCAGAAAAAACGATCTACTTGCAGATGCCAGTTCGTGGTATAAAGTTGCGACCGGTGGACAAGAACCTGCAAAAGAAGTCCGGCCAGCTGCAATCGAGCACGTATTAGGTCGGATTGCAACTGAGAGAGATTATGAAGCTAGCATAATAGCCTCTATGGTTCTGAGTCTTGCGCTGCAGGATGGATTAGGTGTTGCAACTGCCGAGAGAATTATAGAGATGCACGATAGCGGCCTTGATTCTGTCATAACCGACGAAGACCTGCCGCGAGTTCGACTCGCTTTAGCCACTGAATATCTGCGTCAAAATCGGCTCGAACTAGCTCAGAAAACTTTTTTCGAAGCCGCCGCCTTAAGTCGGAGACAATTTAGAGAAGAAGACTTAGATGAAATAAATATGTTCGTTACGGCGTGGACTAAATATATGGTTTATGGTGGTATCTCGAGATAAAAGTAAACTCGAGTTTACTTTTTTATTTTCTGAGGTTGTGATTAGATAGCTGCACTGTGAGTCATCAAATTAATATCCATCAAGCCCAGACAGATATTTTGCGTGAGCTACTTTTCCAGCCCGAAGCCGGTTTTGCTCAGCTGCAAAAACCAACTGGTCTTACCAGCGATCATTTTAATTTTCACATTAAGAAACTCATCGAACTTGGATTCGTAAATAAGATCGGCCGAGGTAAATACGGTCTAACACTGGCTGGTAAAGAGCATGCCAACAAACTCGATACCGATGCCAAAACGATTGAGCGCCAACCAAAAGTTGCCGTATTACTTTGCATAAAACGCGAGATCGATGGCAAAACTGAATTTTTAATGCAAAAGCGCACCAAACACCCCTATTTTGGTTATTGGGGCTTCCCTACTGGCAAAGTCCGTTGGGGTGAGACTCTTTTAGAAGCAGCAGCTCGTGAGCTCAAAGAAGAGACCAACCTGACAGCCAAATTTAAATATGTAGGTCTTTATCACGAGCTTGTAAGAATCAAAGAAAACGGCGACATAATAGAAGATAAGTTATTCCACATTATTGGCTGCTCTGATGTTTCTGGGGAGTTACTAAATGCCTTTGAGGGTGGGCTTAACGAATGGAAAACCCGAGAAGCCATCGAAGCCGAACCCAAAAAATACGACAGCTACAAGATTGAGATGGATATGATCCATGGGCTTTATGCTACATTTGTCGAACAAACTGTCGAAGTCTCCGAAAATGATTTCTAGACGTAAAGTTGTGATTTGCGGCAGTTTCAAGCAAGATCTGTTAGCTTTGGAAAAGCTATACCAAAAACTCTCCGAACTACAGTGCACAATTATTTCACCGTTATCTCTCGACTTCGCTATCAGCGACCGAGGCTTTGTGAAGAGTATGCAAGATAAAGCCTTCTCAAATCTCGATATAGAGAATCACCATCTTCGTTCGATTGCTTTTGCTGATGATATTTGGATTCATGCCCCAAATGGCTATTTAGGCGCATCGACATGTTTTGAAATCGGCTATGCCCTAGCCCTGAATAAACCCATTTACTGTCAAGAAATCATCGACGACCCAACCCTAAAGGAATACATCACGCTTCGTGAACTTTAGAAGCTTAAATAAATACTTTCGCTATCAAGAAGAATGTTACGATGCTTAAAAAGTCTTGGGTGACTGTGGCTATTGGTCCGCTAGCCTCGGCCGGGTCTTTATGTAGTCTCCAAAACAAGTATGGCATCAATGCGCCTGTTATTAGAGATGTCAGAATGCCTGCCGTTAGTGATAAGCCGATGGTTAGTGATAAGTGGCTATCGTGTCGCCACAACTCTAGGCTAATTCCCGACAATACTCCAATTATCAGACTTACTGGCAAAACAATACTCGCCTGCCGCCTGAGAAATCGTATAAAATTGAATTTTTTCTTGCGCACATTTAGCTCTCGAATAATAATCGCCTCCATCTGTGTCCCGACAGCATCACTCATATAGACCACTAGTGGGATAAAGGCTGCTAATGTTAAATCTTGGTTTAGTACGTCTTCGAATCCAGAGATTGTTTTAGCTATCAACAAGCTGACAGCTAAACCAACAACCAACCAGCTTAAGCGAGTTCTAATTTCTTTGATTCTGTTCATGCTTAAGCCAAGCCTACGCTTCGTTGTATATAAGTCAATGACTTTTAGTAATATTGGTATGATAGAATCATATTAGTTATGTGTGGGCTTTAGGCATGGCTTAATTCCTCCGCACAAACTTATAAAACCTTTTCATTTTTCGTTGGCAGTGTGAGCGCAAACTGCAACCCTCTTTATCAACATCTTAAGTATTTTTAAAGGTTTTTTACTATGAGAAAAAGTTTAGGCGAACCGATTAGCGTTGTCTACTTCTTCGACGCTAAACATAAACGGGTCAAGCCCTACCAGCTTACCTGGAACAACACCGATTACCGCTTGGGGCCGGTCGACTTTTGGCACAAGACTCATGTTGGTGGCGTGCTGATCCACCATTTTAGTTTGTGCGACATCAATGAAACCATCTACTTCAAGCTAGCCCTAAATACCGACAATTTACACTGGGAGCTAGAAGAGTTGATGATGGTTAGCGACCTACATCTAGAATACGGCGGTCAAGGTCTATGAATCTAGATCTCAATACCAGTGAGCCGCGGATTATGCATATCGATCTGAATAGCTGCTTTACAACTATCGAACAGCAAGCTAACCGTTTGCTGCGTAACCGTCCGGTTGGCGTGGCTGCCTACGATAGCCCGCGCGGTTTTGTGTTGGCCGCCAGCTATCCAGCTAAGGCTAAGGGGGTCAAACTCGGCGTGACTAACGCCGAGGCTAAGGTACTGGCGCCCGGGATAACTATCATGACACCCGACCCGTCCAAGTATCGCGAGGCTCACAAACGCTTTAAGGAAATTTTGCTAGATTACACTAGCGATGTTAGCCCTAAGAGCATCGACGAATTTGTGCTGGATCTGTCTGGCTCACCTGTCCTGCGCTCGGGCCAATCAGTCGAAGCAATCGGCCTAGAGATCAAACAAAAGATCTACGCTCGCTTGGGCGAGGCCGTAACAGTCAACATCGGCATCGCAACTAACCGCTTTCTGGCTAAATACGCCGCGGGCTTCGATAAGCCAAACGGCCTGACGATAATCACTCACGAAAACCTAATAAGTAAGTACAATGGCATGAGTTTAGTGGATCTGCCGGGGATCAATGTGCGCTACCAGGCCAGACTGCATGCTGCTGGTATTATGACCCCTCTCGATTTTCTAGCCGCCAGCGAACGCACTCTTAAGAAAGTAGTTTTCAAAAGCGTAGTTGGCAGTTATTGGTACAAGCGCCTGCGCGGCTGGGAGGTAGACGCCCGCGAGTTTAGTCGAAAAAGTATTGGCCACCAGTACGCTCTTAAGCAAAAAACTACCGACAGACTAGAGCTCGAGAAGCTACTCATGAAGCTGTGCGAAAAGGTTGGCCGGCGATTACGCTCCAGCAACTACTATGCTGGTGGCATCCACCTTTACCTGGGGTTCGAGCAGCTTAAAGATGGCATCCCAAAACACCTAGATTATGGTGGTCATGTTGCCGGTGGGTTCGAAACCACACCCTACTTCAAAAGCTGGCACAAAGGCCGTAAACTAACCAACCGTCTGTACTCTAGTAAAGACATCTTCTTAGCGGCCAAGCAGTTGTTGCACGAGGCCGATATACCGAGCAACGTCAAACTGATGTCGGTCAACGTCTACGATATCGTGCCGTGGGACCCCGAACAGCTTAATCTGTTCGAAGCCGACCGGCTTTTGAGCGCCAACAAGCACTTAAGCAATGCCATCGACAAAATCAACAATCGCTACGGAGAGTTCAAGGTTACACCGGCTACGATGGCCGATATGCAAGGTACTATCCTCGACCGCATCGCCTTTGGCGGCATTCAAGATATGTGATCTAAGCAGCCAGTATCTCGATGAGTTTACTACGCCAAGATTTGTGAAATAAATGTCCGGGACAAATTGTGTTTTGGTATGCATCGCAGTGTCCAATAATTCTTTCAGGAGATACGCGAGGATATCTCTGTCTAATTATGCGGGCAATCGCTTCTATTACAGCCTTACTTGGCTCTTTGTCGCTTAAATCATCATCTATGCAGATTGCTATGCTTCTGGTGTTGATATCCCAATTCCCAGCTTGCCAGCCAATATATTTGTCTTCAAGAATTTGTTCAGCAAAACCATCTTCGCGAACTAGCCAATGGTATGTCCAGAAAACTTGTTTGCCTTCGAAAAAATGTCCAGACCAAACCGGCTGACCCTTTAGATTAGGATCGGTAAGACTGGCATAGTGGCTTCCGTAAATTCTTAGCATATGCATTGCATTGAGGCGTTCGAGAGTCATGCCGGGCTGATTTTTGGTGTGATGAATCACGATTGTATCGATTGGCTGACGCTTGTGATCTTCGTCCGGTCCGGTCTCGGCAATTGGCAAATAGCCTTCTCTCATAGCCTCTTCAAGCATGGCATAGGCCTCTTGTTTAACCTGTTTGTGCGGCTGACCTTTGACTTCAAGCTCTTCTGCAAGTTTTTCAAGATTTTTGAAATCTTGCTTAAGTAGCAAATACCAGTCGGGTTGATGTAAGTCCTCTCGCCACTTGGCTTTGTCGAGATATTCCATGATACTAGGTTATATCTGCGACTAGTGGTTTTACAAGTTTTTTATAATCGGCAGCAAACATACCAATCGAGTAATTCCGACCAGCATTAAAGATAATCTTATCTTGTGCAAAAAGCTTAGGATCCACGATTACATGCAAATTAAACAAATTGCCAAATGGCGGCACTCCACCAGGTTTTACTCCCTCGGTAATCTCGGCAACTTCAGCCTCGGTTGCAAACCGAATATCTTTAGCATCGAGCACTTGCTTGGCCTTATTCGAGTCAAACTTAGTATCTCCGGGCAAAACAAGCATTAAGAATTGCTTGCCCTGATTGCGAACTTTGGCTCGCACTATTAATGCCTTGGCACCCTGGGCGATCGTGTAACCGTTACGCAGTGCTGCCGCTTCTTCGCTAGTTCGGACGTGGTCGTGCCCAAAGGCTTCGAACCAGCCATTGATACTATTAATCTGATTAATTATCTCGTCTGCAATCGGGTGTTCTGACATAAATCTATTATATATGTTGGTTGTCCAGACTGGAGCTAGTATTATTAACTACCGCCCTCGTAGTTCGTGTCATTGGTGCGCCTATAGATACGGGCTAACGCTAAGTAGCTTATCGACTGTTACAAACTTATAGCCTTGTTTCTGGAGTGACGTAATTAGGATCTCTACCGCCCGAACGGTTCTGGAGCGATCACCCCCTACGCCTTCTTTACCGTCGTGAAAGATTAATATCCTGCCTGGTTTTGCCTGCTTGATAGCCTGGCGGGCAATTTTTTCTGGCGTAGCCCCAAAAACTTCTAAAGGGTGACAGAATACTCCAGAAACAGGCAGCAGTCTAAGTTTACGTGCTTGATGTAGCATCGCTGGTTGACGCCAAAGCCAAGGAGTCCGCATTAACTGCGGTCTTTTGCCAACTTTTCTTTCGATCAATAACAAGAGTTGTTTTACCTCTTTCATGAATTGACCGGGTACAAAGTAGTCCCGAAACCTATGTTTCATGGAGTGAACTCCGACGGTATGATTTTCGGTAGCGATGCGTGCAAGCAGCTTGGGCCATCTATTAATGCAACTTCCAACAACGAAAAAAGTAGCTTTAACATTATGTCTCTTCAGAACATCGAGCAACATTTCGGTATCGCGACCATTCGGTCCATCATCGAATGTCAGGGCAACAATTTTTTCAGTAGTATCGATTTTATATGGGTACTTGCCGAAGAGCTGCACATAGGGTGACATAAATAACCCATATAGCACTAAGACGACTAGCAATGTGGTTATAAATATCATTATCGAGCGGGTATGTTTAGCGATGCGTTCTGGATATTATCTTCAGAAATCTCCGATTTAGCATAATAGGCAATTAGGAAAGCTACAATTAAAATTACGATCCACGGAAAATACTTTCCTTTGAAGCCTATTGATTTACGGGCTTTCACTTTGCGGAATGCAGGATAGCTACCAAAAAAATTATGACGGGTAAGCCGGCTAATGTTATAGCCCATGATGTAATACCATAAGAAAGTCACAAAGATTGAATACCATAAGCCTTTAGCTTGTCGACGCCCAGACGTGTTTACTAAAATAGTAGGATCAATGATTACTCTGCCGTTTTTCTTGAGTTGCTTAAGTATCGCAAGCTCATCACCACCTTGAGTTAGGCGTGTATCGTACCCCTTGATTGCAGATTTAAGGAATACCAGATTACAGGCAGACACATAGCATGGTTGACCGAATAGATTGCTCCATAGCTTTGACCCCCCGAATAAGAACCTTGACCATGCGTTAGCCCAGCCTATATCTCCGTTATAGTAAATACCTCCGCCGACCCCCACAACACCGGTCTTTATGTGCTTGTCGAGTCGACATAACCAGTTAGAATCGAAGGTTGTATCGGCATCGGTTGAAACAATATATTTACCATTTGCAGCAATATACCCAGCTTGTCTTGCCCAGCAGACTCCTGGATTCTTTTCTGATATCAAGCGTACTTTACGCTTTTTAGCTACCGAAGCTGTTGAGTCACTACTATTATTATCGACAACTATGATTTCGAATTCAAAATTAACTTCTTGCTGGAGCAGGCTATCTAGGCAATCACCTAGCAAATCCTCCTCGTTGTAGGCAGGAACAACTATCGAATATTTTGGCTTAACCGCCAGATTACTTTTCATAAAACGCTAACCTTAATAATATCGTACTTCGTCTAGATTCTCGATTTATTTTTATATCTTAGATTCATGCAATCCACCATGTAGTGCTAGTGCTACTCCAAAAAACTTTCATGGTTAATTTCGGTAAACAAAAACTCCTTTTATTAAAGGAGTAGGGTTTTGCGGTTTGGTACTGCATCGTATACTAAACTAGAACTAAACTACTGGGTATAAAGCTGGCGTAAAAACTTCGCTTTATCTCTTCCTGATGTATCAGGATATATCTTATCAAACATGCGAAACGTAATATCCATCCACACAATGCTATTTCTTAAGTGGCGCTCACGTTCTGAATTTATAACTCCAAATACTTCGTCTACGACTGTCATATCAATTGAACGGGGTTCAGGCAATGTCCCACCACGCCCATCCTTATCGTCATACTCTTCGATAAAACGCTGTACCTCTTTTTCCATTAAGTCTTTATACTGCTTACCACACAGCTCCTGCAGCAACCTAAATTCAAACTCAAATGTAGCAACTTCTTCGTGCCAGTGATCTAATTCTGTCCCCTCTCGAAAACGATTTGCTTCATAGATTTCTGCGTGTTTCGCCTCGTGGAGCATAAGGATACCTTTAAGCAACGGACTTAATTCAATTTCGGCATTAAAATATATACGCCCCGGTCTATTTTCTGTATATCGTGCTGCTTGAGATGAGTTTGGGTTCATTATAAGTCTGGTTGTATCGTTTATATCTGCATCGTCAGCAAACAGAGGTACTAATACAACAGTTGGCTGTTCAGGGCCCTGAACAGGAATAAGATGTCGCTCTGGGTCCGGCAGCCCAACAGCTATACCGCTTAAAACACCGTTCAGTAAGTCTTGAGCTTCTACATCATTGGTTTTTTCTACTACTTTGTGAATACTAGTAGCCCATTCATGTGCTGCCCGTCTCCGTCTTTCTATCTCTTCAAGTTGTAATTCAGGATTAACATACCAGTTTCCGATTTCCATAAGCTAACTATAACAAAAGACCAATCTAGATTCGAACCGTATTAACATATATGAAATTCTCTTTTGGTCTTTGACTAGAACAAAAATACTCTAATGCGTTGAATTGGTACACCCGGCAGGATTCGAACCTGCGACCCCTTGGTTCGAAGCCAAGTACTCTAATCCGCTGAGCTACGGGTGCGTGAACAGAGGTGATTCTAACACTTTAGTGATTATTGAGCAATCTACATGTGCTTAGCACGAGCCTTTTGCATGGCGTCTTTGAGCCTATCTAGCTCATCCCAGCGTTCTTGTTCGGCTAAGCTTGCTTGACGGATCCATAACTTAATCTCCGACAATGTAACCCCGGGGAATTGTTTTTCTATCGCTCGTTTTACGTCGTCTTCGTCGGCAAGCTCTAGGTCGCTAAATGTCGAGATTTTAATCGCTGCAAGGAGTGGCAACATATCTGGATTGATGCCATTTAGGCTGGCAAGTTCGTTTGTTGGCTCTGGCTTGTCGTCAAACTCTTGAGTCCGCTTATCGTCTTTGACCGACTCTATAGTTTCATCTTTTCGCCAGTTTAAAAGGACATCTTTGCCAAGCACAAATATTGCCATGCTCGCCAAAACAAAACCAGCAAATCTTATGTATTCTGTCATTTGTTTACCTTAATAGTTTCTATAATATCCTTGTATTCTGTCTGTGCTTGCTCGAATGTTTTAGTTGCTACGTTCTTATCGGCAATAACGATTACGTATTTGTTTGTCTCGCCACTTGCTGGGCGAGATGTAATGTCGATCGAACCATTGCCTGCAGCACAGTTGGTCGTGCCTAGCCCACATAGACTTGTTGGCAGTTCACCTACCACTAGCATCCCTTCTGAATTCTCAGTATGCGACCACGTAACATCAGTTGAGTTAGCTGAAAGGCCTTCTGGATAAACAATCATAGTGGCACCATCGCTAAACGTATATTTATAACCGCCTTTTGTTTCGACCGGGCCAGTTGCCCCCTTGGGAAGACTTATTTCAAACGGAAATACTGGTTTTTCTGGCTCAGGCTCTGTTGTAATGTCTGGCGTCTGTTCAGTTTGAGAGTTTTGGGTATTGTCGGCAACAGAGTCGGTTTGGTCTTGCTGACTATCCCAATTCCATAGCTGAAACAACAATACCAGCAATACACCAACCATCAATAATCTTATGAGCTTCTTAAGCCAAAAACTTCGACTATATATCTTTTTTTCTGATACTAAGTCCATAACCGCAAGTATTATACCACCTGTACGATAATATGTAATGCGTAACGATTCTTGATAAAACAGAGGTAAGGTGATATTATCCTCCAGTCCAAAACCGGGCCATTAGCTCAGCTGGTTAGAGCATCGGCCTCTTAAGCCGAGTGTCCTGGGTTCGAGCCCCAGATGGCCCTCCAAGTAAAAATCACCACCCTTATCGGGTGGTTTTTACATGGTAAACCATCCAGTCGCGAACCCAGGACGCAGATTGACTACAGCCAAGATGGTAAGTCCTTACGTTCAGAATCTTGTCATATCTCAATATATGGCAGGTTTTACTCGGTAGGTATTGGGATCCGATAGCTTTTGGAGAACATTCGCATGATAAAGTTAGCGTATGAAAAAACTAATTGTATTGTTATGGCCGATGCTTGCTTTAGCTGGCGTGATCAGTGAATTCATATATATCTCAAAGAATCAACTTTACGGACCATTCGCATTCCTAGTACCAGTTAGTTTCTTAGGTATGATATTAACTGAAATCAAGATAGGCCATACAAAGCGACTAAATATTATTATCTTAACATCTGGGGTTACGTGCTTTTCCGTATATGCGTTATTTAATGGGCTATTATTTAGCGGTTTTGATATTTTATTTTGGTGGATTAGTGCGATAGGATTTGCAATGTTTACTGCAGTTTTGATGTTTCTAGAAGCAGGGTCAGTACTAAAAAACAAATCTCCTGCAAAAAATCATAAATAACGCTTCTACCAGACTAAGCAAATTGATAACATTATTTTGTGAAGCATAGATTGATATCTTGGCTTGGATGGTACGGAGTCTGCGCAATTCTTTGTGCATACACACTTGTAAGTTTCAGGATTATTGATGCAAATGGATATTCATACCAGCTACTTAACTTAAGTGGCGCGGCAGGAATTTTTATTGAAACAAGCTACAAGAAAGATCGTCAACCAGCAGTCCTGAACGCTATCTGGATAATTATTGCAATGATCGCTATCTTGCAACTACTTTTTAACTAAATAAAATTGCACGCACAATCAATACCTATCTTTCGTATGACAAAGCTTTGTCCGTAAATCCGGTGATCTCAGCCCCGCTTTGACCAGGAAAAACTTCCGTCTTTAGTTTTTCGTTTTCTAGAACCTGGAATAGTGCCGTTGCCTGAACTTGAGAGTTTTGATTGATCGATACCGACCCACCGCCACCATTTGGGGCCTCTATAAGTTCGTATTTAACTACACCCGAGTCAACACCTATGGTCGCTGGATCAGGCGTGTTACCTTTAACGGCAAAGGCCTTCGGACTGCCTTGGTAATCGCCAAGGGAAATAATTATGTATTGTGGGTCGTTGGCGTAATACAACAAGGCTAGATGTCCAACCCAATAGCCATTCGAGCCAGTGCCCCCACCACTTCCACTTACCCCAGCGTAACCATTAGTCCCTTCTTTAAACCAGTTACCTATCAGTTTGCCAGGTATGTCGTAATCGATCTTGCCACTATACGGTTTCGCTTGGCGAGTACTTTTCGAAAGCATCTTGTCCTGCAGGCTCGAGCTAAAATACGAATAAAAATCGTCTGTGTGAACTTTCCAAGGTTCGGACTCGTACATCTCGGGGTGAATAAAGCCTGGTAGGGTTATCGAAAAGTTATAGACAGCCGTATCGAGCGATTGCGCGCCGATTCGACCGATTTCTTGACCAGCCTTTACCGGAATTCGAAGACTCCCTTTACTGCCATTTGAGCCTAAATCTCCGACTTGTTTTGCGATTATATCATCAAGTTTGGTTACTAGGTCGAAATAGCTAACAGTCTGGCATGAATGCTGGAAAATTATTCGATATTCGGGCGGTCTGGACTCTCCACTATCAACCATCACCCCTCTTGCTCCCACCTCAACTATATATCCATCGGCCATAGCATAAACTGGGAAAGCATCTCGATCTGAATTCTTTGGATAGAAATAAAGATGATCGATCGGAGTTACATGTGCTCCAGCAGTTAAACCATAGGGAGAAATTGAATCAACATTCTCTATATCCATCGGTAAATTTTGCATAGACACGCGCTCATTAGAGCTGCAGTCTTTGAGCCAACTATTATCTAAGCTACTGCTCGCAGCTTCTTCGCTGTTGTTTGGCTGTTTAGCTTGCTTTCGATAGACATAAGTTCCTGCAATAACAACTACCGAGGCGCATAAGATTAGCCCGATGAAGCCCAAGACATGACCAAATCCTTCTCGTCGACTTTCAAAATGTTTTATATGCAAATTACAACCCACCCCTAAAAGATACTTTTTAGATACAAGCGAACTATTTCTTGAATTCGCGCTTGAGCATCATGGCCACACCTGCGGTCATTACGCCGGCGGCGATCAGGCTAAGATAAAAGCCAAGACCTGTATTAACAACACCAAAGCCGAGGCTGGTGTCAGGCCAATCGGTTAATACGATTATTAGGGCAAGCACAGAAGTTGCGCCAGCACCCAGTAATAAATTACGTCGCTGCTTCTCGACAAGGTTTAGCGAGCCCGCAACTGTTGCTGCTAACAGCACCAAAATTATTCCACCATCTGCATCAAAACCATTAGCTGATGATTTAAATAATTCGGTGTCTACGCTCACCCATGGCAAGAATAAACCAACGAGCAAAGCTGCTGCCCCAACAACAACTGCCATCAAAAATTTATCTGATTTTACTTGTCCAACTAACTTATTAACGTCGAAAGATGATTTCGCACCTTCGTTTGCTGTTTTATTGTCGGCCATATTCACTCCCCTATTTATAGACAGATTGTAGCACGCCTATCAAGGCTAGAGAACAAAAAAATATTGTAGTCTAACTATTACCGATTTGTTTTGGCTTGTCCTGAGAATTTTGGCTACGGAGTTTCGAAAGCGTATCTTGCAATATACTAAGGAACTTTTCGGCATGTTCGACGCTCATCCCAACACGGCTAACCGCAATCGGCTGGCTATTAGAGCCAAGGCCTTGAAGGAAATTGAGTGTAACGCCGTATTTATTAGCCGATACGTTAACCATATCGGTAAAGACTATTTTCGCATCAGGTAAAGGTAAAAAAACGGTGGTAGCCTTTTTGTCGTCACTGCTAGCAGTGTCGTTTTCGCCGTAGCCGGCTAGTTTCCACAAACTGAGAACTTCGCCCTCGGCAAGCTCAAAATGACTCGCTAGTAGCACTAATAGCTCTTCCGATGGCTGAACGCTGCCTTCTTCAATCTTCTGCAGATGCTCTATATCGTGTTCAACCGCCCCAGAAACTTCGAAGAGCGACTTATGAGCTTGTTCGCGTATCTCTTTTATTTTCCTGCCAAAATCTTTGTATGGTTTTTCCATGTAGATATATTTTACTATTTCTTTAAATCTCAGACAAAAATTCCTATAAAATATCTGTATGACAAACACGGAATTTCTCGAGCGAGTTAATCATTTAATCGAGCTGAGCCCAAAAGACCAGCAACAAATTATGAAAGCCCTGGAATTTGGCGCTAACGCTCACACCGGGCAAACTAGAGCTTCTGGAGAAAACTATTTTACTGGCCATTGTATGCCAGTTGCAATACATGTAGCCGAACTTGGATTAAGCGCAAATATGATAATCGCCGCCTTGCTGCACGATACAATCGAGGACACCTCAATAACCCATAAAGATATTCGGAAAGAATTTAACAAAACCGTTGCTGATTTAGTCGAAGGTGTTAGCAAGCTTGGTAAGCTAAAATACCGCGGCAATGAGCGACATGTAGAATCTCTGCGGAAATTCTTTGTAGCTGCCACTAAAGACGTTCGGGTGATTATTCTGAAATTATGCGACAGGTGGCATAATCTCGAGACGCTTGAGTATCTCCCAGAAGAAAAACGCAAGCGGATCGCTCTAGAAAGCATGATGATTCATGGTGCGCTTGCCAGCAGGTTGAATATGGGTAAATTGACCAATGCCATAAACGACCTAGCTTTCCCCTATGCCATGCCCGAAGAATATGAAAAAACTCTGAGCTTACGCGAAAGTTTCCTAAAGCAAGAAGACAAGGTTATCGAACAGATGTATCGCGATATGTTACGTGTCCTTACCGATAGTCTAGGATACACTCCCAAGATAGACCGTCGCAAAAAAGGAATCTATAGTTTCTATAAAAAGCTCGAGCGTAAAGAGTGGAACACCGATCAAATACACGACATGATCGCAATTCGAGCAATCGTAAAAACAGATGCAGACTGCTATAAAGCACTTGGAGCAGTTCATGCAAAATGGCGACCTGTTCAAGGGCGAGTAAAAGACTATATTGCCAGCCCTAAGCCAAATGGATACCAGAGTTTGCACACGTCGGTTTTTACTGGTCGGGGTAACGTACTTGAAGTCCAGATACGCACCGAAGATATGCATCAATTTGCTGAGTTTGGTATTGCTGCTCACCATACCTACAAAGCCGATACAAAGTCTGCCCGAAAAAACGAATTCGACTGGATCGATCAACTCGGCGACATTAAGCAGGATGAGTCGGTTGACGATTATCTAAAAGATCTTCGAACAGATTTTTTTGCCGATAGAATTTTTGCTATGACGCCTCGCGGTGATGTGATCGACTTACCTCGCGGTGCAACGGTCTTGGACTTTGCTTTTGCTGTTCATACCGACCTCGGGATGAGTGCCCAGGGTGGAAAAATAAATGGCGTATACAAGGCACTCAAAACACCTCTCGAAAGCGAGGATATCGTCGAGATAGTCCCAGGTAAGAAAACTCACCCTACAACCGATTGGCTTAACTGGTCTATAACCAACCTTGCTCATTCGCGCGTACGCAAAAAACTCGGCCTACAGCGCAAATTTGTGCCCAATAAAAAAGCCAAGACTAGTAGCGCGAAATAAACTCTTTGGTTTGTTGGCGTAACTCTGCAAGTTGTTTTTTGCTGCTTCGACTAGAGATTGCCCTGTCGATCCAGTCGGCAATTAATTCCATGTGTTCCTCGGTAAGTCCACGCGTCGTAACTGCTGGTGTGCCAAGACGCAAACCACTCGGCCTAAAAGGCGGGTTTGTATCGTCTGGTATGGCATTCTTATTGCTTGTTATGCCAATTGCTTCAAGTGCCGTTTCGGCTTCGGCGCCATCAATCCTGCGACTACCAAGCATATCAATCAGCATCATGTGATTACTGGTCCCACCAGTTATCAGCTTAAAGTTACGCTTTTTTAGCTCACTAGCTAAGTGGCTTGCATTTAGGAGTATCTGTTTTGAATAGAGTTTGAATTCTGGTGCTAGGGCTTCGCCAAATGCGACCGCCTTGGCCAAAACTGCATGCATATGTGGCCCGCCCTGGACTCCGGGAAAGAGTGTCCGATCAACTAAAGTTGGTAGGTTCTCGATTGTCTTTTCTGGTTTTTTTAGTGGGTTAGTAACTTTACCTCGAGTAAGAATCAGCCCGCCCCGTGGGCCACGTAGAGTTTTGTGGGTTGTACTAGTCATCATGTGAAAACCATAATCAAATGGATTTTTAACTACACCGGCAGCGATCAATCCGGCTATATGGGCAATGTCGGCCATTAATACTGCGCCTATTTCGTTCCCAATTTCAGCAAATTTTGCATAATCTGGTTCGCGTGGGTAAGCGCTAAAACCAACTAAAATTATCTTTGGTTGATGTTTTTTAGCTAGCTTGCGTATAGCCGCATAGTCTAACTCACCTGTACTTATATCTTTCATGCCGTAGCGCACAAAGTTGAACTGTCTAGCCAACATCGTAACTGGGTGGCCATGAGTCAGATGTCCGCCATGGCTTAAGTCCATCGCCAATATTGTGTCGCCTGGATCGCACCAAGAGTTGTATGCGACCTCATTGGCCTGTGCTCCAGAGTGCGGCTGCACGTTAGCATGATCGGCTTTAAACAACTTTTTGGCTCGATCTATAGCCAATTGCTCGACTTGGTCGGTGTTCTCTTGCCCGGCATAATAGCGCTGTCCGGGATAGCCTTCTGAATACTTGTTGGTAAAAACCGATCCTAACGCCTCAAGAACATCTTTGCTGACATAGTTCTCGCTAGGAATAAGCTCGATTCCTTGGCGCTGACGCAAGATCTCTAAAGCCAATAGTTTAGTTAACACCTCGTCTTTCATATTCACTATTATACTTCCTAAAACCCACAAACCTACTAGTTTTTATTCGAATCCAACATATCACTTGTGATATAATTTATTAATATATGACAACTGTTAATCAAAAAATTGGCATACTTATTCAAAGAACACGGCAGCAACGCAACATTACCCAAGCAGATCTCGCCAAACTAATCGGCACTTCACAGAGTGCCATAAATCGAATCGAACACGGTAAACAGAATTTATCACTCGAAACAATCGCCAGAATTAGTGACGCCCTCGATAAGCAGTTGATGAAAGTAAGCGATAGTGTCAGTCTAAGAATTCATGGTGGCAAAGAACTGCACGGAGCAATTGAGGTCAATACCTCGAAAAACGCTGCCGTTCATCTCCTCTGCGCTAGTTTATTAAATTCTGGTACAACTCGGTTAAAGAAAGTTGCTAGAATCGAAGAAGTTTTTAGGATTATCGAAGTTCTCCAAAGCATTGGCGTCGATGTTAAATGGCATGGCGCAGACCTAGAAATAAAACCACCAAAAAAACTCGATCTAACAAATTTAAACGCAGACTCTGCTCGTAAAACACGTAGCATTATCATGTTTTTGGGCCCACTCATGCATCTGAGCCACCAGTTCGAGATACCATACGCAGGTGGCTGCAAACTTGGTAAGCGCACCATCCAGGCCCATAGCTACGCCTTAAACGAACTTGGACTAAATATTGAGACAGCCAACGAGACATATCAAATTACCGCCAACCCTAGAAAAGCATTACGTCCGATTGTCATGTACGAAAGTGGCGATACGGCTACAACCAATATCCTGCTTGCCGCCGCTAAGACTCCTGGCAAAACCATCATTAAAATGGCCAGTGCTAACTATATGGTCCAGGACATCTGTTTGTATTTGCGTGAGCTCGGTGTCCAGATTGACGGTATCGGTTCTACAACCCTAACAGTCCATGGTGTAAGCCATATTAACAAATCTGTTACATACAGCCCGAGTGAGGATCCTGTTGAAGCAATGACTTTCATTGCGGCGGCCGTGACCACAAACTCGTCAATCTTAGTCAGACGAGCGCCGATTGACTTTCTGGAGCTCGAACTCCTCAAGCTAGAAAAAATGGGTCTTAAATTTGATGTTTCAGCCGCTTATTCGGCAGACAATGGCTACACTCAGTTGGTCGATGTTCGCATATTTAAGCATAATGGAAGCTTGCAAGCGTTAGCCGACAAGATAGACAGCCGGCCATTCCCAGGTCTGAATATCGATCATTTACCATATTTTGTACCAATCGCCGCGACAGCTCATGGTCGAACTCTAATTCACGATTGGGTCTACGAAAACCGAGCGATTTATTACACCGAATTAACCAAGTTAGGTGCCGACATCGAGCTTGCCGATCCTCACCGCGCATTCGTAACTGGACCGACAAAATGGCGTCCGACAGACATGGTTTGCCCAGTGGCATTACGGCCAGCGGTTATCAATCTGATTGGTATGTTAGCTGCGCCAGGTGTTAGTGTATTGCGCAATATTTATACAATTGCACGAGGCTACGAGGACATTGCCGAGCGCTTTAATTCGCTTGGTGCCGACATAGAGGTTATCCACGACTTGTAGTTTAGTCTGAAGATGGCGGCTCGATATCTAATGCTACCGGATAGTCAAACGGGCTATCGACTATTCGTCCGGGCCGTACGCTTAGATCCATTCTTGCCTGACCTTCATGTAGCTGAGATTCAATTTCCCTGATAGCTAGCTCAAACGCTTCTACATCTATCTCTCCAGACAGTGCACCAATCCGACGCAATGCGGTAATGGTGATACCTGCAGCATATTCACCACCCCTTAAACCAGTTGTATGTGCATCAGCAGATGATGTGCCCTGATGCTCGCAAAACAAGGCCGCCGTAATAGCAGCCGCTCCTGCCGGACGCCCATCCCTTTGTCTGTCAAAACCCCGAATTTCTAGTGTCATATTTATAAAGTATTTCAAAGGCCACTTAGTTGCAAGCACAAGCAAATATAAAACCGGTCAAACGACCGGTTTTATATTTGGGGCGAATGATGGGAATTGAACCCACGACCTCCTGGACCACAATCAGGCGCTCTAACCAACTGAGCTACATCCGCCATAAAATTTAATTTAAATTTAATTTAAATTAAATTTACACTCACCCGCAGCTTTAGATGGACTTGAGTAAGCGAGATTAATACTACTACAAAACTACTGTTAGCAATAGTTTGTAACTGGCACTCCGGGAGGGATTCGAACCCCCGACCTGCGGGATAGAAGCCCGTTGCTCTAATCCACTGAGCTACCGGAGCGCGATATTGTCTAAAAACAACACCGGTAATATTACTAAAAGACACCTTAAAAATCCAGAGGCTACAATTGCAACGACTGGTTTGATATAATCTGCTGGCACACATGCGGGTGTGGTATAACGTTTATTATTCCTGCCTTCCAAGCAGGCGACGCGAGTTAGACTCTCGCCACCCGCACCAACGTCATAGTCGAAGACGAGCATCAAACCTAAATCTGGCAATCAAGTGGCCAGATTTTTTGTTTGATACATCATCGCTATTCCTTTACCCCACAAAACAGGTTTTGTAGGGGCCCCGATAGTCGAAGACGAGCATCAAACCTAAATCTGGCAATCAAGTGGCCAGATTTTTTGTTGCAGTCCGGCACAAGAAGCGCTTATACTTTATGCAATGAACCCGGATGATCTAAATATACTTATGAAAGTCATTGTGGCCGTGTCGCTTGGCGGCCTGATTGGTATCGAACGCGAAATTGCTCGTAAACCAGCAGGCATCCGAACTCATATGTTTGTAGCTGGTGCAGCAACCACAGTAATGTCAATTAGTGGCGTCTTGATAAATGAGTTTGCTCTTGCGCATGGCAGTGTTCAGTCTGACCCAGTCCGAGTAATCGAAGCGGTGATAGTTGGTATTAGTTTTATTGGCGCTGGTACAGTTTTAAAAAGCGAGAAAAGCCATAATGTCTACTATCTCACCACCGCAGCTTCAATTCTATTCGCAGCAACTATCGGCATAACTGTTGGCCTGGATAGAATATTTTTGGCTTTCGCACTTACTCTTCTAGTGATTTTGATTAACGCCGCAGTTGGCAACATCGAACAAAAGGTGCTAGGCAAAGACAGGCACGAAGTCGACAATGTCAAAGAATAGTGATCTCAGTTAGAAGAACTAAGAAATCAGTCTTTCAAGACCGTCACCCAAAAAATAAGCTATGGCAGCCGCAACTGTACCTAAGGCAATAACTTCTTGGATACTTACCCAGAGAGTAGTCTTATCGACCCGCGACTTGATAGCTGCCACAATTACAAACGAAGTTATTGCAAATCCGCAAGACATCAAGAAGGTTACTAGCCTCGACATTGTAATTGCTAAATCGATTGCATATGGGATTATTAATAATCCACCGAGGATGCAAAAAGCAGAAAAAGTTACTGCAGCCATCCAACGTGGCCGACGCTTGCGAGCCGCTCGTGCCGACAGGTAGGCACTAACAGCCATCGAAAACCCATCGGCGCCAACGTTGGCTGCTGCCAATATAAAAGTCATACGCTCATCTAAACCTGCACCGTATGCACCTGCTATAACTGCAAAAGTCGAAACCGTGCCATCAACACCACCGTAGACTATCTGGGGCACCGATCGTTTGACACCTTTAAGAATCACACTATGCCTCCAAATATCAGACCAGTGACAATTGGGATTATTAAATTATCAATACCTTTATCGGCAAATAGTTCGGCAGAGGCAATTATGAATGCTGCCAAAAACACATATAGCGCCCCTATGTCGTAATTTACGTTCGGGGCTAAATCGGCCAATGTCCAAAATAATGCGCCAGTGGTTAACACGAATAGAAAGCATGCCGAAGAACCAGCAAAGGATTTTATTCCAAAAACCCGACTTGGCTTTTTCTTTTTGCCGTATTTTCTGCCAACAATCGCGGCTAAACCATCACCTATGCCGAGGTTAATGATTGCTAAAAAATAGACTTCGGGCTGTTTGAAGAAAAACGCCGTCACAGCAATTGCGACCGCATAGCTAACTTCCCCATATGTGAGTCTCTTTACGGAGTAAAGCGACTTAAAAAGCTTTAGTTTTTTAAAAATGTATACGCCGATACCCATAGCAAGTGCCATGCCTATAACATATCCAGCGGGCAAGAAAAATCTCCATGTAGCTATCCAGGTTGCTGACAGCATATGGACAAATTTACGGCTATACTCACCTTTTAAAATTTTGTGAGACCAAAGAAACTGGCCTAACAACACAAGCAAGACAACAGGTGTAAGTGAAACTAGTGAAAGAATTAGGTCTTGGCTGTTTATGTTCATGGTTTGTTTTTATTATGGCATATCTTCTAGAAATATGAACTAAATCTGCTATAATTTCCTCGCTTAACTGTTTTCTAAAGCTAGTTGGCTTTACTTAGCAGTACCCGTCTAAGCGGGGCCAAAACCAAAAGGTATACTGGTTTTGAGAGCAAAATGGCCAAGCTACTTGCCCCAATTTTTCATACCAAGAACTTGTTCTGTTTGGAGAATTGAGAGGAGTAGCGACGACGGGGTGTAGCTCAGTTGGCTAGAGTGCGCGGTTTGGGACCGTGAGGTCGTAGGTTCAAGTCCTATCACCCCGACCAGATAAAAATCGTCCTAAGTGGACGATTTTTTGTTGGTAAATTTTGATTATTCGTGTTATAATTTGCATAAGTTATGAAATATATTTCAATATTTTTTGTGGTTTTGGTTATTTGGATAGCAGCTATTCTAATGGCGCTATCACGCCAAGAGACTGATCAGATCTTCCGGCTATTTGTGGCCACAGTTTTTTGCACCTGTATTCTATTCTTAATTGGATTTGCCAAGAAATAAGGTAGATTAATGGCTCGGCAAAAACAGTCTATTGCCGCGATTAAGCGTTATCGTGCTGCCCGAATGGGTAAAATTTTGACACGTGCATTTTATCTGCATCGGCGCGGTAAAAAAGATGAACTAACCGATTTTATGGCAAATGAAATGGTTGCGCTAGGTGGTGTTTACGTAAAGTTCATGCAAGGTGTTCTACTTCAGAGCGAGTTCATGAAACGCTGGCGAAGTCCAGACAAGCTCAAGATTTTTGAAAGACTCGAAAGTGAACCGCTCAATATTGTCGAAATTCTGAACACTGAGATTCCTGCGAAATACCTAAAAGATATCGTGGAAATTCAACCACAGCCTTTTGCGGCTGGATCTTTTGGCCAAGTATATTATGGCAAGCATGCTAATGGTAAGCCAATAATCGTAAAAGTGTTGAGGCCAATGATCCGCGAAACACTTAAATTCGACCTCAAGTTACTAAGCGGATTTAGTAAGGCTCTTAGTAAGCGAATGTACCAGAACGCTTCACTGGATATGGGGCAAGCTTTTAAGGACTTCACAGAGGCAACTTTGCATGAAACCGACTATGTCGCCGAAAAAGAGTTTGCAATCGAGCAGTACCAACACTATAAGGACCACCCTAAACTTGTTATTCCTGAAACCTACCCAGAATTGTGTTCCGAAAATATCATTACTCAGGAATATATCGGTGGCATCTCGGCTGCTTACTTGGTTGGACTCGTTCAACAAGGTGTCGACCCGATAAAATATGTCGAGGAGCAACTTGGATCAGACTTAGAGCTACAGCTAAAGACTCTGGCTTACGAACTGATTCTAGGAGTCTTTACAATGCCAAGGATTCAGGGCGATCCACATCCTGGAAATGTTAAGTTGTTGCCAGAGAATAAGGTCGCATTGATTGATTTCGGCATATCGGCCCGCAGCACCGACAGTAAAGGCGCTTACTTCGGGCTACTTAAAGAGTATGACAAGTTGAACAAAGGCAAATTTGACATGATTAGCCTGTTTACGAATACTCTGCGTTTCTTTGGTGGAGACCTATATCGTGCACTACTTAAACTCGGTAATACCTTTGCTAGCAATGTCGATATGAATAAAGAGTTAAGTCGAGTAGTGAGTACGAATTTTAAAATTTTGTCTGGCGGTATGGATATTAAAGAGACCATCAAAAACCCCAAAGCTATTACGATTCTTAATCGGATAGCCAACAAAGACAATAAGTTTGGATTCGTGGTCAAAATTGAGTCAACCGAGATGCTTCGGGCTGCTCAATCGGTAGTAACCTTACTCGACAGCCTTGGCATGTACCAAAAAGTGGTGCCAGAAGTGTACGATGCAATAATCAAAAAAGTCGAAGCCGAAATGCCCGAGATTGCTACCGAACAAGACCCAAGCATCAGCACCGACCGTGCAATCGATATTGTCTCGAACTGGCTCGAGCGTGTCGCCGATCGCGACCCAGCCCTATTCAAAAACTTAATGGAAAAAATGCACATGAAACAAAGCGTTAAGGCTGTTAAAAATCATCCAACCTCTGTAAAATCTGAGGAGAATGATGAGAAGCAATCGACAGAGTGATCAGTCTTCGGGTTTTACCAGAACCAAACGAGTGCTTGGTCTTACTCTCGGCGTAAGCTGGCTATCGTTTAGAAACCAAAAATATAAAGCCTCCGAGAAGCTCGTACAAGGACTTCAAGAGCTTGGTGGAATCTATACAAAATTCTTACAGATACTTGTTAACCTGATGCCCGATTTTCCTGGGGTGACAGACGATATTCGCCACAATGTATTCTCTAAACCTTCTTATCAAGATGTAGACGTTATTGATGCGCTTGGTTCGAATCTCGACGCCAACGATCTAATGCGCATTTCGCAAATCCAAAATCAACCCTTTGCATCGGGTAGTTTTGCCCAAGTTTATGAGGCCTTGTTAGATAACCAAATGCCGGTCATTATCAAGATATTAAGACCACACATTCGAAGACAACTAAAAACCGATCTAAGGCTTCTGGCAGTCTTGGCACGCCTGGCTCAACCGCTAATACGTTCCGATATAGTATCGACCGTAAGACTATACAAAGATTACAAACGTACTGTGATGCAGGAAATCAGCTACCGAAAGGAGGTCGAATCTGCCCTACTTATGGCCGAAGAATACGCTGGCAACACAAAAATTGTTATCCCAACAACCTACACCGAACTCTGTACACCCGAAATAATTGTTCAGGAAAAACTTGAAGGTATTAGTTTGAGTAGCTTACTCCAGCAGGCAGGTGGCAATGGCAGTCTAGCGATTGAAATTGCCAAGAGTCAACTTGGAACAGATATTATCGACCAACTTTCGGAACTTGGCTTTAGTTTAATCAGTTCATCGATTGAAGGCCCTTATATGTACGGCGACCCACACCCCGGTAACATAATTTTCATGCGCGATGGCCGAGTCGGTATTATCGATTTTGGAGTTATTTTGCCTCAAGTGGTCAACCCTTACGATCTTTATGATGTCCTAGCTAACGAAGGTCTAATGAACTACGACCATAACGCATCGACAAACATAGCCGAACATATACTCAAAGTTTTCAGACTCTATAACCCAAAAATATATCGGGCTTTAGAGCGGCTCGACAAAGACATTAAGTCGACCAGCTTACTACAAGAACTAGTCGAGCTCGTAGACCGGATTATCGAACCGTCAAAAAATATGATTCGCAATAGCTACAACCGTGGCTTAGGTATACCTACGCGAGTAATTATGGACGCCTTGAACGGCAAGGATCAAAACAATCGTTTTGGGCTGATGGCATACGAGCCAACTGCTAGATTAGCTCGCGCCCAGTCCCAGTTTTGGAATGCCGCCGAACAGTTAGGTCTAATCCGAGAAACATCGGTAGAGGTTCATCGCAAATTGCGTGAAAAGTTTAACAATATTATCGATAGCTTCAAAAAAGAAGAGTCTATGAGTTTTTCGGAAGCCAGTGAAATAATTAACGACTGGTTTACCGAGTTAATGCAGCGCGATCCATTGCTATTTAGGGAACTATTTGCTAAAATACGTAAAACATTGCAAGAATACGAAAAGGAGCCAAGTAATGCTTAAAGATTTTCTACTGTTCATCAAATACCCCTACACTGCAGGGATCATTGCGATTATTTGGCTTGGTTCGGCAGCATTTATAGCACTCGACAAGCAACTAAACCTGATCGATGTTGTGATTATCGATATGGTCGTCAGCGTAATTATTGCTGGCTTTGGCTTCCGCGGCAAAAAAGAGATGTAAATATATGGCAAAGACTAAGGATTTTGTTCGAGCAGAACTAATTGATGCTCTGACTTTAGATCATGTTGATGCAGATGACTTGATCGAAGAATGCCTTAGGCTAGAGCATATCCTAGCCAAGCTCAACCCAGATCTTTGGCCAGATCTTTATGAATCACTCGAGCAACTTGGATATATATATTACAACTCATACGACTTTTCCCAACCACAGACCTATAGTCCCCTAGCACTAGAAGAAATACTTGGCATAACAGACCCAGATCTAGCCTACGACAAAGCGCGCAGAGTATGTCTTACTAGCTTTCACCGAGACGCACTCCCAAAGTTGATCGGGTCTAGACCAGACTTTTTAATCGCAAAAATGGTTACGGCTGGAGAAATAAGAATTATCGTTGGCGACGATCCAAACGCAAACGAAAGCAGTGCTGCAAATGTCGTGATTCATCCGCGACACACCGTTAGACTAGTTGAAGATGGAGTAGTAGATCCGAAAGTCTTGCCTAGCAAGTTTACTCAAGCCATTGTCGGCGCAGGTGAAGTGATCATAATGGACCCTGCTTTAATGCATACTGTAATTACCACAGGTGTTGGCGACGAAGGTTCAAGACAAAGTACCTCTAACTTTTTCCGGATGAGTAGGTAGGGTTTGTGAGTATGTTCGTCAAACCGAACCCAATCGAGGCAAGCGTAAGATCAAATCTAACCCAAGGAGGTCTTTTGATTGTTAGAGAAGGGCTAGATGGAATTGATGCGTTAACAGGGCATCTTGGTGAAACATCCGTGACTGAATGGACAGGAGATTTCACCGCTCCGCATATTGACTACATCGGCCCACCAAGCATAGAGCAAATGGTAGTATATGCTGTTCACGTTGGAAGTGTTATTTTTGGACAATCACTAAGCTCTACGTCCGATGATAATTTTGATAAATACACCCATGGCGAAGTCCTGGCTCTACTCGAAGCTGGTGAGCAGATAACTGCCAGCACCCTGTGTGGATCGGGTATTTATCAGGTTGTTAAACTCAACCGGGGTGATTGTGTTGTATTCAACGCCGCACGACTACACGCCGTAGCAAACCCCGACCCCACAAAACCCAGATGCTGCAGAACTCATGCGAGTAAAGCTTATGAAAGACAACAACTTTCAAATCTAGGTATCAATCTATTCTAATTTAAGAGTTTCTGGATCTGAGTTATCGAGTCTGATTTACTTGCAGACTTGGTCTCAATTAATACCGCGTTCAGTTGCCATGGTTTGCTTTGGTCTAGCTCGTTCTTAGTCTGAACGTTGTCTTTCCAGCGGGGGATCACACTATCTAAACTCACACCCAAACTACTATGTAAGTTACCGCACATGCCGACATCAGTGATGTGGGCGGTGCCGTTTGGTAAAATCATCGCATCGGCAGTTGGCACATGCCAGTGGTCGCCAACAATTGCGCTCACCTTGCCATCTAGGTAGTAGCCAATGATCCGCTTCTCACTCGAGTAGTCACCATGAAAGTTCACGATAATTGCGTCGGGTGTACGCTTAGCTAGCTCTTCATCCAAGATCTCATCAATCATAGTTAGCGGATTACCGACACCAGGTAATGGTTTGCCCACCGTTTGGCCAAGCAAACTTACGAACATTATCTTCTTGCCATTCTTTTCCAAGAATTTGGCACTTGGTCCAGTGTAGGCTTCGAAGTTGGCGGGGCCAATGATTGGCTCGGCTGGGTTTTCGAGCTGCGGGCGAATTGCATCGTCAAATGGTGTCCAGTTGCCGCCAGTAAAGAAATCTACGCCGGCTTGTTGTAGCCTACGAACGTCATCGAGCTTCATGCCGCGACCATTGCTTAGGTTCTCGCCCTGAGCTACAACCACATCAGGTTCGTATTGTTCTTTTAGTTCTGGCAAATAATGCAGCAGTACTTCTTGCCCAGCACTCCCCATAACATCCCCAAAATATAGAATCTTCATACTATTATCCTAACAAAAGTCGTCGATTTTGCTATTTGGCGAATTCGATAGCCCGAGTTTCGCGGATCACGTTTACCTTAATCGTGCCCGGGTACTGCATAGTCGACTCAATTTTAGTGGCTATATCACGAGCAACTTTGATACTTTGCAGATCATCGAGGTCTTGTGGTTTAACAAAAATCCGAATTTCGCGACCGGCACTAATTGCATAGCTCTTTTCGATACCAGGAAAACTATTGGCAACATTTTCGAGATCCTTCATACGCTCGATAAAGTTTTCGGCACTAATGTTGCGTGCACCAGGACGAGCGGCACTAACAGCATCGACTACTCGAACCACCATGGCTTCGATTGTAGTAGCCTCGACATCGTCGTGGTGAGCTTCGGCAGCATGAGCTATTTCTTCTGGAACACCATACTTACGTAGCATTTCACCACTCAAATGATGGTGCTTGCCTTCCATCTTATGGGTCAATGATTTACCTAGATCGTGTACAAGAGCTGCATATTTACAGATTTTTACATCGGCGCCGATTTGCTCGGCAAGCACACCAGCAATCTGAGCCATTTCTACACTATGCTTTAGAACATTTTGACCATAGCTAGTCCTAAAACGAAGTTCACCAAGCAACTGCAAGACTTCTTTTGGTATACCGACAATGCCCACTTCGCGGGCGGCATCTTCGGCAGCTTTCGTAACATCCTTCTGAACCTGCACCTGAGCTTTCTCAACTACTTCTTCGATACGGCCAGGATGGATTCGACCATCTTTCATAAGCATCTCGAGTGCTTGGCGAGCTACTTCGCGACGTACAGGGTCGAAACAGCTTAAGATAATCATGCCTGGCGTATCGTCGACCAAGATGTCCACACCTGTGGCTCGTTGTAGCGATTGAATGTTCCGACCCTCTTTGCCGATGATTCGGCCCTTCATGTCTTCGTCTTCGAGTTTGACGGCAGTGATTGTTCGTTCGGCAGTTACTTCGCTAGCCATCCGCTCCATCGCTCCGACCAATACGGCGGCTGCATTTTCGTCTGCCTGATCACGAGCTTCATTCTGCAACTTTGCTACAAGGCCTTTAAGATCTTCACGGATATCGCGCTCGGTCATTTCCATTAGTTTATCGGCAGCTTCAGATTTTTTGAGCTTTGCGATTTTTTCGAGCTTTTCTTGTTGTTTGGTCCGAATATCACGAATGGCATCCTTGAGTTCGGTTATCTCGACTTCTTCTTTGCGAAGTTTCTCGGTTCTTTTATCAAGCTCGTCGAGCTTCTTGTCGAGATTGCTTTCGCGCTCTACCAGACGTTCTTCGAGCGCAGAGATATCTTTACGGCGTTTAGTTTCTTCTTTGCGTACTTCGTCTAAAATGCGGTGTTGCTCTTCTTTGGCATCACTCAATAGTTTGTCGGCCTCTTTTTTAGCCTTATCGAGCCTTTTATCGGCTTCTTGCTGAACCGAACCTAATTTTTTCTTTGACTGTGCCTGACTTGCTCCAAATCCAGCAGCAACGCCAACAAGCGCCAATACAATGGTAATTGGTTCCATATCCTACCTACTTTCTATTTTGCGGCAAAAATAGCGCATCAAGAAAATCGCTATCACTTCTCTATTTCTTGACTCTCGCAGTTGCCAATAAATTTATCAAAATTTTAGAACCCGCGATTCTACGGACTAATCCACACTCACCAGATTCTACTTATAATATAGTCCTGTTTAGCACGATTGCAAAATTTATTTTCGAGGTTGGGTTATGCGAGCTTCGCGACCGTAAAATGGTTTGACAATTTTCTGGTCTTGACCAGCTTCGAGCTTGGCGACTGCCAGAGTTTGCCAAGCATCACCCTGCTCGCCAACAATTGGTACATTTAGTCCGTAAGCTAGGGTGTTGGCCACGGTTATGCCTATGCGTAAGCCAGTAAAGCTGCCTGGGCCTTCGAACACGCCAATACCCTCGATGCTTGTGTAGCTCAAACCTTGAGCATCTAGTAATTCTTTTATCTTGAGTAAGATTGTATCGGAAAGTTCGCGGTGGGCTCTCCAAATAACGCTCTGGTCGTTCAGATACAATTCGGACTCGGGCTTATCGGTGCGAATTAGTAAGATGTTCTTCATGCTATGCCCTCGGTCAAATAGCTAAGTTCCGCGGGGCAAATAAACTCAAATTCACGCTGGTTCTCGCTTGGGGCAGTGATTTTGATTTGCAACCGCTGCTTGGGTAACAGGTCTTGTACCAGTCCTGCCCACTCGATAATTACTAGGTCTTCGCCGGCTTGCACAACTTCGTCGAATTCGTCGCTCATAATCCCGGCTTCTTCTAGACGGTAGAAGTCGAAATGGTGGACCTCGAAGTTCGGACAATAGTAAATATTTTCGATTGTAAAACTTGGACTGCTCACCATATCTGCACTGCCAAGTGCAGCTAGCAAGAATTTGGTAAAGGTAGTTTTTCCGCCACCAACATCGCTAGCCAGCTCGATCACCTCGTTACCACGAATATTAGCAGCTAGTTTATTTGCTAGTTGCTCGGTTTGTGCGGTACTGCCAGATTTTATGCGCAATGTCGCGTCGGTACTCATAACCCGAATATAATAGCGTAGCTAGCCCCAGCCCACCAACCATAAGCCAAGAAGTCAGACTGCTTTCGATCTTTGGTGGCTCTCGGTAAACGCTCGAAAATTGACTCGAGTTAGAACTTTCTGTGTCATTCGTTGCTTGATTAACGATCTCGACAAGTTCGTTTTTGGTAGCTGGAGTAGGTAAACTCGTCCACTGCCAAACGCCGTCGATAAGTGCATAAGACTCGCCTGTTTCTGCCTCATCATACGTAACTACATCACCCCATTGTTCCCCATTAGGCAATAGTAGACGTGCCGCTCCACCAGAATTGCTTAGAGTTAAGCTGGTATCCTTGGAATAAAGCACGATGTATTCGCCTGGACCAATTGAACCAGACGAGAAAGTGTGGCTGTACGAAAAATTACTTCCTGTTTGGACAATCAAGCCTCTTAGATCAATCTTACTGTTATTCGGGTTGTAGAGTTCTATGAACTCTCCCTCAGAATCCTTAACTGGGCTGGCTGGGTCTGGCAATAACTCAGTGATAATGATTGGTTTAAAGATGTTAAACTTGGCCGGATCAACATATACACTTGTCTTCTTACTAGTCGACTTTTTGCTAGCAGATTTAACAACTGTAATTGAAGCTCGATAGACATTTGGTTTATTGGGGGTGGGCATACTAGTGAACCGCCAGACACCATCGAATAAAGCATAGGCTTCACTTGTTTTAACCTTTGGGTAGCTTACTTCGGCTCCCCAAACCTTGCCACTCGGCAATACCAGGCGTACCGAGCTACCAGAATTAGCCAAAGATATATTCGCTTGACCGGAGTAGATTGCTAGATACTGCTGTGGTTTAAGAGTAATCCCATCAAGCGGTAGCTTACGTGAATATGTCGAGCCCATCTGCATAACAATGCCGTCTAAATTCACATTGGTAGTGTTCGGGTTGTAAAGCTCAACAAACTCACCTTCGGCATCGGTTACTGGGCTGGCTGGGTCGGGTAGAAGCTCGTTGATAACAACCGGAGCCAATTCGAGAAAAGCATCGTCGGGATTGGTTGGATCTGTAGAAGTATCAAGAACATCTTCGACAGGCGGTGTGTCGCCAGTATTGTCTTCGGGCACTTCTGGTGGATCAGTATTGGTGTTTAAGGGTGTTGGTTCGAGCATCATGAAATCGAACGAGTTATCGTTGGTGTCAATTAGTTGCACCAGTTCCTCGTCTGTATAGGCAAGACTTGGGTCTTCACAGTTGAGTCCTGGAGCCGGTTCCGTAGCTGGATCGACCGGCACCATAGGATCTGTAACTCCATCGCAGGCTGGATCAACCGGCTCGAGCGTATTCGCAAAATTAATTCGCTGCAAGCTAGTTGTGTTGGTGTGAGTTATTGCTACTTGTGTCTCTGGAAAAACGGCAGTACCCCAGCCTAAGCGATCGAGCTCAATTGCTTCGTCTTCGCTGCGGACGACGACATGACCACCACTAGCGGCCATTCCGGAAGCTTTTTGCAGAAACCCCGAGGCATCGGGATCTGGGTATTCCTCGCGAACAAAGAATATATAGCTACGTGGCGCCAGCCAGCCAGTTAAATCGACTTCTAAACTAGTCGTCGAACCACTCGCCGACACATAAACAATCTCGTATCCTTCCATATTAAAGAACCCATCACCTGGATTATAAATCTCGATCATTTCGTCGAGAGCAGCCTCGCCCTCGGTCTGTACTTCACTTATCCAAATAGTTGCCGGCTGCGAAACCGACTCAGAGTGAACAGGCGCATAACAAAAAAGTGGGGAAAAAGCGATTAGCATAGCCTGCATTATCTTTTTCATGAGTCTACTATAACATGAGCATTTTTGGCTTTGTTGTTTAAGTCGGGGTGAGTACAATATTTTTATGTTATTTTTAGCCAAGAATGTAATAGGAATGCCTGTCTCGAGCATCCGATTAGCCGGCAAGGTTGCCGAAGTAACTGGTATACTTGTCGACCCAGATCGACTAAAAGTTGTGGCTTTCTGGGTAAAGACCGGCGGTAAAAACGTTGACGAGCTACTACTGTTCGAAGATTTGCGTGACTTTAATATGCGCGGCCTAATTATCGACGATCTACATAATATTTCACCAGTAGAAGAGCTAACTAGGCTGCAGCGCATCTTGGACATTAACTACCAGATACCGGGCAAAAAAGTTGTTGGTAGTCGTGGCAAGCTTGGTACTGCCGAGAACTTTAGCTTTGACCCACAAACAGCAGAAGTTATGACAATTTCTGGCAAGCCGAGTCTATCACGTCGATTTAATCAGAACGAATTTACGATTCACCGCAGCCAAATATTAGAAGTCGACGACAGTCAGATACGAGTCAATGATGGCCCACAAACCGTTAGCTCTGGCGCCAAAGTAACGGCGACCGACTAATAAGCTTCACGCTTGAGCTTGCATAGGTGTATTTACATAATTAATATTACCAGATGTCGAAAAATGAAGTCGTTATCCCGCCAGCTGATTTTTCAACCAACTGTCAGCGCAGTATTGATGTAGATGCGGCTGGCCTTATATACCGCGAAGTGTTACAGAGGTGCCGTCCGGTAGTGTCGAGTACCATCTTTGGCATAAACGCACCCACCGAATTACAGAACGTCCCTTCAAGATTGTCGGCACATCTTGGAGCCCAATCAGTAGATATGTGCCTGCAGACAGCAATTCTTAAACAAATAAATCATAGCTATTATGGCGAATCCTTATTAAATCTATTTGGTATCAATCGTCCAGACAAACCGAGCTCAATAGTTGGATCGTGGCAAGGACCCATACCTGCAAGAGTCGACCAGGCATTCAAAGATGATCTATTAAGGCAATTAGAGAATTTGGATTTAGACCCATCGATTGTACTTAAACTTATAGAACAATATAGAGCAACAAGGCTGCCTGAGTTTGTCGAAATATTTAATAAACTTGCCGGTGGTGAAACAGATACTAAGCTCGACGATTTGTTTTTGTTAGCACAAGAGATGATTTTTAATCCTGAATTTAGTTTCCCAGATGATAGTGCTGAATCAGCCTATCTGCTCTGCTACATCGACCCCCGAATCCGAGTACTCCTGAGAAGCATATTAGTAGCTAACCAGCTTTTTAGACGCATGGAGAGATCGTTAGTTAATCTTGATGAAGATGCTATCCAGATGCTGGCTTCCTTGAGGATAGCAACTGCGGCACATGCATTAACCGGTCAGTACTGGCAGCAAGCATGTCGGACTTATCAAGTATCGCCTCAAACTGAAGAGCAGATGGTGGCATACAGTATAAGTGAATTAGAAGCCCAAAGAACCTTAGATGAACTTATTAGAACCCCTGGTGGAAAACGCATTATTGACATATACCAGCTGGCTCGAGAATCGTTAGTCGAAGAGGTTGATCAACTTGCGCACGTAGATGAGTTTGGGATATTCACCAATACCGATACCGGTCACGGACTGAATAGATTCGAGAATTTTCCGGCAACATGGGCCGAAATGTCATTATTAGATAAGAATGTAGGCCGTCCGTCGAAAACGGGTGGTAGCGCAGTCATCTACGAAGACAACGAGACTCAAGCAAGGACATGGGAGCAAATAATCGATAAATATACACCGTACGATCAAATGTTATCGAGCGACACATCGGAATTAGTTTTAGCCGAAGCCAGAAGAGGACATGTTGGTCTGTACGTAATCGATATCGACAATCCTGAAGGTGAATTTGCTGGAATCGAGCTTGCCGCAGAACTGCTAGAAATAGCCTTTGAACATTACACACGTAACCAATCGGTAGATACCGCCGACCAGAAGCGAGTACGTATTGTCTTGTGGTCATCCTCTGCAAAGTTAGTCGAACATGCTGCAGATCACTTTAGAACTAAGGTAGTGAAACGCTATAGCGGTAATGATGTTGGCTTTAGCATTGGAGGCACAGGTTCATCTGGCAGGGTAATAAGTGTTGTCGTCTGCAATAAAGTCGCCAGTCAACTTACTCGGGCCTAATATCATCTAGACACTTTTTTATATCGTCGTAGCTAAAGCCTTGCCTCAACAGATACTCAATCAACTTTTGCGTGTCTTGGTATTTGGTTTGGCGTGACTTTTTGGTAATTAGTTTTTTGAGCATGTCTTGGTCAGTTGCCTCGTTTTCGACCAAAACTTTGTCTATAATTTCTTTGGCCACCCCTTTTTGGGCTAGTTCACCACGAATTACTCGAGCGCTTTTGGCTTTGCTACCTCGCCTGCACTCGACCCAAAACCGTGCGAATGCTTCGTCGTCTAAATACCTCTCGACTCTGGCCACGATATAGTCTTTTTCCTCGTCGTCGTATTTTAGATTATATAATCGATTATATAATTCACGACGCGAGTGTGGCCGGCGCAGCAACCAATCGAGTGTACGTGCATAGGCTTTGCCCATGTCGGAGTGTTTTTGCAGAACTTTAAGCTCGGCTTCGGAAATTTCTTGGCCGTTCTTGATGCCCAAATCGGCAATTTGATTGAGGCTTAAGCCAAGTGCAAACTTACCATCAACATACACGCTCACCCGCTCCGGATTCTTAATCTGTGCTTTTAAACTTGTGATTTTCATGTCAATGCGGCGACTGGATTACTCACCAGCGGGTTCGTTGCCTTCAATAGTCGTTAATTCATCCGGAGTCGCTCGTTTTATTTCATACGCCTCAAGAGCCACAAGCCCAGCCAATGTCGCGAAACCTAGATCTGGTAGGTAATAAATGGCTTCGAGGGTGTAACCGCCGAGTGTTCGAAACAGTTGATTGCCAACCTTAACCTCTACATCAACTCTCTTGCAGGCTACATCCACTGCGACAAAGCTAGCAAACGTCAGCATCGAACCGGTTATAACGTTGCATACACGCCTTAAAACATAGGCACCATCTTGAGTCACTTCATTACTTGCTAGTTCTGCAAGGCTCGCTACTCTGATGCTATCGGATTCGTCAGAAAACATACCAATCTTGCGGGCGACATAGGAAAGTGGTCTAGGTCGACGCATTAGGGTGCGCTCCTGAACTTTCACTGCAGGCTTCTGCCTCGAGACTTACATAACTTTCCGGCTTTTCAGATTGATTTATACATGCCCCGACTTGATCCAACTGCCTATATGCGCTAAATCCATGCTGCGGATCTTCTGCCATTGCTCTCAGGATGCTTTCATCCGTTAGATAAACTTGTACACCACTAGCCATTACCTCATCCAAAACATTTACCTCACGTGTGCTCAAAGGAGTGACTATCTCTTCCGACACCCATTCAGTATTTGGAGTACCATGCCCGACTGCCGATCTAAACTGCTTTGAGTCTAGCTCATATAGATATCCAGGAGTGTTGCGCATGCGCTGTATGCCTTGCGTGTCCACAGCTAGCCTCCAAGCTCCCCCGTCTGTAAAACGTGATAATTGATATTCTGGATCATCAGGTTTATATGCCCAATCGAAAGCAAAACACAGCGCATAGCCCATGTCTGAACTAGCGTACACAAAATTCGGTACGTCCTCGTTTGGCTTAGCTCTGTTGTAGGCAGGATCCAGCAGACTGAGTCGTTGGCTCGAGCCAACAAATAACCTCTCTGGCTTTTCTGGCTCGCGTGTCAGTGCTGACTGCTCTGTCACAGACTACTCCTCAGTTTTAATAGAGCGGATTTTTTTGTCGATTTCGGCAAGGACTTTTGGATTGTCTTTAAGATACTGCTTGGCAGCTTCGCGGCCTTGGGCGATTTTGTCTGAGCCGTAGCTAAACCACGCACCAGCTTTTTCGACAATGCCGCGGTCGGTAGCTAGATCGAGCACATCGCCTTCGGTGCTAATACCTTCGTTATACATGATATCGAACTCGGTCTGGCGGAAAGGTGGTGCGATCTTATTCTTGACCACTTTTACACGTACGCGGTTGCCAATAATATCTTCACCTGCCTTGATCTGGCTAATTCGGCGGATATCCATGCGCACACTCGCATAAAACTTAAGAGCATTACCACCAGTAGTAGTTTCTGGATTACCAAACATCACCCCGATCTTCATGCGGAGTTGGTTAATAAAGATAACTGTGCATTTACTTTTGTTGATTATCCCAGTTAGCTTACGCAAAGCTTGGCTCATTAGGCGAGCCTGCAAGCCCATGTGGCTATCGCCCATATCACCTTCAATCTCTGCCTGCGGAGTAAGTGCAGCCACCGAGTCGACTACTACCATGTCGACCGCTCCAGAACGGACTAAGGTTTCGACAATTTCGAGAGCTTGTTCGCCATTATCTGGCTGCGAGAGAAGAAGCTCATCGATATTCACACCAATCCTTTTAGCGTACTGTGGGTCGAGGGCGTGTTCGGCGTCAACAAAAGCAGCTGTACCGCCAGCTTTTTGCAGTTCGGCGATTGCATGGAGTGTAAGTGTAGTTTTACCACTACTTTCGGGGCCATAAACTTCGATGATTCGACCTTTCGGAATACCGCCACCCAAGGCCATATCTAAACTCAGCGCACCTGTCTTTGTAGTTTCGACATTAATTGTGTGTTCTGCGCCAAGACGCATAATACTACCCTTGCCAAACTGTTTTTCGATTTGTTCGAGAGCCGCACCGAGAGCTTTCATTTTGGCATCGTCCTTAACTGGCGAGTCGTCTGCCTTTTTGCTAGTTGCCATTTCTACCTCCACATGACTTTTACTAGCATAAGTATACCTGAAATCACCTATGGGTACGATGTTAAAAAAACCATACTTCGCAACTCTAGCTGATGAGTTTGGCATCCTGTACAATAAACACAAGCATGAATATTCCAAATGCAACTGTCTCGAGACTACTGCTAGAGTCTGGAAAGCTAGAAAAAGATGAGCTTGATCAGCTCGAGCTTCAAGCTAAAGACGAAAAAATTACCCTGCAAGAAATGCTCGCTAAGGAGAATAAGTTAAGCGAAGCTGAGTTAACCGAGCTTTACTCTAAAGAGATAGGCGTTGCTTTTACTGAGATCGATGTCAAAAACTTAAACATGGATATTGTTCGGCAAATCCCTGAAAAAATTGCCCGCAAATACAATATGATTCTCTTTAAAGATGACTTCGAAGAGAGCGTTAAACACATCGCCATGGAAGATCCCGACGACTTACAAGCCCTGGATGTTCTCAAGAAAATGTTTACCGGAACAATCAAAATTTATATTGCAACCCACAATAATATATTGAGTGCACTCGACCAATACCGAGGGAATATTAGTAGTGAGATTACCAAAGTCATTACCGACGGCGAAGACGAAGAAGAGGAAGAGGTCGACGAAGAAGAAGTTACCAGCGAAGACTCCCCTATAGCCCAGACTGTCAATCTGTTGGTGGAATACGCAATCAAGAGCGGTGCGAGTGATATTCATATCGAACCTCGTGAAAAATATGTATCGATAAGATATCGGGTGGATGGAGTGCTAAAAGAAGTCAATAAACTACCAAAGCGAACTCTAAATGCACTAGTTTCAAGAATCAAGATTCTAAGCAATCTAAAAATCGACGAACGCCGAGCGCCTCAAGACGGTCGATTCAAAATTAACATGAATGGACGTCTGTTTGCGTTTCGTGTAAGCACCTTGCCAATTACAGAAGGCGAAAAAGTAGTTATGCGTGTGCTCGATGAGTCGAGCGAACCGCTATCTCTAGATAAGCTTGGTTTCTGGGGAGCGGCTCTGAGTAGTATAAACGAAGCCGCAGCTCAGCCTCATGGTATGATCCTAGTAACAGGGCCGACCGGATCAGGGAAATCTACAACTCTGCAAAGTGTTTTAAATATTCTAAATAGCCCAGACGTAAATATTTCAACCGTTGAAGATCCAGTCGAATACAAGATACAGGGTGTAAATCAGACGCAAGTGAACCCTGTGGCTGGCATGACTTTTGCAAATGGCCTCAGAGCACTGCTTCGGCAGGACCCAAACATTATCATGGTAGGAGAAATTCGTGATGGTGAAACTGCTGGACTCGGCGTCCAAGCAGCGTTGACTGGCCACTTAGTTTTTAGCACATTACACACTAATAACGCAGCCACCTGTTTGCCTCGTTTACTAGACATGGAAATTGAACCCTTCCTAATTGCTAGTGTGATCCGAGTTGTCGTGGGTCAACGCCTTGTTCGTAAACTCATCCAGGAAGATGCTGAAGAGTACGAACCAGATGCAAACGAAATGCGCGAGATCGAGCGTGTATTTAGCATTAAGACAAAAGATGATTGGGCCAGAATCGGTAAACTATGCGACCAAGCCCGAGAAGCATTTGGGCTCGAAAAATCTAAGGATAGTAAGTTGACCTTCTTCCGACCAAAGTCAGACTTAAAAGATCATTCTGGCTACCGTGGCAGAATGGGTATCTACGAGGTACTGCGTAACAGTAGCGAAATCCAGAAGCTAATTGTCTCAAACGCTACCAGTGAACAGATCCAACAGCAAGCCATTAAGGAAGGCATGGTCACAATGCAGATCGATGGACTTGTAAAGGCTTCACTTGGAATGACATCGATAGAGGAAATCTTAAGAGTAACTAGAGAGTAGATAATTTATGGCCACTTTTAATTATCAAGCCCTGAGCAAAGAGAATAAGCGAGTCACTGGAACACAAGATGCCGGTAGTACTCAAGAACTGGCAGAAATCTTAAGCAAACAAGGTGTGCAACTGCTGTCGGCTAAAAAAGCTGGCGGCTTTAGCTTATCAAATGCGGCCAATATGCAGATTGGCAACAATAAGCCAAAACTTAAAGATAAGGTTGTCTTCACTCGACAGCTTGCGACAATGATTAATGCCGGAGTGCCTTTAGTAAGAAGCTTGGCTACCCTTCAGAGCCAGACCGAAAACCAGTATTTCCAGAAAACCGTGGGCCAGATTACTCGCGATGTTGAAGGTGGTATGGCGTTTGCCGATGCTTTAGCTAAACATCCAGATATATTCTCGCCAATATATATAAACATGGTTCGGGCTGGTGAAGCTGGCGGTATTTTGGATGAAATTCTCAAGAAATTAGCTTTTCAGCAAGAAAAAGATTCGGCTATCAGACATAAGTTTAAGAGTGCTATGACGTACCCAGTTGTGCTGATTACAATTGCCGTCGCGGTATTTATAGGGTTAATGACTGTGGTTGTCCCAAAAATTGGCAATATAGTTAGCGACTTAACTAATGGTGCCGAGCTGCCAACACTTACTCGAGTAATGATGCAAATCAGTAACTTCATGACAACATATTGGTATATCGAGCTCATATTCGTAGTAGTTGGTGCGTTTGCCTTTAGACGTTGGAAAAAATCACCCAAGGGTCAAGAACAATTCGACCGAATGCTGTTCAAGCTGCCTGCGATTGGTCCAATCGTAAACAAAGTTGCAATTGCTCGGTTCGCCCGCACTTTTGCTAGCTTAATGAGTGCTGGAGTATCAGTAGTTGAAACGATCGAAATTACCTCTAAGGCGATTGGGAACAAAGTTGTCGAAAAAGAGCTACTGGCGGCAGCTAAAGAAGTCGCCAACGGTAAGCAGTTGTCAGAACCAATTAGTCGAAGTGAGGTCTTCCCGCCGATAGTTAGCCAGATGTTGGCGATCGGTGAAGAAACCGGACAAACAGACACGATATTAATTAAAGTGGCTGATTTCTACGAAGAAGAAGTTGACGCAGCTGTTGACAGTATTAGTTCCATCTTAGAGCCTATCTTAATAGTCTTTATGGGTGGCATGGTTGGACTAGTAGCGGCGTCTGTTCTCGGACCGATAAGTAACTTATCACAGCAGATATAGACAAGTTTTATACTTGACTCTGAAATAAGCATAAGCGATAATCAGTCCATAGCCATAAGAAAAAGGCTTTTATAAGCATAATAAGGAGGTGGGCTCTATGCTCAAGTCAACACTAAGAACAGCACGTCAAGGTTTCACAATTATTGAACTCTTGATTGTGATCGCAATCATCGGTATCTTGGCCGGATTGGTATTAAATAACTTCCAAGGTGCACAGGCAAAAGCTCGTGACTCTCAGCGAAAAACTGACATCAACGCTATGCACGCACAGCTAGAAAACTACTACAACTCGAACGGCAACTACCCGACAACATTCGACGCAACAGTATTAGCCGGCATCGACGGTGAGGCTCTAAACGATCCAGATGGCAACGCCATCTCTATGAGTGGTGTAACTGCAACTGCTAAGCCAGCAACAGGCTATACAGCAACCAAGCCAAGTGGCGCACAATACACTTACGCTGCCTACGGCTGCTCAGGCACAGGTGCAACCGATACATGCTCTAGCTACGTTCTATATTCATGGCTAGAAGATGGTGGTTCAACTTTTGCTCCATACGAAAAAGCAAGCTTAAACTAAACAGCTTAACTTTTAATAAAAAACTCCCTGGTAACGGGGAGTTTTTTATTAAATTCACGATTTATGAGATATAATTATCGCATGACGCTTATGGTGGTATATGGCACTTCTCTACACAGATAGACAGGTATTCGGCTTTGATATTGGGCGAAGCACTATTAAGATTGTTCAGATTGACCCGCCGGGTAATAAAAACAAAAAAGGTATTGTTAGAGCATACGGCAATACTACTTTCGACCCTAAAGCAATCGAAAAAGGCGTTATCACCGATCCCGCTATTGTTGTTAAAGCCGCGCACGACCTAGTTTCGAATGGGCTTGTCGGGAAGCTAACTACCAGACATGTGGCCTTATCGCTTCCTAACTCACATAGCTTTAGCCGAATAATCAATTTAGAAAGTATGGATGAAGAATCAACAGCTGCAGCTGTCCGTGCAGAAATAGCCCAATCGATTCCGATGCCAATCACCGACCTATACTACGACTACGAAGCAACACCATTGGGTGATTCTGGAAGTAATGAGGTTTTGATTGTTGCTAGTCCGAAAACAATAGTTGACTCATATATGAAAGTGGTTGAGGCGCTAGGGTTAATACCTGCTGTGATTGAACCCAATATTAATTCCGTCACTCGCATGGTAGTAAGCTCTGAGGTCCACGACGAAGTCAGTCTAATCATCGACTTAGGCTCCGACGCGTCTGATTTATCGGTATACGACGGTAAGTTTGTTCGAGCGACCGGAACTGCAGAGTGCGGCGGTGAAAAAATGTCCGAAAACATCGCAAGTGCACTCGGAATTAGCTTACAACAAGCTCACAGTATCAAGACTCGCTATGGGTTAGATGTCAGTAAGCGCCAAAAAGAAATTCTGAGTGCGCTCGAGCCAGAACTCAGTAAGTTAGTAGGAGAGATCCATAAGGTTATGCGCTACTATAACGACCGCGCTGACGAGGGTAAACAAATTGGTCAGATTATCTTACTTGGCGGTGGTGCAAACCTGCCAGGACTTAGTAGCTATCTAACCGATAAGACTCGTATTCCAACTCGCTTAAATGCTCCTTGGAATAAGTTAACTTTCGGTAAACTTCAACCCACCCATGAACTCGAAACGACTATCTACACAACAGCCGGTGGGCTAAGCCTAGTATCAGTAGAGGATATCAGACAATGATAAATATTCTTCCTCCAACCGTTAAAGAAGAGCGACATTATGGTCGACTCAATAGATTTATTTTGCGGCAAGTGCTCGGCTTGGCTATGATTGGCGTAATCGCGGTCGGGTTTATGCTTTCCGGACTAAGGTTGGTTAAGAATGACGAAGATATTTTAAACGCTGCCATTGCCGACAAAACAGCTAGCTACAGTCAACTTACCGAGACAGAGACAACCGCCAAACAGGCAAATAGCCTGGTTATGGCTATTCAGGGTCTATTCGAGAAAGAGGTCCGGTTCTCTACCTTACTCACCGATATCGCAGCCTCTATGCCGCTGAACACTCGCCTAAAGTCGTTGTCATTAACTGGCTCAAAAACTCAACCACTCCAGATAGTTGCTCAGGTCGATACCCAGAATTTAGCGGCAGTCTTACGCAAAAGTTTGGTTGATTCCCCAACATTTGAATCGGCTGATATTTTAAGTATAGTCCCAGGCGAGACAGACCCAGATGGTGGCATCAAGAACTACGATGTTACCATTAGTGCCGAGTTTACAGGCGCAGCCGACGCCAGAGCCGCCGAGAAAGCCAAGCAAGAAGCTGAAGCCGAAGCCGCCAAGAAAGCTGCAACGGAGGCTCAGAATAAATGAAAAGTGTAAATTTCGACGCAAAAAAGTTTTTCTATATCTTAATCGGATTACTCGTTTTAGGTGGTATAGCTACTGGGTATGGTCTAGCCTGGGCCAATAAACAACTTGCTGATCGAGCTCAAAAGATTAGCTTACTAAACCTTCAAGCAGACGAGCTAGACAAGAAAATTATCAATGCCCATAAACTTCAGGCCGAACTTTCTAGTAACCAAGATCTGCTAACAACCGCCAGCGAAGTCCTACCAAGAACAAAAAACCCTGAGAATATTGTCGGCGAACTTATATCAATCGCCGCCAAGCTCGGTATTGAGTTAGAAAGTATCAATTTCGTTGGTGGATCAACTAGCGCCAATAGCCCGATTAGTCAGTCGGACAAGGTGGATGATATACCGGGAGTTTATAGCATTGGAATCTCTACTGGCTTTTCAACTTCTTACGAAAAACTCCTAAAACTACTCGAAGATCTCGAGAATAATAAGCGTCGCTTCGAAATAACCGACATCGATATTACGCCAATAGAAAACGATTCAGGAGCGATAGCTTCCTATGTAACTCAGCTAACCATACTAACTTATGTGAGGCCATAATGAACATCAGTCTAAATTCTTTAAAAACTATCAATTATAAGAAGTTATCTATAAAAATTCTTAACTACTACCGGCTGCACAATTTTACTGCTTTAGTTATTGTTGCTGGAGGTTTTGTTGGTTTCGCTTTATTTAGAGTCAATTCACTAAATAATTCAGTGAATGATCCGACTAGCTTAGATACAACTGTGCTCTCAGAAGCAGAGCCTCTAATACTTACTAAGCTCAATTTCGATCAGACAACAGTTGATCGACTAAATGCGCTTGCATTAGACGAAGATGTGCAAATTGACTCAAACCTGCCAGACAACCGAAACAATCCGTTTGATGACAAGCAGAGCTCTCAACTTGACGTGCCTGCGCAATAGTAATAAAAATTAGCGAACTATATCTGCCCGCCGTGTAGGCTTATCTTCTCGCATGAGGTAGCGTTCGCGGGCTTCCATGATTTGCCGACTATATTTAGTTGGGTCGGGGCAATAATTAAACTGAAAATTAGACTGCTCGCCTGCTGTCTCGATGAGTAACGTTCCATAATTGAATAACGTGGCCATAAAGCCTTTTTGCTCAATTGTCACATCTTCTATATTTGCTAAGCCTAAGCTAGATATCTTTCGGTTTAGCAGACCTTTTTGTAACGTCTGTCTAATCTCATCGTCCATCAGCACTAAACGATTCGACCAGTACACAACTGTTTCGAATAGCAAAAGCATTGATACGATAATCGTGATACCTGTAGCTGTTAGAACACCCCACGCCTTACTCGCCGAGCTATCGAAATTAAATAGTTCACCGCTAGCCCATATAACTAATGCCAGCGAGCCTCCAAAGGCGATAATCGTAAGTAAATAGATATAAATCAGACCCATCGGACTTCTTCGAACCTTAAAACATACTTTACTTTCTGAGTTTTCCATCTGTAGATATTATAGCAACTTCTGGTTATTATTCAGTTTTTCTTGACCAAGATGCTTATAGGCTTTTGAGGTAGTCTTCCTCCCGCGAGGTGTACGTTCGATTAAACCTAGCTGTAGCAAAAAAGGTTCGTAGTAATCTTCGATGGTTGTTGGCTCATCGCCAAGAATAGCCGCTAAGGTATTCAAGCCAACAGGGCCACCATTATAATTATCAATGATAGCTGTAAGCAACAACCTATCGCTAGGATCAAGGCCAAGGTTATCGATCTCTAGCAAAGATAAAGCTCGATTTGTGAGATCCTGATCGATAAAGCCATCACCATTGATATCGGCGTAATCTCGAACTCTTTTTAAGAGTCGGTTGGCAATTCTAGGTGTTAAGCGAGAACGAGCAGCAAGCTGTCGAGCAGCATCGGCATCGATTTTTACTCCGAGTATTTTTGCTGATCTTTGCAAGATAGTTGAAATATCCTCATCTGAGTAAAACTCTAGACGGTGAATAATCCCGAAACGATCCCGCAATGGCGCTGCCAGTGCACCAGTTCTGGTTGTAGCTCCTATCAGCGTAAACTTCGGTAAATCTAGTCTTAAGCTTTTTGCCGAAGGACCTTTGCCTAACATAATATCGAGTTTGAAATCTTCCATCGCACTGTATAGTACCTCTTCGACCGCCCGACTTAGTCGGTGAATTTCATCGATAAACAAAACATCGCCGTCTTTGAGGTTAGTGATTAAACTTGCTAGGTCTCCAGCGCGCTCGATAGCCGGCCCAGACGTAACGCGTAGTTGCGCACCCATTTCATTGGCAATTACCGTTGCCAGGGTTGTCTTGCCTAAACCTGGTGGTCCGTATAGCAAAACATGATCAATTGATTCACTACGCTTTTTCGCAGCGCTAATCGCCAGCTTGAGGTTTTTCTTAACACGCTCTTGACCGATATATTCATCAAAATTTTTTGGTCTGAGGCTTATCTCGTCTTGTTGTTCTTGAACATCGTCGGTGTGAGCGCTGTTATCAACTAGTCTCTGGACAGCCATTATCGCTTACTTCCGCTTAATGCCAATTTGATTCTCTGCTCTACACTAAGTTGGCTATCCATACCCTTTAGTGCAGCCGAAGCTTCACTGCTAGAAAACCCGAGCGCGACTAAGGCCTGCGTGGCTTCATCTTGGGCAATGTTTGGCTCGCCCAAAAAGTCTGTTGCCGACTCACCACTGGATACCCCAAGCTTACCTTTTAGATCAACAACAATTCGCTCAGCGAGTCTTTTGCCAACACCGCTGGCTGCTTGCATATAATTAACTTCACCACTAGTTATCGCCTGCACAAGCCGTGTTGCATTACCGAGATTTAGTAGGCTGATAGCCATTTTCGGGCCAACCCCATTCACGCTCAATAACTTTTCAAATAAATGTTTGCTAGATTGCTCTAAGAAACCGTATAGATCATGAGCGTCTTCTTTGATGTGCTCGTAAATAACTAGTTGCGATTCTTTGCCTAGACTTAACTGACTTTCGGTCTCAAGACTAACTTGCACGCCATAGCCTAAGCCGTGAACATCTATCACAACTTGTGACCCAGCCTTGTCTGTTACAACCCCACGCAAATATGCAATCATGGTTTAATTGTACCGCATTCAGCTATAATGACCTCATGACATCTGAAGTAGAAAAATCATCAAAAAAGATATACCCCGAACCGCAGCGCGGACCACTCGCTAAACCTAAACAGAGCTACTTAACAAGCTCATTACCGACCGGAAAAGAATATAATCTAAGATTATCGAGACTCTTAAGTATTGCTGTCGCTATCGTTGTAGTGGTCTTATTAATATTTATGTACTATGGGCTAGTGTCTCTGTAGTTACTGCTCATTGCATGGGTCAGAGCAGCACCTAGCGCATCGGCGCAGTCGTCTGGCGTAGGACGTTTACTGAGATTAAGTAAGACTCTAACCATTTCTTGTACTTGAGCTTTATCGGCTTTGCCGTAACCTACTAACGAGCTTTTGATCTGTAGGGGTGTGTACTCGACTATCGGTACACCTGCTTGTTCTAATACAAGCAAGATTACTCCTCTGGCTTGGCTAACACTCATGGCCGTGGTTACATTCTGAGAGAAGAACAGTTTTTCGACACTAGCCACATCTGGATTAAATTCCGAGACTAGCCCACTTAACTCATCATAAATCTCTTTAAGCCTACGCTCATGGACATCTTTAACCTTGGTTTTGATTACTCCTGCGTCGAGCATCTTGTGACTAAAGCCATCACTTTCGATCAACCCGAAACCAACTATACCTATTCCTGGATCTATTCCTAATATCTTCATATTCTACTTGCTATAACTTTATAATCCCCGCCAAGAAAAGTAAAAGAAAGGCAATAATAGGCATAATTATCAATATACTGAACTTACGTAAACGCTGCCAAAAGTTAAGTCCAACGACAATTATTCCACCGGTGAGCAGACTCATTACTCCCCAACTTTTAAGAAACCGCACGAACTTAAAATGATAATCATAGTCTTGAACTAAGATACTGCATTCATCTCCAATCACGTCATATGGATATGCCAAAGAACATCTCTTGAGGCTTACAATATCGGTTTCTTGACTGTAAAAGTCGAAAGGATAACCTCTGGTAGTTAACTTTTTCTCGATCGCATAACTGCTCAAGCCTGAAATAAAGACCCCTGTTCCTCGGCTTCCGGTATTAAGTATGGTTAAAGCTGTGAACAGCAAACCCAAGCAAACCATGATTATTGCCAAGTAGAGCAACAACCAATTAAGGCCGACTATTCTCTTCATCAAACTGGGTAGAAATTAGTGTGGACACTCACAACATCTTCAAGATCATCTACAGCATCAAGTAGTTTCTGAATCTTATCAGCTTGAGCTTGGTCTGAAATTTGGACAACGGCGTTTGGTTCATAGACTAATTCAGCTGAGGCTACTTTTAGGCCCGCGTTAATGATCGACTGACGAACTGCATGTAGATCTTTAGGGTCTGTATATACATAAAGCTCACCATCTTCTTCATTCACGTCTATCGCACCTGCCTCTAGAGCAGTCAAGGTTGCATCATCTCCACTCGCTTCAACTACGATTAAACCTTTCCTCTCGAACTGAAACGCCACACTACCCGGGTCGGCAATCGAACCACCATTCTTGTTAAACGCATTTTTAACTTCTGGGAAAGTTCGATTGCGATTATCTGTGGCACACTCGACCAACACAGCCACACCACCTTGAGCGTAGCCTTCGTAAAGCACTTCCTCCAAGGCCGCAGCCGATTTGTCTTCTGCTCGCTTGATTGCTTTTTCGATATTTATTAGGGGCATGTTGGCAGCCTTGGCTGTCTCGATTACCGTGGCGAGTGCCGGGTTAGTCAGTGGATCGGTGCCACTCCTGGCTGCTACGGCAATCTGATTACCTATCTTAGTAAATACGGCGCCTTTCTTGGCATCGTTGCCAGCTTTGTCGCGCTTAATCTTGGCCCATTTACTATGTCCTGCCATATATTTGCTCCTTTTCTAGAAACTATTCTAGCAGATCATATGGTTTTATCAGAGATGTCTTCTGATGTAGCACCCAGGTAGCCACAATGATGATTAGGTATATGGTTAGTAGCTGAGCCGTATTAATTGATACAATCAACTCCGAATATGGTATTGACGCTAGCCAGGCAGAGATTGACAAAATGTAACTAAGTAACAAACCAGTTATTGCAGTGATTAACTTGGTGAGCAAAAACTTTGAGCTTATGAATATCATTATGCCAGCCCCAAAAGATAAGACCATAATTATTGGGATTAACGGCACAACTAGTATATTCGCGAGCAAAGAAACCAAGCTTACGCGCGTAAATACCCACATAATTAGCGGCATTGTCATCAGTGATGCAGCTAAGCTTTCGATCGCCACCTGAATCAAGAAGTTAGGTTTTTTATTTTTGAAAATTCGTGTCTGCAGCTGAGGGCCAATCATTAAGACTCCAAAGAAAGCTGCAAAACTAAGCCACCAGCCTATGTCGTACCAAATAAAGTCTGGGTTAAACCATACACTTCCTGCAGCAGATAACATTAGCAATACAATTGGCCTTATTGTTCGGCCCACATACCAAGCTGCTAGGCTTAAACCAATTACCCATGCCGCTCGAACTATCGAAGCACTGGCACCAGCTATCATGATAAACAACGTTATTAACGTTACAGAAATAACCATAGCTTGAAACTTTGATAATCTACCCAGCCGGCGTCTAACAAGTCTAACAAGGACGCTTAAATTGTAGCCAGAAACCGCGATGATGTGAGTTAAACCAGCAGCCCTTAGATTGTTCTGGTTCTGGTCGGTTATTGAACTCCTTTGCCCTACCAAAATACCTAATGCCAAACTTGCATCTTGATCTGACAGTTGGCTAAATAAGTTGGCAGAAAAGCTGCGCCTAAACTCTTCGAGCTTACTGCCACTTCTCGCCAATACTTCGATGCTTGTGAAAGACATGCTGGCAATTCTTGTCCCAAAACCACTATTCAATTTGCCGGTTGCCCGTATTATGTCGTGCCTAAGAACTAAAGGGGCGCCAAAACCCCTTATTCTTATTTTCCCCTTTGGCTTGATAGTATTATCTTTGATATATATGGTTACTTGATCTATTTCAATTTCAGTTTGGCGACGATCGTCATATATTGAATCCGTAATTACCCTGCCTTCTACCACAACTTTCTGGCCAATAAGCCTGTCGGCTGCCCGATGCGAGCTAAGCCAAGCTTGCGACCTGAACACTCCTAGAGTAAAAGTGCATAATAATAAGCCGATAACAGATATAAATTTACGAAACCTAATGACTGGCAGTAAAATTAGCGAGACGACATAAAACCATACAGATATTCGATCTATATACTGGGCAGACCATAGCCCGAGCAATATGCCTCCAGAGCCAAGCCAAACCATGGTACTGGTACGTATCTTCATCTGAATTCTAGCTTAGCATACACCTTGACAATGTTGTCAAAATAACAGATAATCGACCAGTCCAAAAACGTATGATATTTTACGTTTGCGGGCTATTAGCTCAGTTGGGCAACCTTGAGCTAAATATTAAAGTATAATGCTCTAACCAACATCAAAACGAAGTTGGTTGAAACATTAAACTTTAAAACAAAGATTAACCCGATTTCGGGCCATTAGCTCAGTTGGTTAGAGCACAGGCCTTTTAAGCCTGGTGTCCTGGGTTCGAGCCCCAGATGGCCCTCCAGTACCGCTTATGCTTAAAACAGAGGTAAATGCCTCTGTTTTTTTGATACACTATTCCTATGAGTAAATATAAAGTAATTATCTTTGACCTTGACGGAACAGCTATTCCTAATAAGCCTAATGGCATGCCTTCTGAAAGACTGATCAAGGCAGTAGCGGCAGCAAAATCAAAAATAAAACTTTGTGCGGCAACTGGTAGACCTATCACTAATGCCAAACCAATTCTAGATGCCCTGCAGCTTGACGAGCCTTGTGTTATCTCAGCAGGAACGCAAATAGTATTGCCGCAAACAGGTAAAATCGTCTGGGAAGCAGCAATCGAAGCCAATGACATTAACAAAATATTAGAAATATGCGGTCCATATCACTATGAGTTGTTAATTAAGAATGAACTGATGGGTGAAGGTGATAAGGCATCAAACCGAATCATTGATGAGCATGTTAATGTCATGTATTTGATGGGCTGTGCAGAACCAGACGCAACTGAGATTCTAAATAGACTTAGCCGAATACCTTCTATAACAGCTGCTGGAGTAAAATCCTGGACACATGAGGGGGTTGACATTCATATTACACATGTAAATGCGACTAAGGAACATGCAATTATAGAACTTTTAAATAATCTGGGGATAGACAAAGCCGACTCTGTTGGAGTTGGTGATGCGAATAACGATGTTCATTTGTTTGAGTCCGTAGGGTATAAGGTTGCTATGGGTAATGCAACCGAGCTACTAAAATTAAAGGCTGATGTAATTTGTGAGGACGTAGACGACGACGGACTAGCTAAGTTAATTGAGCATCTTGCTGAAAAATAATTGCAGTAAGAAGTACGGTGGCCCTCAAATTTAATTATGCTTAAACTCCTAAATTTAGTGGAGTTTTTCGTTTTACTTGAATATAGAATTATAAATTCTAGACTTTTAAATATGAGAAAAAGTATTACACAAGAATTTGATTACGGCTGTGGCATAGCTTGTTACGCCTTTGCGTTAAATATTAGCTACAAAGAAGCAGAAAGAATACTCGGTCCAGAGCAGTCAGCGAGTACTAGGTTCTGGGTAAAGGATCTGACTCAAAAACTAAATCAGGCTGGACTGAAATATAGTTCTCGACACCTAAATCAAACATTAAAGAAGCAGATATATAATGACGGTACAATAGTTTTAATCCGCAGGTCTAAGAAATATATTGCTGGGCATTACCTAATTAGGCACGAGGGTGTATGGATGGACCCTTGGATTAACATGCCAAACGATAATAACATTGGAAATGCTAAATCAGGATTCAGGAAGAGGCTACCTGGAAGTCCAATGTATGCTCTTTTTCCTGAAAAATAGTTTCAACGGAGATATATATAGCCCTCCAAGTAAAAATCACCACCCTTATCGGGTGGTTTTTACTTGGAGGGCTATCGGGGCTCGAAGAATAATCTGTAAGCCTTCAGGCCATATTTGTAAAATACTGCTTGTCATTGTATAATTACGTATATGTCAACAATCAAACAGCGTGCCAAGCATCTACTTGGCACTAATTTCTTCGAAGAACCGAATTCTGCAGAATATGTCGCCCCCATGGTTTTGAGCCCACCTGTCGAAGATCAGTACGTTCTTCGCTGTCCATTAGTTGTTCTGGGTCAGCCATATAGTCTCCCGAATGAAATGAATTGGTGTGCAGACTTTATCCAGGCATGCATGAACTACCAACTAAAGGTCATTGGGGTAAATCAACCATATATGTACTTAACGATACGCCACGGTAAGGTTATCTCAGAAACTGACGACGAATGGCATGTAGATGGTTTTTCTATGAAAGTGCCTCACATTCCAGAGCAAAATTATATCTGGACTAGCGCTAACCCAACCGAAATTACGTCCTTTGGCTTACATATACCTGACGATTTTGATCCATTACACCACAACCTACAGCTGCTAATACAAGATAGCCTGCCGACTAATGCCAAAATCGCCACTCTAGAGCCACAAACCATTTACGCTATGGATCCTTATGTCTTTCATCGTAGGCCAACTGTTGAGACTGGACAAACGCGTACTTTCTTGAGATTAAGCTTTACACCAATACCGATTGATGACGTCAACAATCATACAAACCCTGCTTTCGGCAAGATCACTACCTCATACGACGGAGTAAAAGACTTCAGAGATAAATTATCTCGATATGTGGCTAAATAGGTAGCGCCATCATACCCCGCAACTCAGTAGTCCTGAGGCAGAGACTGGCTGCAGATGATCTTAGAATTTCTCGCGCAAGTGAGCCATACTGTACTGCCAATTGGAGTCTGTCTTTTTGTGTGGATTAAAAATATTTTGAGGATCAAATATTTCTTTTACTTGCTTGAAATATCCAAACACTTCGGAGCCATACATTGTTTCGAGCCATGGTCCACGAATCATACCATCGTTATGCTCTCCCGAAAGTGAGCCTTTGTACTTGAGGACAATGGCATTAATTTCTTTCATGGCTGGTTCAAGCTTGGCCTTTTCCTCGGCCTTTTCAATATTCATGAGCGGAATAATATGAAAGTTACCATCACCCATGTGACCGGCTATTGTAGCTAACAACTTATATTTCTTAATGACTTCACGAACTTCGGGCAAGAACTGTGGCAAGATTTGCGGTGGTACTATGAGGTCGTCCATGAACGGCGCAGTGTGCTTATCTTTAACTTTGTCGCGCAATAACTTAAAGCTTGCCCGACGCATAATCCAGAACTTCTCACTCTTATCTTCGGTCTCGTCTTCTTCAAAAAGCGCCTCATGACCAAATTCGGACATATCTTTGTGCATCTCGTGCACCTTACGACGGACTTCTTCGACAGAATCGGCTTGGAATTCTATCAACAAAACCATCTTTGGTATGCCCCGGAAAAGCTTTAGTGCGTCTGGTATAAGCTGAAACGCCAGCTTGATAGTCCGTGGCCAACCAATTAACTTATGGAAGCTAAAGAACAACTTAAAGCTCAACATTAGAGTATAGTTATCAAAACCTTCGAAAGTGGCTGGCTTATGGGTTAACACCTTATTAATCACTTCAGCTAGATCGTCTGTCTTTCTTAAGAATACAACCAGCGTGCCTGAGTGCTTTGGCGCAGGCACAAGCTTAAAGGTAACGTCAGTAACTATGCCAAGCGTACCCTGCGACCCGACAATCAAACGAGTGATGTCAAAAATACCTGTCTCGCGGTCCCAGACGTTCCACAAATGATATCCGGTCGAATCTTTACTAACACCAGGTTTAGCAGCTTTTATAGCATCGTAATGCTTATCGACAAGTTCAAAAATTTGGCGGTATAAGTTGCCTTCGAAATCTTGCTGGGCCATTTTTTTATCGAGTTCTGGTTTAGTCAAGGCTCTAACTTCGTATTCTTTACCATCTGCCAACACTACTTTTAGCGACTCAATAAACTCTTCTGTCTTACCAAACTGTAGTGAACGTTCACCACCAGCATTATTGGCAACCATTCCACCAATCGTGCATAGATCCCGCGATGCTGGATAGCTAGGCATAACCGAGCCTTGTTCGAGCGTAGCTTTTTCAAAATCACGATAATAAACTCCAGGCTGAGCATTGGCAGTTTCTGATGTGACTTGACCTATTTGGGTAAAATACTTCGCAAAATCTAAAACCACCGAGTCGTTTATTGCACCGCCGGACATGCAGGTGCCAGCGCTCCTGACCGTCAACGACAGACCTGGGTTATCTAGCTTATTTCCTGCAACATATTCAACAATCTTTTGGACATCTTGGCTGTGTTTAGGAGCTACAATTAGTTCTGGTACCAGTTCAAACATACTGGCGTCGTGACTAAATTTTTCTTTAAGTTCCGCCGAATCATCGACGTCGCCCTCGATAATCGAGGCTAAGGTTTGTTTCAAATCGCTCATTACCACTAGCATACTCATAAGTGCTAACTATTTCAATCCGCTTATGGCTTGTGTATATTTAATTACATGAAACATCTGGTTATAGCTGGGGGCGGGTTTGCTGGTGTTCGACTCGCGCGCAAGCTAAAAAAACAAACCGATTTACGGATCACATTAATCAACGACAGTGAGGACTTTAGGTACTCTCCAGCCCTCTACCGAGCTGCAACTGGCTTTAAGCTTGGAACAGCTCGTTTACCGCTTGAGTGGATGCTGCTAGATTCGAATAACCTAACCCTCGTTAAAGGTAAGGCGAGCAAGATTGATCATGCAAAAAAAATCATTAGCCTAGAAGATGGACAAAAATTTGTGTACGACTTTGTAGTCTGCGCTCTTGGCTCAACAACCACCCATTTTGGTATTGATGGAATCGCCGAGCACTCTTTTGGGGTTAAGAGTCCAGAAGAGATATTAGAACTCAAACAACACATGCATGATACAGTTGCTAATAAATCTAATTCTCAACACAACTACGTAATTATCGGTGCAGGTCCTACTGGAGTAGAGGTTGCAGCAGCGCTCGGCAACTACCTTAATTCCGTATTGCTTAAACACAAGACTAAATATCCGCATGTACGTATTTACCTTATCGAGGCTGGTCCGCGTATCTTACCGCAAATGAGTGAACGCGCTTCCAAGAAAGTCGAGAAGTTTTTGTTTAAGCTTGGAGTCACAATCCTAAAAGATACTCGGGTTACTTCAGAGACTAACCTTTTACTGAAAACATCTGCCGGTGAATTAAGAACCCAAAATGTCATCTGGACCGCTGGGACGCGCAATAATCCGTTTTTCGAGAATAATCCGAAACAATTTAAGCTCGATCAAAGAGGCCGAGTAGTGGTCAATGGGCATCTCGAGGCCCAAGATAAACTGTATGTCTGTGGCGATAACTGTAACTCAAGGTTTAGCGGCCTAGCAATCACAGCCATAGGTCATGGTAACTATATTGCCAAAGACCTAAAAGCTCGAATGAACCACCGAGCTAGACCAACCAATACCGACCGTCACCCTATTCAAGTTGTACCGATTGCTAACAGCGCAATTCTTCAGTACCGTCGCCTTGTATTAAGCGGCAGGCTAATCGCATTTATCCGTCACATTGCCGACCTAATTGGTTACAGCGATGTGCTCGGACCACTCAAAGCAATAACAATCTGGAGCAACATCGAAAAAACCGAAGAAGTCTGCCCCAGCTGCCAAGTTAACTAGATGTTATATTCGGCTGCTTATCGTTAACGAGGATTGCCACAACCAAGCCAACTGCAAATAAATGACCATAAACTTCGTTTACACCCAAAACGGCAGCAGTTAAAATCATTGTTCCTAAAATTACTAAGACAACTAGTCTTGAAGCAAAGTTAAGTATTAGAGCTAAGCCTAAAATTAACTCAATCGTGCCGGCAATCAATATAAAATTGCGGTCTGTGGCACCAGCTTGTGCCAGTAAATTCCAGTGGTGTTCGTCTAAAAAGCCTTGGGCCAGAGTTAAATTCGCTAGCTTTTCGCTAAATGCTAAAACTACCAGACCAATTCCAATCCCGACTCTATAGAAATTGAGCGAGGCATATCTAAGCTTTTTGTTGAGGCTATACTTACCGGGAATCTTTAAATATCTATCGAGCGAATATCTACCAGGCCCTCTAAACAATAGGTATCCGGCGATTGCAATGTATTCAAAATGCTCGAGCACATCTACTGGACTGGTCTTGAAAAATACTAGCAACCACCCAGTCGCTAGAAGATAAGCTGCAAGGTCTGTATATAGGCCAAGTATCAATATAATTGCTGATGTCAAGAATAGATAGCCTATCAAGCCAGCGATGTAACTGTGGTCCGCGGTAACATTTGGCGCCAAAAGATAGCCATTAATAAAATTTACTAGTAAAAAGCCTGCTGTACTCAGCCTTACAACAGTTGGCACGTAGTTTCTGATTGGCTTGAATCTGGCGTCTAGTTTTTTATCAAATTTGTTTGCGCTGAGCCATTTTCCGATTAACCTTAAAACTGCCAGTCCAATAAACAAGATTAGACCAGCAATTAGCCACTCGCCGAATTCTAGCCGAGGTTGATGTTCTACAAACATATCATTCTCGAACCACTTTACATGTGCAAAAATTTCTTGCATCAAATCCTACTTTCTACTTTTTCTTCTTTTCTTCTTCTTTAGACGACTTCGGGCGTCCGTAGTAAAGAATTAGGGAAATCATGATTGCCGCAATCCAGAGCGCGTATTCCTGGTAGGTTGAAATGGTTTGGTTAATGTTAGACGCAAGTAAATTATTACGCGTTTCATAAGATACGGCTAGTTGGACGATTAACCAGCCAACTATTACGATCGCCGGAGTTAAGAGTACCCCCATAATCCATAAGTGAGTTTTCTTAGTTGATTTCCGAGTTAGCAACAAAGCTGTTACGGCCGGTCCAAAACCCAGGAATATTGAGGTAGCTGCATCAATATTGTTGCTACCTACAGGCACAAGCGAGCGAGCAAACAATATCGCCTCATTGTTGGTCACATAGACCAATACCCAGCCGAAAGCCAACATACCTAACACCGACAGCATGTTCGATCGAAAATATAATGCCATCAGAGCTAACCCTGCTAAAGCAAAAAAGATTATGCTTTCCACAGGCTAAGCATACCCCGAAAACGACCGATTGTCATTCTTGCAGCGCTAGCTTTAGCATTCTAGAGGGAGCTTGATGTTTTGCTCGCCAAGACCTTTTTAACAAAATGGGCGTACCTTTCGGTCTGGTCTTCAAAACCATGGTCCTCACCATGTAGCATGAAATATGAAACTCGATTTGGAAATTCGCGTTTAAGTCGCTGGGCATTTTCAAGTGTAGAGCCTGCTGGAGCTACAGTATCATTAGTTAAAACACCAATAGTTATATCTAAGTTCGGGTGGCGGTTCATCGCTTCAGTTCTTTGATCTAAAGCTGAGCCCATAGACATGCCCTTAGCGTAATCCAAAATTACTCCAGGGTGTCTAAAATATCTACCTAAATCAGCTAACTCTAGAGCAATACCGCCCAGAAAACTTTCACCATAGCCATAGGCTCCAACATGCTCGCCGTTATACGGGTGTAGGTGATCCGAGGTGTATAAGGCTTGTTGGACTTTTTCTGCATTCAGTAGTTGTCTTCGGCTGCGCTTGAGTTCAGATGGGCTAGCCATCACGAATACTTTTTCAACCTTGATCTTCTGGTCGGCCGCTGCTATCGCTAGACCCATGGCCAGCTCACTACCAAAAGAAAATCCAACAATGTTAATTAGCTCAACTCCGCATTCTCTAAGCACCTTGGTTGGCCCCTCCATAATCCCAGAGAAGACACCGATCCTAGCGCGAGCTCGAGCAGACTTATTAGGCACTACAGATCTGCCAGTGCCAGGTGTGTTGAAACTAATCATTGGCATCTCGCAGGCTTCGGCTATCTTATAGCCTTGATAGGCAATCGATCCTTTCTGTAATGTCGCTTCAAAACCCAGTAGCTGCACGAGCACCGGCTTGGTTGGGTCGAATCTTTCCCAGTTAAATCTACGGAATTCTACACCTTGGATTGTTTCTGTTTCGGGAATTTTTGATTCGACTCTCTGCCACAGCTCAGCTGGATCTTGCTGGCTGCTTGCAATCGCTTGCATCAGATATTCTTGAGGCGTTAAACCTTGGAGTAGGTTAAACCTAGCCACCGGGCTATTCAACCTTGGTGAACTTTCGAAACTGTCTGTTAACTTTTGTTTTGATATTGATGGCATAATACTATTATAGCATTTTTCACTATATTTTTCAATATTGAGTGTCTGATGACATATCTATGTTTAACCTATTGCCCAGGTAATAGCCCCTGGCCTGTGCCTGACCAGCATTAATTTCTAATACATACTTCGCGGGCTTATCAGAAGTGTAGGTAACTTCGGGCATGGATCCTGCAGGTGGAGCGTTGTAAACTATGTCGACAATTCTAAAATCTGAGTCCATCCAAATGATATCGAGCGGAAAGTTCATATCTTTCATCCAGAAGCTATAATAATTTTCAGATTCAAAAACAAACAGCATACCGCTCTCTTCATCCAATGTAGGACGACCAGACAAGCCTCGGCTCCGCTCCACGCTAGTTATCGCATATTCGAGATGTATGCCCAAGCTAGTTGGCTGAGCTTGGTTGGTCGATATACTTTGTTGGTAAAGCAAAAGGCTTGAAGCCACACCAATCGCTGCCAGAACAACTATTAATAGGATTACGCGGTTACTTCGTCTAAGCGCCGACTTTATCTTTACGATTTCTCTGCTTAGCATTGGCTTCTACATATTCGATAATTTTCGTGGCAATATCTACGCCAGTAATTGATTCTATGCCCTCTAATCCAGGTGCTGAATTGACTTCAAGTACCATCGGACCACTATTTGAGCGAATGATATCAACGCCACATATCGATAAGCCCATGCTTTTTGCCGCTCTGATAGCAAGATTCTTTTCTTCGGGAGTCATGAATGTTTTTTTACCTTGTCCACCCTGATGGATATTCGATCTAAAATCATCATCTAGACTACGACGCTCATAGCAGGCGACCACTTGACCACCGATCACAAATGCGCGTATATCAGCACCGGCGGCTTCTTCGATATATTCCTGAAGTAAAAAGCTGGTGTCATTGACATAGAACGCCTGGATTACAGATTTCGCAGCTTTTCTTGTCTCGACCAGTACTACTCCATTACCCTGTGTACCACTTGCAAGCTTTAGAATCATGGGTAAGCCAATGTGGTCGATTAAGTCGTCGACTTCGGATGTTTGTCTAGAAAAGATTGTTTTCGGTATATTTACGCCGTATTTGCTCATAATTTGTAGTGAGCGCAATTTATCTCTTGAGCGACTAATTGCAATCGAGCGGGCAGTAGTGTAGACGCCCATCATCTCAAATTGCCTTACAATCGAAGAACCATATGGGGTTAGGCCTGGTAGGATTCTGGGTATTACAGCATCAACCCCTTTAAGGCTGCTCCCTCGGTAACGTACATCTGGTCGGTTTTTCTCTATCTCTACATAACACTCTGGGAACTTTACGGTTTTGAATTCATGCCCACGTGCTTTTGCCGCCTCACGCAATCGCTTGACTGTGTAGCCGGGCTGTCTGGTTAATACAACTATCTTCATATGCTTCCTTTCTCTATGGAATCTTTAACTGATTGTCTAAGTCGATTCAACTTCTCTTCGATATATGCTCCAGAAGTTAATTGTGGTACCGGGTTAACCTCTAAACATATGTAGGCTTTATACTTCTCTGCATAGACCAAGTCAACACCCCCCATCTCTCGTTCTAGAATCCTGGCAGCAGATTCAGCCATATCTAGTGTGTCTTGGTCAATTTCATTAATTGAGATTACTTCTGCCAAACCACCTTGCGAAGTATTGTTTAGGTGACCTTGATTATTCGAACTTCTACGGATTATCATAATCGGCTTGAAGTCTGCGCATATTAAACGTAGATCGTGATTATTCGGCACATACTCTTGCAAGAGCATCATACGATTACTGGTCGTTTTGGCCAAAGAGTCCGTAGGGTTAATAAGAAAATTATCATTCCCCCGACTCGTGGCCGCCGCTTTATAAACATAATCGCTGGCCCCATCGGCGTTCATCTGGGTAGCTAACCACTCTTTATCAACCGAGAACCATGTTTTTGGTATTTTAACTCCATTGATCGCCAGTTTCATCATTGCTGATAATTTAGTTGTAGACCGCTGGTGCAATACCTCGCTATTCCAACAACTTACGCCTTTGCTATTGGCATACAATGCGGCAGCATACGCTAGGTCCTTGTAATATACACCGCCGGCATTTGCATACCAGCCAAAGAAAAGAATCAAATTATAATCTTTAAGATCGACCCCATTTTTTGTTTGGACTAATGTATGTTCGTTACTAATCATAAACCTGAGGTCAGTATAATCTGCTGTATCTACCTCCATGTGCTCACTGAATGCCTCCCCGATCAACTCGGGGTCGTTTTTCGTTTTTAGGTTTGACCTACCAAGGATTAATAATTTCTGCTTCATGCTGTTCCCACTATTAACGATTCGAATTCTTCTACGTTCATCATATGACTTTCTAAGCTTTCCCACAATCTTAAGTTTGCGCCAAAATAGACCGCATCTTTAGTAAGTACAAACCCAGGGATATCTGAATGACCACCATTAAAAGCTCGAGCTGTTTCACAAAATGCTACTCGACTTGCCCCACCCTTGTCATGAAAACCTATAATCAATGTGGCCAATCTTACCAGTTCATAAACTTGCTTGAAATCACGTTTATTACCATCCACTCCCCAACCTAGTGCAACCGCAAGATACCTTAGGCTTCTTTTGTACATAAACCTCGTAAAGCTAAGTTGTTCGGCAAGCACTCCAATCCCCTCCTCGTCTAGGCTATATGGTATGCCGTTCTGTCTGCGACCAACATGCACCAGCAGCTCATGGGCAAGCAGCCTAACCGCTCTAGATCTGTTAGTTATAAATTTACCATCAGGCACAAAAACTGTTTTCTGACTACCAACGATATAAAGCGCATTTCCCCTTTTTGCTTTTTTTATCTGCCAACCAAGATTTATTAGCCCAAGGCCCTCCATGACATTTCTTACTGCCTCACCATAACTCATGCCCACCTCTACATTTGACCGTATGGTTCGGAGCTGGTTTTTAAAAATTCGATTAAACATCTTGCGATAGTAATCAAAGCACTCGTCTGATGGCTTGTAGTGAGTGTTGAGTTTCAGGTCGATATCTACCAATTCACAGAATTTATCAAACAAGTTTTGCGTTTTAGTAGTAGCTGAACGTTGAGCAAGATAAGCAACAATTTCCTCTAGCCCTGCCATGTCAGGCGCGCCGTACTTCTCGGCCATTAATTTTCTGTACTTATCGACATCTCTAGAGATACTGGCTTCGATTAAGTCAGCACTCAATTTATCGAATCTTGCTAGGTTCAACTTACTGCTATTTGTTAGTCTTAATCGCATATCAGGAAAACGAGTCTTATCTTGTAAGAATTTCTGACATTCCGCATCGAGGGTTTTGAGGCGACTAGCATTATAAAAACTTCTAAGCGACTTCATCTTACTTATCCAGTAGTTCACCAATATATTTGTTAAAGGCTTGCATCTTTGTGTCTACAAACGATCCCGACAGTAGCTGAGGCGATGAGTTAACTTCAAGCACATAATATTCTCTGGTTGACTTGTTCATCAATATGTCGACGCCAGCAACTTCTATATTTGACTGAACCGCTGATTTTTCGGCCATTTGTATAACTTCACTTGGCAGCTTGTCTAGCTCGATTAAAGTAGCTTCTCCGCCAGCTGAAACATTATTAAGATGGCTACCACTTACAGCTCGACGATGAATGACTAATACTGCTCGGCCACCCAATACCAACACTCGATAATCACCATCGTTTTCTATAAATGGCTGCACGACATAAGTAATCGTTGGATCTAGCTCCAAGACTCTTTTGAGTTGATCGATATCTGTTATCAGGTGATTGTTTTTGCCCTTGCGACCAACAATATCTTTCAGGATAAAAGGATATGAGTATGGCAATTTATCTGCATTAGCAAGTTCGAGCAACAGTCTGTTCGAAGTATGAAAACTGGGTATAACTGGTATGTTGGCTTCTGCCCGCAGGCCATCACCAGACAGCTTCGAGTAAAAGCCCGACCGATACATTGAGTCGATATATGGCTTATCGGCTGCTTTCAGCGCCTGTACACACAGACTTACCTGGGTTCTGTTGTTGCGTGTTGTTCTAAAAAATACCAAATCATAATCACATATATTGTTGCCAGAGATATTATCAATCACTAGAGGTGATTTGCCTGTATTAACCTCAAATAACAGGTCTTCGAGGGTAGAAATATCAACCCGAAGGTTATCGATACCAGTTTCCATGGCGTCCTTGAATGGACCCAACGCGAGCGATTTTTTTGACGCAGGTCGAGCGTGCAGCAGGACTAGTACTTTTCGACTTGATTTCATGCTTAGATTATGTCATACTTATGCAAATATGTCCAGTGTATTGATTGTTTCGAGGCCTAAAGTTCAGGATGGTTCTAGGCTAAACCTAAACTATAAAATCGGTGATTACGAGCATACAATTCGGTTTGATTTTTTCCGCAACATTCCAGATACACAAGCTGTAACGAGTCTCTTGAATTGGCTTGCGCTGACCTATGCTACGTATATCTTTGATATCGAATTTCCAGATGTCGTCGACGTCGAGTTTGCGCTAAGTGACGCAGAGAGGATATTCTTCGAAAAACTTTACGACCTTGGCATGCGCGAGTTCAAATACCTAAACAAGATCGAGGTCTCCAAAACTCCCACGATTAGTAGTCCTAGTAAAACACAGAAAACGTTTGGCAGCACAAAGACTCCTACAGCCCAAAAGGTCTTGTTAATGAATGGTGGCGGTAAAGACGGCGTAGCCGGGAGTGTAATTCTAGACTTAGCTGGTGTTGATTTTTCTTGGTTCTCGGTTAACCCCGGAGTAAGTCAGCTAAACATAGTAAACAAATCGACACAGGGATCGGTCAATGTTAAACGGGCTATTGGTAGACAAACTATATGGGAGCGAGCTCAATACAAGGGCCACAAGCCTACGAGCTCAGGACTGGCGATTATTGGGCTACTAACTGCACTGATTTATGACTACACCGATATTGTAACTTCCAACGAGCAGGCTGCCAATGAAGCCACAATCATTCATAACGGATTTGCTGTCAACCACCAATACACAAAATCTGCGGAATTCGAGCAAGATCTGCAAGCGCTCTGCCACGAACACGGTATCAATATAAGATATTGGAGTATCCTAAGGCCACTAAAAGAAAACGAAATACTAAAGATAATTGAAAGACACCAACCAGCTTCCATTAGCCAGATCACTAGTTGTAATCATGGTTTTTTAACAGGCACTTGGTGCTTAAACTGCACAAAATGTGCCTTTGTCGCGCTTTCTTTTGCAACTTACGCCCCGATAGCATATGGCAAAATCTGGCCTATCAATCGCCCGTTAGACAATCTTGGTATTGTGCCCAGCTTAAAAGATCTGCTAGAAGCAGATAAACCTTTTGAATGTATTGGGACTTCCGACGAACTGACTGCGCTGTGCCAAGATTTTCTTAGTATATCAGCAGACGACACACCTGCAGAGGTTATGAATATTATAAATCAGAGGGCCTCTAGGCCACGCGTCGATCTCGAGCCTTATGACCCAAAACACTACACGCCAGACATACCAAAAAATATCATTGAGTCTGTAACAAAATTGGTCAAAAAACTAAATTAATTTGAGATAACTTCGAAGTGCCTAGCATCTTCGAGATGGCGTGGGTTAGTGATATCGAACTTGGCTTTATCGCCTTCGTCGATGATACCCGGCCTTGCACGCTCGGCCTCCCAGACGAGGATATTACCTTCTAGATAAGCGATATCTTTTAGATATGCTCCACCTTTACCATCGGTGCCCTTTAAAGTTCGCTTTAGCAGGCTAACTGTTCTATCGTGCGCCTTTTTACGGGCAGCTGCAATAACCGCTTCTAGGCCTTCAGCCTCTAATGTTTCGGGCTTAACTTTTTTGATCTCTTGCAAGTAGTCTATGGCGTTAATAATTCGATACACCTCAGCAAATGATCGTTCCGTTGCTGCTTCGTTGCCATAACCTAAGCCAAGTGATATTGATAAGTGTCTGCGTAATATGTCATCCCAGCGTTTGCTTTTAGTAAACTCTTCTGGCGTTTCATAAGGCAGCTGCTCCATAACTACTGCGCGTCCTTCGTTGCCTAAAGCATAACGATCAGTTCCAATGCCATATAGCATTACTTTTTGTCTCAAACCATTACTTCGTTCGAGGCCGTGAGTCAGCTCGTGGACCGGTAGCCCAGTAAATCTATTGATTGGCATATTAATTTTCTTGGGCCTTTGGAGTCCTGGATTTTCTGGGTCATGAGTCATCGACCACGAAGCGGCACTTGCATCTAGGATGTTATAGTTGGTCAGGCCGATGTTGTCTAAACCTACGCGCAAGATTGGATCGCCGACATCATTCGTAATCGGTCCTCGTGATGGTATATCAGCTCCCTCAAACATTAATGCAAATCTACCTGTTCCTTCGGCGAAGTGACGATCTCGGACGTCCAAGAATGTTTCTAGATCGGGCATTAATATGCTTGCGTCGGTACCCGAGGATGGTAATAAATCCAATACTGTACGAGCCGCTTCGGCAACATATGCGCGCTCGTCGTCTATAAGTCCGCCGGCGAGATCTGAATAATGGCTAGTTGTTGCTTCGAATATATCCTGACGCGGTCTTCCGTATACAAAGTAGTTATATAGTTCGAAAGCGCGAGCTGATTGACCTTTAGTCTTTTTGAGAGCCCCGGGCGTGGCTGCGAGTGCCATTCGAATATTGGCAACTAGTTCGTTGATTCGCAAAACATACATAGCCGACACCCTTTGATCTGGGTGTGTTTTAGCATCTTCCTTTAGGCTTAGTAGCTTGGACTCTAAAGCCTTGAGTTCCTCAATATCTTCAGGTAATAGTCTTGGTCGTAGATCGGGGTTGTGGTTACCGCCAGATTCTTCGAACTTTGCCAGTTCTTTTTCGAACTGCAATTTATTTGGTGTAAGTTTGGTGTAGACCTCGTCGGCAATAGATGCAATCGGCTCCAAATTAGCAAAAAGTTGCTCATCTAGCTTTTCGGGTTTATCTAGTACCAATAACATATTTGTATTATGCATGATATAAAGTATATTATACTACACTTTTATTCTTAAGTCAATGATAGGACAAATCTAATTTACACGTTTGTAAGCGAGGTAGAGTATTAGAGCCAAGATGGCTAATAACATAACAATGAGTGTAATAAAGCCGGAATTATTCTGCTTAAGCGATTTCACTTGCTAGAGTGTACTCTATAGCCAACGTTTTTTGCTACCAGAAAATTCTTCGAGCAAGTCTTTCTGTTTCTTGCTAAGTTTGGTTGGAGTCTCGACCACTACTGTTACAATATGCGGACCGCGACTTTCGCTACGGATATGTGGCACGCCGTGGCCAGAAAGCTTAAAGTCGGTGCCACTTTGAGTGCCTGCCGGAACTTTCATTTTGATTGGTCCATCGACTGTTTCAACCTCTATTTCTGTACCCAGTGCGGCTTCGACCATACCAATCTTCTCTTCGCTTAAGATTAAGTCCCCTTCTCGCGTAAAACGTTTGTGAGGTTTAACTCGAACATTCACAAACAGATCGCCTGCCGCACCTTTACTGGTTGCTTCGCCGTGTTCACGTAAACGAATGATTGCACCATCATCGATGCCAGCAGGAACCTTTAGGATGACTTCTTTTTCTTTGCGCTGCGTACCTTTACCACCACAGACCGAACAATTTTGCTCAGGAATTTCACCCTCGCCATGACATTTACTGCAAACGGTCGCTTGCTGCATATTGCCAAAAACCGTTCGCATTACGCGTATTTCTTGACCGCTACCATTGCAAGTATCACATTTCTTGAGTTCATGGCCAGGCTCGGCGCGTTTGCCTTTACAGTGTTCACAAACACCTTCAAGATTCAGTGAGATTTTCTTTTCGGTTCCAAAAACAGCCTCTTCAAAGCTGAGCTCAATCGCGACCTCAACATCTCGACCTCTTTCGGGCTGAGCACTACGCGCTCCACCCATACCACCACCAAAGAAGCTACCAAAGATATCGCCCAAACCTCCCTCACCAAAGTCAAAGTGGAATTCTTGCCCACCAAAACCATTAAAGCCACCCCCAGCAGCTCCGCCGCCAACACCGGCATGACCAAACTGATCGTAGCGTTGTTTTTTGTCGGGGTTGCTTAAGACCTCGTTGGCCTCGTTGATCTCCCGAAACTTTTCTTCGTCGCCACCTTGATCGGGGTGATATTTAACTGCAAGTCGACGGTATGCCTTCTTAATTTCATCGGCCGAGGCACTCTTGTCGATACCTAATACTTCGTAATAATCTCGTTTAGACATATATTTCAATTTTAGCACTTAACGGCCTTGAGTGCTAGCATTTTTGAGTTATCATAATTGGATGAAACGAGTTAATCGCAACATTAAATTCTTTCTGGCTTCTGACGTTTTCTTTTACTCAAGTTACGACCTTATCAGTGTTTTCTTGACTGTTCTAATTACCACAAGCATAACTAATGGTAGCCTAGATGCAGTTGGCATAGTCCTGGGTTATGCTCTAATTCTTAGAGCATTTTCGGAGTTGGCATTTTCTAAAATGCTGCAAAATCTATCGAGCAAAAACAAGATTCGTTTCATAAGTCTTGGAAACGTCCTGTATGGAGTTACATTAATATGTATGGGTTTTGCTTCTTCGCTGTTCACCATATATATCTTTCAAACTATTTTAGCGCTAATTGATGCTTCGACTTATCCGTTGAAATGGGCATTGTTTTCTAAAATCTTAGATAAAGGCAACGAGGAATTCGAATGGAGTCTAGAAGACATTGGGGCAACCACCGCCGCGGCAATATTTGCAGTAATCGGAGGTTTTGTATCCCAAATTTATGGCCTAAGCGTTACATTTAGTATGATCGGTGCGACCTTCGTAATTTGTGGTTTTATATTCCACTTTATAAAAATCAGAGAGCACAAGCGAAGTCTAAAATAGACTGTTCCAATAGTAGTCAAATCGGAAATAAATAAGCAAAATAACCACTGCGTACATACTTATAAGCAGAGTCAGGTGATACTTTTCAAAGAGTGAGGCTATCTGCTTTGGAAGTTTAATATGCTTCTGTAGATGAGCGTAAAGAGTCAGGTACACAAAAGTTGGAATCACCACCGTCCAGGTCATCATGCAGTAGATACATAGAGCATTCAACTCGTAGAGTGCTTGGCTGATAAACCAGACAACCGACAACAACCCAAGTACCCCGGCAGCCCACATTACCTGCCAGAACCACTTCTTATATTTTGCGCCAGCTAGAGCACCAAAAGCCACGCTCAAGAGTGCTCCAAACGCAGCCGTGCCGAGCAGTGGGTTTGGTGGTCCAAGCACCTGGCCCTGATCCGAGCCAATCGAAGATGTGCACGAAACGATAGGGCTAACGCTGCAGCTGGCAATATGGTTGGTGTCTTTAAGTGTCTTGATCTCTTCGACAGTAAGGTTAATCGAAGCCACCAGCCCAAATGCTGCAACAAGGATTAAAAAATACGGGAGTAGTAAGTTTAACTTCTCTTTTAGACTGCTCGCGTTGCTACTAATGCCACGCCAAAGCCATAACTCTAGTAACAGAGTTAATAGAGCACCGATTAAGACTGCCCAGATGTGTTCGCTCACAAAAAAGACTGCGTACACAACATAAGCGAGTGGCAAGCTAGCCGAAATGGATTGTTTGTTCATCTAGCAAATATTCTACACTGCCAGTCTATGCCTAGGCTAGTAATGTAACTAAAATGTTGCCAGCCTTATGGAAATTTAATTTAAATTAAATTTCGAGTAGAAAGCTGAGCCAACAGTTATTTAGTTTTCAACAATCTCACCATCTATGGCTTTGTCATATTTAGATCCAGATTTTTGGCGGTTTTTGTAGGCTTTTTTAATTTGTGAACGGACGAGTCGACCAGTAAGAGAAATCCCTACTATCAAGGCTAGAACCCCGACCAACCAGATAGATATATATGTAATCGGGAAAGATTCTTGCCACCAGTAAATAAACGGAAATAACGTCGCCAGCGGCGGTAAAAGTAGTGCCGCGATTATGCCCAGCAAGCCCCACCACTTGAGGAACCAATAAATCATGAACAGCCACATGGTTATGCCACTGAGCACGAATGTTAAGTAGCCAAGCAGCGCCGGGGCACTAAGTCCTATCGCTTTTGTACTATTCTTCATTTAATCCTCCTGTCGTACTTATAGTACTGCATACCTTCGAAATCTACCTCTCCTTCTGGCTCAAAGCCAGCCTTCATTAATGATTTAACACTAGCTTGATTATCTGGCTCAACCCCAGCTTCGAAAACAACAACGTTGGCAAGTTCTGGCATGTCCAACAGATTTCTTAGCATCTTAGCAGCCAACCCCTTGCCTCTTTGGGCAGGATCAACCATAAAGGTTATGCCGGCAGTGAGAACATCTTCGGCAGACAACACACCTTGCTCGCCACTTGCATCGATACCCCAGACCACATATTTATCGCTAATGCCTGCATCGATAAAGCCAACTGCCTTCTCGTCCTCCGTAACAATATACGGATGATACGAAATTCGCTTGGCACCCCTAAACTCCGTGCCAACTGGTTCGCTTAGTAATCTTTCAACATTATCTAGCCAGGTTTTATCACCTAGCCATTTTCTTGTTTGGCTATCTGAGTACCAATTACTAATTTTAGCCAAGTCTTCTGATTGATACGGCCTGAGTTCTATCATATTTGAGGGTTAAAAAAGCTCGGGTTTTGTGCCGAGCAATTTTAATTATTCTTCGACGACTTCGCCTTCGACGGCATCGTCGCCTTTCTTTTGCTTCTCGCGCTTGGTTTTAGCGTTGTCTTTTTTGTCGCCTTCATCAGACTTAGACTCTCCACCTTCGGCAGAAGCTGCCTCTTCGGCTTGCTTAGCTTCGTACAGCTTGGCACCGATTGGCATAATCTTATCGTTTAGCTCTTTGGCGGCTGCCTCGAGTTTGTCTTTGTCGGCTTCTGACTCTTCAAGCGCCTTCTTAGCCTCGGCAACAGCCTCGTCGAGAGCTTTGATGTCGGCTTCTTCGAGCTTGTCTTTACCCTCTTCTTTAAACTTCTCGGCCTGGTAAATAGCACTGTCGAGTTGGTTGCGTGACTCAATGCTTTCGCGCTTTTTCTTATCTTCTTCGGCGTGAGCTTCGGCCTCTTTTTGAGCCTTTTCGATATCTTCTTTGCTCATATTGCCAGAGTCACTGATGGTGATGCTTTGCTCTTTGCCTGTGCCTTTGTCTTTGGCGCTCACATTTAGAATACCGTTAGCGTCGATCTTAAAGGTAACTTCGATTTGCGGGATACCGCGTGGAGCTGGCGCAATGCCAGTTAGCTGGAATGTGCCAAGCTTTTTGTTGTCGGCAGCCATCTCGCGCTCACCTTGGAGCACCACGATCTCGACACCGGGCTGGTTGTCGGCAGCGGTACTGAAAGTTTCGCTCTTACTGGTCGGAATGGTTGTGTTGCGGTCTATCAGATTGGTTTTAACGCCTCCCAGCGTTTCGATTCCGAGACTAAGTGGGGTAACGTCTAGAAGTAGCACGTCCTTAACCTCGCCTGCCAAAACTCCACCCTGGATAGCTGCGCCTAAAGCGACAACTTCGTCTGGGTTTACACCTTTCATTGGCTCTTTACCAAAAATCTCTTCGACCTTCTTCACCACAGCCGGCATGCGGGTCATACCACCAACTAGCACGACAGCATCGATGTCGCTCTTGCTAATTTTGGCGTCTTTCATAGCCTTTTCGCAAGGCTCAGCTGTCTTGGCGATCAGATCACCAACCATGTCTTCGAGCTTGGCTCGAGTTAGCTGGTATTCAAAGTGAACCGGACCATCTTCGTTGGCCGTTAAGAACGGCATGTTGATACTAACTTCTTGGCTAGTGCTTAGTTCGATCTTGGCTTTTTCGGCCTCGTCGCGCATGCGCTGCATAGCGGCTTTGTCTTTGGTTAGGTCGATACCGTTTTCTTTTTTGAACTCATCTAGCAAGTGGTTAACGATTACGCGATCGAAGTCAGCGCCACCGAGGTGAGTATCGCCATTGGTACTCTTAACTTCGAATACACCGTCGCCGAGCTCCAGAATAGAGACGTCGAAAGTACCACCACCTAGGTCGTAAACAGCAATTTTTTCATCTTTCTTGCCCTCTTTGTCTAGACCATAAGCTAAGGCAGCGGCCGTCGGCTCGTTGATAATTCTTTTTACTTCTAGGCCAGCAATCTTACCGGCGTCTTTGGTAGCCTGACGTTGGCTGTCGTCGAAATATGCAGGTACAGTAATGACTGCTTCGGTGACAGGCTCGCCTAAGTAGGCTTCGGCATCGGCCTTGAGCTTACCTAAGATCATCGCGCTAACTTCTTCTGGGCTGTATTCGCTATCGCCCATCTTAACTTTTACGGCACTGCCACTTTTAACGATTTCGTAAGGCATTAGATCGATATCTTTTTGAACCTCTTTGTCGTCAAACTTACGTCCGATGAGTCGTTTAACCTCGAAAACTGTATTACTTGGATTAGTAACTGCTTGACGGCGCGCGATTGCGCCAACGATTCGTTCTTCTTTGCCGTCTTTGTTCTTTTTTACGGCAACTACACTTGGGGTTGTGCGACTACCTTCGCTATTGGCAATTACATCAGCTTTACCAGATTGCATGACTGCCATTGCAGAGTTAGTCGTTCCAAGATCGATTCCAATGATTTTTCCCATTTTAAGATAACCCTTTCTTAAAGATTCATAATTTAGCACTCTAAATGGTACTGTGCTAAAAATATTGTAGCATACATAAATTAGCAGTCAACACAGGCGAGTGCTAATTATAATCCACTGTCAAAATGGGAATAATCAGGAATTATAGGTACAGGGTTGCGATTTTCAGGACAACTACCGATTTGGTCGTCAAAATAATATAGGCTGGGGCTAGGATCTAGACTGCCCGATACAGTGCAGCCTTCGGTTTGAGTTTTCGACACCTCAAGTGGTGTCATATAGCCTTTACCGGCAATAGCAAGTGCGACAGTGAGCCGACCGCACTTATGTCTGCAGGCTGGCCTAATTCTCTCGGACCTAAAGCCCGATTCCCTAGGTTGACGCAGATCTAGTCGTATACTTTGCCAAAAAGGGCATTCTGCGCAGACTTTTTGAGCTGCTAGATATTCCATCTGGTTATTTTAATATGTTTTAGCTATTTAAACAATCTAATGATGTGGCGAACATAAAAGGGTAAGCTATATAGAATCACGATATAAAGAAATAGCTGGAGACCACTTTGCCATAAGTAGATGTCGTTGAATATCCATGTACCCGTTAGTGCATAGAAGCTAGTCCATAGAAATATGCAGAAAAGAGTTAAATGTGAATACCTGGATTGGAGTATTTTCATCTGTCTTACAACTCTACCTGGTTTGAGACAATCGTGCTACCTAAAAATCTTGAAGTATGACCAGCAGTCTGTAGCTGCGCGAGATCAGATATTATGGCTAGCTCGGTGTAGCGTAAGTCGGTGCGACCAGCAACAACCGCATTGAAGTTGTTGTGAATCCGCTCGAATTCATCGCAAACACAGGTAGTGGGTGAATTACCCTTCCAAACCTTAATTGCCTCAACAAAGTGTCTTTCAAATAATGTGCGTGCGCAATCGGCTGGCATAGTTTCTGATACAGCACCCGTAAAGTGCAGACAGGCAGAAAGTAGGCGTAGCTTAACACGGAAATCGTATAAGGCCACAAGCTCGATCATATCTGGTGATTCCGCAACCAGAGTGAAAAATATATCTTCTAGCTTTTCGGCAATCTTACCATCGCTAACTTCAACTCCACGCAACAGACCTTCGTACATACTGACACCTAGAATATGCATGCTTTGAATTGTGTCCTGGTATCTTGTCCAGAATTCAGTATGTTGTGTTGGAAATAACTCTTCGCGAGCAAAATTTGGAACAACTTCGGCCATGGCTAGCGAGTTACTTTTACCATCGCCACCCGAATTACTCTGCCATTTAGCCGGTAGCCACGTTGCAACTCTTCACTAACAACTTCATGGCCGTTACCGCCTTCTTCGACGGCTACTGCTTCCATTAACTCTGGGTCAAAATCTTTGCCAACGGTTTCGATTACCTCTAGACCAAACTCAGTCATTAAACTTTCTAGTTGCTTATCGAGTGCTTTGACACCTTGAGCCCACTTATTGTCGTCGAGCTCAGCTGGCATGTGAGCGAATGCCCGATGCAAATTATCAATTAATGGCACCAATTGACCAACAGCGATTTCCTTACCGGTGGCTAGAGCTGCAATCCGATCGCTTTCGGCCCGTTTGCGAATGTTTTCGGCATCGGCTCGCTCGCGCTGAAGGGCTTCGGTTAGGTCGGCTAACTGTTGCTGCAACATCTCGTTATTACTAACATTTTGATTTTTGGTTTTATGTTGGTTATTTTCTCTTCTTGCCACTATTTTACCCTCGTAAACATTTCATTTAGACCGTCTATACACTCTTGGAGTGCTTCTGTGCCAAGAACTTCTCTAGAGACTACCCTAAGCTGGTCATATTGTAAGCCTCGATCATTTCCTGGCATCAAATCTGCAGCACTTCCTAACATTGCTAGCCTAAACGCGTGATCAGCAAGATCAGGATCGCCTACAATCCCATAGGCACGCTTTAGGACGCGTCTGGCTTCGGTAGTGCTAGACATACAACTCCTGTTCAAGCATCTCACCAGCCATGCCAACTAGGCCCATAACCTGGCGGTAGTTCTGACGAGTCGGGCCAACCGTCCCAATATAACTATTGTCGCTAAACGGGCTACGGAATTTGCTAATAACTAGGGTGCAGCCACTGGCTTTGCCAATAGGATTTTCTCTTCCGATGAAGACACTTATTGGTTTGTTCGGAGCTGTCTCGCGTAACCATGGCTCAAGATTGTCGAGCAGGTAAGCAACCTCTTGTACGGCATTGCCACCACTAAATTCTGGCTGTCCAAATAGATGGCTCAAGCCACTAATATATAGTTGACCACCAATTGTGCCGATAGCGGCGTTGTCGGTTAGCTGAACTAAGCTATCAACTGCTGAACGGATTGCTTGCTCTGGTTCGCCAGCGCTATGGATACGTACATCGAGCGCTCTGGCATTGGGCTCGATCTGTTTTACTGTCGGACTACCCTCTGACAAACTGTTGACATACCACCTATAGCCCCTATCTGTCGGCACTCGCCCAGCACTTGTGTGTGGTTGCTTTATCATCCCCAAGACTTCGAGTTGCGCCATCTCGGCCCGAATTGTCGCGCTACTAACATTAAACAACTTAGCGAGCGTTACACTCCCAACTGGCCCTGCAAGTTCGGCATGTTCTTCGATAATTGCGGCCAATATCTTGGCTTGTCTCTCTGTCATAATTGCAAGCATTATAACTTTTTAGCACTCAAAACTCAAGACTGCTAAATCGCTTCTAACGCGGCTTTGTGTTCCCTAGCTCTTTCGGCAGTCCACATAAGGCTTTCAATTGCTAATCTTCGAACTTGGTCTTCTTCGGAAGCAGAGAGCTCGCGCCTAATCCAAGCATCGACAGTTTCTGCCAAACTGCCGAGATCTTGGTTCATTACAAATAAAATATTTGGGTCATCAAAGTAAGCAGGTAGCCGCAACTCAACATCCTCTATCGCGACTGCGAATCTACCAATCATGTCTTGTACTTTATTTTCTGGCCACGCTTCGGGTCGTCCTTCTCTACCGTATATTCTAAGTGTCCACGCGTCCTGGAGACCATCAACCGTTAAGTAGTCAGGTGCTAAAACTATTGCCCGAGAATTTGGGTCGATTGACCGGATATTTATAAAACCTTTGGTATCTACGTCTTTGATTGGCATTTTGCCAGAGTTGACCGCTGCTTCTATAGGTAAGATATGGGTGGCATAAAATCTATCCATATTGGCGCCATTTGCATTCATCTCTATCAGTAATCCCTCGAGGAAAGCAGCCACCATTTCGTCTTCGGAAACAAAGATGTACGGATCACCTTGTGTCTCCCCAGACCTCATTTCTCGAGTTACCCATGATGGCACTTTTGCATATGTGCCCTTTTGAGCAAGCGCCTCCATTGCCGAAGTTTTACCAGTACACAGAATTTCGTTGGTGATAACAACCATACCAGCAACCCTAAACCTTTCGGTTGTCGGCTCGGAAGGATATACTCTGCCAGATTTCTCAGCTAGTAAGGCTCTGGTTGTTTGCATATCCTTACTATAACATAAGATTTACATTATTCTAAACATGTTTAAGTATTCTTAAACGAATGTGTTGATTTTGTTACACCTCATCAATATTTTTACGTGAAGTTTGGTGGTATAATTCCACAAGTGAAGTGGCTCAATAAGCAACCTGATTATGATTTAACATACAACGACGTCTTTCTGGTACCATCACTAACAGATGTTGCTAGTCGAACAGAGGTCGATCTGACTACTACTGATGGAATTGGCACGACTGTGCCAATTGTTGTTGCCAACATGAATGCTGTATCCGGTAAACGTATGGCCGAGAGCGTAGCTAGGCGCGGTGGAATCGCAGTTATTCCGCAAGATATGCCAAAGCAAAAACTCGAAAAAATTATTAACTACGTAAAATCTCGACATACGGTATATGAAACAGCTGTCGCTCTGAATAAAGACGAGCATCTAAACAAGGCGCTTGCTTTGATGCAGAAACGCTCACATGGCACCGTTGTGGTCGTCGATGAAGCCAATAAGCCAATCGGCATATTTACCGAAAAAGATGCCGCCGACTGGGATCGTTTTGCCGACCTAGAACAGGCTATGTCGACAGATGTGATTACCGTTCAGGACAGCATGACTCAAACAGAAATGTTTGAAAAGCTCGAGACCGAGAGACTCGAACTTGCGCCGGTTGTCGACAAAAGTGGAGTTTTACTTGGTATTGTCAGTAAGAAAGGTTTAGTACGCTCGAGTGTCTTTAAGCCAAACGTCGACACCAAAGGTAGGTTAAAGGTAGCTGCAGCGGTGGGTATTAATGGTGATGTTGCCGCCAAAGTACAGCAACTACTCGATCTTGAGGTTGATATTATTGTGCTCGATACTGCCCACGGCCACCAAACCAAAATGATCGAAGCAGTCAAAACAGCTCGCAAAGCTGCCCCGAAAGCGACTTTGGTTGCCGGCAACGTGGTGACGGTTCAAGCTACCCGAGATTTAATTGCCGCTGGAGCCGATATCATTAAGGTAGGCGTTGGCCCCGGAGCAATGTGCACGACACGCATGATGACTGGTGTTGGCCGACCGCAGTTTAGCGCCGTCTACGAATGTGCTACCGAAGCGCGCAAGCTAGGTAAAAAAGTCTGGGCCGATGGCGGGGTAAAACATCCACGTGATGTCGCCTTGGCATTAGCCGCCGGTGCCGACAATGTGATGTTTGCATCCTGGTTAGCGGCCACCTACGAAAGTGCCGCCGATATGCAAATCGACGAGCAAGGTCGTTTATATAAAGAAAACTACGGCATGGCCTCAAAAAAAGCGGTCGCCTTGCGCAACCGTAACCAATCTGCCTTCGACAGATACAAAAAAGCATTCTTCGAAGAAGGTATTAGCGCGTCTAAGCTGTATATTGATCCACGCACGCCAAGTGTCGAGGATATTATAGACCAGATTTCGGCCGGAGTGCGTAGCTCGTGCACCTACGCTGGCGCCCGCAATCTAACTGAGTTCTTCGACAAAGCGGTGGTTGGCGTACAGTCAGCAGCCGGATTTAGTGAAGGTATGGCTCACACCTCATCTTGGAGTTAAGCTTGGTGATCATTAACAACACAGAATATAGAGGTAAGAAAGTAACCTTCGAGTGGCACGATGCCGACTCTTTTAATGGCCTAGACCCAACTATGGTTAGTCAAGTCTACGCGGTATGTTTACTGGACGGAAAGGTCGTTTTAGTCACCTACCCAGATGATAGATCTAATCTGCCCGGAGGTACGGTTGAGCCTGGAGAGAGCTACATTCAGACTTTGGAACGAGAAGTTCAAGAGGAAACGAATATGTTGCTACTTGATTTTAAGCCAATCGGCTACCAAGTAGTCAAAGAAGAGGATGGCAAAGAGCACATACAGCTCCGTTACGTGGCTTGGGTACAAAAGCTTGCCGATTTCGAACAAGACCCAGGTGGTCGCGTGACTGGTAATAAACAAGTTAATCTAGATGACTTAAATAAAGAAGTTAGATATGGTGAGATTGGCGAAAGAATTATTTTACGAGCTAAGGAGGTAATGAAAATATGAAAGCACCGGATTTTAATCTGCCCGACCAGAACGGTCAGACTCATCAACTGAGCGATTATGCCGGTAAGTGGTTGGTGGTTTACTTCTACCCTAAAGACAGTACGCCGGGCTGTACAGTAGAGGCATGTGCCTTCCGCGACGGCCGAGACGAGTTACTGGCTCGTGGTGTAGAAGTTGTTGGAATTAGTAAAGACTCCGTGGCTAGCCATGCAAAGTTTGTAGACAAACACGAACTCAATTTTACACTTTTGTCGGATGAGTCCGCCACGACCATTCAGGCATATGGCGCTTGGGCCGAGAAAAGCATGTTTGGCAAAAAGTATATGGGCATATTGCGCAACACCTATCTGATTAACCCAGAGGGTGAGGTAGTTAAGACTTACAAGAAAGTTAGCCCCAAAGATCATTACCGGCAGATTCTAACTGATCTAGAACAATTGCAAGGCTAATCGCCAAACGGCCAATCAACTACAAAATCTTGATCTAATGCTACGCCTCCAGCGACTGGAGCTACTTTTTGTTCGACTGCTGGGCGTTGCGCTGCAGCTTGTTCTCCTGGTGTAGTTTGTTGTTCGCACATATCTTTGCGTCTCCTTATGAACTTAAAATCTCCCTTTCGGGAGTTATGCTCTTTTGGTTGATATTTGCCCGAAACTAGATATCAACAAGAGCACTAGCGTTAATCACGAGTGCAATCTTATTGGTATAGAGCTTCGAACCCATGCGCATAGGTTAGCGCTTAGGATGGACTTTTGCAAATTAAAGTTTCGTATAAACAGTGCCGGTTACGACCAAAACCACTAGTCCAGTGCTTAGCAGTATCCAAGGATTATCTACTAATACTTCTGATCTATCGATCAGTTTTTCAAAACCATAGTATGTAGACACTAAGCCAAAAGCCGCAGCTCCAGCAAATACCAACGGATAACGCCTCGCCAAGTGATCGCGCCCGGCAGATAAACGCTTAACGAAAAGCTTCTCGGCATCGGTCAACTTAACTTCATCTTGTCGGACTCTTTCAGCTATTTTTCCCATATGTCTATTATAGCTCAGCTAAGTCCATTGAGATACTATTCATTGCGCTGCAGGAGTACCGTAAAGGCTTCGCTAGGGATATCAACTTTGCCGAAACGCTTCATACGCTCCTTGCCTTTTTTCTGTTTTTCGAGCAGCTTCTTGCGCCGACTTACATCACCGCCATAAAGCTTGGCCGTTACATCTTTTCGAAAACCACTTAAATCTTCGCGAGCAATAAATTTTCCACCGATACCTGCCTGCAAAGCAACCTTAAACTGTTGCCGAGGGATAATGTCTTTTAGTTTTGCGACAATATCTCTGCCTATCGTTACTGCTTCGGAGCGATGACGAACAATACTCAGCGCCTCGACGATATCGCCAGCTACATAAAAATCTACACGTACTAAGTCTTCGGCTCGATAACCAGACAACTCATAGTTAAAGCTGCCATAGCCGCTTGTTTGACTCTTAAGCTTATCGTAAAAATCGGTCAATAGGTTGGCTAGAGGAGCTTCGAAGTTGACCACGGCTAGTTTTGTATCTAGGTAGTCTATATTCTTTTGAATACCTCGAGCACTGGCAACAAGCTGAATTACTGCCCCAACATACTCACTCGGACACACAACCTCACCATTAACCCACGGTTCGCGTATCTCGGCAATTGACTGAGCGTCTGGTAAGGCGCTAGCCGAACGAATGTCTAGTTCTTCGCCACTAGTTAATAACACATGGTAATCAGTGCTTGGGTTGCTAGTGATTAACTCTAGGTCGTATTCTCGCTCGAGCCGTTCTTTAACAATATCCATATGTAATAAGCCCAAAAAACCTACCCTAAAACCATGGCCTAGAACTGGTGAGTTTTCTGGTTCGTAAACCAAAGCCGAATCACTTAAAGTTAGTTTTTCGATAGCGTCTTTTAGCTGAGCATATTGATCGTTGCTACTCGGAAATATCCCCGCAAATACAAATGGAGTCACCTCTTTATAGCCAGGCAGGGCTTGTGAGGCTGGTTTCTTTCTAAGAGTGACCGTATCACCAACCTTGGCCTGAGCAGTAGTTTTTAGATTGGTTACCACATAGCCAATCTCGCCAGTGTCTAGTTTTGGATCTGCCACAAGATTCGGCGACAAGTGGCCAACTTCGAGTGCCAAACCGTCGGCAGCGGTGGCTAACATTTTGATTTCTGATCCTTTGGGTAACGAGCCTTCGAATACCCTTAGATATAGAATAACTCCCCGATAATCGTCATAATAACTATCAAATATTAAAGCTCTGGTTTCGTCTGATTGTTTGGTGTCGGGAGCAGGCACACGTTCTACAATTGCCTGAAGCACGCTATCCACACCCTCACCAGTTTTGGCAGAAACCTTGAGTATGTCTTCGTCTTTACAGCCAAGCAGGGTTTTGACTTCTGCGCTAACTCGCTGCACGTCGGCAGCTGGTAAATCTATCTTGTTCAGAACAGGAATAATCTCCAGGTTAGCCTCTATTGCCAAATAGACATTGGCTAAAGTTTGGGCCTGAATACCCTGAGAAGCATCCACAATTAATAGTGCACCTTCACAGGCTTGTAAACTACGTGAAACTTCGTAGCTAAAATCGACGTGCCCCGGAGTATCTATCAAGTTGAGTTGATACTCAACTTGAGATCTTGGATCTTGGATCTTGGGTATTGGAGTGTAGCGCATACGGACGGGAGCCAGCTTAATGGTAATCCCCTTTTCACGTTCCAAATCCATCTTATCGAGGAGCTGTTGTTTCATGGCTCGTTTTTCGACCGTGCCAGTCATCTCCAGCAGACGGTCAGCCAAAGTCGACTTGCCGTGATCTATGTGTGCAATAATGCAAAAATTCCTAATCTGGTTCACGAGACCCCCAATCCAAAATACGAACAAGTAGTATTTTGTAGATTGTGTGATGCAATCTTTGCAAGTTTTGACTGTGATACGCACTCAACGTATTTTCTATACGTCTCGTTTGCGTTTCTCGCCAAGGACTCACAAATATTTTCATCTCGCGTGACCCAGAAAGCCTGCATTAGATGTTTGCATGAAATATTCATCCGCAATACTCTAGCAGATATTAAACTGTTTTAACAGGGGTAGATTACTGGATCTTGATTTGTCGCATCACAACTTTGCGAATTTTGTTGATAACCGGTTTAACCTCATCGACTCCAAATAGCCAAGACACCAAAACGTGTACAACAATTGTTAGTATGCCGATTAACGCAACCTTCACCATCAGGGTTAAGCCCCTATCGCCAACATTTAGCGGTAGCAATATCGAGAATAAATATGAACCAATGGTCACAAACGCCGATACTGACAAGATATTTGTCAGACTTTTCAAGAATTCCTTACTAAACAAGTGCCTATCACGTAAGGACATAATCGCCAGCAGAATCACAACCTCAATCGCTGACACGGTTGAGGCTGCTACCGCAAGACCACTAACCCCGTACGATGTTTTCTGAGAAAGATACCAAGCCAAATACACGTTAAGCACAATTATTAATATCGACACCAGAAGTGGCGTCACAGTATCTTTTTGGGCATAATAAAATCTCGAAATAATTGAGTACAGAGTTCTAAAGAACATCCCAACTACTAGAAAGCCGAAAATAATTGCTATTTCACGGTTATCGCGAGCAAATATTATTCTTGCCAAGTAATCTCTTGTGAAATAACTGGTTGCCACAACAGGTACGGATATCCAGATCATCATTCGCAAGACATTTAAGAATTCTTTCTTGAATAAATCTGGTCTACCTTGCGAAATCCTTTCTGTAAAACGCGGAAAAGCAGCCGTGCTTATCGCTAACCCAATTAACGAAACTGGGGCATTATGCAATATATAGGCATTCTCAAAGTTAGCTGTAGCACTAGACGAAATATTATTGGCAAATCTGTTTTGCGCCAAACTATTGATACTTGAAATTCCCTGATCAATCGAACGCGGTGGCAGAGCCTTCATAACACTCCTAAACGCCTTGTTCTTAAAATTCATTCGAAGGTGATGGCGGAAGTTTAATCCCGACATACCTGCAAAGACGACAATTAAATATAAAGCACCCCCAATTGCTGCGCCTAGACCCAAACCTACAACTCCCATCGAATCTCTGAATAAATATAGGCTTATAATGATCGAGGTGTTGTAGACAATCGGCGCAAACGCCGTAAAGAAAAATCTACCAATAGCCTGCTGGACGCTAGACAAAACAGAACTGATAGAAAACAGGAGTGGATTAACTGCTACAAGCCGCATGATGGCGGCAGTTAGATCGAGTTTCTCGGCACTCATCCCACCGGCAATAGTGTGTTGCAATATAAAATGCGGAAAGATAATTAGCAGCAAACTAAAGAAAAACATCACGATTGCCACCAAGTTAAGAACGTAGGATGTTAGAACCCACGACTCTTGACGTCCATTTTTATTCAACTTATCTGAAAGTACCGGCAAGAAAGCTACGCTCAAACCTCCCGACGCCAGCATCAAAAAAATCATGTCTGGAATCTTGAAGGCAGTAAAGTAAGCGCTGGTACTAAAGTTATTAAAGTTAGCATTAATCAGTTTGGTGCGGAGTATTCCTAAAATAGTACCCGTCAAAGAAGATCCGGCTAGCAGTAAAGCAGCCGAGCCAAACGAGAGTCGCATATTGGCGCGTCGAAGAATCCGATTCACACCATTAGTATACTAGGGTTAAGGGGCGGTGAGCTAGTTTTTTATTTGTTTCACAATACTGGCAGTTTGTTGAGGCAGCCTGTCTTGCCTAAACCACTGTGCTGCAACTAGCTCATGCCCAAGGGTTAGGTCTGGCTTACTACTGAATACTGCCAAATATATTTTGATGTGATCTTTCTTAAATTCTTTTACAGACACTCCTGAATCGATTAGTCTGAGTTTGGAGAGTCGAATGCCCAGCTCTTCGAATATCTCGCGCTTACTAGCACTTTCTGGCGTTTCGCGTTTCGGCCTGTAAGCACCTCCAGGCAAATTCCAGCTACGATCGTAACTATGTTTGACGAGGAGTATTTCACTCTTATACCGAACCATAACTTTCACACCAAAAGTAGTTGGCCTAACTACACGCCAGTATATCTGCCTCACTTTGTGTGCGAGTAGCAGAATTAATTTGGTCACGCCTTAATCTAACTTGGCGCTAGCCGGGAGTTTGGCATTTTTAAAGATCTCAACCACCTCGTCGGCTTCTACTGTCTCTTTCTTGATTAGGGTTTCTTTAAGAGCTTCTAGATATTTGAGATTGGCAGCAATCACCGCCTCGGCTCGTTTGGCTGCCTCTGAAACTAGTTGAGCAACCTCTTTGTCGATTCGTTGGGCAGTTTCTTCGCTATATGGTCGGTCATGGACCATGCGATCGAACATCATACCTTCGTCACTATGAAAGACCATGTCGCGCAAGTCTTTACTACCCATACCTTGCTTGATAACCATATCACGTGCGTAATCGACGGCTTTTTGCAGATCTGAACCTGCACCCGTAGTTACGTCTTCTGGACCATAAATAATCTTTTCGGCAATACGTCCGCCCAAAATTCGAGCCAGAACGTCTTTGTACCACTTAATGCTGTGGTAGTGTTGATCCTCTGGTGGAATAAACCAAGTTACGCCGCCCGTGTGACCGCGGCTAACAATCGTCACCTTATGAACCATGTCGCTTTCAGGCATTAGATGGCCAACAAGTGCATGGCCAGCTTCGTGGTAGGCGGTCAATTCTTTCTCTTTGTCTGTCATGATGTTGTTTTTGCGAGCAGGGCCAATAGCGACTTTTTCGAAGGCTTCGACCAAATCTTGGTTGGCAATCGTCTTGCTATTGCGCCGAGCAGCTTTAATGGCAGACTCGTTGGCTATATTGGCCAGATCTGCACCAGAGCTACCAGCGGTTTTTGCGGCCATCGCCGACAGATCAACATTCTTTTCGACTGGCTTGTTTTTGAAATGTACTTTTAGGATTTCTTCGCGGTCGCGGCGATCAGGCAGCTCGACGTTTACACGGCGATCGAACCGACCCGGACGCAAGAGGGCAGGATCGAGCACGTCGGCACGGTTAGTTGCTGCTAGCAAAATTACATTTTGGCCCTGTTCAAATCCATCCATCTCGACCAAGATTTGGTTAAGGGTCTGCTCACGCTCGTCATGACCACCACCCATACCGCTACCACGCTTACGGCCAACGGCATCGATTTCGTCGATAAAGATAATGCATGGAGCATTCTTTTTGGCACGGTTAAATAAATCACGCACACGGCTAGCACCTACACCTACAAACATTTCCACGAATTCTGAACCACTAATCGAGAAGAAGGGCACTTTGGCTTCGCCAGCAACAGCCCGAGCAATCATAGTTTTACCGGTACCTGGTGGGCCAACCAATAAGACGCCCTTAGGTATTTTAGCGCCGACGTTTTTAAACTTTTCTGGGTGACGCAAAAAATCAACAACTTCAGCTAAGTCTTCTTTGGCATTTTCGTTACCAGCAATATCGCTGAAAGTCACTTTATCTTTTTCGTTGCCATAAAGTCGGGCCTTGCTCTTACCAAAACTCATCGCTTGGCTGCCCTGGCCTTGGGCAGAACGGAACATAATTACTAGTACCAGTAAGATGCCAATTGGCAGTACCAGGCCAGACAAAACACTTATCCAGAGACCGCCAGAATCGCTTTGCTCTTGAAAATCTAACTCTACATCTTTATTGACTAAACCTTGATCGGCAAAACTAACATTTACATCACGGATTGCATATTCCGAAGGTTCGGTATCACCCTTCTTAACTACCTCGACTTTTTCACCTTCGACAATCAGTTTACTGACTTCACCGTTGTTGGCTTGTTCGATAACACGAGTGATCGTAACTTTTTCGAGAGCACTTGTCTGACTATAAGCTGCATAGAAAGCTAGGCCTATCAGGGCTAAAATGGTAATAAAAATTAGGGATTTAAGCCGACTCTGGTTGGTCGGTTTATTGTTCTTTGGCTTCATAAAGCTCTATTCTACTTGTTTAACTCCTAGCCAGCAACCTAAACGAACGCTTTGTTAGACCAATCTGGTGCTCGCCATCTAGATCGAGTAGGCTACCCGGCCGGCCAGCCTTGATTTTTACAACTAAAAGATCAATCTGTTTTTTTGTGTAATCGCTAACCTGGTTATTGCGTAAGATATGATGCAACACAGATGCAGCAAAGTCATGAGGAAGCTGGTTAAACCAGCTCCGACTATATACTCGATTGCCTCTTCGGTAGCTATGGTGGGTCACGTAATTATCGAGTAGGCTATCAATTTGCTGATTTAGTCCTTGAACACGGTTAATGTGGTGGAGTAGATGGTCGCGTTGGTCGGAACTCAATTTAGGTACGATGTTGTTGCGAATATAATTGCGCAAGTACTTGTTATCGGTATTACTTGAGTCATCACGCCATACCAACCCCTGGCTCTCGGCATATGACCTAAGTTCCTGCTTGGTAGTACTTAGTAATGGCCGAATAAGGTTGGAATGTGTCCGCAAGCTACTTAAGCCATGGCGTCCTGTACCACGAGACATGTTAATAATCGCTGTCTCAATCAGATCATCTTGGTGATGGGCAGTGATGATCCCATCCGCGGAGTGCTTGGCTGCAGCTATCTTTAAAAAATTGTAGCGCATATCTCGAGCCAGCTCTTCGCTAACGTTAGGGCCAAGGCTTGCTTCACCCAGTTCGAAAGGCAGACCGTACTTTTTTGCTAGTTGGAGTACATGCTTTGCATCTTCGTTCGAATCAGGGCGAATGCCATGATCAAAGTGAGCCACAACTAGCTCGACATCTGGCAGTAGCGTTAAGGCGTGTAGCAATGCTACTGAGTCGACACCACCAGATACCGCAACAACATACTTTCCAGGTTTTAACGCTTGAATCACGCCAATATTATACCCCAGACTAAGCTATCGATTTGAGATATAGAAGCACAGAATTGTTGGAAATTTAATTTAAATTAAATTTCCAGTATGATGATTACTTTAAGATACATTCTTGCACCGAGGATCGAACGAACGCACGATGGTTGATTAGCCAATGGCTACTCCACCGTCTACTATTTGTTGTGTAAATATGTAGATTTGACAAGATTCGTAGACCTCGCCTGAGGTCGCAAGGCCTGACTTGCACCCATACCAAAGTAAAACCACCCAGAAGGGTGGCTTTACTTTGGTAGCGGGACCGAGGATCGAACTCGGGACCTCAGGCTTATGAGTCCTGCGCTCTAACCATCTGAGCTATCCCGCCACGTCGTCGTAAGCCGCGCCTTTGTCTCGTTTTGAATAATATTCAAAAGCTTCGACCCTAGACTTGCTTACTCCTTATTCCCACAAAACAGGTTTTGCGGGAGCCCTAACTCATGAACCACAAACCAAGGCGGAGGGGATTATATCAGAGGTGGAGGTAGATTAAAAGGTTTGCTTAATCGGTTCCGCCTGGAGCGCTAACCCTGATCTCGTTACTATACACATCGCATTGGCTGGTTGCCGAATCGTATCGGCATACCCGAAATGCATAGGACTGGCCATCCAGTAGGCATATTGTCGTAGTCGTGTCATCAGTAACATAACGACTACCGTAAATTGGATCCGTACAGCCTTCGGCTACAGCTGGCACAAATTGTCGCTTCCGCTTGCTTCCCCACCAAGTGTAGCTATTCTTGACTCTCGAAGTATTGTTAAACACACTTTCAACTGGATAAGTTAGGTCGCCGTTACGATTCCATAGAACCTTCACTCCATCTGGAGCACTAAAGCCAGTCTTAAATTGCCAATTGAGCACCACGCCGGCTGTATCCTGAGCTACTGCACCAAGAGTAATCTCTGGGTCAGGGGAACTAGCCTTTTCGGCCTCGAACGTCACAGTCGCCACTAGCTTTGACCTATTGCCACTCTTGTCAACAACCGTAACTGTATAGACAACCTTACCTTCACGCGAGCTCATTTCGATACTGAATGCGCCCGCCTCATCGGCAGTAACCTCTTGAGTGTCATCGGAGTCGCTAACCACTTTTACGTTTAAGCCTGGTTCTGTTGTACCTTTTATCTCGACCGATGCTGTGGTCGAGCCTAACGGGATTTCAATTTTTGCGCCATCAACTGGAGAGGTTATGTTAAGATCTGGAGCTTCTATATCTGCCAGAAAACCTAGTAGTTCTCGAAAGCTATCACTATCTAAGTCTTGAGTGCGATTCCACATCAAGAATTCGTCTTTCTTTAAGGCTTGGAGATTTAGATCGCTCACAGTATCGCTGTTGGTCTGCTTAACAAATTTAAGTTTTTTACCCTCGGTCAACTCGTTGTTTGTGTTTGGCTCATCTACAGTACTTTGGTAAACCTCGATCGACTCCTCTGTTTTATCGGCCGTAACCCTAAATGCTGTACCTTTGGCAATAGCCGATAATTTTGAGGTTGTAACCGAAAAAACTCGCACATCGGACGCAGTTACTCGCGCGTAGACATCACCAGATTCGAGAAGCGAATCGATCTTATGTGAGTTTGTGGTACTTAACCTAACCTCGGTATTAGCGTTAAGTCTAAGTAATGAGCCATCATCGAAAACGACAACAGCCCGACTTGTTTCGTCTGAAGAAGTTCTCAGCCAATCTCCTTCTTCCATGACCACTGTTGTGTCGGCTACTTTCCATAAAGTACCTTCGTCGGTAGTGTAGTCAACTTTGCCTTCTACCAAAGTAATCTTTGCTTTTAGCGGTACGGCAATTGAGCTATCAATTTGCTCTGGCGCGACTTGTTGGTTGCCATGAATAAAAAACCAGTAATAGGCCGCTGCGCCAAACGCTAAGAATAAGGCCGCTAAAACAATAATGATTTTTTTGCGACGAGAGCTACCGTCATTTACGGAGATCTTTAAATCGTCTGAAAGCTCAGCGCTAGCAGATGCTAGAGTTGCTTCGTCTGGTGCATCTGAGGTATTTTGGGCAACTTGTTTGCTGGGAAGATTTTGGTCAGACACACCGGTAATTTCTTCTGTACTCACCGGTTGAGAAATTGAGCTCACGCTCGGTGAAGCCGTCGATTGCTTTTCGGGCGTTTTTGTTTGTTTGTCTAGATCGTCACCCATTTCTTACCCCTCAAAAGATACTGAGGTAAATTGTAGCATAAATAAAGCCAGCTGAGTGAATTCCCAGCTGGACTTTGGTGGTTGACTGACCACTTAGAAACAACGGATGCGCTTTTAGTCGAGCAGACGATCGATCATGTAGATGACGATATTGCGAGACTTATGGCGTTCGTAGCTTAGACCCATGTTGTATTCCTTTCAGCGGTAAGCCGATAGGCTATGAGCAAACTAGCAGAACATGCACTGACCCGCGGCTTCTTTAGCCTTGGCGTCTTCTTCTTGCTGTTTCAAGAATGCTAATACATCGTCTGCCTGCGAAGCTTTTTTGCTACTAAGAGCAGTTGCGTTCTTAGGCGAAGCGTTTTTAGCCTTCTCGTTTTTAGTCTTTAAACTTAAAGCCATTTTTTATCGGCTCCTCGTATTTTATTTTGTAATATTTGTTTCTGCAGGAACACTATGTATTATACATGGTTTTGATTATTTGTCAATATGCTTATGTTTATTCTTAAACTTCCCTAGTAGTCTAACTTCTGGTTCTAATTTAAGCCCGAGTTTTGTTAAAACACTCGATTGAATATTGAGCATAACATTATAGATATCTTGTGCAGTCGCCCCGCTTAAAGCCTCGATTTTGAGTAGATTCTGATCGTTAAGTTTTACTCTACCCCAGTTTTGCCCGCGTTTAAAGCCAGCCGCCAACAAGACATGGGCTGCTGAGACACGGTTGGCACTTCCGCCATGAACAGTATTCATTTTTTTAACGATGTTTGGGTTGGTTTCTGTTTCGTCGAAGTTAATGATAGCGTTCGCTAACTTTTCTGGAACAAGCGGGTTACGAAAGAAAGAACCAGCGGTTCGCGAGAATCGAGGATCGTGAGGATGCCATATCGATCCCGAACGCCTGCGAGTTTCGATAATAATCTGTCGACGATCCGTAAGACTATCGACAGACAGCTGGAGTTCTTCGGCGACTTCTAGTGCCTTCTGATATTCCAGAACATGTGTAACTTTTTTGCTGAGGTTTAAACAGACCCTGGTGATAATAAGGTGAGGTGAATTCTGGAAAATGGTTTGCTTATAGCCTAGTTCTAGCTGATTCTGGTGAAAGACTACCCGTCGACTGCGCAATCTATCCCACGCCTCCACCCACTCTATTCGTTCACCGATCGTTTGGCCATAAGCAGCAATGTTTATGAATGTCGCTCCAGCAATTGTGCCGGGTACTTCGCTTAACAGCTCAATCCCCCAGAGTTTGCGCTTTAAGGCCTGCTCGACCAATGCATCCCATTCAACACCGGAATCAACGAGAACTTTATCTTGATCGAATACTATTCGGCCACCGCTTTGTAAGATAGTTAAGCCCGGCAATCCATAATCCGAAACAAGCACATTACTTCCGCCCCCGAGCAACCAGATAGTTTGGCGCCGTTTCGACTCTGATAAGATTTCAATTAATTCCTCTGAGTTACTAGCTATCACCGCTCGCTCAGCTGGCCCACCCACGCCCAAAGAAGTATAGTCGGCTAAGGATAGGTTATCCACGATCTCCATTTATTTAAGTATACGCTACTTCACAACAGCGTGTGTCTCGGAGCCGATGCGATCAAAGACCGGATTGAGTGACTTCATGATTGCAAAAAGAACAGCCGAACCAGTTACCATAAAAAGCCAGTCGTGTCTGCTTAATGGGCCAACCTCGAAATATGAAGCCATTTTGGGAATATAAAGAACTGCGAACTGTAAAACAAAACTACTAGCAATCGCTACCGATAGCCATGGATTACTGAACCAACGGATATTGTAGTCTGTGCGAATATCAATCAAGCGCACCAACTCATACACCACCATGGCCGTAAAGCCAGCCGAGACTGCCGCCAAGATTGATTCGTGGTGCAGGTTATACCAAAACTGGAATAATAACGCTGTGGTCATCAGGCCACCAAATACGAAGATTTCCACCCAAGTGCGTCGATTTAGGATAGGCTGTTGATAGTAAGTCGGTTTTTGCCGAAGTGAATCTTTTTGAGCCGGGTCAGACCCAAGTGCAACCGCTGGCAAACCATCCGTAACGATATTAATAAACAGTAATTGGGCTGCTGTAAGGATTAGGTTGTCGAAGAATAATATTCCAAATGTCACCGCCAGAACTTCGGCGATGTTGCACGAAATTAAGAAGTTCACAAATTTACGGACATTATCAAAAATACCCCTACCTTCTTCGATAGCACTAATTATTGTTAGAAACTGGTCGTCTAGCAAAATAAGATCAGCCGCCTCTTTACTGGCATCTGTGCCGGCTATGCCCATGGCGATACCTATGTCGGCAGCTTTGATAGCCGGTGCATCGTTGACACCATCACCAGTCATAGCAACTTGATGACCATGTTTCTTAAGTGCTTGGACAATTCTAATTTTATGCTCCGGATCGACTCGAGCGTAAACACTTACATCTTCTACAATAGCTTCGAACTCTGCCTGACTAAGGCTGTCGAGCTCTGCACCAGAAATTGCCTTGCCGTGTAGACCAATCTCCTCGGCTATTGCTGTGGCAGTGTCGATATAGTCACCAGTTATCATAATCACCCTTATGCCACTTTCTGTCTGGACTCGATGAATTACATCTATGACCTCGGAGCGAGGTGGGTCCATCATCGCTTGTAAACCTACAAAGGTCAGATTTGACTCAATCTGAGTATTCGATGTCGGCTGATTTGCGTGATTATCACTGGCAAATGCTAGTACTCGGAGTGCTTGGCTCGATAGCCGATGGTTTTCGTCAAGTATCTGCTGACGAATGTTTGGATTCAATGGCTTTTGCTGACCGCTGCTAGTCAAATAGTGGCTGCACAGAGCAAGCACTTTCTCTGTTGCGCCTTTTGTAGCGATCGAATAGCCACCAGACGGATTCTTGGTTACGACTGACATCATTTTGCGCAGGCTTGTAAATGGTATCTCTGTTTCTCGCCCCCAAACAGATCGTATATCAGCATCCTGCATTCCGAGTTTGGCAGCTGAAACTAGCAGTGCGGCTTCGGTTGGGTCGCCTAAAATTTGATTATGTTGGAGCTGCGCGTTGTTACACAAGACACCGATGCGCATAAGGGCAAAAATGGCCTCATTTGGCTTTACTTGTTTCTTGCCAATAGTTAATTTACCCGTGGTTTCGTAACCACTGCCTGTTAGGCTATACGTTTTACCGTCGATATGAATTGCTCTAACGGTCATCTCTCCCCGCGTCAGCGTACCAGTCTTGTCAGAACAGATGATATCGGTACTGCCTAATGCCTCAACTGCACTCAATTTTCGGACCAGAGCCTGTTTAGTAGCCATACGTCTTGCCCCGAGCGCTAAACTTATACGTACTACAAATGCCAGTCCTTCTGGTATAGCGGCTACCGCTAATGCAACTGCAGCCGTAAAAGCAAAGATGGATCGTTCGAGTAACGATTGGCCGGTTTGCGAATCGACAAACAAAAAGATGATCGCAAACACCCCGGCGCAAATTAATAAAATGAATATACCAAGCTTCTTGCCCAGATCGTCTAGCTTGCGTTGCATTGGGGTAGCTTCTTCTTCGACCTCATTCACCAATTTTGCGATCTTGCCGATTTCGGTGGCTTGACCTGTAGCTGTAACAATACCTTCGGCCCTGCCTTGCGTGATAAATGTACCTGCAAATGCCATGCACTTTTGGTCGCCGAGTGGTTTATCGCCTTTTTGGGCGAGAGTATTTTTGCTTACAGGCACGCTCTCTCCGGTTAAGCTGGCTTCGTTTGCATAAAGGTTACTGACCGAAATTAACCGTAAATCCGCTGGTACTTTCGAACCTTCATCCAAGACAACAACATCACCCGGTACAAGTTCGATAGCATCAATCTCGAAAATCTGACCAGCTCGCCGAACTTGAGCCTTAGAGCCAACTAGTTTTTTTAGGGCTTCGACGGTTTTCTCGGCACGATACTCATTTAGAAAACCAATTATGGCGATTGCAAAGACAATCACAAAAATGAGAATAGCTTCTCGAGAACCTTCATTGTTAGTTTTTAATAACTGGCTTGAGTCGGACACTGGCAGCTTTGGCATTCCAAGCATCACATATAAATTACAGGCGGTTCCGCCGCCCCAAGCCACAGTAAACTGTTGGTCAAGCTCCTTGGTCTGACACTTTGAACTCTCAGGAATTGTAATTGCCTCTTTTTCGGCCAATTTACTAGCTAGATTGCACGAGCTAGAAGCCCCGTCGCTAGGACTGATTGGATCATTAATACATGCCATCGAGCGATCTATAAACTCTTGCGAGTATGTTTGCGAGGTACCACTGACACTAATTAAGCTGACAGCCCATGAAATAATTGCAGAGACTAGCAGGATTATTACCAGTACATCCTTAAACTGATTGATAAACAATACAGCGGGATTAATAGACTTTTTTGTAGCTAGACTATTTAGACCATATGTAGCTCGTCTTTCTAGTACATCGGCTTGGCTGAGACCAGTTTTTACGCTCGAGTTAAACGAATCTACGGTCTCTGTTGAGCTCAATTGATAGGCCAAAATAGATTTTTGATTAGACAAGCTTGCCTTCCACCCTTACAATAACACTTATATTGCTTATGTTATCGTATGGGGAGTAAGGAAGCAAAATAAATATCATGGTGGATATATCTAGTTTTGCAGAAGTCGCTCAAAATCTTGAAGGCCAAATTGCTGGCTATTCACTTAAGTCTGTCGGCTTAGCCTCACTACTAATTATTATGCTGGTAATTACTGGTATGCAGATTAAACAGCATAAGCCAAAGTATAGTCTTCATGTGTTTCTGCTGATTACCGCTATAGTTGGCAGTACGACGGTTTTCTTATTCGGCTCGACTATATATCTAAACTCAGTGTCAGACAGTAATGGTCCTGTTCATTGGCACGCCGATATAGAATACTGGGTTTGCGGGAGTGAGATTGAGCTACGCGACCCTTACAGACTACTCAGCAATAAGATTGGAACTGCCAGCTTACACGAACATAATGACAAACGGATCCATCTAGAAGGAGTTGTTGTTAATGAGCACGAAGATGCAACCCTAGGTAACTTCATGCATGTAATTGATGGCAACCTAGAGCGTGGGTCGATGACTATCCCGGTAGGTCAAAATAACCTCTTTGAAGATGATCAAGACGGAGATATAGTCGACACCTCAAACCGAACCTATATCGAATCAATGGTTCGTGGGAGTGGTAACGCGCGTTATCTAGACTTGATGAATGGTGAGTCCTGTAGCGGAAATGCAGACGCACAGCCAGCAGAAGTCCAGGTGTTCGTTTATCGCTTCGATAAAGACAACGATACATATTCCCAGACAAAACTAGATGACCCAGCCAATTACGTTTATTCACCATACTCTAACGTACCGCCCGGCGATTGCATTATTTTTGAATTCGACTCTCCAAAAGATTTTACCGACAAACTATGCCTACAGTACGGATTAAAGGACACCAAACGTTGTGTAGAGTTTGGCGTGCCTGCCAATGAGCCAGAACACTGCAATATTACCGATACTACAGACTATACAAAACTATCCGAACAAGCAGGTGTCGATGTACAAGAGGCTCCATCTAGTCAATCAGACAGTACTGAGAGGAGTAACTAATGCTTGGCCTACCTGCCCTGACTCTGGTTTTAGGCTCTGCAGCGATTGACTCAATTAACCCTTGTGCTATCGGCGTCTTGATATTAATGGTTTCGGTCGTACTCGGAAACGGTCAATCGACAAAACGCTTACTAATAGTTGGCTCTGCCTATATTTTTGCAATCTTCCTAACCTATTTGGCCGCTGGATTGGGTCTTGTTTATTTTTTGTCTGAAATACCAATCGCTTTTGCCGAATATCTTAGTTTGGCAGTCGGGGCATTAGTCGTGCTCGCTGGGATATTAGAGATAAAGGATTACTTTTGGTATGGAAAAGGCTTTAGCTTACAAATTCCGGCGAAATATGCTGCTAAGATCCACGACTGGTCAACAAGCAAGACTTCGATTGCTGGGGTAATGTTACTTGGCATGTTCGTTGCTGCAGTTGAACTACCATGTACCGGGGCTCCATATCTAGCAATTATCAATGTTTTGAGTGTTGATTTTGGCTTAGCTGCATTTGGCCTGATGATCATCTATAACATTATTTTCGTAGCACCTTTATTGGTGATCTTGGGTATGGTAGCCGCAGGTACAAAGGTGAGTGCAGTTGCAAAATGGAAAGAAGAGAGCAAAGGAGCAATGCGATTATTCATTGGGTTATTAATGATTGCTCTTGGTTGGATTCTAATCTTAATCGCTAACGGTACGGTAAACTTCGGATAGAACTATATGTCAGAAAACTTTTTAGTAAAACGCGCTGGTCACACTGAGGCCTACGATAACAAGAAGCTTTATGCCAGTATCTATGCAGCCTGCTTAAGCGTACGTGAGCCTGCGGGATCGGCAGAATTAATTGCCAATCAAGTTGTTGGCGACGTTGAGCACTGGTTATCCCACAAGCACGAGATTACCAGCAACGATATCCGCAGAATGGCCGCCAAGCATTTACAGGTATATCATCCCGACGCGGCTTATATGTATTTTCATCACCGGGTGGTTTATTGATGTATAAGGTCAAACATATCCGTCCACAGCATTTCGACTACGATCTAATAGTAATCGGATCTGGCGCCGGAGGCGGTGTTGCCGCCAATCTAAGTGCGCGTATTGGTAAGAAAGTTGCTGTTATTGAGGCAGGTAAAGTAGGTGGAGAGTGCCCAAACTATGGTTGTACACCCACAAAAGCTTTATTAACTGCTGCCGAAGCCTACACAGGTGCGAAAGAAGCAAGTCGTTTTGGCATACGAACACACAATCTAAATTTTGACTATGCATCCGTTAAGGCTTGGAAAGATAAGGCTGTATACAACACTGGTACACACGATGGCGCTCAAGCCTTTACACGCGCAGGCATCGAACTCATCAAGGGCCATGCACATTTTCTGAATAAATGGACGGTTTCGATTGGCCATAAACGCCTGACGGCTCGTAAGTTTTTGATTGCTTCGGGAACCTACAACCTGATACCGCCAATCGAAGGTCTAAAACAAACAGGTTACATAACTTACCGCGAAGCTATCGAGTTAGAACGACCTCCAAAGAGTCTACTAATCATTGGTGGCGGGGCGATTGGTGTTGAGTTCGGAGAAATTTTTAACACCTTTGGAACAAGAACCGTTGTAGCTGAACTTGCACCTCGCTTGCTCGTAAAAGAAGATCAAGAAGCGGGCATGCTACTCGAACGTACCATGACCGAAAAAGGAATCGAAGTACATACAGGTACTAAAGTGATCAAGGTGACAGGAAAACCTGGTCGTAAAGAGGCGACATTAGAAAAAGAAGGTAAAATTTCTAAAATAATAGTCGAGGAAATCTTACTGGCGACCGGTAAAGCCGCCATGACCGATATTGGCCTAGAGAACGCTGGCGTAGCTTATGAGCGAGGTGGAATCATCGTCGATCAGTACATGCAAACCACCGCCAAGCATATCTATGCAGCTGGCGATGTCGTGGGTCCGTATATGTTTACCCATATGGCTTCATACCAAAGCCGGATAGCTGGGCATAATATGTGGCGCCGCTCAAGAGTTCGTGCAAAATATCACGCCGTTCCAAGATGTGTTTTTACTAGCCCCGAAATTGCTAGTGCGGGCTATACCGAAACCGAGCTTATACAGAAAAAAATCGACTACCAGCGAGCGGCAATCCCTATTAGCATTATCGGCCGCAGCAATACATCTGGCCAGGATACTGGATTTGTAAAAGTCTTAGCCAGCTACAGTGGGGTGCTCTTGGGAGCAACAATTGTTGCTCCGCGCGCCGGCGAGATGATCCACGAGCTTACCTTAGCCATCCACAAAGGCCTGAGGGCTAGTGATATTGATGAAACCATCCATGCCTTCCCTACTTGGAGCGAAGCCGTACGGATAGCTTGCAGCAAAATAATCTGTACCTAGAACTTTAAGTATTATTACTTATGTTTGCTGACTTCGTTGGCCGTAATCATGGCATTGCGTAACTGTTCAGAAATATCTTGCATACCACTTGGGCTATGCGGCAAAAGAATTGTGTTGCTGCCCGACTGTGTGCCAACATCTTTTAGAGTATCAAAATATTGGGTCATCAATACTAGGTTCATGACATCCTGGGCACTTGTACCCTGAACGCTATTCTGGAAATCTGTCACGCTCTCTTGCAAGCCATTTACGATTGCCGTGCGTTGATCGGCAATACCTTTACCCTGAAGTGCTTTGCTCTCGGCTTCGGCTTCGGCGGCCTTGACTACTCGAATCTTGTCGGCCTCAGCCTGCTCAACTGCCGCAAGTCGCAGTCGCTGGGCAGCGTTGATTTCATTCATACTTGCCTTTACTTTTGCATCGGGGTCGATATCCGTAACTAGAGTCTTGACTATTCCGTAGCCAAAATCGTCCATAGTTTGTTCTAGTTCTACCTTCACGGCCTGAGCGATGTCATCTTTTGTTTCAAAGACATTGTCGAGCGTAATCACCGGCACTTGTGCTCGGACAACATCGTAGACATAGCTGGTAATCTGAGCTTCGGCATTTTGTAAACGATAAAAAGCTTCCTTAACTTTTTCTGGAATCACAAAATACTGCACACTAACAATCACAAACACAAACACATTGTCCTTAGTTTTAGTCTCAACACGTACATCTAGCTGCTGCACTCGCAGACTTAGGCGCCCAGCCACCCGATCGATTAGCGGAATCTTAAAGTTAAGCCCAGCATCTGAAACTTTTGTAAACCCACCGAAACGTTCGATCACAGCAGCAGTTTGCTGTCTAACTATGTAAAGCCCTGAAATTAAAAAAATCGTAAAAACTATTATTGCAGCGATGATTATTGGCATCTTTAACTCCTATATGATTATATTTTAGCAGATTTAGTAATCTTAAATATCTATCAATATAGAGTCGTCGGAATCATTCGGCTGATATATGAGCTTAAGACTACTCAACGAACTTCTATCGAGGCCAGTAAAAATAATTCTCTGGGTTATTGTTGCACCCGCCGTAACCAATGTGGCTGGAGTCGTTGAATCTGTAGGATACTGTGATCTGTAAATTTTGTTGCCAATGCTATCGAAGGCAAATAGATTAATTGGTGCCGTAAAATTGATGTCTGTATTGGTGTGATTCGTTAACTGGTATGTCAGGCTTAAGCTATACTGACCAGAATCAAGACGCTGATAATTTTTATTGATAATTTGAATGTCTAGAGAGCTAGCGGTAGTTGACACGCCTAATACGGAGGTTATTTTTGCTACGGGGCTAACAGATAATTTGGCGGTGTAATTTGCCAGTAGCATAACCGACACAACCATAACTACCGCTATTAGTGTAATCACGCCCACTAGTCGATTGAGGCTCTTTTCGATTTTACTGACTTTCATGAAAAATATTATATATCTTTTAGATAGCTCGAGATATCAAAATTTATAATACTCGAGTTATCTTGGCCGTAAGGTTCGAAGTAAAAATGCAGATCGGTGCTAGTGATTGGTATCATAAAGCCAATTTGGCCCCTTACAGTATCACCGGCGGCAATTTTCCCGGCAGCACTATTCGTTATATTCGGTACAGTTGTTAGGGCGTACTTCTTGCCGGTTTGATCCTTCAGGTAAGTGTAATTTAGCGGAAGAAATAATTGGTCTTGCTGGCTTTTATTGTCGATACTTAAATCGACCGTCACAAACATATACCCCGATGGTGCCGGCAGATAAACCGGGATACCCTCTTTATCTATAGTTACATCCTCTAGTTTTAATCGATAAACTTCGGTCTCGACCGATTCACCCGGCAACCAACTATGCATGCTGTAGCCAAGTTTAATATCGTACAGCTCGCCTTTTAGGCGATGATTTTGGCGAAGGGCGAGCCCGGCAATCAGGCAAGTTAGTATAACAGCCGCAACCGCACTAAAGCTGACAACTCTTAGAAGTCTTTGATGATTATTAATTGTTTGTTTACGATCCTGCATATTCCCCTATCAGCGAATTACCATTGTTGGTCAACCACCAGATAGCCGTCCCGCCACCGCCACTACGCGAACCACCACTATGCTTGCTGTTAAACGTGCTCGAAATATTTTTACCGCACCAAGTACTAGCGGTTAAAGAAGGTGCGCTCGGCAAACCGTTGTGACTGCCAGAGCTGCCAAAGAATCCACTAGCCAGCTTGTATACTTGTCCATTCGAACCATTTCCACCAGACGCCGTGTATTTAACTATTACCCAGCAGTCACTCTGTGTGTTATGCGCGGCTACCTCTGCAGAGGTGCATGAACCACCACTACCGCAAGTCGAAACAGCATTCACCGTGAGGTTGACCGACTTTGTGCTAGTGCCAGCACTATTCGAGCAAGCTAGTGTATATGTATAGCTGCCAGCCGAAGGTGATACATTCAGGTTTCCACTAGTTGATTTACTTCCGCTCCACGAGCCGCTTGCTGTGCAGGTTGGGGCTGGGCTGACGTTAGAGTTGAGCGACCAAGAGATTGAAGCTGTATCACCATCGGATATCGAACTCGGAGAAATCGTAAGGGTTAGAGTTGGTGCAACCGAAGTTGTTCCGCCAGTAGAGCCACTTGTTCCGCCAGTAGAGCCACTTGAGGTGCCACCGCTACTTGAACTGCTGCTGGAGCTACTGCTAGATGAACTCGACGAACTGGATGTTGAATTCGTGCTGCTTGTAGTTTTCTCTTCGACTTTGATCTTGGCACTAACTGTGGTTGATCCAGCCGAGTTTGTACATGTTAGGGTATAAGTTTTGGCAGCCTCAAGTGCGCCAGTATCCTGGTTGCCAACAGTATTCTTGACGCCAGACCAAGCACCAGAGGCGGCGCATACATCAGCATCTTTCGCTTCCCAATTGAGAGTGGCTGATTCTCCTGGTGCGACAGTATCTGGAGTAAGCTCAAGTACAATGCTGGGTGCGCCGTTTTCTCCAGCAACAGTCTTAACTGTTGTTTCTGGTTCGGCGTCGGTTGTTTTGGTATCTTCCTGACTGGTCTCACTACTAGATTCATCTTGATTCGACAACGGATCATGGTGAATCTGAAAATATCCAATTACTAGAATCGCCGACATTCCAAGCAGAGATATGCCCAAGCTAAACCCGGCGATAAATTTTGTAGTCATAACTCTTTTAAATTTTATTTTCATGTCATTGTAAATTCTTCGCTATGTATTTTACGATTTTTTACGCCTTTTGCACGAATTTGTTCTCGTAAACTCTTCATCATCGGTGGTGGACCACATATGAATATCTCTTTATTCATTAACCCGTCTGTATTTTTCTCGATAAAGTCGGCGCTTAAGAATGCTCCGTCTTGCTCATCAACAACAAACGGTATGAACTTGAAATTATGATAGTGTTTGGGCAAGAACTCGGCCAACACGTGAGTTTCAACCATTTCAGAGCGGGTTTTGACACTATAAATTAGGTAGATTTGCTGGGGTATCTGTTGCATACTCCTAGCCATGCTCAAGAAGGGTGTAACACCTATGCCGCCCGCAATCCACACTTGCGGCGTCGTACCATAACGTGCTGGAACGAATCGACCAAAAGCGCCTTCGACTTCGGCAACTGTCCCCTCATGAAGTTTTTGGATTTCTGCCGTAAAATCTCCTAAAGCTTTTACGTAGAGCCTCAGACCATCTTCGGTTTCACCGGATGCTATCGAGAAAGGATGTGCTTCTGGAATTACTCCATCTTGTTGGCTCCACAAAAAACGTATGAATACAAACTGCCCAGGCTTAAACGGCAGCTTGCCTGCCATAGGCTCAAGTTCCAGGCGAGTCATGCTATCATCTACAAACACTTTTGACACCTTATAAGGTACTCGACGGACAAAAACATTGCCAAAAACTGTTCTATATAGGAATGCCCCCATGCCGATTATGCCCCAAATTATCAGGTACCATTTGAGCATATTACTTTGTGTTGTGTCTGAGCTAATTGTCACTAGATGGAGTATTGAAAAGACAAATGCAACACCCAAAAAGCGATGCGTAAATAACCATAGTCGGTAAGGTAACTTTACAAAAAAAGTTAAAATCAATAGCACCACCAAACCCCAGAAAGCAATAATGCCGGCATTGATCGATATTGCATCCTGGACCTCTAGATAGCTGAGGCTAGTATCGACTGCACGCGGCCACAAAAATAAAGCAGCATCGCCAAAGGTTTGAAAGAGCTTAAAGTCTATATAGCGAATTGCTAAAAAGAATGGATGAAAAACCAAGAATGCCAGAGCAATCCCACCAGTAATATGGTGAGCAATATAAACCCGATTAAGGCCTTGGAAAAGATTTTCTAACCAACGCCTTCTTACGGCTAGTAGTAAGTTGATCGCATATAGCACAAAACCAACTAGTGCAAAAATCTTGCCAAGTGAAGAAAAAGCTCCGTACCAATTTGAAAACTCGGCGCCTGCGTCATTTATCGACAGCCACATAACTATTGGTATCAGGCTAAAGGTCCAGATTAATATCCAACCACCGTATTTCTCGAACCAAAGTTTAAATTCTAAATCTGACATATTGCTTGTGCTTTAGGCATTATTCTAACAGACTGTTGGTGTTAATCACTAAATAATAACCACAATCCCTAGACTGTCCGTTTGCGTCTTTCTATTTACCTGCATGGCAAACCTCAATAGACAACTAGACTAATTAACTATCAAGCTGAGATCTATAGTTTTTTTGCGAAAATTCCGTAGATATAGCCTGATTGTAAACAAGAAAATAGTATCGAGACGACTAGTCAGTTTACTACTGTTGACCAGCGAGATAATAGCCGTATACGTCAACAATGAGATCGGTTTTAAACGCACTATCAGACGGAGGTAAAGTTATTCTAGAGGTTTTTTGAGCACTATATCTGTCCGCTTTCATTATTATTGATGCAGCAACATTCTGGTTGACTTCGTAATTTATACTTGAGGTCTCTCCGAGTCCTGGACTGAATTCAGCCCAGCCCTTTTTGTTTGGATTTACAATTGCCACATTAGCGCTAAGCGATAATAAATAGTCGTTTGGGATATCGCCAATTCCTCCAACATTAAAGTCTGCCTGAGCACGTTTTAAGAAGCCTGCGTACCCTAGACTACCACCCAATCCAAAGCCTTTACGGGTGTCCACTATTCTTATCGGGTCTATGGGAATAAACCTACCGGAATTACTAAAATTAACGTCCCCACCAGAATAATTAAATTTTGCAAAGTAGCCTTTCGCATCAAAGATAACATCAACTGTTCCACTAGACCCGTTATATATGGTTATCTCTTTATTTGCACCTAGTCCCACTATAGTTGAGTTTGCAACATTTTTTGAGGGGTAGAAGTTTATAATTGAGGCAAGTGGCTGTTCTTCATCTGAAGGATATATAGTTAGGTACCCTATAGCCGAAGGATTAACGGCAGTTAAAGTGCCGTATACAGCCGCCGCCGAGTCGTACCCGTTCATCGAAGTTAGAGGAACTTTTATCGAACTATGCGCATTAATCCTTGCCTTAGGTGCTCCGGTGCCTGTTCTTGTGTCTAATACTCGAGTGTAGCTGTTACTTTGATTGAGCCTCATGCCATCTGGTCCGTTAACAGATGAATAATAGCCCATGATATCTGAAATTAAGTGTATGGTACTTGAGCTTCCGTTGTATATTGTTATTTCCCCGTTTGATCCAAGCTTTAAAGTAGCTGTATTAGCCCGGTTCTCATTGCTAACAAAGTTTATGATTGAAACTTCAGGTCGCGCCGAACCGGCAGGATATGCCGTCAGATAGCCTTTTGCCTTTGGAGACACAACTGTAAAATTAAAGAATCCAGCGCTAACTTGGTTGCTGGATGGTATTACTCCCCTGTCAGTAACCTTTAGTGAAATCTCCCCATACGCAGGGATGGCACCATTTGTACCCCCTGTACCATCTCGCGTATCAAGTAATCGGTAAGGAGAGACTGGGTTAAATTCACCAGCATTACCGTCAGTTTGACCAGTCTGGGCGAGCGCATCTTGCACGTGCTGTTGACCCCATACGTAATACCCTGCGCTCCCTACTACCAGTAATGCGACCAGGCTCATTATGAGTAGGTGATGAGCAAATCCATATACGGATTTCGACAAATACTTCATACAAATTATCCTCATTTTTTATAGCTTGAGTTTATCATGGTTAAGCATATGCACAAATAAAGAAACCTTAAGACTCAAGATCTCTACCGATATAAGCTCTTAATTGTGCAAGTCTAGGAGATATACAGTTTTGACCACCCCCTCCAAATAAATAATCCCCGCTATGGGGGATTATTTTTGGTGGGGGTGGTAGGACTTGAACCTACGACCAAAGGATTATGAGTCCTCTGCTCTAACCACTGAGCTACACCCCCGCGTCATGAATTCACTTGCTACGTTATCTGAAAAACGGGGTTTTTAAGATAACACCACTTGGTGATTCATTCCTTCTTCCCACGAAACAAGTTTCGCGGGAGCCCTAATAAATGTACATATGCAGCGTATCATCGCTGCTCCATTCAAATCCTTAAACAGAAAAAAGTTTTCTTGGTTTAATAATCTGGGCCAGATGAAACGTCTTACTTTGTGATGAACTAGGCGATTATAGCAGATTACCCGAGCTGCTACTACTGTTGTATAATCATGGGCGTGGAAAGACTAAGAAACATCTCTAGATTTGTAACTGATCGCAGTAATCTAACTTTACTATTTTTTATTGTTATATCTCTGGCCATTACTTGGGCTACCGTTAATCAAATTGAGTATAACTACCGGCTCGAACAACGTTCAAGAACCCTAGAGGCAGAGATTGGTGTGCTGCAGCAACAACAAACAAATCAAGAGCTGCGTAATCAATTTTATGAAACCGACTATTATTTGGATTTAGCGGCTCGCAAGCAATTAGGCTTAGTCAAGCCAGGTGAAAAAGTCGCATTAATCAACCAGTCCGACATCGACGCAGTGCTTAACGAATCGAAACAATCAATCGATCAACCACAATCATCTGTAGTAAAACAAGAATCCGCTTCAAACTTAGAGCAGTGGGCTCGTTTTTTTAGCGGCCAAGAACCACTTTAAATTATCGCTTGAAAAGAAATCAAAGCCAGCCAACTTTTTTGAGTAACAATTTACTTGGCGCTTGCCTCTGGTATGAATAATTGGGAAATATTCTCTTTAGAGTTGGATTTGTCATGAACTGGTAGTCTACGAGCGACTCCTTATCCCAGTGTTCGAGGTTGAATCCATCGATTATCGGTGCCTGGATTACGAGATGGATTAATTCGTGAACTAATGTCAAGAATGGATCGCGTTTGTCGGTTGCCATATTTAGTATGATTCGATTTGGTGGCCAATATGAGCCACCTACACCGTATTTGGTGAGAAAAATATCTATTGCTGGCGGTACCGGCAACCCAAAACTCATGAGGTATTGACTAATATCAGTCTCACACTCTTGCCATTCGTTCAGGATCTTTGCTTGAAGCTTTTTCGTTTTCTCAAGCTCTAGTTCTAGCTCAATTTGACTAGTCATCATTTCGGCATCTTTTGCCTCTAAGTCAAAGCCACTCGGGAGCCTAGGCTTGTAGTTATTTTGCTTGAAAAAGTCTCGTTTTCCTAATGTATACCTAACTCGGTTAAGCTCTGTTTCGACAGAATAATGGAAGCCAAACTTCATAAAAGTAAGTATACATTACCCGCTTCAGCCAAGCTTCAGGTTTAGCGTGTAGTCTTATTTTAGCTGCAGGGTAGCAGCCAACCAGAAACTTGTTCGCTTGGTTTCAAGAATTATCCAAGTCTATGAGCATGCCACAGGTTGAAAAGCACTTAACAAGAAAGGTACACATGAAAAAACCAGTTGCCGGTGGAATAGCCCTAGCAACAATTGGTCTTAGCCTACTAAGTTTCGGCGCGGCTTACGCTCACCAGGCCAATGTAGGTAATAATCTCGCATCCAAGTTTGCCGAAAGGTTTAACTTAGACGAGACCGAAGTTCAGCAATTTCTTGATGAGCAACACGCTACAAACGAGGCCGATAGAGAACAAGCCATGAGCGATCACCTTCAAAGCCTTGTTGATGATGGCACACTCACTACCGAGCAAAAAACTGCCCTCGAAACCAAACTCGAAGCAATCCGCAACGAGCGCGAGACACTTCGAAATCAAGACTTAACACCGCAGCAAAGGCATGACAAAATGCAGTCTGCTCGCGAAGATCTTGAGGCTTGGGCAAATGAGCAAGGTATTGATCTTGATGTAATTCACCCTCAAGACGAGCAAGGAATGCCAGGACACCACGGTTTTAGGCACATGGACTAACCATTAGACAACAGCTCTCCTACTCGCATGAAACCCGGCCCCCCAGCCGGGTTTCAGCTTAGTTTAAGCCAGCTGGTTTATAATATTTGTGTGAGACTACTAATAGCCGAAGACGATATCAAGATTGCTCGCAGCCTTAAACGAGGCTTGCAAGAAGAGGGTTTTGCGGTTGATGTAGTTCACGATGGAGATGCAGCGATAATCGAAGCGTCGAACGAACCATACGATGCAATTGTCCTCGACTGGATGATGCCCGAAAAAGACGGCCCGACCGTTATCCGGGAGCTACGAGACCAGTCGATCACAACTCCAATTATCATGCTAACTGCCCGCGACTCTACGAAAGATAGAGTTAGTGGCCTCAACACAGGCGCCGACGATTACTTAATAAAGCCATTTTCTTTCGAAGAGTTACTAGCTCGCATACGTGCCCTGCTGCGCCGTCCGAGCCAGAGTTTAAATCAAGAATTAAAGTATGGCGATATTACTCTCGAACCAGATAAGTTTGCAGTCCACCGCGCTGGCCAACTGGTCGAGTTATCTCGACGTGAGTTCTCGTTGCTCGAAGTATTTATGAGAAATCCCGAAATATTACTTTCCAAAGACCAAATAATTTCGAAAGTCTGGCCATTCGACGCCGATGTGTTGCCGAACACTGTAGAGGTACACATTAAATCGCTACGCCAAAAACTCGATAAACCTTTCGGTAAAGATAGTATCAAGACAGTCCGTGGTTTTGGCTATAAATTAGAGATCGATAATGTTTAGATCGGCTGTCTTAAAATTAACTTTGTTCTACTTTTCGATTCTGCTTGCAGTGGTTCTGTTCCTTAGCTTCAACTGGTATCGGGTTGCTATCCGCGAGATCGATCGAGTCGACAGCGCCTTGCAGGGTAACGAGATTGTTTTAAGACGCCGAGGCAATATATTTTCGGACGACCTAGAAGAGGTGGTAACTACAAGACAGCAAGCTATCGAGATAAGTAAGCACGAAATTAAAACCGAGATACTTACCATAAATGCGTTTCTGCTAAGTGCCGGGGGTCTAGGCGCATATTTGCTTGCTTGGAGAACTTTAGAGCCTATCGAAAATAGCCATAAGGCTCTAGAAAGATTCACGAGTGATGCTAGTCACGAACTCCGCACACCGCTAACTGCGATGCAAATCGAAATCGAGACTACTTTGCGTAGCAAGCACTCAGATAAAGCGGAGTTAGCCGAACTTGTCGCGAGCAACCTAGAAGAAGTCAAACATATGACTAGTTTAGTCGAGAACTTACTGCTTCTCACGCGCAATCAGGCTTTGATTTTAGAAGATAGTCGTACCGACAACTTGGCAAATAAAGCCCTACAAGACACAAAATCTGCGCGGCAAGCAAAAAAAATTAGCGTAACAAAAGCTATTGATAGCGCCAGAGTTCATGTCAACTCTCCGAGCGTGATTCAGATCTTAACAATCTTACTCGATAACGCGATTAAGTACTCCCCCGAAGGCAGTAAAATCGAATTGGCTGGTAAAGCCAAAGGTAGAAATTATACATTTACAGTCACCGACCAAGGTTCGGGAATTGCCAAAGCCGAGCAGTCAAAGATTTTTGAGAGATTCTTCCGTGCCGAAAGCTCCCGAACCAGCTATGGTTTTGGCCTAGGGCTGAGCATTGCTCAGAAACTCGCCGAACAGAACCATGGCGAGCTCAAACTAACTAAAACCGGTCCAGCAGGAACAAGCTTCTGCTTGCAGATTCCTCTTGCCTAGACTTGACTTTAACTCCTTACAGGGGTAGAATATCTCGGTTGTTTTACGAGTTTAGTTAAAAACTCGATGCCGCGGGATGGAGCAGCGGCAGCTCGCGTGGCTCATAACCACGAGGTCGCAGGTTCGAGTCCTGCTCCCGCAACCAAAGATAAGACCCCACAAAAGTGGGGTTTTGTCTTTGGTTTTGAGTCGCAGACTCGAACCTGTGACCCTGGCAGCTTTAGCTGACAGTAGGTCGCACGGTTCCGCAAGGAGTCCGCTTCAAGCGGACGACGGAATAGCCGACAGCTTGCAAGCTTTGCTTGTCGGCGTCTGACTGCTCCCATCGCTAGCGCGATATTCCTGCTCCCGCATCCGTCTACTGAGTCTGATATACTTGACCTATGACCCTAGAATAACTACTTAAATTCATCAGTGACGAAGATAAGCGGCTAAGGGACAAGTACCAGGGTGCAAGTAGCGACGACGAGTGGATGATGGCTCACGTAATCAAACTTGTAGAAGAGCATGGAGAGTTAGCAGAGCAGATCTTAGCAGCAAGATCCCTCCAGAGAAAAGAAAAGGGTACGTTCGATAAACAAAACCTAGCGCACGAGATTGCCGATGTTCTGATAACCTGCATGTTAGTAGCAAGAGACTTAGATGTAGATATCAAGCAATCTCTCGTTTCAAAGATCAAGATATTAGAAGATCGTCACAAAGTTAAACCACAATAAAAACGTCGTGTGACTAGCTTGCTATAATACAAACGATGAAGAATCATGATAAGTTTCTGGATTTCTGCAAGCGAACAATCAAAGACTACGATGCTAACAAGCTCGACCTACTAACAGCAGCCGCAAAGATCCGTGACTATGGCTACGATGACTTTGAGTATTCACTTCCCGGAGATTCCCACCCAATGCTGTTTAAGATTGGTGATTTAGCTTTTGATATTGCAGAGGCTTACCGCTCAGCAGACGAAGACCAGACCGATTGGAGTACGCTTTGTCGAACAGTTGAAGATTTTGAACTCGGCAACTGGGAGAGTACATGCTGGCAGCTAAGCATCATCTATGGGGCATCGAAACACTCATACTCTGTGGTTATCGATAGGCAAAATGGCAGAACGCAAGTTAATACTACCTTGCCAGGTGCTAAAACTGCTCTAAAGCCTATCATCGCGCAAATCCGTATAGCGCAAACTGATCAAAGATATTTGCAAAACCTTGCCAGGCTTATGCCTAAAACTATCGGGGAATTCGAGCTCAGGGATGCTTCTGTCCGAGAGTATTTAGTCGAGCCCTACTACTCAACAGCAATATAACCAAGTCATAGACAGAGGCTAGTAGCTGGCTAGTCTTTTTTGGCTACTCTAGGCTATTCCTTAATATCTCGATGGCTTGCTCGCAACTATGGATGTTGGCAATCTGCGCGCGCAGTTCGCTAGCGCCATCAAAACCACTCAAATAAACCTTCATAAACTTCTTTACCGGGTCGAACTTACGTTCACCATTTGGGTAGTTTGAGCGGTAAAGTTCGAGATGTTTGATATATAGCGCAATCTTATCGGCTGAGGTTTTACTGGCCCATATGTCTTCGGCGTTTTCGGCAAAGAAATATGGGTTAGTAAATATGCCTCGACCAATCATGATGCCATCGAGGCCATAACGAGCTTGCAGCTCGAGAGCCTCGGCTCGGCCGCTAACGTCGCCATTGCCGATGATTTTGGTTTGCGGAGCGACTGCATCACGTAGCTTTCGGATATGCTCGATCTCGTCCCAGCGAACAGGCACCTTACTCATTTCTTTACGAGTTCGACCGTGGATGGTTAACATATCGACGCCTAATTTCAGTAAAAACTCGTGCCAACCAAAATCGGTTTCGTTAAAGCCAAGCCGAGTTTTAACACTTACCGGAATGTTACTGCCACTATCTTTAACTCCATGCTTGGTGGCAGCCAGAATTTGGGCGAAGTTCTCTCGGTTCTCTTGTTTAATAAAGGCCGAGCAGCAACCATTTTTGACAATGGTTTTGTCGGGGCAGCCAGTGTTGATATCAATCCCGGCAAAGCCTAGCTCGGCTAGCTCTTTGGCGGTCTGGTAATAGTTATCGGGGTTTTTGCCCCAGATTTGGGCGACTACGGGCACGCCAGTGTCTTCGAGTTTTAGGAAATGTTCGAGACGTGGCCGACCGGCACTTTGTAAGCCCTCGACATTTACAAACTCGGTAAAAAACATATCCGGCGGTGCGCAAGCTGCCACCACCTGGCGAAAGGTAGTGTCGGTGACATCATACATCGGTGCTAAAATTAGCATAACAGAGGTAGATTATAGCAGATAAGGCTAGCTGCTCCAGCGCTCACGCCGAGCTTTAGCTGTGTGTCGCCTTTCGTTAGCCATCTGTTCGGCGGCAGTCGGCCGCCCTGTTTTAGGTGTATGCCGGGCAGGAGGCTTTGGCATACCACTCACACCAATACCACCACCAAGATCACGCTGAGCTTCCGACACGTCATCATCTAAAGAAGTCGGGGTTGCTCCTCCTTGTTCTTGAGCAGCTAATATTGCCAGGCCAGCTCCACCTAGCGCAGCAACATTCAAAACCTGTGCTTGACCGGCCTCCTGAGGCTGCTCTAGTGGCATACTGCTCGCTTGTCGGGCCATAGCCATAGCTCTTTGGGCAAGGGGTGATGTAGATTTTTCGCTTGCCATCTGTTGATATGCTGCAGTCAAGTCAATTGGCTTTTCGGCGTCAATGCCGAGACGATGCTCAAGTTCAGTAAGTTGATGTTCATCGAGAATCGATGGGTCTATTCCTATGCCATGTTCGGCAAGCAAAATATCAAGCTCAACAGCCGCAACTCTTGAAAGTGCTAGACGAGTATCTTCGCCGGCTTTAGCGGCTTGATCTAGATCGGCTAGCATTTTGGCTAGTACTCTTGAGGCGATTTCTGGGTACTCTTTAAGTATTGTGGGAATATAGGGTGGATTATTAAAAAGCGCATCAGAAACTAGGTCGAGGCGTTGTCTATCTGGACGCGTCGTAGGTTCAAAAGAAGCTGAATCGTGCTGACTCATGCCGTGATTATAGCATAAAACTTATGTTTTGTCTATGATTTAGATTACGCCAAAAAACCGGGTTGATCCCGGCTCTTGGTTAGATTAACAGTTGTTATCTGTTATTTTACGCGACGTACGGTTAGGAAACCGTTGCGTGGGTTCTCGCCTACTTCCATATCAGCTGGCTTGTCGCAAGCTGTTTCTGGACGATGGTCCTTAGAGAAGTAGTAAATTGTTTGTTGCTTTCCACCGCGAAGGGTAACAACCTTGCTGTTTAGGTAGTAAGTTACGCCTTTAGAGTTAGTGTGCTTGTATCCGTCCACTTTATCCCTCCTTAAATAGTAGTAATAACACCTTACTCTAGAGGCGTAACACTTGTCAACACCTTTCAATGATAAATTATCAAAAAGAATGGACATACTTAAAGCATATGCGTTACAATTCTATGGTATTTTAAAGAGAGAAAGGGTGGAATCGTTATATATGAACGAATTCATGCAACGGCCTTCACGCCCTGCTGCGCCAGTCGCTGCAGGCACCCACGAAGTCAGCCGAACAGAGGTAAAGAATAATCGAAAACTAGGGATTGGTGGCAAAAGCCAACATGTTGCAGCGGGTCTGCTAATGTTCTCGCTGGCAATTGTTGGTATCGCTGTCTTGGCATTGATGCTCCTTAATGGGAAAACTGCTGTACAGAAAGAAAACGAACGAGTTCTGGATGCTACCTATCAAGCTGTCTTTTTAGACGACTCAAACGGCCAGGTATACTTTGGAAAGCTCGAAGCAATTAATGGTGATAGCTACCGCCTGAGCGACATTTACTATGTTCAGGTACAATCGGCAATCCAGCCAGATAGCGGCAAGGAAGCTACTACCTCGAAGATTAGTCTGGCAAAGCTCGGCAATGAATTACATGGACCAATAGACACCATGTACATTAATCGTAGCCATGTCTTGTTCTGGGAGAATCTTAAGACATCTGGACAAGTTGTCTGCGCAATCAATGACTACCAGATCAATAAATTAGACATGAAAGATGTCACCAAAGACGAAAACTGCGGTAAAGATGCTGCCACCGATACAACATCGGCAGATTCTACAGCTCAGCAGGCCACACAACCAGCTACCGACGATACAACCACCAACGACACAACTAACGATCCAGCTCAGTAACCAGGCAGTTGACTTAACTCCTAAGGCCCTAATCGATAGGGTCTTAGTTATTTTTTACACGCCTAGCAATAATCGCGCCAACAATAAATCTTAATAGAAGAAGTATGATTGTTAAGCCAAATATTATCAGCGAAAAACCCGCAAGATCGGGCGACCAGACAGGACTGGCAAAGTCATAAACATAAAAATCTTTTGATAATGGTTCGACTTGAGGGAATTTGTCGTGGCTTAGGTTGGCTAGTTCCTGGTTAACGCACTGGAGTCGTTCGGAAATAGGCACCGAGCTGACTTCACAAGCAATCCGTGCCTCACCCAATAAACTTAGATTTGCCTGAGAACTTTTGACATATGTAGCTATATTTAAAATCGAGTCATAATAATATTTGTAAGCAAGTTGGACTGGGGCTTCACCGTCAATAGCTAGTTCTCTACCGCGACTTAAATCTGTATTCATGTGAGTTGTTACGAAATTAGCCAGTTCTTTGAGTTTTTCGTCGAGCTGCTGTTGTCCCTCGCCTTGTTCGTCGGCAGTAAGCACTGCCTCACGCAGCTCCACCATTCTTAAGTTGTTGTTACGTAATCCGTAGACACTCCCTAGCCCGCTCAAAACGACCATTAAACCAATTGACCACAACGACAATGAGCCCCAGATTTTCCACAAATGTCGACTAAGCCGCTTATGCATATCAAAAGTATAGCTTATTTATACAAGCTGGCGAAGGCGGCGTATACTTGGTTCATGCACATTTTCTTATCGGGTATCGGGGGAGCCGGGATTGGCCCTTTAGCACGAATAGCCTTGGAGTTAGGCTATCAGGTGTCTGGCTCCGATATGAAAGAAAGCCCGTACCTAGATGATCTTCGACAGTTAGGTATCAACATACTCCCCGGGCAAGACGGTACACAGATGGAAGCAATTCACAAACAGCACGAAATAGACTGGTTTGTGTATGCTTCTGCTGTTTCAATGGCCAACCCTGATGGTCCTGAGTTTCAGGTGGCTCGAAAATACCATATAAAAAGTACCAAACGAGACGAGTTCTTGAATCACATTATTCAAGAGGCGGGATTTAAACTATTGGCAATCGCCGGTACGCACGGCAAAACAACTACAACCGCCATGTGTGTCTGGCTGTTCCAGCAGCTAAACCTAAAGGCAAGTTGGTCGGTTGGAGGTAAAATGCCGTTCGCGAACATGGGGCATGCTCAGATGGACGCCGAATGGTTTATTTATGAATGCGATGAATTTGACAGAAATTTCTTAGCTTTCCGGCCAGATAAGTCGATAATCAGCGGTCTGGCTTATGACCACCACGAAATTTATCCATCCCAAGAACTTTATAATCAGGCATTTATTCAATTTATCGATCAATCGGAACAAGTCCTAATTTACCAAAACGACTTCGAAAGACTTTATGGCAACAAGCATGTGCCACTAAATCTTAAAATAGTAGATAATCGGTATGCCGAAAACGTCTCACTTGCCGGCTGGGTAAACCAGCTTGACGCCGGTTTGGCTGTGCACGCACTCGCCGATATCACCAACCAACCCGTAGATAAGTTACTAGAAATTATTAATCGATTTCCGGGGATTGCCCGACGGTTTGAATATCTGACTCCAAATTTAGTGACAGATTATGCCCATACACCTGAAAAAATTGCCGGTTGCCTCGCCATGGCAAAAGAGAAAAATGAGCATATGGTCGTTGTTTATGAACCCTTAACCAACCGGCGCCAACATTTTATTAAAAGCGCTTACGAGAGTCTCTTTGCCGGCATAGAGAAGCTTTATTGGCTGCCCGCATACCAAGCGCGAGAACACCCCGAATACCGTAATTTCGAACCGCAAGAACTGATAAATTACATGGGTAACCCCGAGATAGCTACACCGGCCGCTTTAGATAATAATCTGAAACACGCAATCGAAGAACACCGTGCAAATAATCAACTCGTGATTGCCCTTAGTGGTGGTGGAGCGGGCAGTCTAGATGCTTGGCTGCGCGTACAAAAATGGTCTTAAAAACCAATGATCGACTTATCGAGCTCACTACTATCAAAGTCTGCCCTTGGACTTAAGTTACTGGTATGTTGCAAAATGTTCTCTTGAATGAAGAGTAGTTCTGATGAACTTAGAACGCCATCGTTATTGATACCATCAGCTGCAATTGTTCCGCCATCGTAGCCATGATTCGCACGCTGAATCGATTGAACCGTGTCTTTAGTTTCTGATTGCCAGAACATTGTAAAAGACACCATTGTCATCAAAAAGGCTACAATCAATAAGCCCAGTAGCGAGACGGCTGGTTTTGACTGGCGTTTCTCGCGAATCTCAGTTATCTCTGAGGTAACTATATTCATCTATTGGCCTCAATGTCTTTTAGCTTATCTAATGTGGTTTGAAATGCATTGCTCAATTCACCATCGCGAAAATCTACGATTGACTCGGCAGATCCTAGAACTAGCTTACGCCTAAATCTTGCTTCTTCTAAGCCAGCCACAAAGTGCTCAGGGAAAACTTGGCAATCAATCACTAGAAGTTCGTCCAGCGCCTTAGAGTATATGGTAACCGCTGCTGTGAACTCTTCGTTAATTCGGGCTAAATGAACGCCTGCTAAGTCCAGACTCGAACTATCTTCAGACATGTTATTGAGTGCGTTGGCGGTATATTTAATCGTGGAGTCAATATTCGAAACAGCTTGAGTGTACTTTTGTTCTAACGAGGGTAGATCGGTGCTCATCGTTTGGATGGTAGTTGCCTGGAGGTTGCGACAAACGCGAAGGACATCAGTCCTTTCTTCTGTGGACAGCTTAATTGCATAGGTATCAACTAACTGGCTCAAATGGCTGATTGCCTGCTCTCGTGCAACTCCAACATCAGCTCCAATCGCCCGAACGGGCCAACTTAAGACAAAGCCGACAGCAACAATTGCAACAAGTGATAGAATTCTTAGTTTCATTACACCATATACTAACAATTTATCGACAATTATTTGAGTCTTTTTCGTCTGCCTATACACTTTGTGATATGCTTATGTGCAAATTAACGGGTGGCTAATCGGGGGTAGTATGCAATTAAAAGCCTTGCGTCAACAATACCTTGCTGGTCTAGGCATAACATTAGGTCTAAGTGCATGGTATGCAGGTTATTTTGGTAACGATGGGTTATGGTCATGGTTCGGTTTGATATTTTTTGCCTATGGGTTGTGGTCTGTGGCTAGTACTTGGCACGGCTTGAACACAAAAGACAGCTTAGTCCGCGGAGCTATCTATGGTGGAGTGAGTGTTTTGATAGCGCGTTTTAGCCTACTACTGGGCGTACATTACACTTATGGGAGCTGGAGTGTGCCTGGATCTGAAAATTATGATATCGCAAATGGGTTAAAAGATGTCTATCGGATACTGTTAAATGGGAGTTTCGGCCAGACGGTATCAATTGTTTTGCTTGGCGCACTGATAGGTATCTTGTCGGCAAGCATTACAAAGTTCGCCAACATCCGAAGAACCGAAAAAATAGAAGACTTTCAAGCTGGTCTTAAAGTTATCGGGACAGTTGTTGGGGTTGGCTTGCTGGCCCTTATAGTAGCGGTGTCAACAGATGTTCGCTCAACCAGCCTAAAACGAGTCGCCGACTTTCTAGACTATCAACTTGCCCTACAAAGCCAAAACGATAAAGACGAAAGACAGAACGTTAACCTTAGCGATATAACCTATGAAGAACTCGAGGAGTTAAGCCGCGACTACGATCCCTATGCAAAACTTGTGAGCAATTATGATATCGAGGCAGCCCTCTCTGCAGAAGTCGACCCCGAACAGCAAGCACTAATCAGCACCCCGGAACAACCAAGCGATGACAACGTGTCCTCACCTCAAGTCGCCGACGATCAGTATGAGGTAAAATCAGGTGACACATACGCCTGTATTGCCGAGAAGATATATGGGGACTACAAGCTTTGGCCGAAGATCATGGCCGAGAATGATGGTATTGGCTATCACGAGCATTTCTTGTATGTGGGCAATATCGTTCAGCTTCCAGATTTACCAATCGCCGAATCTACTACTCATATCTGCGATTAACAACCCTTTTCTGTAACAGTAACTCCATATTTGTCGCCTAAATAGGCTTCTACTTCGTTTAGTTCAGTGCACTCTAAGGCTTTGTCATAAACGATCACCTCAGCCACATCGACATTCGCATAGTCGGTTCCACCAGAGCCCGAACGCCTTCCTGCAACATAAAGCTGATTAATGCTATAGTTGATATTACTGATCTGTTCTGAGTAATTTTCAACTCCATCTCTTAACAATCTTTCTACCCAGCTAGCGCTTATTCGGGATGTGTATATTGACCATGTATTGTCTACCGCATTAGACACCGTTTCGCCTGTTTGGTTGCGATAATATTGCATTAATTGAGAAGTAGAGCCGTTCCTCATAAGCAAAGCTATGCCGTCATAGGTGTTATAGTCATCATTCTGCGTGGAACGCATAGCTGACAAGAATCTGGCATTAGAAGATGAAGAAGTCATTGGTCGCATAACCATAAAAGCAGTAATGCCATTATTCGAACTAAGACTACTTAAAGTCGACCCTAAGGTTCCACCAGTAAAGGTGAGTGCATCCATGCCGTTTATGGCTCCTTTACTCAATGTTGGATAAACCCCATAGGCTAAAGATACATCATTATTGTTGACCGATTTATCTATCCATGTTGCAACTTGATCACCATTATTGGTTGCGTATCCACCTCCCGAAACACCCGTGTTCCATTCTACATAGAGCTGAGGCACGCCGGCGCTAGACCCAGATTCTGCCGTACGGACTCCACCACCCTGTATATATGAAATTACAAACGCAATTGCATTGCCAGTAGACCAGCCACTGCGATTAACTATTTCTTGAACTATGCCTGTAACATCTACTCTCTCGTTTGCACCACTAGCACCTACTACATTCCAGTTTGGTGGCTTCCAGGTGACACTCTCGGCAGTTTGAGTGGTGTGTAGCGCAGTATAGCTAGAGTTGGTCCACTGAGGAGCGTTATCGCTAGCTACGGCTCGCACCAGTAAATCAATCGAGCCTGCCTGCTTAGTCTCGTCGGTAGTAAATTGTATGTATGCTTTATTAACAGTTGCATTTTTGGGTGCATTTAGTCCTCTAAATCTTAGCCCAATAGTTTGATGACCAAAGTTATAGCCGTCGTAGGACATTTCTAGGTCTGATGTAGTAAAGTATGGAACACCTGGTCCAGATGCTGCATCGGGACCTTTTTCTTCAACGATATCACGATAACTGGAACCATAAAGAGCATTGATGTATTGGTTGTCTGCACCGCCGGTTACAGGTTGAATAAGACTGTCCGGCTCGTTGGCATCTAACCATAAAAGTGGTTCATAAGTAGCAGGGTCAATGATTGTACTGCCGCCACCGCCGCCGGTACCGCAAGTAGCACAGACGATTACTTCACCATTCCTGATAATGCTTGCTTTTATATCTCTAACATAATCAGCTGTCGCCGAAGCCTCTGGGATATAAACTCTTCCATAAGCCTGTATCCTCTTGGCATTTGTTCCCTGGCTGTACAATACGTTCACTTGGATTGTCAGACGATACTTAGTTGTGATAACTAAGTCTTGCTCTGGCGTGCCACTATAGTTTTGATTGAGCTCGTACTGCTCTTCTGCATAGTCGATTGCAGCCTTGCTAGCAATATGAGCCATCTGGGTATATGAGTAACGTATTGTCGCGCGTTGAGCTTGCAGAGAAGCCTGCAACAGAGTGAGACCGAGGCTGGTAATAATAACCATGAAGGTCAGAACTACAGGCATCATGAATGCCTTTTCCTGTCTGTATAGTTTTAGATTCTTCATTCTAGTTAATCTTCTTCATTATAAATTTCGAGGTTACACGTATTTCTTCACCAAACGAATCATCACCAAGAGTTACAGTTAGTTCTACTTTTTCTGCCGAACCAGGCACAGTGGTGGCATTATTATTTTCATCAAAGTAAGCAACCTGAAAGTCTATGAGCTTATTGGTGAGCTCGGCGTCTGGCGCCACGCACGGACCAGTGCCTACATACTGGTTTGGACACGTCTGAACCTTAAAGTTAACACCACAAATAGAATATTGTGGCGTAAGTGTACGTTTGTACAAAGTCTTGTAATTATTATTCGAGTTGTTCTTCGTGAAATAAACAAGGTTGTTGATTGCAATTTGGTTATAACCACTCGAGCAACCATATTGGTTTTTATAAATAAAGTCGCGATTTGGGTCGCGCCTATCTGAATCTAATGCTGTTTCATAGATTATTAGAGTATTAGGACTAGTGTTATTCTTCCAGCCTCCGGAAGGCGCGTATGGGTCTGTAAGTGCCAGACTACCCCCTATGGTCGTCGAACCATACTCGGTTGTGAATAGTAGCTCGTCTTCTAAATTTAATAGCATGGTTTGTGCTTCAAGCCTTAAGTTAGCTTCGGTCGTTTCATTGATCATATGGCCATACTGGGCAAACATATACATAAACAATGTGCCCGTTATCAGAGCTATTATTGGCATAACTATGAGCAGTTCGACCAGACTAAAGCCACGCTCGTTTTCTTTTATGCTCATCTGCCGACCCCACCTAGTTGTATGTAGGTTGCATACTCTATTCTTCTAGTTTCGCTGCCGTATTGAAAATCCAGTACTACACGTAATTTTAATAGCGAGCCCGATCCAGGCATATACTGACTATAAACCTTAGCAACAGGGTCTATAACCAAGCCCGCTGATTTCGAATTTACCTCCGCGCTCCAATCTTCTACTTCATAGTTACTGCCAGCGTCACCAACGGGTATTGATGTGAAATCCCTGGTTTCATAAGATTGCAGCTTACCAAAAGTAAGTGAATTTGCTTCTGCATACTGTCTTGTTCTCGAATTTGTCTGATTGCTCACCTTGGTAATATCAAAACCTACTATGACTATTACCACAACGACAAACAAAGTCATCATGACTTCGATCAGTGTAAACCCACCACGCTCTGATGCAAGCCCTCTCATTGAGTGTTAATTATAAAGCTTGTGCTTAATGAATGCCAATTGCCTTCAAGCAAACTAAGGTTTTGGGTTAAGTAACGACATAGCTGACCTGGCTGCTACTCTGTATAGCTCCACTACGGGTAGCCTACCATTAGTAAGATAGCCCGTGCAATCCCTGGTAAGCACCGTGTCTACGCCAAAAACTGACCCTAGAGCAGTACTTAGGTCAACGTCATCTTTAATGACTAAATCAATGACACTTTTAGGCACTTCAACTCTTTCAGACTCAGCCATTACTTGCCTGCCCTGCCGATCAGTAGCAACAACAATACCTACATCAAACCACTGACCTTCATGAAGAAATAAACCGCCTTCCATGCCTACTGCTATTCTGGCAGTTAAATTTGCTTTAAGGGCCCTCTCAGATCTATTCTTTGCTCCTTCAAGCGTAGAATTAAAACCAAAGGGTTGATCACTCACGCCAGAACTCACATCGCATCCAACAACAGCAGCATTTGGCAATTCTAGGTCTTGAGCGGCCAAGCGTACTGCTTCTATCTTTGGCGATCTGCGAGTTCCAGCAACAATTAGCATTATGGTGTTAAGCGGTTAATATCTCTTGGGAACAAAGTTGCCTCTTTAATGTTGGCTAGGCCTATAGTTTTTTGCACTAGACGATCAATTCCAAATCCGCATCCGCCGTGCTGCGGTAGGCCATACTTAAAGGCTTGCAGATAGTACTTAAAGCCGTCGTGGCCCACATCTAGGCCTGCTCGTTTCATCTGCTCAATCATCTTATGGTAGTTATTCTCGCGCAAAGGCACAGTAGCTATCTCAAGACCACGGAAGAGCAAATCGCCCCAGGCGACTGTGCCGTCATCTTTAAACTTGTGATAAAACTTACCAGCCTCAGCAGGAAAGGCAACTGCGTATACCAAGTCACTACCAAGCTGTTTGCGAGCGTAATCGGCAATCCACCGCTCTTCGTCTGGAATAAGATCTTTCTCGGCAGTTGTGTCAGTCTTGGTTGCTTTGGTATACATCTCGTGAATCTCGGCAATTGTAAAAGCTGGAACGGTGTCGATAAGTTTCAGCTCTGGGGCATTTAGACTTCTTAGTTCATCCCCGTGATCCTCGTACACCCTGTTCAATGCATATTTGGTCATGTTGGCAACCATATCCATGACCTCTTGGTGATCGGCTACAAAACCCATCTCGATATCAAGCATGGTTAATTCCGTGAGGTGGCGGGTGGTGGCGCTCGGTTCGGCTCGGTAACTATGGCCAATCTCATACACACGTTCGAATGCACCAACCATAATCTGCTTATAGAACTGTGGGCTTTGAGCTAATGTTGCTTCCTGGCCGAAATACGGGACCTTAAAGACTTCGGCGCCACCCTCGGTAGCTCCGGGCAGAAGCTTAGGGGTATCAATCTCTACAAACTCGTTTTGACTTAAGAATTCACGTATGTAGCTGGTCAAGCTAGCCCGAATCTTAAAAATTTTCTGTTCCTGCAAATTACGGATATTGACAACTCGATGCTCGAATAAAGTATCTAGGTGTTCTGGCTTATGACTGATTGGTTTATCAATTTCGATTGGTGGCTCATCTTCAACTGGAACTAGAATTGTAACCTCAGGATTAAAGATCTCGGCGCCTCCCGGGGCACGTTCTTCGGCCTTTACCTCTCCTACTACCTCTAGGACAGTGCCAATTTGCATACCTCTGAGTTTTTCTACCTGATCTTTATTTTCAATGATTATCTGAGCTAGCCCTGCGCGGTCGCGGACATTAATAAAGGTTAAGCCTCCGAGTAAGCGTTTTTTGTGCAACCAGCCCCGAATTAAAACTTTCTGGCCAATTAGGGACTGTAAGTCCCGAGTAAGTGTGCGTTCCATTGTGACTCCTTAAATATCTGCTATGTTGGTCTGACTACCGGCGGACCTGTGGCGTGAGATTTCGTCGGCTTTCTGTTTTGCTACCTCGCGCAGGTCTTCATATTTGTCAAATTCATCAATAATCGACCGGCCAATAATTTGCTCGATAACGTCTTCGATAGTAATGACTCCAACAATTTCTTCATACCTATTAACTACTATAAACAGATGATGCTGAGTTAGCAAGAAGGCATTGAGAACTTGGTCGAGATTAGTTGCTTCGTTTACATAGTAAACTTCTGTTCGCATATGATCTTTTATCTTTAATAACCTTCTGATGTTGGTAACGTCTTTAAGGTAAAAAACTCCTACCAAATTTTCGCGACTACCCTCAAAAACTGGAAAGCGTGAGAAACCGCTATCATGCAGCTCACCTAGTCGAACAGGAGTTAGTTCGTCATCCGCATCCACCATCTCCACAACCGCCCGCGGGGTCATAACTTCGCTTATTATTTTATCGCCAAAACTAAGTGCATGTGTTGCAATCCGTAATTCATCACGACCTACTTTATCGAGATCCCCAGGTATCTTTTGCAGTACTTCCAATAACTCTTCTTTGGAGTGAATTCTTGTTGTGCCTTCTAGCTCAATCCATGAACCAAACACTTTGTCTAAGCTTTTTAGGATTGGTCTGGTGTAGCGCATCGACCGAACAACCACCCCACTGCTTTGAGCAGCCATTTTTAAACTTGGTTTTGGCCAGCGCGCCCACGGCACAATTACGTGCATAGTCAAAATTATCATTACATCAATAACAATAGCTAAAGCTACATGTAGGTAGCTATCTATGAGCAAAATTACAGCTGATAAGCTAAAACCGTAAGCACACCACAATATGATCCAGAGCTGTAGGCCGTGTTTGCGGGCTCTGTATACCTTTGTTGCCAGTAAGTCCTTTGATTTTACCCTTCTACCCAACTCGGCGATACTCATGTAGCCATAGCTACGGATCAGTAACACGAGATACAGCGTCGCACTTGCTGATATGATTAGTAGCAGGAATCTCCACATAAACGTTATTAGCATAAACTAGTTGGTTAAAAGTTGCTATAATGTATGTCTAAACTGGAGGAAAAATGAATTTCAAGTTGGCAGGTATTATTATTGCTGTACTAGTAGCAATAATTGGAATAGGTGTACTAAGTGGTGGTTCAGGCAATAATGATGGTCCGAATGTCGCCGATGCAGAACAAGTTAATTCGGAAGGCTTGGCCACATCAAAGGTAGTATTCACTGAAGCCGGTGATTTTGAGTGCCCTGCCTGTGCAAGTTTTCATACGTTGATCAAACAAGTTGCTTCGGTCTACCAAGATCGAGTTAAGTTTGAGTTCATTCACTTTCCGCTCAAAACAATTCATCCAAACTCTTTAGCTGCTCACCGAGCTGCGCAGTCTGCAGCACTTCAGGGAAAGTTCTGGGAAATGCATGACTTATTGTTTGAGCAAAGAGATCTTTGGATAAGCACTACTACTAGTAATCCAGTACTAGTTTTCGAGTCTTTTGCCTCGCAGCTAGGCCTCGACATGGATAAGTTTAGGTTAGATTTCTCGAGCACTGAAGTCAATGACTATATCCAAGCAAATATCGACCTCGGGACAGAAATGGGAGTCGAAGCAACGCCGTCGTTCTTCTTAAACGGCCAGAAACTAGACAACACCCAGATTGATAGTGTCGAAAAAATAAGTAAGTTGCTCGATCAAGAACTGGCTCAAACATCTGACTCAACTCCATCCACAGCAGATGCCAAACAATCCCAGACTGATTCCAGCCAGACTAATTAGTATCTAGCTTTAATATACTAAAAACTCACGCCAGCTAGCGAAACTAACTCTTACGCTAATTGCATTCTCAGCCTGATCTACGAAACTAACAATAATTTGGCGTGAAGCCGTCTTGATAGTCTTAGGCAGCTCAATAGCTTTGGACTGCTGATTAATTGCGATGTTAATCATATTCCCCCCACATCAACGCGACAGAAAACAAATGTTCTCTGATTTTTTTCGTGTTTTTAATTTTTTATTAACTCTAAAAGATTACTAAACCATACCCACTTAGCACAAGCATTTTTGTAGAAAAAACAACTAATAAACTGATATCATAATACTTAAGCTAATGAACGATATATTTTACGAACTTAGCCTAGTAATAGGGATTAGCGCGGGCGTATCAATAGTGATGCGTTTATTAAGGCAGCCATTAATTATCGGCTATATACTGTCGGGTGTAATAGTCGGGCCAGCACTATTAAACGTCGTCCACTCTGAGAACACTATTGAAGCTTTCGCAAACTTCGGGATAGCCCTACTCTTATTTATTATTGGCTTAGGCCTAAACCCGAAGATAATCAGAGAGGTCGGCCGCGCAGCCGTACTCACAGGTATTGGTCAAGTTGTGTTCACGAGTATTGCTGGCTATCTGATAGCCTCTGTTCTGGGTTATGGAACGAAAGCAGGGATCTACATAGCGGTTAGTCTAGCCTTCTCGAGTACAATAGTAGTCTTAAAACTACTTTCAGATAAAAAAGAGCAGCAAAGATTATATGCCCGGATATCAATCGGCTTTTTACTTGTTCAAGATATCTTAGCCGCTCTTGCCCTAATAGTCGCGACCACTACGAGTTCGGGCAATTTTGAGCCTGGAGATATATTTTCGCTACTCCTAAAAGGAGCCCTCTTGATCACCAGCTTGTTCGTGTTGGCAAAGTATATTTTGCCACACGCCAAATTACTGGTTTCGGGCTCGCAAGAGCTGTTATTTATCTATGCTATCGCTTGGGGCTTCGGAGTAGCCACAATCTTTCGCGAGCTTGGCTTTTCGTTGGAGGTGGGCGCCCTGGCTGCAGGTGTTGCTTTGGCGCCTCAAGCATATGCCTTAGAAATAGGTTCTAGGCTTAGACCTTTGCGAGACTTTTTTGTGGTGATGTTCTTTGTTGCGCTAGGCACACATATTGAATTGGGTGGTGCCGAATCGATCATACCTCATGCTATAGCGCTCTCCGTATTTGTCTTGATCGGTAATCCGATAATTGTGATGGCTATTCTTGGTATACTCGGCTACACCAAGAAAACCAGCTTCAAGGCTGGTTTGGCTGTCGCTCAAATCAGTGAATTTTCTTTAGTATTTGTATTGCTAGGCAATCGACTCGGCCAGATTAACGATCAAATCGTTGCATTGGTTACGATTGTCGGTTTAATAACAATCGCACTCAGTTCATACATGATTATCTATGCAGATCAGATATATAACTATATCCAACACTTACTAACTATCTTCGAGCGCAAGAACCTTGCCAGTAACAAAGAAAAACGCACAAACCCCGAAGTCTTTTTATTTGGATACAAAAAAGGTGGCGAACAATTTGTGAAAGCTTTCGATAATATGAAGTGGCGATACATAGTTTTAGACTACGACCCACACATCGTTGATAGACTGGAACATGAAGGCATTAACAACACTTATGGTGATATGACTGACGTTGAGTTACTTGAAGAAATTCAGCTCGATAAAGCAAAGTTGGTAATTTCGATGATTTCAGATTACGACAGCAATGCTTTTTTGGCCGACTTTATGACATCGAATAACCCAAAGGCTGTCCTGATTTGTTCCGCCGACACACCCGGGCAAGCTGCCGATCTTTACTCGCAAGGTGTAGATTATGTACTGATGCCTCACTATATTGGAAGTGAACGGGTGGTTAATTTCATCAAACGATCTGGCTTGAAACACGCTGCCTTTAAAGAGTACCGCCAGAAACACCTGATACGACTTCAGTCGGAGTATGCAGATTATTACTCTAAAACCAAGGCCCAACGCAACCTAGGTCATCTTATTGTTCAGGCCTCAGAAGGCATTAAAGACATGGCCCAACGCTCTAAGTCTAGGCGGACTCAATCCCCAGCCAAGCCAACCAAGAAGTAGGCTTTTTGCCAATCTCCTCTTTTGTTTTCTTTGGTCTGTTTGTTGGGGATTGCTTTCTAGGCTTCTTGCGTGGAACAGCCAAACCCCTATAATTTGATATTTCACTATATCCCATCTGCCTTCCACCAACTTCATAGGCAGTGCACCAAGCATCATTGCATTCCTTACAAAAAACCCCGCAACCATAGAGTGCCTGCGGCTCACCCTGGTTACATCCTGGCACCACACAGTAGCCCATGCCACTAAATCGACGTAGTTCACGAGTATTCTGATTAGCTGCCAGCACATCGAATAATAAGCTACCTGTTGGTTCGATATTTTTTTCTAAACTGCTAGTGGAGCCTGTGCAATTCCCCTGATATACAACTCCTTTGGCTCGTGCGTTACGGCTCGAAACATATACAGAATCATCTTGAGCTTGCTGATCGACCGGACTTGTCGTAAATATGTGATGCGGTAAACTACTCTCACGTAAAACTCCTAGTAGTTGACGTGAACTTAATCGATTAAAAATACCGATTGGCGGTGGAATTCCTAGCCGGATACATTCATCTCGTAAGCCGGTTGTGGCACTACCGAGTTTTTCTGACTCTAGGCACCAAGCCAACATCTTTAGATACTGGGCCTCGGCTTGCTGGTAGCGCAGTGAGTCGATAGTCAGCAGTTTATATTGGTTGGTGAGACTTCTAATTCTTCCTACCGGACTATCTTCTGACTCAATAATATCTAGTTCGTCTAATTCTTCGAGCGCAGTGTTGTGGACTCGTCTATCTATATTCAGCCCTTCTAGAATCATTTGCTGCATAGCGCGATCATGTTGGTCTAACGTAAAGAAATCAGCCCTGAGTCGCCCAGCTTCTAAAGAGAAGAGCGACATTACCGACATTTGTCGCTCGGGCTTGAAATTGAGTAGTCTAGCTTCGTTTGCAGGAATCTCCCAAGGACAGAGTGAGCTTTTCAGCGCCCAACCCCTACCACCTGTTTTTAGCCAATCACTCAGCTGCTTGGCTTCATGACTTCTTGATTGCTCTCGCCTTAATCCGTAGACGCTGCCTAAACCCCAGGCTGTCTTTAGGCAAGAGTCTAGAATGTCTTGCATCGACTGGCCGGAGTCAACACTAATAAAATCATAGCCTGTGTCCGTCTGAATAATCTCATAGTAAAAGGTGCGTTGCAGACTTTCACGACCAGGAGCATGCTCCTCCATGTCCGTCGCAAATTCTACCCTAATTTGACTTAAGGCTTCAGGGCCGTTTTTTTCGAGCAAATATAAGTGAGCGGCTGAATCATTTTGGACCTGAACAACTTCCGCACAAGCAGCTTTCCCGAATTTAAGGCCTAATCTAGTGCTCCTTAGATTTTCATATAGTTTGCTACGTTCGGTTACGTCCATATCCCGCGATACTCTAGCAGTACCACAGTATGGTCTTGCTCGAGACACTCCTATTAACAAGCCACCGGGCTTCTAAGAATCTTAGTTTACCGTTGCGGCACAGCACCAGATTCGCACTGGTTTGCGCTCGTTAATGTTTCAATTTATTAATTATCTAGAGGATAACTCATGTTAAACATATTTGATATTGTAATTCGTTCAACGTCAGTTTGTCGGAGTGTCAGTATTGGTTTCAGGGTCTGCACTGGATTGTTGGGCATCGGTTTTTGTCTCGACTGTTGGTCCAGCATTAATGATTTTGTCGGTTTCGGGCCGATAAAGTAATGCCCATTTAGCTTTGTTAAAGATTAGCAGTTTATCGCCATTTTTAGCATTATCAAAAAATGGCTGATCTTTAAACTTCGTGATATCTTCGATCGTAGCAATAACTGGATCTTCGTCGGCAGGTATCTCATAGATTGCCGAAACTTTTTCTAAAAGCTGTTTGGCCTGCTCTTCTGGTGTCAACGGGATTTTCGATTGTAGGTCTGCAATCTGCAGTCTAAGGTCTGCCGACCTTGAACGCTCGCGCCAGTATAAATATCCAGATGCACCCGCTACCAGAAAGAGCAAGATAGCCAAACTGGTTATCAATATCTGCCAAATCGACTTCTGCTTCACAACAGCCACTATTTTACCTCGTAGGTCACATTCACATTAATGGTATAGTCTTGCTCGCCAGTTCTAATCGGCAAAGATTTTGTTTCCGAGCTAGATGCAGAATCTAGCGTAGCGTAGGCGATCGGATAACCACCATAGTTTTCTGTCTCTTCTACCGTAAGTGCTTTGCCGACTTTCAGCCCAAGCTCCGTGGCACTTTGATCTGCCTTTGTACGAGCATCTTCGATTGCAAGCTTACGTGCTTCGGCGGCTAGCTCTTTCTGCTTGCTATCGCTAAAACCAGGTGTTGGAGTAAGTGAGCCTGCTGGACTGGTTGTTAGCAAGTAATCTTGGACTTCCTGGGCTTTGTCTTTATCGTCGACGACGATCTGCATGTAAAGATTTGACCGCACGATATCTTCCTCTTCGTCGGTATACCAATTCTCATAAGAGCTAGCATCAACAGTTATATCTTTATCTTCTATGCCAAGTTCTTCTAGGCCTTTTGTAACTTCGTCGGCTTTATTGGTTGCCGCTGCGATTACATCGTCGCTCGTATCACCCTTAAAATCGTAGCTAGGATTAAACGTAAATTCATCCGCTTCAGCACTGACTGTGCCCTCACCACTAGTTGAAATGGTCCTTTTTTGAGATACCTCGCCCTGCCATGGTTGTGACCACAGCAGTAGGCCAACTGTTGTCGCTAGTAGCACTGTGTTTAGTCCTCGCCATATATCTCGTTTACTAAAGTTAATCGTCATAAATTACTCCTCTTATGCTTAACAGAATTATACAGGACGTTTGAGTTTAACAATAGTTCTGTGGGCTAGGTTTAAGCTAATAATAATCAATACAATAATGGTAATTAGTCTCCAAGGGGCTGGCTTTCCACTATATATATTCACTGTAAAGTAAACGGTTAGGCCACACAGTTTGTCAGAGACTGATACATGTCCGTTATAGTGACCAATGCCCGGATATACGTGATGCAACCGCTCACTATTTAGCTCGCTTGTTTGATGGCTTATAGCCACATCGCCCCAGTCTATTGTTTTATCATACTGATCACTAAAACCTTCCGTAATTATATCCAGATCGATACCAGTATGACCTGACTCCAAGTTATAGCTATACCTATTAAGCTTTAGGCTTGCACTACAATCTTGTGAATGCGTAGACTCAGCCAAAAAATATTTCACAGAATCGGAGAAACCGCTACACATTGATAATGTGCATGCCCTAGTTTTTACCACCACCGTATCACGCACCATATATATCACAATCGACCATATGCCATCTGTATTTGAGTAGACTGAGCCAACTAATTCATCATCGACATACACCTCTACCATGGTATTCGGTGTCGCTTGGCCGCTTATTACCAGCTCTCGGCTACTGCTAACATAATTATTCTTCGGATCTACCACGCTTGATGTGATATTTTGTTGGGTTATTTTTGTATTGGTTGTCGGCTCGGCTTCGGCTTCGGCTTCGACTATCTTAAATTGATACTTAGAGGAAACTGAAGATGTATAGCTACCTCCATAAGCACTAACCCGAAAAACATGGTAGCCAACATGGAAACCAGTAGAATCTATGGTTATTCGCCACGAACCATCCTGTTTTGATATAGTCGTAACGCTCATATTATTATCTATATTTAGTAATATCTCTTTATTAGGACAACCACTACCCTGAAATACTATTTTTTTTCCAAGAGTAACAACGGTCTCGCTTATCCTGGCAGTTGGGCTTGGATTAACGGTTCTGGTAGTCAACGATTTAGGCGCGAGATACACATAATCCTGGCTGGTAGTGGATACCTGGCCATAGCTGTCTTCGTAAAATACATTGATATCATGTATGCCTACACCCTGAGATAATAATGAGATTGAGTAAACTCCTGTACTAGCACTCAGTGCTGTGCCAACAACTGCAACACCATCCATGACGGTTACTAGTGAATTGGGCGACACACATCCGCCAACATCTAAATCTGTATCTGGTACTCGTAAGCTTACAGGTATGCTAGGTGACGTGCTAATTATATTCGTGGCTGATACAGTACTAGGCTTTAGGAATGTTGCAGTTAACAACATTGAACCTATAATTACCCATTTAAGGCTCACCCTTAAATTCATAATTACCCGTTCTTAAGAACCGATAACGCTTTACGAATCCTAGATCGATTTCGAACAATTAAGACAATAGTGACGATTAATCCAAGCAATGCTGGCAGAATGGTTTTATATGGGAAGATAATAAAAGTTGTACTAGCAGATGCGATCTGGTTATTCTCTCCGTAAACGATTGTCAGGTTAGCTGTATAGCGGCCAACTGTGAAACCTCCTGGATTCCATTCATTGACCAACTTTCTGATCGTTCCAGGTAAGACATTTCGCTCTTCAAGATCGATACTGGTGACAGTGTTGCCAAACATATTCTTGATTTCAATTTTTCCTTGCGGCTTGAAATGAACGTTGCCCTGATTTTCGACCCTTGTAATCAGCTCAATTGGCCCTGACTGCTTAAAATTGTCAGCACTAAATTCGACTACGGAAGCTTTCTCTTGGGTATCGCCTGGCACGCGAACTAGAATTAGTGGACCAACCTCCTGCACTACTGATGGTCCGGTTAAATCAACTTTTTGAGGGTCTGTGCTGACGATGATAACTCCAAAGTGCCCCCCTGGCTCAGCATCTGCTGGCACGTTGATTGTATATTCGAAGACTTGTGAACCCCTAGATGGTACTTCGACTGTTTCTGGGCTTACATTTATCCAACTAGCTAGCGAATATTGAGTTGGCTGCTCAGTAATGTCGACCCCTCCCTCTTCATCAGAAGCTGTAAAATTCTTAGGTGTCGCGATTAGGTCTACAGATACGTCAGAGCCATTTACAACTTTGAACGAGCCGCTAACAAGATTTCCCCTGTTAGCATCTAGCTCAATCACGGTTGGACTAACATTAAGAACCAGTCTTTCGGGTTGTTGGGCACGAACTTTAGAGGCGCCAATCGTGGCAATCAATAATCCAATTACGACTAAACCCAACCCCCACTTCGTGTTCCGAAAAATGTTCATGGCTCTCCTCTGAGTTGTTTCAAATATATTACACCAACATCTTCAATATAACCAAACGAAGTAATCAGTGGTCTTTATTGTTTAGTATATAGCAACGGCAGTGTAAATGATGGTTGTAGTATATGTCCCAGCCGGTGTCGTAGAAGAAATACCAACTTGATGACCAACCCTAACTGTGTCGCTTGCAACACCAGCTGCAGTCGCAACTTCAGCATCTGAGGTAGTGAATGATGTCCATAAACCAGTGCCCGCACCATTCATCGACAAGTCGCTGTCGTCACTAGTCCATGCCCATGCTTCAGTGCCTGGTGCTGGGAAACTAGCCCCAGACAAACTTCCGCCCGCAATGGTGTCGCTTCCATTTGTCAGTAAACCCGTGTGTCTAATATAGACACTATAGCCACTAGTGGCATTTGTGCTAATAGAGATGTCATGAGCAGAGACACCGTTAGTAGAACTAGTTACAGCCGAGGCGTGATCAATGCTAGTAGAGGTCGAGGCGACGGATGTATTTTGCGTGGCTGCTCCATTCGGATAGACATCTTGACCACTTCCAACCGCATCAACGCTAAAGGTCAAAGATGGGTCAATCGTTAAAGAGACAAGTGCTCCATCGATATATGTAAATGTCATGATAACAGAATCAATCGGACCTCCTGTAGAACAGTCGACGTTGGCAAAGGTTTCAAGTACGCCAAAATAAGTGCCAGTAGCGCCTCCATTTACAACACCACCCCAAACAATGTTACCACTTGCGTTTGGGGTCGCACCACCAGCTAAAGTTGCCCTGAGCTGATCTGTGGCACCATCGACACTACCAACGCTCCAAGAACCAGAGCTTGGTATGGATGTCGAGGTTAAGGTTATCGAGCTGAGGTCTAGGCCGGCGTCGCCACTGCCATCTGCACTAGTACCAACGTCGAGTTGGATACAGTTGATGGAAGTTCCGGTTGTAAACCCAGATGCTGCAACCGTATATGAAGAAGTTTGTGATGGACGTGAATCGGACAGACTAATAGAAGCGCTAGTCAAGGCGGCAGCAATCACCGAGCCCGTCGTACTCAAACTCAAAACCAATACTGTTGATGTAGCTGCAGCTGAACGCAACAAACTTTTAATCATATCTTAATCCCTCGCACATTTATTTGCGTTTAATTCTACTTTGCTTAAGCTTTTTGCGCAAATTATCACGAGGCAATATTGGTTTGAGTATTTTTACCATGAGTATAGAAACAAGTACTAATCCAACAATTGAAAAAAACGATGGTAATTTTATGACTGTGTTTGTTTTTGATATAGCTTGAAGCTGATTGGCATATGTAAGTCGAACACTCAACTTATACCTGCCCGATTCAAGTTGGTCTGGAGGCAGCCACGTAATCTTTCTGACCGTGCCAGGAAGCAGTAAGTCTTCGATTCGGCTTTCGGAAGTTATTACACGGTCATCAGGACCAAGTACTTCGAGATTTACAATTGGTCTTTCGTGAATGGTTCCGCTATTTTCGATTAGGATGGTGCGCTCTGAGAACTTACCAAAAACAAGTATTGGTGGTTTGGCGAGACTAACTCTAAGATCATGTTTTACTTCCCCCTTGCTAGAGATTAAAACCGGGACAGAAATTTCTGTATTAACAGTAACCCCGCTACTAGACAGTGATTCATAGCCACTAACCTTAAAGACAACCGCCGCATAACTACCCACTCCACCAGGTATTTTTTGACCATCAATCAATATGGAAACTGTCCGACTTTGTCCTGGCTCTAATATTAACTGTTTCTCCGATACCCCAATAAGCTCTCTTGCATCTATATAGGTGCTGTTGGGAATTATGCTATCTTCTGGGTTCAATGATCGAGTATAGATTTCTACGGCTACGGCTTGCCGGTATAGGTTCGTTAGTCGTATATCCTTGTCGATTGATTTATTGTCGACAGGTGCATCAATAATTGCAGGGCTAACTGTGAGCCCCTCTAGGGTCGTTGCGGCGGCACTCGACCGCGAAAAGAACAATAAGGCAAGACAGGTCGATAAAATAAAATATTTAGTAGATTGCACTAACCACATAATTTACTTCTGAGACATAGGACCCTGCTGCTTGATTTGCGGTAGTAGTCACCCGATGAGTAATAATAAAGTTTTCATTAACTATTGGGGCGCCTATTACTGGGCCTGGGTTGTCGGCCACAATATCCCCAGGCTGTGTAAGACTGAATGGCACATAGCATGGAGGGCTTCCTCCGCCCGCGCAAACAGCTGGGCTGAATTTGTTAATACCCTGAACCAGATTATCATTTGATGTATACCCATAGCCAGTATCTCCAAGCTGCCATCCATCGGGCGATAAGTACGAGCCGCCAGAGAAGGCTCCAATTGTATTGCCATCATAGCTTAGATCACCAGATAAAAACGCCCGAATTATGTAACCAGAACGAGCGTTTGTACTGGTAGTTAAGACTGTTGTTTGAGTATCTGTATAACTATTAGACGAATTCAGATTATTAAAACTAACGTTTGTAGGTGCTGCCGAAAAAGTAATCGAAGGTGCCACCTGTTGGCCATCGCTACTAGCTATCGACAAGTTGTCGGCGTTATCAGTTGTTCGTACATTTAAATAATATATTTCTGATGTCTGCAGACTAAGCGAACCAGCACTTACGGAACTACTCGTTCCATTTGAAGTCCAACCGACCACATCAGTTCCGCCGATAGTTGTTCCAATCGAATATTCAAACAAGCTGACTCCGGATACTGCATCTGTAATATCCCAGTTCGCATCAAGTGTATCGAGTGTTCCGTCGTTATATTCGATATCTACAGAAACAGTAGATCCGTCATAGACACTCCCACTAGGGTCAGTCGAATCCATAATAAAATCAGCATTTGCTTCAGGGTTAACCCCGAAACTCACCCAAGCTGATGTTGCTCCTGCGCCGTCTTTTATCCGAGCTTGCCAATGATACGATGTGCTATTACTCAGACCACTAATAGTAACACTAACACTGACTGCGCTTCCAGAATAAGATACTGCCGTACCGCATTGAGTTGGAGTATTAGTAAATGAGGTTCCAATGTCTTGAACCTCAACACAAAGCTGCAAATCATCGGGGTTGTCTGGATCCGTAGCTTGAGCAATAAACTGTATCTGGTTACCGTTCGCATAACTTCCTACGCTTAGACTTGCTGAATCACTTGTTCTTATCTGATCTAAACCACCTGGCGAATTAGGTGGATTGTTGGCGGCTGTTAATTTTGCGATTATTACTTCTATGTATGGCGGGAGATTTGAATCTGTAGAAAAATTATCAATTGTAATATTGTGAGTGTGGGTTCCTGAAGCTGTATTCGTTCCACCAGTTCTGCTATTTACTGTACTGCTTGGCGCCGAGGTTGTCAGTACTGTGGTGCCATGTGAATGAGTCGCAGAACCCCCAGTTCCACCATAGCTGCTAGCTGGTTTCATAAAATTTTGATAAAACGGACCTCCGCTACTTGATAGGTTCGTCCATGATACCGAAATTGGTCCATCCCACATTGCTAACATGCCTGTAGGGACTACGCCATCAGCGCTTATTTTCCCTAGAATGGTATTGATATAAGGCGGTTCGTTATTCTGCGTGTCACTTGTGCCGCTATAAGTATGAATGTGGTTATCCGCTGCAACCGGACCTTGAGTTCCGGCAGTATTGGGCGCAACCAGAATACCAGAGCCTAAATCAGTAGTTCCAGAAATGCTATGCGAATGCGTATTGCTACCGCCCGTCGAGCCGACGGTCGATTCACCTCTTATATAATATCCATCTTGAGTGCTGTAACGTGTCCAACCAGCTGGTACTGTGGCGTCAAACGGTGCAATCGTTCCGCTCGGGATTGTAGATGGTGTACCGCTATCGTCTGCTCTTATTACCATGAGTTGTCTATAAACAGGCAAATTACTAGCAGATCCTATTGTCGGTGTGGACGTATGAGTATGCCCCCGAATTATGCCCGAACCAGCACTAGATCGACCAGAAGTCACAGACGTGTCGGTATTACCATCGGCTGTATGCGTATGAGAATCCGAACCTCCAGTTGCACCGTAACTTGTATCCCCTCTTATAAACTTTTGGTAAAAATCTTCGCCTGGGTTGCACGAAACGCAGGTCCAACCAGTAGGTGCAGTTCCCCCATCCCAAAAAAGAAGCATATGACCCATACCATCATCAGAGGTAATCTCAGGAATTACACTGTAAGATTCCAGCTCTAAGTCAGTAGCCCTAACTACTCTGAAACAATAAGAAGTTGAAGCCGGTGCTGAATAATCAACTAGACTAAAATCCCATAGTCCATCCTCACCGTTACTTATAGCACTGATATTATTTGTAAAATTATTTGCCTCTTGATACGACTGAGCAACAATCGAATCTGAGCTATGAGTAGGATCGTTTGCATTAGTTATCAAGGTATCGGCATCGCTCACACTTGGATTATCAAAATATCTAATATCGCCCGAAACATCGCTTACATCTGAGTAAGATTCGCCAATAAAACTCGTATCGCATGTGCCCGACTTGACTGCGTACTGTAATTTTAAACCTGCTCCATTAATGTCTCGATTTGATACGCTAACGTGTATAGTTAATCTGAGTCGAAAAGCAGTTCCCTGTTTTGGCGCATTAGCACTGGTATCTTGTGTACCTAACGGACTTCCAACATCTGTGGTGTCCGTATTCGCATACCAGCGATATGCGCTCTGATCTAAATCACTCGGAGGTTGATATTTAGCGATAATTACATCTATATAGGGAGGAATGTTGTTATCGGTCGAGAAACCGGTTACATGTATTAAATGTGTGTGTAGGTCGTCAGATGCATTAGGCGTACCGCCAGTCCTAGATGTGTTGGTTGTAGAGGGAGTGCCAGATAAATACGATACATCGGCATGGGAATGAGTGGACGAACCACCAGTTGTACCGTAGCTTGAGGAACCTTTAAAGAAATTCTGATAAAACGGCCCCCCTGATCCACTTTTAACTAACCAGCTTGTAGTCGGATCATCATCCCACATTGCATACATGTTCAATGTCGGAGCGGCACTACTGGTTGCTTGACCAAAAATTACTTCAATGTACGGTGGTTCGTTATTTGCAATGGCTGATGTACCTGTTGCATCATGCGTGTGCCCATTAGAAGAAACTATGTCCTGAGTACTAACAGTGTTTCTAGCTCTATTTCCACCTGATGCACCGGTTAGTGTTCCACTTATAGCGTGTGTATGAGTGTTGCTTCCGCCAGTGATGCCCGCTGATGATTCACCATATGGATAATACCCATCTTCTGCAGAATATTGCGTCCACCCACTAGGCACAGTCGAATCAAAGAAAGCTATTGCACCTGTGGGTATAATTGCTGGGTCTCCTGAAAAATCATAACGAATAACTTTCAGTTGACGGAACAAGGGCAAATTACTTGCAGAGCCAATGGCTGGCGTAAACGTATGGGTATGCGTATTGTTATTTATGCCTGTTCCTGTATTAGACCGTGCTGGCATAGGGTCTGTGGTAGCATCTACTGAACCGCTGGCCGTATGCGTATGAGTAGTAGCTCCACCGGTGCCACCATATGTGTCGCTACCTCTAGGAAAAACCTGGTAGAATGGATCACCACCACTACACGATACACAAGTCCAATCGGTTGGGGCTGTCCCACCGTCCCAGAAAAGGAGCATATGGCCGTCACCCGGAGTTGCGTGAACCGACTGCGACTGAAAAACGTTAATAACACTGTTTTGCATTATCCCTAACAGCATTACTATCACAACTAAATAGTTTCTTAGGCTTCTGATTCCTCGCATTACAGAGCTAAGCTTCCTCCAAGCTTAAGCATATTATACCAGCCGAGTTGCTAAAAATGTTGTAGAATGGCTGCATGGAATATTGGCTGGTTAAGGCCGACCCGGAAACAGATTATTCGATCGACGATCTGAAGCGCGACAAGCATACAGTTTGGGACGGTGTCCATAATTTTGCCGCCATTGGTCACATTAAACGAATGAACCCAGGTGACTTTGTCTACATTTATCACTCACAGAAAGCTAAAAGTATCGTCGGCATGGCCGAGGTCAGCGGCAATCCATTTGAAAATCATGACGATCCACGACCCTCATGGGCAGTAGAGTTAACTTTTGTCAAAAAGACCAGACCTGTGACCCTTCAAGACATTAAAAACGAGCCTATCTGTGCAGATTGGCAGTTGGTGCGAAACAGTCGTTTAAGTGTCATGCCCGTGCCTAGGTCGGTCAACACCTGGCTAGAGCAACAGACAGCTGAAAGTGATTGAAAACTCTTAAGCTTAGGCTATACTAAATTAGTAAGTAGTTACAATGGAAAACCCAACCAAAAAAATTGTTATTATTGGTGCTGGCACGGCTGGCATAATGCTGTCGAACAAGCTCGTCAAACATAAGTTAGATGTGACTGTAATTGATAGCTCCGAAGTTCATTATTACCAGCCAGGATTTTTATTTTTACCGTTTGGTAAATACAATCTAGACAAACTCAGACGCCCGTTATCAAAGTTAATCAACAAAAAAGTTACCCACCTACGAGACAGAGTCGCCAGTATTAACTATAGTGGCAATAGCTTAACGACTGAATCAGGCCAAGAGGTAGGCTACGATATTCTTGTAATCGCAACCGGTACTCATATAGATGCCTCGGCGACCCAAGGCTTAAGTGGTGCTGGTTGGCGTAAGAATATTTTTGACTTTTATACACCGGATGGTGCTATGGCACTACGCGAAGCACTGCAAAACTTTACCCAAGGTAAGCTAGTTGTCCAGATAATGGATATGCCAATTAAGTGTCCGGTAGCACCGCTAGAGTTTGCTTTCTTGGCAGATGACTATTTCCGTAAACGTGGTTTACGAGACCAAATCGAAATCGAATACGTCACTTCTTTGTCTGGGGCTTTTACCAAGCCAGTCGCCTCAAGCAAGCTAGGTCATTTACTCACCGATAAGAATATCAATATTGTTGCCGATTTTTATGTCGAAAAGGTCGACCCCGAAGCCAGAAAGCTAATCTGCTACGATGGGCGTGAAGTTAATTATGATTTATTAGTAACTATCCCCGTGAATGCAGGTGCCGACTTCTTGCATAACTCAGAAATTGCAAACGAATTAGGTTTCGTCGAGGTCAACCATGGCAGTTTGCAGTCAACCAAATATCCAAACTTATTTGCGATAGGCGATGCTGCCGACTTGCCCACCTCTAAGGCTGGGTCGGTGGCACACTTCGAAGTCGAAACACTTGTAGAGAACATCATGCGTAGTATTAATGGCCAACCACTAGAAGAATCTTTCGATGGTCACTCTAACTGTTTCGTTGAAGCCGGTGGTGGCAAAGCATTACTTCTTGATTTCAACTACCAAACCGAACCGCTCGAGGGCAGATTTCCGTTCGCTATGTTTGGGCCGATGAAGCTACTTAATCCAAGCCGGATTAACCACCTTGGTAAGTTAGCATTTCGTTATATCTACTGGTACATGTTACTGCCTGGGCGTAAAATACCGTTTATACCAAACAAAATGAGCATAAAGGGTAAAAAACAGCCAAAAATAAGCTAATAAGGGAGGGTGAAAATGCAAAAAGAAATAGCAGGGCAAAATGTTGAGGTAGATGCCGAAGGCTATCTGGCCGACTTAAACCAATGGAACGGTGAGATTGCCAAAGCAATTGCTAGTGAGCTTGGTATAACCGAGCTTAGTCAACAGCACTGGGACGTCATTAACTGGTTACGTGATCAAAAAGCTTCGGGTAACGAGCTAAACATTCGTAAGGTCGGGGGTTCTGGGGTTGTAGATATCAAGCAGTTTTACCAGCTTTTTCCAGGTGGACCACTAAAAAATGCCAGCAAAATCGCTGGCTTACCAAAACCAACTAGCTGCTTATAGAAGGAGATGATATGAGCAAACATCACAAACAAGAACACGATAACCATACACTCTGCCAGGTCTGCAATCAGTGTAAAGATTGCTCAGGCTGTAGATGTACAGGCCTACAAGATACCCAAGGATCACCCTTGCGAAAAATGATGATCGTTGTTTCTAAAGCTGGTATCGACAGTGTTTATGCTGGCCTAATTATGGCAAACGGAGCGCGTAGCGAAGGTATCGAGGTCGATATGTTCTTTACCTTCTTTGGATTAGATGTAATCACCAAAAAACGCATGGAGCATCTCAAGATTGCTTTGGCTGGCAATCCTGGCATGCACATGCCGGAAATAGTTGGTGTTTTTCCGGGCATGGAGAATCTGGCCACGCATATGATGATGAAGCGAATGGACGAGTTAGACATCCCACATGTCGGTGAATTTTTGGATATCATCAAGGCTGCAGGTGGAACTATCTTTGCCTGCAAATTAGCGATGGAGATGTTTAACCTGTCTGAGCAAGATTTGTATGAAGATATTGATGGCGTGCTGACAGTTGGTCAGTTCTACGAGCGATACAATCCCGGTACTCAGATAATCTTTATCTAGTAGCTCAACAATAAAAAATAGCTCCCTTGTCGGAGCTATTTTTTAGTTTCAATTAGAACTATGCCAAGAATCGGAAGCGTTTAACTACATCTTGGGCTTGCCATTTTTTCCCTAGACCCCACACCTGCTCTTTGTTTGCTAGCATTACTCCTACGAGAACCACAGCGTAGACGATATGGTCATCGAGGACTGGGTTATTCTCTGGTGGCAACACCGCACTCCACATCATTAATAGCATTGCTATTCCAGATACACAAGCTACGGTTACACCAACCCCACTAACCAACGCTAGTCCGATTAGTAAAAGCCCAGTCATGAACAAGAAGTCAACCGAGCTCTTACCTGCTAGTCCACTATAAAAATCTTGGAACGGACCCTTGGCAGCAAACTTGAGGAATCCTTCGGTAGGATGAGCAGTTGCTCCCTCATCGTTGACAACTGCCTTAGCACAACCAACTTGAACAGTCTCTTCGCCGGTTGTTTTATCTGCGATTCGGCAAGTTGAGTAGCCTAACCCAAACATTTTATCTAAGAACGCCCACAAGAATATCAAACCAATTAATATTCTGAGCGCCGCCCATACTTTGGCATTGTTATTCGATGCCTTTTTCTTTGTTGCCATTTTTCCCCCTAAAGTGCTTAAACTTATAAGCTAATTATATACCCCTGTTATATATCGTCAAATTAATGTTGTTTTGTTTCAGCCTAAAATCAGCTTGTTATGTCATACTATAACCAGTAAATAAGGAGATATCCTATGAAATCTCAATTAATCTTAGTTATTGTCGCCGGACTCGGCGCGTTAGTGGCGGCTTACAGCCTGGGCTGGCAAGGGGCAGCAGATAAGCGGTTGACTAATTCTGGCGTCGACACCAGTGAGACAGTCGTCAGTTCGGCCAACTGTCTATCAGAAGATTGCTTGAAAGTAGCCGATCTAGAATACCCGGCCGGCGAATTGCCGAAAGATGTTATCTCTGCCCTCAACGTGGCGATTGATGACGAGTACAAAGCACGAGCCACCTACTCAGCCGTTATAAGTAAGCTTGGCTCGATACGCCCATTCTCGATGATTATTCGAGCCGAGGAACAACACATCTCATCACTTAAAGCCATCTACGACAAATACGGCTTAGAAATTCCAGATGACCCATATACAGACGTTCAGGTTGCAGCCACAAAGGCAGCAAATTGCTCAGTTGGTGTCCAGGCAGAAATCGATAACGCCGCCCTTTATCGTGATTCTCTGTTACCAAGGGTCTCCGCCTATCCAGATATTACAAGTGTTTTTACTAGTCTAATGAACGCCAGTCAGAACAACCATTTGCCAGCTTTCGAACGCTGTGCCAGCTAGGTTCGACGACTACACCGACCGCAAATACCCGAAACTAGAACTCGACCAGATATCTGGCAGTTTCTAGCTGTACAGTTTTCCAAAGTGTTCATGACCAATGGTAGAACATCTATATCCTGGAGTTCATCACATTCTGTACATAAAAAATGATCATGAGGCTTAATGTTGGCGTCGTACCTCATGGCACCAGAAGTATCAGCTGGTGCAACCGAAATCTCACCACGACCAGCCAGCCTGGCGGTAGCTCGATGAATGGTCGTATCACTAACATACGGATAATGTTTGCGAACTAAAACGGCGATCTCAGCGTTGCTAGCATGGCCCAGGCTTTTTACGGCTTGGCGGATTAAAGTACAGTACTTACTTTCTCGTGCTTGAACTTTCATTGCTTTACATTATACTATAATTGTAAATGTAAATTATTTACAATTAGAAAGGTACATATGAAGAAAGTAACTGTATACAGCACAACCACCTGTCCATATTGCGTGATGGTCAAGCGTTGGCTAGCTGAAAGAGGTATAGAATTTGAAGATGTCTTGGTCGATAAAGACCCAGCTATGGCTAAGAAAATGGTCGAGCTAAGTGGCCAGATGGGCGTCCCCTTTACAACAATTGAAGATGATGAGTCTGAACAGATACAAGGTATTTTGGGTTTCAACATCCCTTCACTTACACAAGCATTAGGCTTGTTGTATTAGTTTAATAATTGCTTGTATCCCGAGTAGATGTTTGCTATTTTATGTCGCAGTGAATTTCGATTGGTCATACTATAGGTCACTTATAAAAAGGCATGTAAATCGCCCCAAATGGGGTGATTTTTTTATACTGGAGCTTCGTGGATAGGCCATATGGCCGAAATCAAAATATATATATTTGTTTGTTTATTCGTAAATATCGATCCCAATCAAAATTGTTATTGGAACCACCCTAAAACAAAATAATTTCTTTCAAATTAATAGGAGAATGAAATGCAAGAAGTGGTAAATCCAAAAAAACAAATACTCGAACAGATCGAAAATAACGGAGGCTGGGTTAACTCCCACACTCATCTAGACAGAAGTCAAACTCTAACCCAAACAGTTTGGGGACAAACCGGAGCAAGGTTACAAGACAAATGGGGTTATGTAGACCAATTTAAATCCGAGGCGAGTGTCGATGATATCGTCGCCAATATGTCGCAAACTATCGAAGATCAAATTTCACAGGGAGTCCAGGCAATTGGCTCGTTCATTGACTGTGACTCAGTTGTCCGTGACAAGAGCCTGCGTGCTGCAGAAATTGTCCGTGAAAGATTTAGAGGTAGAGTTGCCCTTCGATTTATGAGTCAACCAATCAAAGGTCTGGTTGATCCGGCGGAAATAGCTTGGTTTGAACATGCTGCAGATTTTGTCGATATCATTGGAGGCTTACCCGAGAAAGATGGAAATCCAGAGTCAGCAGCCGACAATAGTCACCTGCACTTTCACAAGATATTTGAAACTGCTGCCGAAACCGGCAAGCCATTACATATCCACATCGATCAACTAAATCGACCCGACCAGCGCGACACCGAGAGGGCTCTAGACTTTGTCGAAAGATACGAGCTTTACGGAAGGGTTTGCCTAATTCACTGCATATCACTAGCCGCTCAGTCAGAGAATTACCGACTAGAGATTTATGAACGCATGGTGAAACTGGGAGTTGGAGTAATAACTTGCCCGACAGCCTGGATTGACAGCCGTCGGACAAACCAAATGGCTCCAACCCATAACGCCGTAACAGCCGTAGACGAGATGGTGCCGCGTGGAGTAACGGTTGCCCTGGGCACTGATAATATCGCTGATATTTACAAGCCGTTCACCGACGGTGACATGTGGACGGAGCTTAGGTTCTTACTTGAGACCACGCATTTCTACGATATCAAAGCACTGGCTAGAGTTAGCTCAACAAACGGTTTAAAGGTGTTGGGCTTATCTGATCGACCTCGACCAATTTATGCTTAATAGACGGTTGCCATAAATAAATTCACCCGCTTGCTTTGTTGAAGGTTTTCTTTAGAAATTTAATTTAAATTTAATTTAAATTAAATTTCTATTTGTCGATTTTGGGAATTACACACTACTTAGGAAGAGTTGGCTCCTGGATGAATTGAACAACCTGGCCTATGGTTACTGTATTTAGGATAGTTTTATATTTTATTGAAAATATCATTTATAAATTTTGGCAATAGCTTATCAGACCCTAAGAGGACGCAGACAGAAGAGATGTATGGAGGTTATGTAAAAGTGGTTTAGTACCCGCAATCTGGCAATTGCCATCTGGAATAGGGTTAACGCAAAAATATTCCTCTAGGTAAGCAATTTATCTCGATAATGTTCAATGATGTAACGGACTGGAAAAGTCAGATCTTTTCGGATAGCTTCATCAAGAGTAAGCCAGGTGGGCATATGACCCTCCTCCTCTTCTAGCATCTTTAAATCTATATTCTGATTTAGCACAATAAGATACGCATGCCATCTGTGCGCATCACAACCCCGACGACAAGAATCTCCAATAATATCTTCGCTCATAATTTTGGTTGCTGATTCGACTATAAGGCCAACCTCTTCTTGAGCTTCTCGACGCATTGCTGTTAGAGGATCCTCGCCTTCGTCAACATGTCCAGCAGGAATGGTTATGGCAAATGGAAACTTAACACGCTCAAAGAATAAGAACTTATACTCATGGTTACGGATAAAAACACCGGCACTCTCATGCCAGTATTCGCCCCCTTCGCCGACCCACCACTTTATTTTGGGATCAATAACAATCAAGCGATCGTGACGTTTATTACAAGACGCACAAAAGTAGTATATCTTACCTTCATCGACGACTTTGTGCACCGATTCGGCATAGCACTGTATGCAGTATTGATGAAGCTTCCCATCGTTTTGCCAATCGAAATCAAGCTTCATAACTTTCTCTCATGTTTAAATAATACCAAATAACCGCCAACGAAATATTTAGTTTTGAAATTTAATCGGATTATCCGAAAATCGCTAATTTGCTTCTCGGGTTCCGGGAACAAATGAATATTAGAAATAACCGCAATAATGTTCATCACTACATTCCACACCAGAACCAAACAGAGGTATTCGGCTTATTTTTTTAGATATTTTCCGGCGATGCTCAAGGCAAAGGATGGCAAGATAAGAAATACGCTCGCAAACAACAACCTGATCAAAAAGTGAGTCAACCTTGTGTCTGGCTGATTCGCTCCTGGGGCAGTTAAAACTATTAACATGCCTGTTACCCCAAAGACTACTGAAGCATATACAAAAACCCGAGTTGCTATTTTCTGCATGATTATATTATAACAAACCGACTTTACCCTTGCCTCTGGATATCTTGTGGGCCTGAACGCCACACCTAAACCACTCAACTCATCTCTGTCTATAGCGGGGCATACATAAGGTTGACATTCAGCTCTTCAGCTTCTGGTCTTTGCGCTGCAATTCGTACTAATTCACTATCATCATTTACCAGATCAACAACTCTAGGCCGTAATACGGACAGTAACGCAAAGATAGAATGATTGACGGTTTCTGGCAGTAGGTGTACATCTGAAATGGCTGCAACTTTGTTCATTTCTAAATTGTAACCCAAAACATAAAAAGAGGCATTTCAACTCCGAAAATCTTAGTTATAACCTTGGCTCCCCTTACAGGTCACGGAATCTATACAGGGGTCGCAGGACACAAAACGAGACAAATGAGACACGAAACGCACTTTTTTAGTTGTCAATTAGCCGTGCATTAATAATCTCTTGATTAGCATTGTATAATAGACGTATGAAGAGTATGTGTCAAAGCTGTGCCCAGCCCCTAAAAACGAATAATAAAGGAACTGAAAAAGACGGTTCGTTGAGTCCTGAGTACTGTAATCTGTGCTATCAAAACGGTGTATTCAAAGATCCTGACTTAACGCTAGACCAGATGAAAGCTATCTATGTCGAGGCCATGAAGAAGATGCATTTCCCGCGTTTTATTGGTAAAACGATGGCCAATTCGCAACTCCCCAAGCTGAAGCGCTGGAAAGTTTAGAGCGATATGTCAATAACTGATCGTTTAGCGTCTTCTTTGTCGCGAAACGACGAAGAGCCTAATATTCTTGTTGCTCAGCAGATTGTAAAAAATAAAGATGCTGATGGTGTCAAAGAACTTATTAATAATATTAAATCCGCGTCAAAAGCAATCAGGCATGATTCAATAAAAGTTCTTTATGAGGTCGGCGATCGTAAACCAGAGCTCATAGCCAATTACACCAACGTTTTCATCGATTTACTGGTGTCAAAAGACAATCGGATGCAGTGGGGTGCAATGACCTGCCTAGCATCAATAGCAAAAGTGAACCCAGCGGAGCTTTACAAACACATTGACATGCTTGAGAAGGCAGCAAACGTCGGATCTGTCATTACTCGTGACAATTATATAAGGCTATTAGTAAATATTGCGCGTGTAACTGAATGCTACGACGAGGCCACGCAAAAAATCCTTATGCAGCTATTATCTGCACCAGAGAACCAACTCCCAATGTATGCAGAGATGGTTAAGGACGCATTTCAACCTAATGATACCAAGCAGTTTACTGAGGTTCTGAAAGAGCGACTAAGTAAAATTAGTAAAGAATCAAGAATAAAAAGAATTCAAAAGGTTATTAATTTAGCGGCCTAAACTTCATGGATTTTATCCATACCAAATTCGCCTTAAAAGGCGGCAAGATCGGCTTAGTTTAGAGCCGTAAACTAACTAGAATTTGTTCTCTTTTTTGTTTAATTTTGATGGCGACAGGTCACGAACCGAAATAACAGGGGTAGAAGCCGTTTGGTACGGTCTCGGAACTCAGTCTTTTAAATGTCCGCTGAGCCACCATAATGCTACACGGTCTAGTTCATTTTAGAGGGCATTTAACAGATGTGAAACAAACAAAAAAGACCGGTCATAGGAACACGGTCTTTATGTGTTGATTTGCATCTGGCTCCGAGGGGTGGATTCGAACCAAACGAATATACCACCTTATTTTTGGCTCGCTTTACCTTAGCTTGCATCTGTTATTTTTCAAACAATTACTTGTAATGGCTACTCTTCGTGATCATGTTCGTCGGCATGAGTCTCGGAATCACTTTCGTCGCTATGGCTGTCGTTTTCACGGTCATGGTTATGCCCAACTTCTGTAGTTGATTCGATTACTTCACCGTCATGAGCATCGTCACTATGGTCTTTGCATTTAGATGACACGAATCTGATCGCCTTCTTCAAGCTCTGCAATGTAGAAATACGGGCTGTATAGACGGGCTACTTTTTCACCGTTGATATACAAGTGAGCGTGTCCGTGACCAAGCATATTTTCTCCATTCATATCTTAAGACGAAAAAGTAAAAAATTCGCCGTTTCAAGCTCTAGATTCCATCCAGATTTCACACCTTTATCAAGACGATCGACATAGCTAGGGCGCAAGAAGATAAGTCTAGTGTTTTTTTATACAAACTCCAGCTTGCTCACGAGGTAGGTCATGGTATGACCATTCAATAGTTCCGCCTTCAACTGAGTATGCTTCGACATCCTGGTCACGTAACTGCTGTGCAAAAGCAAGAGATGAAACTCCTCGCTGACATACAACAAATATTTTTTGATTATACGTGTTAGTGTCGATGTCTGTTTTTGTATCAGTCCATATTGCATATGGAACGTGGAAATGCTCAAACATTTCTCGCGATCGAATATCAAGAATGACAACATTCTTACTTTTCTTGATTTCTTCAATATTGAGATTCTTGATCTGCTCTCTTTCTACTCCGTATGCTTGAGTAATAAAATCATCGATAGATAACTCAAGGTCTGAATCAAGATTATCTGGCTGCTCATCCTCAATAAGAAGTAATTCCTCGTTTTCAATTTCAGGAAATTCTTCTTTACCAAGATAATAGAAATATTCATCAAAGTATGGAAATGGCGTGTCGCATGCAATGACTACGGCATTAATCACACCTTCTTTGTTGGTTAAGTTATTAAGTGTCCCATCTTCTTTTTTCTGTTGCAGTATCTTGAAAAGCCCCTGAAGATTAAATCCTGTACTTGGTCCAACCAATAATCCATGACGACAGAGTTTTAGACTTTGAGAATATGATTCAACTGTTCCAACTTCAATAAGTTCATCAGAGACATCTTGCCAATCAAAAGCTATTTCATCCAAGAGATTCCGTGTCCGAGGTCCTGGAACAGGATTGTTCTTTGAACGTACCACACCGATAGTTTGAATTTTTGGATTCTGTTCTTTCAGAAACGAAGCTGTCCCCACCATGGTACCGGTGGTCCCAAGCCCAGCACAAAACATTTGAATATCACCCTTGGTCTGTTTCCAAATTTGTTGACCAGTGATTTCTGCATGAATATTTGGATTATCAATATTGTCGTACTGACCAGGATTAAAGAGTTCATCTTGTTCTTCTGCCCATTTCTTTGCCTTAAAAATACCACTCGTTGGATCACTCGGATCGGGGCAAATTGGTTCTTCGTTAATAATTGGCTTCACACCAAAAAATTGAAGGAGTTTTAGTTTTCCTTTACTAATTTGATGAGATGCTACTGCTTTTGTGGCCGGAACTCCAAAGAGCTTACCTAAGATAGCCAAAGAATACACTGTGTTCCCAGAAGAGTTTTCAACCAAAGTTTCAACTCCTTTCAATTTTTGAGATTTATATGCTTGTTCAAGCATATTCCATGCAGGAAGTGATTTTACGTTTGCTAGGGGTGTCGTCGACATCATTTTCATATGGATCCGTACACCGTCATCATAGAACGGATTTAATTCAGGTGGTAATTCAACCAACGGGGTTACTGCATTATGAGGATTAAGATAGTCATATAATCCTTTCGCTCCTGAATAGACATTACTCTCCATATTTCTCTGCTACAAATGTCTCAAAATCAAACCCGTCTTGAATTTGATTTGTTAAATCACCAACTCGAGCGACAACGTAATCTTGAGCGATATATTTTTTGTGTAGTTCAACCAGGTGAGTAAGGCGATCATTATATGAACGTCGATTTTCTTTTAGTCTCTCATTTATCTTTTTTAAAGTATTCTGTGATGTTTGATCAAGAGCTGTTGCATTAAGATCTTCTCGATCCTTGTCTACATTTCGAATATGACCACTTAGCATTATTGATCCAAGATACTTCTCTTGAGGAACTGTTTCTAGTATAAATTTTTCATCATCAGTATCTTCAATTTTGTTCCCAACCACGTATAGTTGATCAAAGATACCTGCATGTTTTGCAAGTTCTGTATACTGTTTATACACCGCAACGCTTCGCTTAGTTGGCTCAATGCTTAATACCAAGATATCAAATTGAGCATGGAGTGAACCTGCAAAAGCATCAACTCCAGCGACCATGTCAGCAATGATATACGCGTTTGAATCAATACTGTGAGCAAGAATATTTTCAAGAATCGCAAGACTATTGTGATAACAGCTTTTTCCGATACCGTCAACATCGTAGGCACCGACGATACTTAAGTACATACTGTCTTTCTTCCTTGAATATTTTTTAAAAAGCACATTACCGCTATCACTCAAATCAAAATAACCAGAGTCTTCTGTTGGCGGTGTTGTTTTCTTAATATGTGCAACGGTCTCAATACGAGGGTTTTCCGACTTGATATATTCCTTGATTTCTTTTTGAATATTTCCTGATGAAAGGTGTGGAAGAATTGATAGGTCTTCAAAATCCAACAAGTCACCAACATGGATATTCATATCAGCATCAAAGAGTGTAATATTTTTTTGCTCTGTCCGCGCAACGTAATGCGCAAAGAGTGAGGTCAGTGTTGTTTTTCCTGCACCTCCTTTTCCTACAAATGCTATTCTCATATTTCCTTTCCGTTTTCAAAACGTAAGTATATATATTCTTGAGAAGATGATACATATACTGTAAAATTACTGCAAATAATTTGCAATAAGGATGATTTAATGCAAGCTAATCAATTACTACAAGCAAGCTTTGAGCAAGATATGCGGTCATCAGGGCTGCGGATTACTCATGTGAGGCAAAGACTTTTTGAAGTGCTCGCAAAAACTAATAAACCGCTATCAGTAAAAGAGCTTGTAGAAAAAACAGATGAGGCTCATTTCGTTAGTATCTATCGGTCAATCGACGCTCTACATAAGGCAGGCATAATTAAACAGGTACCAAGAGGTTTCAAGAACCTGTACGAACTGAGCGACACTTATAGGCCACATCATCATCATGCTACCTGTGAAATATGTGGTAAAAGCACTTCAACTCATGATCAAAAACTTGAGAAACTAATGTCGGACCTTTCTGTCAAAGCGGGGTTTGAGCCCACCAAGCACACATTTGAAATATTCGGGGTGTGCAATCTCTGTCGTATTTCTAGGGTAGCCATACCAAACCAAAACCCGAGAAATCAGCAATAGATTTTTTACTCTCAGAGTCATATATGATCGTGTGTGTCTGTTCGCATTGTGCGTTAGGGCTTACTTGATCAAACTGACAATAATCAGCGTTTAACTGTGCTGACAATAATATTCCATCGTAGCTAGGTGCCAGTTCTCTCAAGGTTTCGCTAGGATAATCGCTCGTAGTCAATTCAATTTTTGGTTCTTGATCATCCCAGCCTTGCAATGAATAAACGAAGCTTTGTGCCTCTCCCAGTGAATACGAAGTCGAAGCAATATAAATTTTCTTATTTCCAGACACTACCGACTGCACGTAGCCAGCAGTATCTAGCTCGAATGGCGAGACATCTCCCGATGACACATCGTAGAGTGAGAAGTTACTTTGATCTCTAAACAATATTCGACTACCGTTCTCATTAAATCCGAATGATGATGTGTGCGATCCAATCAGCACAGGATCGTAGTCGTTGAATGGACTAACTGCATAAAATGTTTGCATTTGGTCTTGAATAAGTGCCACCTGACCATCGTTATCCATTTGGATTGAATATGCACGTATGTAATCTCCCTCAGAGTTTGTAAGTGAGCGTGCTTCGCCAGATTCCAAATTTATCGCCTCAACTCGAGCAGAAAATCTCTCATAGTATTCGGGACTGACGGAATTGTAGTCAGGTGTGACGGTAAACAAGGCAATCTTACCTCTTGGACTTAATGTCAGATAATTTAGCCTGCCGCCAAGTAAAAGCTGTTCTTCACGTACTTCTTTGGTTTGCAGATTGATAGTATATAGAGAATCCCTCTCTTCACCCTTTGTCGCAATTACCACGAAGTCACAATTAGCAGCAAACATAGTTATTTCAGGATTAGAAAATACTATTTCAGGATCATCACCTAGTCTGGCAATTTTTATATAATCATCTGCATCCTGCGATAAAAACGATTCATCGCTATAGTCAATCCCGTAATTTCTTTCAAGGTATGCATAGGATGGCTGAGCGGTCTGTATGGTTTTTTGATATATTCCTCTCATTGGTCTGTCAGTCTGATCAAATATGTCAGGTCCCACCTCGATAGTGTACTCAGTATCGTGTTTAAGATTCTCGAGTAACGTTACTGTAATATTCTGTGCGGTTGTTTGCGAGGTAAACGAAACACTTGGGATAAAGCGTATTTGTGCGGTGTAGTCACCTTCACGCAACGGTCTGTCGAAACGTATTGTCATGGTTGAATTTTGAGTAAGTGACTGGAGGCTCGGATCGCTATCGAAATCAACTATCCGTACTCGAGGACCATGGTTATAAAGCAAAAAAGATAAACCAACGATTAGTAGAGCTAGTAGAGATGAAATAAGAACGAGCTTACGATAGTACACACTAGTTGGCATAAGGATTCCTTGGTTGCTCAATTTGCATAGTACTAGTCGGGACGAGTACTAGTATTTCACCTTCTGTAGTTTGTTTCTTTTGAAAAATGCCTTCAACTTCAAGCCATTCGTCTTTATCATATTCTGATCGCCAGTTATTAAGCTGCACAGGTATGCCGACTGGCTGAGCGTCTACAGCACAGCACGTTAATACAAACCGAGCGAGCCAGATAGTGTCATTGCCAAGATTCGCATCATACACAAAACCACTAATCTTAGCTGGTTTATTGGCGTAATATGTTGGGTCTTGGTTGCTTGAGAGAAGTCGTGACCAATCTGTAAGTTTCAGTCCTCTAGATGAGCCAGCAAAAAGTGTGTTCAGTGGTTTTGATTCTGAGGTCGATACTAACGATCCTGCGTCGGTAGAACGTTGCGAGACAGTCGCAGAGGTTAGTGTTCTAGCTGGCAGAAGTACAGCAGCGATAATCACAAGCCCGAGCGGGAGAAAAGTAAGCTTACCGGACTTATGGGAATGGCTTTCAAGTGAATAGTAGCTATTTAGTACAAGTAGCAACAGTGCTATAGCGGCCATTATTATCGTAAATGCGACATATCGTGGATGAATGTAGAGAGTAAGCTGCTTCGTGACCCCCAAATAAGCAATATAAGTTGCTGAGATTAATAGTATGACGGTTTGTAGTTGGGATAGCTTAAAACGCATACGACACCACCAGTCCTGCAAGAGCACTCATTAACAATGAAAGTATAGTTATGGTGATTAACAGTTCGTTTTTGAATGTGGTTTTTAGTAAAGCCAACATCTTTATGTCTATCATTGGTCCAAATACCAAGAAGCTGACGATTGAACCCGCAGTAAACGTGTTAGCAAATGACAATGCAAAGAACGCATCGACATTGGCACATATGGATACTACGAACGCCAATAGAAGCATAGCTAGGATAGATAGAATTACATTGCTACCAATACTAACTAAAATGTCCCGTGGAACAAATGATTGAACGACACCCGCAACAATAGCACCAAAAGCGAGCATCTTTATCATCGCAAAAGCTTCGTGAGTGAAGTTACTGCTTAGTTTATCTGCTCGATGACGTGTTGTTCTCTCCTGCTTGGTAGGGGCATCACAAAGTGCGACAAAGTCCATAGTTAGGAAATCTTGCTCTCGTTTCTTTAGTGAAAGAATATACCCAATGATGTTTGCAATGACAAAGGTGGCTGCCACTCGTGAAACCACAATTGATTGATCATAGCTAAAAGCTGCCCAAGTTGCCCATATCGTAACTGGGTTAATTACAGGAGCAGCTAACAGAAACGTGACGGCTTCCGATGGCTTCAACCCTTGAATCATAAGGCTCCGCGCGAGAGGTACATTGCCGCATTCACAAACTGGGAATAAGAAACCCATTAGAGATAAGATTGCTCGTCTGAAGACACCTTTCTTCGGCAATAACTTCTCAAAAGTATGTGCTGGAACGTAGGTATTCACTACAGCTGCCAAGAGCGAGCCAAGCACAAGAAATGGAAAAGCTTCTACAAAGATACTTAACGAAAGAGTTGCAAAATCTTGCGCTCTGTTAGGAAGTAGTATTTTGTCAAACAAGTAATCAGAAGAACTCAAAACGGCTAAGGTTAGAAGAACCACTACCATTGGTAGCACCAGTTTTCTCCCCTGAGTAATCCGCTTGGTTAGACGATTCGAAACCATAACAACATTGTAGCGAACTTGCTTAACAACGACCATGAACAAAGTCTTAATAGGTCATGGAGCCAGGTTGGGTTTTGGGGTCCTTGGTTGCCTATTGGAAAACATGTTGCGGTTAGAACTTTTGTAAGGAGTAAACATGCAAAAACCGCCATTTCTGACGGTTCCAACATTTGTAGCTTGTAATCACTACGGCACATATTTCTCTGAGACTCAGGAGTCAAAGGAGGAACCGGTCATGGAACTCGGTCACTCTATTTCACTGCTGGGTCTGGCTCCGGGGACTGGATTACTGGGGTATATTTTGACTAACTTTCGCGTATGCAAGCATCCACGGTTTAGTCAAAATATCTGAACCAGCGACTTGCATCAGCTAAAGCTGCTGCGTCGCTGAACCGAACCAACTCCCTGAATCAAAATGAAAAGACCACCGCGAGGGTGGTCATCTCATTTTGGCTCACAACAATAGAGGAAGTTATAACTGCGATTAAGAGGGATATGGCAATATCATAAAAAAAGTCAGTACTTAAGAATTATGCAAGCAGGGTTTCTTGATCGCCGTTTATAACAATCGCTTCACCGTCACGCAGTGTTTTGTAAGGAATATTATTTGTCTTAAAGTATTCTACGCACTTTTCAATATCTTGGGATTCTGGGTGGTCTGACCTGTAGTGTGGTGCTACAGCATAATCTAATAAGCCAAGTCCACTCCAAATCACCTCTTTATCGTAGCCTTCTGCAATTTCGTCTTTAGGATCAACGAGCTCAATGCCTCGTAATGAAGGTGCTAATACACAAACACCAGCGCTGAAACCACCATAAGCAATCTTATCTTTTTTAAGCATTTCGACTATCAAGTTATCGAACCCGCTCTGCTTGTACGCTTTTCTGAGTATGAATACATTACCACCCCTTACCCAAATGTACCCATAATCATTCAACTTGTCGGCAAGCTCGGCAGTCTTTCCAAAATAATCACGTAAATCTAATTCTTCTGGCTGCAACCCTAAAGCTGTCAGGCTTTCGATTTCTTGTTGCACACGTTCCGTACGACTTTCAACTGACTTAGAATCTTGTGCGTTAGCAATAATTGCCGTTCGCTTGTTGTCACCAATTAAAGTCAGCATTTCTTCTGGCTTGTTACCCAGCTTATATGAAGATAAATAAAGTCTCATAGGTATTATTTTAACATCTGTGAGTCCCGTCAATTATTTTCGAATTCAACTCTACTCAGGGCACACAAAAAAGTCAGAACCGATATAGCAGTTCTGACTTAGTCTGTTCCAGTTTGGCTCTCCCTAGTGGACGTACTTCGCAACTATGATGTTAAATATTCTTCCCATGTATCAAAATTAGATATGCAAAATTTAGCTACACTCGCCGCGTGAGCAAGGGCATATTCGTCGTCGAGAAATCTCCTCCCATGCTTATCTCTACGCTCAGATGCAATTTCTTTAAGCTGACCTACTAGCTCTGCGTCGGATGGTACTGGTTCACCGTACAATACAACCCCAGCCGCAAGCATTTCGCCAATATCTCTAGCTACCAGGTCATAAGCATCGCCTACTATTTGACGATGTAAGTCTGTGAATGGTGTTTGGACGCTGTGTGCCAGCCATGCAAGTCTTTCGTCAGGATCTGATCTAAGTAACTCAATATAATCATCCGGGGAACACATAAAACTAAAAATACCACATTAGTGTTGTATAGTCAAAACTTGGCTCCGGGGACTGGATTCGAACCAGCGACCTAGTGGTTAACAGCCACCCGCTCTACCGCTGAGCTACCCCGGAATAAATTGTTTAACGTACTCTCGACCCTTTGCAGATTTTAGAGATCTCTCTCGTTGAATCGCTTCAGAACGAGTGGTAAATGATTCCTTATAAATCAACTCCCATTCGCCCTCAAACTTAGAAGTAAAGCTTTTTGTTTTGTGTTTATTATTATGCGCTAGCAACCTAGCCTTAATGTTCTGAGTTTGACCTATATATATCTTACTCGCGATCTTATTAAAGATTACATAAACATAAAACACGTTCTTATTATACAGACACCCTCCGCCAGCTGGCGGATGAGCTACCCCGGATTAGCGCTTCGCTTACGAGACAAAACTACGTTTTTTCTCATCGCGCGGGACGCGAAATAAATTCGACGTTCCGGCTGCTCTTTTTCTTTATCAAGAACAGACAAGCTTTGGAATGTACGTGAGCTGATCACTCAATTACAGGGGTCAAGTATACTGTTTTCTATCAGCGGTGTCAAAGGACTATAATAAAAGTGTAGTAAAGGAGATCTTATGGCAAATATCAGCGACAAAGAACTCGAGCAGGCGCTTGAGAGTAAAATAAAATCTAGGTTTTCACGCAAAGATAAAAAACACAGAAGCTCTGGAGGTGGTGGTGCATATTTTATCGCATTTGTTGGTGCGATCGTTTACTACATGCAGGCAGCCACAAGTTTTACGACAGTTGTTACGGGCATATTAAAAGCCTTAGTGTGGCCTGCAATCATCGTCTATAAACTATTAGAAAGTTTTTACGGGGTTGTTTAAAAATGACCAAGAAATATAGATATGTATTGATAGGAACTATCTTGAGCTGGTCTATGGGCTATTTAGGTGCCGATCGAGCTTATAAGGGCGAGATGGGTTTAGCAGTTTTTAAACTTCTAACTCTCGGCGGTGTTGGAGTATGGTGGATAGTCGACGCCTTTTCTTGGACAAGAGATCTAGGCAATAGCAAAGACTAGGTGTCTATAAGGTGAAGTTCCACATCATAAGATTCACCCTCAATTAACTTCTGCTGTTCGCGGATTTGTTTGTTAATTGGTAGCATAAATGTTTCTGTCTTAGAATCTGGAAAGATTGATGTTTTCCAGATAGAATTACCAATTTTCGCTTCGACTTTTACAGACCCAAAACCTCGCGCATACCCAGATGCAAATAACTTTATCTCTGGGTAGTAGTCTCTTGGCAGTGACATAAAATGCCATGCAGAGTCTCCTTGCCACTTCCACAGTTTTGCTTTGAAATCATAGGTCATACTACTATATTAACTTAGTCGCGAGTGCCAAGTATACCAATAGATAAATCGAGCCTTCCCAGGCATGAATTCGTCGAGTAATCCCGCTAACCACCAGAAGCATACTAGCCAGTACCAAGCCACCAATCGACCACCACACCAAACTTTCGCTTATGTGTTGATCGGCAACCAGACTAGAAACGCCACCTACCATTAATATATTAAAAATACTTGATCCTAAAATATTGCCTAAAACCACATCGCCCTGACCCCTCCGCAGTGCCTTGAGGCTAACAACAAGCTCTGGCAAACTGGTGCCGATTGCCAGCGTGAAGAATGTTAATTTATCAACCTGATAGTTAACGTGCTCGACTATCTGAAGTAAATTATCAACAGCCAATTTTGAGGCAAGCCCCAGCAGAATCAACGAGGCGCATAACATAAAGATACTCGTTGCTAAATTTTGCTTTGGCTTTACATCTATCTCGACAACTTGCCGATCGGTGCCTTTTATAAGGCTCGCCACCAGTCCGACTAAGCCCTGATGGTACTCATTCTTTTCTCGATATGTGATTGTGTAAAGCACATAGCCGAAGAAACCCGTTAATAGCAACACACCATCAAAACTAGATAAATTGCCATCCGAAATCATTATTCCGAACAACGAGGTTACGCCAATCAAAAGTGGCAGATCGATATCAATTAGGTCTTTGTCGAAATTAATCGTACCCATAAAAAAGGTGCTGATGCCTAGTATCACTAAGATATTGGCGAGGTTCGAGCCGACAATATTGGCGATGGCTACATGGTTCACTCCGTCTATCACAGAAGCCAAGCTAGTGGTAAGCTCTGGCAAGCTGGTACCAAAACCAACTAGCAGTACGCCTAACACAAAAGGCGATAGACCTAGCCTAACTCCAATCGACTCTGCTGCGGCCAGAAACCAGTCAGCGGCTTTTACCACTACCAATAGGCCGAGCACTAACATAGATATCTCAAAAATCATGTCTTGCTCTTTCCTGTTCTAAGTATTTTAAACTTTTCAAAAACCATAAAGATTGTCACCGTTCCGGCTGCCACGGTAGCGTAGCGCAAAACCTCCATCTGATTGTCGAAATAGCTAAGGGCGAGAATGATTAAAATGATAAAAGGTATCCTAAATATATGAACCAGATTCTCGAGCATAACCATGTAGGCTATCCTCTGGCCTGGAAAGTTGTCTGTCTCGCTATAGAAGCCTTTTCCTAGTGGAATTTGACGAATCGTTAGTGCCTGGGCATCAAAAAAACTGTTTGCGGCAACAGCCATGGGCGTGTTTACGAAAATTTTGGTCAAGCTAAACACAACTCCGCCATATGCACCAATTCTCATATACTTTGGCCCCTTGCCAAGATCCGTCTGGTTACCGATATACTTGGCTAGAATGATCGAAAGAAGTGTAGTCACTGTAGCCAACACGCCGATGTATGCATAGACATCGTTCCTAAAGACGGCTATACCAATAAATAGTACCCAGGTGATACTGGATAAGACGGTCCCTAAGTTTATGGCCAAAATGGCCAAGATATTGGCCTTACTGCTAACAAGTTTCTGGGTAATCCCTCCGTAGAACACATGTTGGTTTAGCTTAACTGGTTCCCCGCTCAAGAATAGCGGCACCAGAGACAGCATTAGCAAAGCAATCGATACTCCAACGCTCAGACGCACATCAACCAAAGTAGCCAGTATCCCGCCGACTAACGGGCCAATCATGCCAAAGATTTTCTCTAGCACAACCATGTGACTAAATTCTTTGCCGGCGTCACTTGTCTGTTTGATTTTAGAGAAGTCTACATGATAGGCGGTGAAAAACAGCGAATTTGCAATCGACTGAACAACACTCAGCAGCAATATCGGCCAGCCAAAGCTCTTTAGACTAACAAGCAAGATCATGTAGGTTGTTTCGGCTATGGTGCTAATAGCGATTGTGTGCTTTGGTCCGATTTTCCCAATCACATACCCGGCAATAAAGTTTGCCGGGATACGAACAAGACTAAAGACCAAAAAATACCACATAATTGCTGTCAAGCTATATCCCAGGTTATAGAGATAGAGCGGCAAGAATACACTAACCATACTCAATGCCAATGTTCGAACGCTCATGCTTGTGTAGAGCTCAGCAATCTCACTGTGTCCTATATCGCGCCAATGGTATCTCTTAACGACAGAGTTATGTATTATGCGCCTAATCATGTCTGTCTAATTTCAAAAGCCGTTGCTTAAATTCCTCAAACTCTTTTGATAAACCAAGAATTTTAAGGCTACCAAGCAGCACGTATAAATCGTCGATATTATCACTGGCGTGAAAATGATTTGCCACCTGTCCGACAAACCAAGCTTTACCCGACATATTACTAGCTGAAGACACGGAGTCGGCCTGTGCTCCACCGACTACCTCTAGACTACGGGCGCTGTTCAGGCGTTTGACTAGATGTCCCCTTTTAATAAGATTATTGACATGTGCTGCAACCGTTGCAACAGAGTTATAGCTACAGCCAGACATAATCTCTCTGTAGCTAGGGCTATAGCCATGTTCTTCTATAAATTGAGCAATAAAGTCGAGCAGCTCTTTCTGCTTTTTGGTTGGTCTTGTTTTCGAATTATGTTCACCCATGTTTAAGGGTTATGCTAACAGTTAATAGCCCGAGGTTCAAGCTAGGTAGTCCCCCTGCCCCCCAAAACAACTCTGAATGTCTTGATAATGATTTTGAGGTCGAGCCAAGGTGTCCAGTTCTGAACATAATAGAGTTCTAGATTTATGCGTTCGTCGAAAGTTAAATTATTCCGCCCAGACACCTGCCATAAACCAGTTATCCCACCCTTTACACTCAAGACTACGTCACCTCCAGCTTGTTTACGATATTCTTTGGCCTGTTCGGCAGTCATCGGCCTAGGACCAACAATACTTAGTTCACCTTTTAGCACGTTTAGCAGCTGAGGCAATTCATCTATACTGCTGCGTCTTAAGAAATGAGAGAATTTACTAACACGTGGATCATCTTTAACCGATCCAAACTCTTTTAGTTCTGGCAACAAATCCTGCCTCCCCATTGCTTCAAAAGCCGCTTCATCATCTTTGAAAGGTTGATTAGGACCGGTGCAGTATTTGTAGTTCATCGTTCTAAATTTATAAATACCAAACTCAGTGCCAAAGCGAGTTACGCGACGCTGCCGATAGAATATAGGTGCTTTAGGTTCATTGAGCTTTCTCAGGAGTGCGATGACTAGCAGAATTGGGGCTGCAAGTACAATGCCAATTAACGAGATGGAAACATCCGCCAACCGCTTTGTAACTCTACCCCAACCGATTAGAGGGGTCTGATGAACAGATATCACTGGATATCCCAATAGTAGTTCAACTGTATTCTTGCCCGTGTAAAACTCGGCTTGAGCCGGGATGAATTTGTACTGCATATGACGGTTGCGTACACTGGCAAAAAGTTTACGGTTGGTATCTTCGTTGTCGTACATTTCGGTCTGAATAATCGTATGAACTTTTAGTTTACCTGCGGCTTCGATTGCAGAATGTACATTACTAAAATGCTGACCCTTAAAGCCCTCTGGCAAAAATTGTTTTGCACAAACAATTGCCGCGACTTTATAGCCGCTCCCGTAGGCAGCCTCAATCTGTTTAGCTATATTTATTGTCACTTCCGAGCTGCCGATAATCATCACATTGCGCACACCGTAGCCGTAGCGAAACATATATGTCCGGAACATCCATAAAATATTTCGAGCTAAAAATAGCAATATGAAGGCCAAGAAAAATCCATAGACTGGAATTATTCGTGCCGGAAATATGGTATCGTCTTGAACAAAATCGTAACCAATGACTGTTAATATGCCTATAAAAGAACCTACAAGCAGGCGAGCGGCTTCTGGTAAACGCTTTTCGTAGATCGACTTAGAATACAGGCCAAGTCCGGCGTTAACAATTAACCACATTGGCAAAATTAGAAGAAAGATTTTAATGAACTCAAGTGGCGGAATATCCCGTGCGAGTGGACTTTCACTAAACACTACACGCACGATGTAGGCAACTGTGAAGGATGTTAGTAATGCCAAAAAATCGGTCAGAATTAATAAGCTCGGATAAATCATTTGGGCATATTATACACCTGCTGCGCTATAATTATTTGGTATGTCAAAGCAACCTAGAATCGCTATCGTCCACGACTGGCTGACTAATTTGGGTGGTGCAGAACGCACGGTCCGAGCTCTTCTCGATGCCTACCCTCGAGCCGATCTGTATACCTCGGTTTACGACAAAGATGGTCTCGATCTGTTTCGAGATGTCGAAGTCAGAACCACCTGGCTGCAGAAAATTCCTGGCAAGCTTAAATTTAAGCATCAGCTCTGGGTGCCTCTCCGCCCGCTGGCTTTTCGTTCTTTAAATCTCAAAGATTACGACATTATCATCAGTAGTTCGAGTGCCGAGGCCAAGCAAGTGCGTGGCGGCTCTAGGACGGTCCATATATGTTACTGCCATACGCCAATTCGTTATTTCTGGGTTAACCCCGAAAAATATATGCGCGAGCCAGGTCTTGGACCTCTTAACTTTTTGGCGCCAGTTATTGTGCCCCTCTTCCTGAAGGCACTCAAAAGGAGTGACTACAAAGCAGCTCAGAAGATCGACGTGTTTATCGCCAATTCTAAGGCAGTCCAAAGTAGAATTGCCAAATACTATGATCGTGATTCAAAGATTGTCTATCCGCCCGTGCAAATCGACCGATTCCGGCAATCAAAGCCACCCAAAAGAGCCGGCTTTATAACTGCTGGCAGACAAGTCGCCTACAAAAGACACGACTTAGCAATCGAAGCCTGCAACAAACTTGAGTTGCCTCTACTAGTTTTAGGGAACGGCCCTGAACATGAACGGCTAAAACATATTGCTGGGCCGACAATAACCTTCAACTCGAATCCAAGCGATCAAGACATCGAAGGCGCCTTTAAGTCCGCACGCGCCTTTATACACCCAGGCGAGGAAGATTTCGGGATTACTCCGATCGAAGCTATGGCGGCAGGTACACCAGTAATCGCCTATATGGCTGGTGGCGCCTTGGATTACATCAAGCCAGCTATAAATGGAGAGTTTTTCGATCGCCAAACTCCTACTAGTTTAGAAAAAGCCCTGAAAAACTTCGATACGAAGAAATATAAACACAACATAGTCTCCCAGTCTGCCCTTGAATTTAGTCTAGAAAAATTCCAAAAAAATATCGCTAAGATTATTGATATGTCTACTCGACCGTGACCGATTTCGCCAAATTTCTAGGCTTATCAACGTCGTAACCAAGTTTGGTACCCGCATAATACGCCAGCAGCTGTACATAAATTGAAGTAGCAAACGGCTGTACATAGTCTTGGATTCCGGGAACCTTTATTAGGCACTTACTTATATCGCTAACATCACTAAGCCGATCACTGCCGAAAGCGAACACGGGACCCTTGCGAGCATGAACTTCTTGTAAGTTGCTGGCCGTCTTGTCGTAAACATCGTTATACGGCGCCAAAGCAATGGTTGCAAAATTATTGTCAATCAAGGCCAACGGTCCGTGTTTAAGCTCACCTGCAGAGTAGCCCTCCGCGTGGATATAACTCACCTCCTTAAGTTTCAATGCAGCCTCAAGAGATAACGGATACATATATTTTCTACCTATAAACACAGTATTTTTATAGGTAGAAATTTGCTCTGCCATTCTTTTGACAGCTTTGTGTTCGGCAAGCGCCTCACTCATTAAGTCCGGTATCCTAAGCAGAGCTTCGATTATCTCTCGACTTCTGACGCCTGAAATATACATACCTATCATATATAAACATACAACTTGGCAGACAAAGGCTTTCGTAGAGGCAACACCGATTTCTGGACCAGCATGGGTATAGACCCCAGCATCTGTCTCACGAGCAATGCTGCTACCTACCACGTTTACTAAGCCCAAAGTTAATAATTTCTTTTGTTTGGCCAGCTTAACCGCTTCGAGTGTGTCCGCCGTCTCGCCGGACTGACTAATTGCGAGGATGGCCGTACGGCCATCTAGTGGCTCGTCATGGTATCGAAATTCACTTGCCAATCGAACTTCGACAGGTATTCTGCAGTGTTCTTCAATAAAATATTTTCCAGTCATACCCGCATAGTAGCTTGTGCCACAGGCAACAATTAGCAGACGGTCGACTGTTTTCAGTCTCTCGGCAACATCCTTCAATCCCCCCAGCTTAACCGTATCTCTTTCTGGCTTTACTCGCCCAGCCATGCTGTTTTTGATAGCATCTACAGATTCATGTATTTCCTTAAGCATAAAGTGGGGGAAGCCCTGCTTACTAAACTCCTCGTTGCTAATATTGATATCTTGCGCCTGCTTGTCTACAGGCAATATATTTAAGTCATATATTCTGATATCAGATCCTTCAATCTCGACGATCTCGTCGTCATCGGGGTAAATCGCTTTGTTGCAGCCCTCGGGTAGAGCGGATATGTCTGAAGCCACCGCGGCACCCTTGCCATCACTAGCCACCACCATCGGGCTAGATTTCCTGGCTGCATACAGTCGGTTTCCCTGCTCTGCCAATACCACAATTGCGTATGAGCCTTTAAGCTGCCTAACCGCATCTACCACTGCATCGCGCAAGGAACCTGTCTTCGAATAGAAGTAGTGTATAAGATTAGGGATGACTTCAGTGTCTGTGTTTGTCTTAAGTTTATAGCCATTATTCTCTAAGAATGTGCGTATGTCTTTATGGTTCTCGATAATCCCATTGTGTACAACAGCGATGCTACCATCGTTGCAAACATGAGGATGGGCATTGGCAGCAGCTCCCCGTGGGTGGCCATCGCGCGTGGCCAATACCGATCGTCAGAAGAATCTCGTTCGGCAATGGGGCTCAAGCCCAGCAACAAATCCTTTGACCTTATGAACAAATATTTTACCCTCTCTCGAAGAACTGCAATGCCCGCAGAATCGTAACCGCAGTATTCAGGCTTTGGGCCTGAGATAAGTTTTTCCTGACTTTAGCGATACCTGTAACACTGCAATTATTCCGCACATGGAATATGATATATACCAAATCAAGACCATATTGCTTAAATGTTGTCAAAAAGTTTCAGCAAGTTATCCTGCAGGCGGTCGTGTGTTTACGGTTATGTTATAATTTAGCTACATAAAATTATTAATATGTCTAAAAAACTCACTTTTGACCACTACTACTCTTTGTTTTGCTTGCATTGGCTACTTTAGCTTATTAATTGGTTTGCGTCAAGATTCTCCCAAGCCAAGATAATTCATCGGACCCAAATGTTGCAACAAGGAATCAAATTGATTATTCCCCGAGTACTAAAAGACGCTGACTACGTTAGAAGTATCAAAAGATAAACTTTCGACAGACGCCAATGGAACAACCGAGCCAATCTACCGATGGTTCGATGTCAATCACAATTACGCGCAGTGTTTGGCAGCGATACAGCGACGATTGGATCAAGAGCTAATTGGCTTTATCGCAGATTCTTGCACCACAAAGATTAGCGATGGCATGTCTCAGATAGAGGCAACATCTGTCGCGGTGTCGGCAAACGGAACGTATGGGTGTAATGCTAAGCTCAATACTTCAAGCCTTGGCAAAGATACTGACTGGATAGTTACCATTACTGCGAATGACGTGAATGTTTCGCAAACCTACTCTAGAGAGGAGGCGCGTTGAGTGAAAGGAAAGAAGTTTTAGGTGTTGCCCTGTTTTCTAGCCAGCATTGTTTTTGCCCTCTTAGCGCTTTCATGGGCTTAATGGTAATGATTTTCCTCACGGGAGGATAATCGATGATGTTGTATTTCGCAACAAAAGCTCAATGACCGTCCAAGAGATTCAGACCTTCCTAGAATCAAAAGTTAACGGAGGTGCCTGTGATCGATACCGAGCCGGCGTATAACTCTGGCTACAACCCCCTGGACGTGCTTATTTGAATTCAGGCAGAACGCCCGACAACTGGGGCAAATAACTATGGTCAATTTAATCCGGATGGCTCGCCCGCATCGGTTTCTGGTGGTCAATCTGCCGCACAAATAATCTGGCAGGCAGGGCAAGACTACAACATTAACCCGCAGGTGTTAATTGTCTTACTCCAGAAAGAGCAAGGTCTAGTGACGGACAACTGGCCATGGACGATCCAATACAGCAAAGCGACCGGATACAACTGTCCCGACACCGCACCGTGTAATCCAGCGAGTGCAGATTTTGTAAAACAAGTTAGGGGTGCTGCCTGGTCGTTTAATTACTATATCGAGCATCTAGATAGCTACTGGTACGGGATAGGTAGCAACGATATCTTGTATAACCCAAATACCGCATGTGGCCGAAAAACGATTAATATCGAAAATGCTGCTACTGTAGCCCTATACCTATATACCCCCTACACACCAAACCAAGCTGCCCTTGACTAATTTGCCTTACAGCACAGGCGACTCATGTAGCACCCTAGACAAATTTCTGGAGTATTTTAAGTAATGATTGGTTTTGGTACTTTTACACAACCTACCTATGCCACCTTGCCTTATACAAAGTTAGTGAGCTATAAGGGTTGAACAGTAGTTCAGACAAAATATCGACTGTCGAACTTTGTTTCTGGCTTAGTCCTCAAATATGGTATGACAGACAGGCTCGAACTGGCGACGCGCACCGGACGGGTTAGCAGGTCGTACTATGCACCAATAAACCTCTGGGCGGGAAGCAGCCAGTTTGGCTCACCTGCATGGGAACCAATGCTAATGTTCCCTGGTCGTGACTTCAGTGCAGTTTATGGACGGGGTAACACTTGCCAGCAACCAACACATGGCAGAACCCGGCGGGTAGTAAAGTATATATTCGATGTCTCCAGTATACGGCTCGATTGATCTATATACCGGCTTTAAACCTAGCCTGTTTCCAGAAACCAAATGAATTTAACAGGCCGTAAGTTTTGTTGATGTTGAGATAGTGCAAGTGACGCCTCTGCCGACTACTACAGGTATCGGCACCAATCACGTGATTCCTGGAACAACGGCGTAGAAGTGGAGCTATATAGTATGGGGAATGAGCAATACAAAAATGGTATGATCAGACCGCAACCGAAGGACAAATCTCAGAAAGACAATGTTATATACTAAGCCTATCGGGAACATCGACATTTTACGGAATGCGTGGTCTAACACTGTGCCCTCTCCAGACTTCAGTGCAGTTTATGAAGCAGACAGGAGTAACACTTGCCCAGCAACCAACATGTCGCCAATCCAGGAGCAAATTGTAAAGTACGTCGTGACTCTAAGTGTGCCGATGAATACTCCTCGGTCAAATATCCTTGTACTTTCAGCCTTCACTGTTATTCAAAAGCCTGGCGTCATGAACGACGCTAACTCTTTATAGACAGATGTACAGAAACCAGTCTACGCCATGCTGTACGCTAAGAGTGTTGTCATCCTGCTCAGAATGTACATTCCGTCAACTAAAAACAGTGGCAATATATGGCTTGGTATGATCAAATTATCTATGGATGCGCCTTCGGGCACTAAGAAAGGTCTATCTCTGTATAAGCCCCTCGGAAACAGCTCACTATTTGGATCCAGCTGGGGAGTTAACAAGAATGTGCCTGGCTATAATTTCAGTAAAGTATATAAAGCGACAGGTAACGCGCAAATAACCAACGCATGTGTAGTACTGCCGGACCAAATCAAATCGATACGATGTAGAATTTAACGGCCCTCGATATGTTGGCCGGGGAATATCGAACTAGGTTTAAGCCTTCATTGTTGTTCCGCGATGTCCGATCCTTTAACGACCCAACGCATCGTTTTATCGACATTACGATGACTATTAAAGTACTTCTTCAGCAATAATTCTTGTGTATGGGTCTGCCGCTGTTGCCTTGCTGTCATGTGCTGCGGGTATAAAGTTGTCACGATTAATCACCCAGTCGATCATCATCTGAATAATCATAAAAAGCAACACCACTTTCTTCCGCTATGCTTTTAAACTTCATCAGGATTTGATCGTAATTGAGGCTCCTGTAAATTTGATATTCTGGCGCATGGATAATAAGATAAACCTTAATATTAGCTATTAGTTCCTTTAAGCTGTATGATGTCCTAGGAATGCGCATTGCAAAATCGTTCTCGATTGGGTAGATTTAAACCCCCTCAGGGTTGGCTTCGACAGATCATCAAACTTCATCCCAATCTTTGTCTAGCCAGGCCCTGCCTTTCGTCTCGATCTCGGGTCAGTTCTGATGCAGGTGCAATGGGTAATCAGTGATTGTTCGAGGCGGCTATCTTTATATAGCCCAAACTTATCATAATTACATATCTTAACTTTGTAAATACTGGATCTAGTTCTGATAGTTGGTTGTACAAGATATCGTCAGATGAAGTATTATGGTACGCTACTGCTGAGGTCTGAATATTTTTATTATTGTCTGCTTATTGGGTACCAGTGATGCTGCAGCATCAAGACTAATAATGTTGTGCTCGGTGCTGTTATGCCTGAGATATGCAGGACAAATTAGTGGTTAAAACATGTGTCACTACCATTCAAACCAGAATTAATGGTCTCTGTATGTTGTCAGTGATTCGATTAAGCTGCAGTCGTAATGCACCAATGCCATGTGATGATCAACGACAGCTATATCGGCGTCGATCTTTCCATCGATTGTCCATATGGCATAATCATTCTGAGTTAGCATTTTTGGGGAATCGCTGATCTCGGCAGCTTGTCGACTAAAAACAATCAAGTATTAAATACCCCGAAGATATCGGAATAAGACTCTGAATAATTTGGGAACTGAAATAGATAGATTCATTGTGAATCTCCATAGTTATTACTAACAATATCGACAACGTGTAGATGTTTCACCTCAGCCACGTAATGGGCAGCCTAGGAATTTTTCTGGGATATCGCCGTTCCTCTGGCCCAGGTGAACAAGTTCCGCAACTGCGATCACAATCAACAGGATTATGATCTCCTCTTTCTTACTGAACCTCGCAGAATCGGGCCAACTTGTCTAAAGACACTAAGTTACCTAGGTCTTTTAACAAATCCATCGATGACGTCTGCTCAGACTTGATTATATAAATGCATCGAATCGAGGCTGCTCGAAAAATATCCAACCCACACATACGAGTATATGCTCAAATTATGAATTACCCTCCATAACATCTGAAGCGACCCGACTTTCCTCCTAGCCATTCTTTTTTGCCTTAGTCTATGTGCACTCCGGTAATGATTCCAGCGAATGCTAGGTAAGACCCGTGCAGTAATCCCCAAAAGATAAATGTTAACGCAGCACCATGCATAGCCCACTAAAGGTTATCATCAAGTTGTAATACCATCTCATAACAACGCGGTTACCGCCAAGCGGTATATATAAATAATCAATCTCTAAACTTCAGGTTGATATGAAATGTGCCATCGACCAAAATTCAGATATCGACGAAATATAGCCGATCAATTCTTCATTAAATCGTGGCCAAGTAGTCTATGAGCCTATCGCAATGTCAGAATACCCAGAAAAGTCTCCAAGATCTGAAAGGCGATACTCAATAACGAGCGTTAGCCATCGTACGAATGTTAAAGGTTATTATTGAATATCTCGTTGGCAATTACGCTCTGTCGCTTAATAGCCACTTTCTTAAATAGTCCCCAAACAATCAGTATCAAGCCACTCCTGATCCGCTCTAGGTCAGGCTTAATTTTCTTTTTTAGTTGTGGCAGTAATCTAGACGACCTCGATTGGGCCGGCTACAAGTTGTGGAAAATAATACATACAACGCAAAATACCAAGGTGCTTTTCTGGTTTTATTTTTTCTTATATACATCGATGGTGTAGCTCATCTCGTCTGGAAATGATATAGAAAGATATGCCTACAAGGCAGGGGGTGAGTTGAGGGCGATATCTGGATAGTTCCAGCCGATTAAGTTTATAATATCAGTGAGACGTTGAAAATTGAAATACTTAAACAAAATAACAAGCCAAGGTTAGACATCAGACTTACATATAGCCATTTACGTCTATGCTTGGCGTTTCTCTTCGACATCATTAAGGATGCTGTATGTAGTCAATGAGGTTGACGCGACGATTAAGAAATGAATTTGCATTCCAACTCATATAGAATGTGTAGCTAGCACCCAATAATAAACCATCGAACCTATATGGTGATGAGTAATACAACAAGAATACGGTCAGTAAAATATCGGAAGGTACGAGAACGGGTTAAATAACAAAATGTATGGCCTCAAATTAACGCATGGGATTCTATCAACTCTCCGATTGAATTAAAATTGTTATTTGTCATCTATTTTTCTTTAAAATTTTCATGAATTTATATAGCATTATCGAGGACTAGCTGATGTCATACCACAAAAAGCAAAGACATTTAAATGACAAAAAAAGAACTCAAGCTGGCTGAACAACTAGCCGTTGAAAAAATAAGAAATGTACAAGCAGTTTGTATGATCTAGAATTGGAGAGTTTTAGAACCATAAACTTTATAAAGATTCGTAAAAAATCCTGTCAAAGGATTTACTTCTAACGACCGAAATACCATCCCTACTAAAGCGGGCGGAAAAATCTACCTTCCTTCTGAAATGCCGACAGCCAAGATTTTCTAGACAACGCATAGACGGACGTGATAGGCTTATCAAAATACTCCCCCTTTAAATGGTACCCCCGTTAAAGTTGCCGTAATTGGCGAGGTCGACTGGCTGAACACCATTACACTATTATTACCTTTCAAGATAAATTCCGGCCCATGGGAATATTGCCGAGTTGGCATAGAAATGCTGGTAATTAACCCTGGTAGCAAGTCAGTAGCTTTCCAGGCAATACATCCAATTCAGCCATCTGCAAAAAATTTATCAACGCAGGCGTGCTGCCCGGTGATTTATTGGCTAAGTAAGCGCAACCTTGACGACCCACTCTATTTATTAAACCACCCATATCATAGGTACAAGCCTTAACAAACAATTCAGTATAAAAACAAGAAGTTATCAGCATCCATGTTTTGTTAATCCATTAAAACAAATCAAAAACTGGTCTCTGAAGTCGCCCAAAGATACGATTTGTCTTTAGAGGCTGATCCAATAACCCTAAAGTTGATCTCAAGCTAGCAGGCGCTTCAACTTCGGGAATCCATCACAACTCAAGAAAGCCAATCAAGCTGCACTTGATATAGTAAATTTTAAGTCCGAAGAACTGGAAATTGGTCGCTACTCCACACATCGCAGTTGGATGTCCTGCGGTCGCAAAGCCCAATATTCGAGCAGGTTATTCATATCCATACACATATACGTCTATAGATAAAAGCAAACCGCTCGACAGATTGAGCGAAGGCCGTTCTGTTTATTGATGGCGTCGGGGGTGATGATTTTTGCATCGTTTCTAGGCATTTAGGGCTCTTCCTCTTGGAGTCCTAGGTGTAGACCTAAGACCCTAGAAATATCGATTATTCTCTCGACCTCTAGACAGGAGCACATCAAGCATGCACTCCGAAAATATTAATCGCCAAATATGAAAACAAAAGGCTGGTAATGGTGTTGCGGTGATACCGGTTTTTAACATAATAGCCGACATCAAGAAGATTGCGTCAAGTTACCGTTCAACGCTAAAGGTTATTAGCCGGCCGAGCAGTATTGGTATTTTTAGCGAGAACCTTAATCTCGCCCTAGACGAAAAGTACTGGTGACCTGATCACTAAAATGGATGATGATGACTGGTATGGACCAGAACACCTATAGACGACCTGTACGCCCGCCCTGATCTGCTCAGACAGCGCCGGATTGTTGTAAAATGGGGTAACTTTGTTTACTTGTCTCAGACTGATGGGAGATGCTGGTTGCCACAAAACGAAGAGACCTACGTGATACCAGCTCCCAGGCGCAACGATTATGGCCTCCCGCGATATAATGAAAAAATGAGATTCGGAATTGTAAAACGAAACGACTCAGAACTTCACCGGCTAGCAATGCGGGCAGTAGGCTCTGCTATCAACGCACAGATATATGCTTTATTAGAGTTCATATGATAATCCATACCTACAAACAAGAAGATGAAGCATTTCTAGCAGATGCCGATGGCAGCCCATGGGACAACCTAGACCTTAAAAACACTTTTATTTAAATGCCTGCTTCAATATAATCGCATATACTCATGTAAGCTTAAAAGTGTAGATGAAAGTTACTGCTGTTGTGGGTTTATGGGGTATGTTGGGTTGCCCTTCTTTGCTACAACTAGCAAGAATGGTTATGATGATGTATGGGAGATTGTAGATTTAGATGAATCAAAGTCGGTTAATAAATAGCGGTAGTCACCATTTGTTGACGGTATGTCCGAATCTATGTCTCCAACAAGATCAAAGTATTCGACATATCAAATATAAGTGACTCGGATATTATTGTGTCATGTCTGTGTTCAACTCCGGTAAAAAACAGTATCAGGCCAGATCTTGAACCACGCCAAGGCGCCATTTTGAAACATTGGCTCCACCTAAAGGGGTGCCCTACTGGTATTGAATTGAAATCAACGATTAACCCGGGTGTCTGCGAAGCAATAGTAATCCTTGATGGAAGAATGCGGTAAGTCACTTCTAGCTACATGATCCGCTCATTGTCCGGAAGAATAAACCCTGGTGATCCTAAGTGGAACGTTGGCAACATAAACCGAGTGGTTGGCGCCGACAGTAAGGAAAGCTCTAGGTGTGCTTATTTGATCAGGTTTATAAGCATCGTGAACAGCACCATAAAACCAATGGGGTCGAATAAAACCGAGGCAGATTAAGGTCGTCGAGAATTCATTTAGAGATATAAATATTGCTTTCGTTAATGAGTTAGCTATGTCTTTCTCAAAGAATGGATATCAATATCGAGAACGTAATAGACGGAGCAGCCACAAAACCTTTGCATTTATACCCACACCGTCAGTGTTAGTGTTAGTAGACACTGCATCCCAGTTGACCCATACCTATCTAATCGAATATACCCCGCGGTTATGGTTTCGAGCGCATGATTTTCTGCGTTTGTAAGAAGAATAAACAGTTTATGTATACTGTCGAGTTGTTAATCGATTCACTCAACAAAGGCTGAACTGCCAGTTAAAACACTAAGATTGCGCTTTCTGCTGGACTTTCTACAAAACCAAACGTCGATGATGATAGTAAAGGCCCATCCTACGAAGTTAAAAGCTGTTGCCGCACTGAACCTGGAGCAAGATTTGAATGTCTATGATCCATTGCTAAAACTCCAGCTACCTCAATCTAAGCACTCAAGTGTCGGCCGTACTAATCGCTACTCATCACGACCTATTCAAAAGAAAATCAAAACAAAAGTCAGTTCAAGAACATCGTAGTAATTGATGGACCTGCCGCATATAAGATCGTCGCCAAGAATTTGAAAAGGCAAATATTATTTACAGAGGTTGGAATTAGTAGTTCCGCATTAAAACTGCCAGACAACATTCTGCCTTATCCACATTGTGCTCGAAATCAGGAAATTGCTTTAGCCCACTTATTATTAACTATATTGGTCTCAGCACCTGTTAGAGTCGTCGGGTCGCAAGAGCCTTTCAGCATTCTTCCTACAAGTCTTGGGAGTGCTGGATATCTCACTTCATCCTGTACTGACTCAGGGGCCCATCGGCCTTACTAGGTCGACTGTCGTTGAAGTGAGTCTTCGTCCATAACCGAAATTACCAGCTGTGCGTGTGCGCTTACCGAACTGTTTGGTAGAGTGGTCGCTATAGGACTCGTTATATCTGCTCCCATGAGAGTCTTTCTGGTTTCGAAGCAAAAGTTCTTCGTTATCAGATGAGGTTACTTTGCACCGCATAGCTGGCGGCACTTGTCAAAACCATGGTAGAGACCCGCTACCAAACTCAACTATATTCTTGGGCTTAGCTTGCTGAACGTATCTAACCAGAGCCAATAGAGGCATCAGGCGACGCCCTGGTGGTTCTGCTTTAGCTAAAAATATCTTTACCGACTATGTCTCTCTGAGTTTATAAAGCCTCGATCTGCTTATAGATTGGTATTGTATCGTGTTTGAGATTCTAGCCTCTAGATGTCTTTGACTCTTTGGTATAGATCCTTGTGGTGGGAGTAGCTTTTATGCGTCAAGTTCTTTCTCAGCGACCTATCTATATGCTGCCTGAGGTCGTCGCGACTACGATAGCTAACATTTTTATATAGTCTAATGACCGCATAATAAGCAGCCTAAAAACATACCAAGAACGATGGCGATAATTGTATCCTCAATATTCATAACAAAGCGTATTTACTGCAGCATCCTAGTGTTTTTGATTCGTTGTGCGTAATCTTAGGATTCAGCAAATGCGGTAGGCAGGATTTTCTTTATGCCCTAATAACACCTCTTCTGAAACCGTCCTCGGTGGTTTCTAGATCTATAATAGCCAATGTCTGCGATTTATCACCATGACAGTTACGTTGTCGTTGATAACGCACATATTGACGACAGGCGACCAGTCTCTGTGTTTCATCAGTTTCTCGTTTGGAACCATGTGAATGCTGCTTCAAGAACATGCGTATCGCACTATGGCGCCACTCCACCGTTTATTAAAACTTTTTCGCTGTTGCCTCTGCGTCCCGCTTTAGATGCATACAGCGCCAGATCTCGACTGTCAGGACAAGCATCCAACTAAGACGATTATCAGCTTCTATTATGATTTTAGGATAATCTAGCCTGGTCTCGTCACGCAAATTCACGCGAAGCGAGTTTCCGGTATCCATACAGTAAATTCTTCTAATTTTCACAGGCCTTTATTTGGGTCATGTGGTTTCTATCTGCCTGTTACCCTAAAATAAATACATTCATCCTAGACGATGATAATACCATTTTGAGTCTGATTATTTGTGGTATAATATCACTTTAATGGCAAATACAATACAGTGATTACCTCCAAACCGTACGGTCGCGCCGGTTTGGGAGCGCAGAATTGTTGTACTTCTTCGTGGAACTTTAGGTCCGCTACAAGCAAACCGCAATCAGCGGCGCGCTCTGGGCTTTATGTTTAGACCACTGATCTTAATGGTAGTAATGATATTGCTTACAGCCTTCAATAAGGTCGCCAACGTCAACACCAGCTCATCTGAGATTCCCTATCAATCTTTGCATACGCTGGGCTGATGTGTACTGGTCCTACTTCTCACAAACCGTCACACAGGTCGGTGGAAGTTTAGTTTTCGTATCAGGGCATAATAAGATATATTTTCCACGCCTCATGATCCCCGTATCTACAATAACAGGGATGATTGATTTCTTTGCAGCCATAATATACACTTAGCTATGTGTTTTATTTCGGGTTTACCCGAGGTATCTTAGGGATGATTATGCCTGCTACCAATGCTGCTACTTCTGGCATTGTAGCAACACTAGGGTGGTTTTATACATGGCCTCGTTAAATGTCAAATACCGGACGTCGTTAGTGCCATTCTTCGATACCAAGCCATGCTCTTCTTGACGCCAGTTGTCTGTCAGGTCGGGCAAAATTGCAATGGTTATAAGTGGGTACTATACTAAACTGTAATATTTAGAGTCGTAGACACAATCACGGGCGTCTTTACTAAATATACCTACGGCCAGTCAACTATAGATTCCTGTCGATATCAATAATCCATGATCTTGTGATATTATTCTTGGCCTTGGTATGTTCAAGCCAAAGAGATTGCCGACATCATATGAAAAGAATCAGCCGATCATGAAGGCATAACCAAAGAATACTTATTGATTAATACAAGGCGCTCTCAAATTCACCCACCCTTAAGGATCCTTAACTTGGTCGATATGCTGAAAACCACTTGAGCTAATCGGAGCTAAGGGTAGGTTCTCATGAAAAAATTTTATACTCCTCGATAACATAAATCTGCAAATAATGCGGGGATGTGGTCGGTTTAATGGGCAAGACAGGTCTATTGAAATCGGCTTTGTTGAAGATCGCTCTAAAATTACCCAGCCATCAGATGGCAGCATACATATGGGCAGCACCATGGCAAGTCTGCTGGAGGTAAGACTGGCTTTCATCAGGCTAATTAGTCGTGAAAACGTTTACTTTAATGGCTCGACCACTTGTGAGCAAGAAGGGAGATCGATAAAAGTTCCAGGTATCGTGGATTTTTCTGAGGTAGAGAGAAGTTTCTAGACACACCGTGAAATTCTACTCATCTGGTATGAAAATTCGGCTTGCGTTTTCTGTTGCAGCCCACTTTAAGGCCGACATCCTGATGATTGACGGGGTTTTATCGGTTGGAGACGTGAAGTTTAAACAGAAGAGCCTTGCCGGAATGAAAGACATAGCAAAAAGTGGAACAACAATTATTTTTTGTTAGCCGTGTAGTCTCCCAATTTCGGAAGATTTGCACTGGGGTTGGCCTGGAGAGCGGCGAGATATGTTTGACGACGCTTAGCAATCTCAAGGACGCCATATCTCAATACATCTCGCTAAACGGTAAGCTCTAAAGATGAGCTTAGTTCAAAGATAGTCGATAAATGAAACATCCAACTTAAGCTGAAGACTCGATTATTGAGGATAGCGTCGAGATATCAGTTAAGCCGAAGTTGAGTCAAATCTGGCTGGTGATCTCCCAACTAGATCTCGACTAAAGATTGTAAACAACCAGACAGACAGGCGAATTTCTAGTCCGTTCGTATACCTAATCATTTCTGATGCGAAACCACAACCTTGCATCGATAGGCAGATTCATCGTAGCCCTGGGCACTAAGAGGCTAAATCATAAAGATAATTAATATCAACACCAGAGTTAGGGACGTTAGTAATTTAACACCATAGGTACAACGCGTGCTTTATTTTTATTGTGAAATGGAAAAACAGAAGATACTGTTTACCGTGAATATATGGTTGCAGAATTTTGATATCCAGATTATCAGGCCTTACGAGATCTTATGTGGAATAGAGTTATGTTGCCCATTGATATTAAATTATAAAGTTAGCCGATTTTCTTGCCCTAAATCGCCAGGTGGAGCAGAAATGTCAATAAAACAGCACACCATCTATCTCGAAAACTCGGACATGAAGTATTAGTATTCTTAACAAACTATGACCTTAACTGGTTCCGCACCAAGAGACTCAATCCCAGGTAACCACCATCTCCAGCTAATCATCGGTTTGCGGCTGCCGCTTTACCATCTTTCATAAACCAGATGTATAACCCACATTCAAGATTGGCCAGATTGTTTTTCGGTAATGGCAAAACCGCTTCACAGTAAGCCTGTTGTTTGAAGATGCTGGAGACTTAGTTCACCAGATATCAACAAAAACCAAAATATTTTTGGAAGGATAGTTAAGTCTCTGTACGCAAAATCAACGACAAAAGCAGATCATATATATACCTAAACAGCGACGAAATTCAATTATTAAAACTGTCCTCGAGCTTACGAAATTGGAATATATCGAATATTAAAATCTCAGTTATACCGAGCGATATAGATTTCGCGACTACAATCTCATAGCGCCAAAGTCCGTCAATAAAGATGCCGTTTATGGTTGGATATGTGGAAGGATTGATATACAAAACTAAGGGGTATCTATATGAACTCTTGAAGCAATGGAAATCTAAAGCACGAAAGATTAATTTACTGGCTGTAGGTGCCGGAGACTTCGATAATGCTGAAAAATATTTGGGACAAAGCTCAGGTACGGTTTGTTGTAGCCATCAAAATTTCTAGTTATATGCATGTAGTTTTTGATCACTGGTAGTTCCATGTCACATTTTGAGGGATGGGGTCGAACTGTATAAGGCGATGTATTTTGGGTTGCCAGTTATCGCCACCGGATTGGAGAACTAAAGATCAAATTGACGACATAAGACCCAGGACTTTTCACTACAGGCGAACCTCAAGACATTGCTAGAAAAATCACTCTATCTAAGACAACATCCAGATTTCAGCAGGTGGTATGCTGTGGCGAAAAACAGAAGATCCAAAGCTGGAACATGAGTCCTCATTAAAGACCGTGTTGAACCCTACTAATAGCTTTTACAAAAGACTGTATGAGATACGTCTTTGAGTCTTCTCGGTTAACCCAGACAATGACTGGAGTTGGCTATTACGCCGCCTACCTGTCTGAGGAACTCCAACGGATATCTGGTTCGGAGCAGGTCCGATGTGGTTTTAGAGACGCTAAATCAGACAGAAACACGTTAGTCACAAGAAGAGTGGCTTATAAGTTATTAGCGTTTAACATTAGACTACCCTTCCAGCTGCTCTGGGGAACAGGCTACAAGGCTGCTATTTTTCCAGACTTCAATGGTTTTGGTAACTGGTCGAAAAAAACCAAAACAGCCGTTGTTGTACACGATACAGAGTTTATCACTAACCCAAGCTCTCTTGATAACAAGCGGCAAGGACTAATGTCTTATTTATTGCCCACGGGCTCCGACTACCTTTGCCGTACGGTACCTGGGTCGATGAGAAGAGCGGACATCGTTATAACTACTTCTGCAACGGTCAAAGAAGAGTTTGTTAGACTGCTAAACATCGATTCGTCAAAGATTGTCGTCACCGGTATCCCGCCGCACCCAATCTATGCACCTAGCGCCAACAGACCAGTGCTGCCCTTAAATTTAAAATCCAGGAAATTCATATATTACCAAGCAACTATAGAGCCTAGAAAGAATCACATGAATCTACTCAAAGCCTACGAGCTGTTGCCAAATAAGATTTCCTCAAGATATCCCTTGGTGCTCGGCGGAGGATATGGCTGGGGTAATAGACAATTCTTTAGCTACATAAATAAACTGAAGGAAAAAGGCTACATGATCTACCACCTGGGTTATGTTGATGAGGCCACCAAGCTGGTTATGTATCAGAACGCCGCCATCTATGTGCAGCCATCTTTAAACGAGGGCTTCGGAATGCCTATACTCGAGGCCATGGCTTGTGACACCCCTACAGTCGTGAGTGACATACCAGTATTTAGAGAGGTCTGTCGAAAAGCATCGATTTACTTCGACCCCAAGAGCTCGGAAGCCATTAAAGAGGCGATCCAGACAACCCTGCTAGATAAAAATTTATTAAAAGAGCTGGTAAAAAAAGGAAGATCTAGGGTAGATTCTTATCGCAAAGATGATTCGGGCTTTAAGGAAATCGTCGAAAGGCTTGGTATTTAATGTCCAAAATCCTAATTGATGCTCGAGACATGCGTTCGAGCACTGGCAGGTATATTCGTTCGCTGCTCATGGAACTCGAACGACTCGATAGAACAAATCAATATGTGATATTGGGTCGAAGAGCCGATGTCGATGCGCGCGACCAGCATAGTTGGAGGCCAAAGGCGCCAAACTTCAACCTGGTAGTAGTTGACATACCCCTGAACACCTTTAGGGAGCAGTTGTTGCTGGCTGCAGAAATAAGAAAACACAGTCCCGACTTAGTACATTTCTGGCTTCCCCAGCAGCCACTTTTCTTGAAGCACAGCAGGATCACCACCATCCATGACCTTAATTATATCCACCTACATATCCATACAAATGGCATTTTACGATATGAGTTGAAGCGCTTAATATTTAGGGGATTTCTTAAGCACGTTGTTCGTTCGAACAAATTTATTCTTAGCCCGACAAACTACACCAAACAAGATATTGTTGACTACACCAAATTAAGAAATCCCGAAAAGATTGTTGTTACGCCTGAAGGAACCGCCGGTGAATTGGCTAACGTTAAGCCAAAACATATCAATCAGCTCAATGGTAAGGAATTCCTCCTATATGTTGGCCAAAGTTCAGAGTATAAGGGTCAGCTAAGATTAATTGAGGCTCTACAGTTACTCCGAAAGAAGCTCCCGAGACTAGAGCTCGCTTTAATCGGTAAAGAGAACGACTACACTCAGAAGCTCAAAAAGATTGTTGCCAAACAGAACTATCATGGTGTTAGGTTCTTAGGGTTTGTCGATGACCGAGAGCTACGCTGGGCCTATGAAAATTGTGCATGTTATGTGCAGCCATCAATTGCCGAAGGCTTTGGATTGATGAACCTCGAAGCAATGTTCTTAGGTGCACCAGTAGCTAGTAGTAATGCTACTTGTTTGCCCGAAGTTTCAGGAAGTGCAGCCAACTACTTTAATCCATATGATATAGGGGATATGGCTCAGGCGATTGAGCAGATCTTGAGTGATCCAAAATTGCGCAAGAAGCTTATCTTAGAGGGCAAGAAACAATATAAAAAATTCTCCTGGGAGCGCATGGCCGAGCAAACATTAGCGGTGTACAATAAGGTCTTGGATGAAAAAAACTAAACCTATTCGTAAAGCAGTAATCGCTGCTGCTGGTTTTGGTAGTCGTTTTTTGCCACAGGTAAAAGCTATGCCAAAAGAGATGTTGCCACTAGTAGATAAGCCGGTTATCCAGTACGTGGTCGAGGAGCTGGTGGAGGCTGGGATCGAAGATATCATTATCGTGACCGGTGCCAATAAACGCAGTATCGAAGATCATTTTGATCTGCCCAGCCAGGATCTGGTCGAGAACCTCAAGCGAGGCAACAAAATCGACCAGCTCAAAGAAATTGAGGCAATTGCAGGACTTGCCAATTTTGTATACATTCGCCAAAAAGGTCCTTACGGTAACGCCACACCGCTGTTATGCGCCGAACACCTAGTCGACAATGAGCCATTCATCTACACCTTTGCCGACGACTTTATCGCCGCTTCACCGAATCGCTTTACCCAACTAATCGAGACCTACAAGCAGCAGCAGTGTTCGGTTCTCGCAGCCATCAAAGCAACCAAGGACGATGACTACACACGCTATGGTATGTCTGGCGGAACCATGCTGTCCGAGACCGTCATGGACACAAAGGTTATTGTTGAAAAGCCCGGTAAGGCTAAAGCCCCGTCGAATGTATGTGTTGTGAGTGGCTACTTGTTTACGCCGGAAATTTTTAACTACCTCCATGTAGCCCGAGGCAATAAGCCAGATGATGTTGAAGTTGGCTACACCGATGGTCTAGAGTTGATGCTTAAAGACAATCACCGGGTAGTGTCTAAAATTATCGAGAATGGTCGATACTTTGACTCTGGCAATAAACTAGAATATTTAAAAACAGTCGTTGAGTTCGCGGCTATGAATCCAAATATTGGTGAGGAGTTTAGGCAGTTCTTAAAAACATTTGTTAAAGAAATCTAGCCTGAATATATACTTACATCGCCAGTTCATAAACAAGCTAATCGACAGCGGCCGAGTAGGAGACTTAATCAAACATCTTGGTCAAAAAAATTTAATTTAAATTAAATTTCATACTAAATAACAGTTACTTTTCTAGATAGACCACCGCCCCAACGACTAGTCAACCGAAAGTGACATTAGCCTTCGCCGACTCCACTGGCCTTCAAGACAATATGTCGGTCGCGACCTTCGCCAACCGATTCGGTTTCGAGACCGTATTCTGAGGCTAACTGGTGAATTATTCGTCTATCGGCAGCGTTCATCGGGTGCAAACTTCTACTCCCACCATTGTCTTTGAGTTCTTTTATCCACTCTTTGGCTTGCTCTACTAGCCTTTCTTGCCGCTGCTGCTTATAGTGGGCGATGTCTAGATTAACGCGTGCAAACTCATAGCCGGCAGCCTTTAAATAGGTAATTACCATGTTTTGAAAGGCATGAAGCGTTTCGGCGCGCGAACCAATTAAAAACCCGTTAAGGTGAGTAGAAGGAATCGACAAACTGATAACCTCCTCATCATGGGTTGCCTCGACGACTGTATTTAGGCCGAAAAAACTTAGCATGTCCTCAGTGTATTTCTGAGCTTTGCTGGTTGCTTCGTTAATGTCCATATCACCTCCTATTATTGGTTTTGCTTGGGGTGATTTTTCCTGCCTTCATGGCTTCGCGTTTTTGTTTAGCGTTTGGTTTCTTATTCTCGGTTTGAGCGACCTCTGCAACAGCTGGCTTACCATCTACTGTAGCTAGTAGTTCGGTTTGATCCTGGTTTAAGATACGCCGTTGTTGCATGTAGCCTATTAGTCCATTGATGAACCAGTAGAATGGTAGTGCGGCCACCAGCCCTAACGACACCAAGAAAATCATGCCTGGAATTATGTATAGAGTAAACCTGCCAGCAGCTTCATTGATTTCGCTCTGGTCGACGTCCTTGCCCTCTGACTGGTCTTTGAGGAGTTTGCGAAGAGACTTCTTCTCATTACCGCTAACCATAAGCTGTTTACTTGAATAATACTGAACTAAGGCACTAAGAATCACGAATGTCATTGCCCCCCAGTAAATACCGTTATCTTCGGTCGCTCTTCTGGTGAGGTCGACGGTGCCAACAAAAGTTGAGTCAAACTTAGTGATGTCTTGCTTGAGCTCCTGCATATGATCGAGCCTAAGAACCACCGAGTAAGAGTTGTCGATAATCGCCTGGGGATTGTTGGCAACTCGATTTACTCCTCGATAAAGGGCAATGAGTAGCGGAAGCTGAATTAGTATATAGCCGGCGCCAGCAAGAGGTCTGATCTCCCTTTCTTTGTATAGCGCCATTGTTGCGATTGCTGCTTTTTGCCGATCGCTGCCGGCTTCTTTTTTGATCCGCTTGATCTCGGGCTGGAGTTCTCGCATTGCTTTGGCGTGGTGTAGTTGTTTCTTAACCAGGGGCCACATTAGTATTCGCATCAGAACAGTAAAGATGATGATCGCAATACCTAGATTATGCCCAGGTATAAGTGCATAGATAGCAACCAGCAGATTAAAAACAGGCTTAATTAAAATTGTCTCAAACATATGTGGGTATATTTTAACAAATTATTGCTTATTTACAGCTAGTATTATCTGAGTCACCAACTTGTTGAGCTGGTCTTGGCTAATGCCCTTAACTTGTGAGTCAAAGACTGTAACAACCATATCGACATGAGCAAGCTCGTCTGTCGCCAACTTGCGAAAGGTTTCATAGATTCTACGCCTTATCCGATTGCGCCCGACAGCGGAGTCTTCAACCTTACGACTAACTACAACTGCGAGTCGCCAACTTTGACGTTTAGGGTTGTTTACATATTTGCAAGCAAGCATACCCATTCGGATATTCTGTCCATGCCTATAGACAAAATTAAGACTTTTATGGCCGCTAAAACGGTTTTTTCGGGAAATCATTCTATTATTAAAGCAAAAATATTCTATAAAAATAACCACTTTTGTCGTGGTTATTTATTAACTCAGTCTATTATTTGCTTGTCCGGGCGGCTACTCGTGCTCGTCCCTTGGCAGTTCGTCGCTTAATTACGAGTCGTCCCGCCCTGGTTTTCATTCTCTTCATAAAGCCGTGTTGTTTAGCGGCCTGGCGTTTCTTTGGTTGATAGGTTCTTTTTGGCATATCTACTCTCTATTTAGTGTGTTCAAAAGACGCGTTATTATAACAGGGCTGTGCTCCAAAATCAAACAACGTTTCGTGCCATTTTTGCACAATGTCAATAATATTGCTCAAAAGGTTGTATTTTTAGCATATTTTTTACCCTTGAGTCTGGCTCTTTTACACAATAGCAGCAATAGTTTCCACATTATTTAAGAAGTTAGGTTCTTGTTGTGGAAAAATAATCAGTAGTCGTAGGTTTTTTAGATGTGCTCGTTGTTAAAATTGCCTCTTCTGTGGAAAAGTATCATTGTCTTGTGTATATTAACTAGCAGAAGTTTTGGAGGGATTTATGCTAGAGGGTGAAGCCTTGTGGCAAGCAGTCTTGGGGGAAATAGAAGTTAGTGTTTCACGAGCTAGCTTTATAACTTGGTTTAAGAACACCCAGTTGATTCGTCAATCAGACGATGAGCTAGTTATCGGCGTACCTAATATATTTGCAAAACAGCAGCTGGAGCAAAAGTTTAATGAACTTATCGAGGAGACCCTAAAGAAACAAGGTATTGAATCAGAGGAAATCGTTTACAAGATTCACACACCTCGGGACAAGTCTGCCGAAAAAGAAGAAGATGACAGTGTTCAGGTCAGTCTTGTCCGAGAAAGTTCTAGTGTTCCAAACACAACTTCTACTGTTAGTTCAAGCCACAACTACAGGCAAGGCCTAAACTCTAAGTACACCTTCGACTCTTTCGTTACAGGTAGTTCCAATGAGTTAGCCTACGCTGCCTGCCAAGCAATCGCCGCCAACCCTGGCACTAAGTATAATCCACTGTTTGTCTATGGAGGGGTTGGGATTGGCAAAACCCATCTAATCCAAGCTGTTGGTAACGAGGTACTTCGAGCCAACCCCTCAGCTAAGGTTGTTTATGTCACCTCCGAACAATTTGTTCAAGAATTTACAGACTCGATCAGATTTAAGAAGGTTGGGGCTTTCACCCAACACTATAGGAGTGTTGATGTTCTTATTGTTGACGATATTCAATTTATTGCCACCAAAGAAAAAACTCAAGAAGAGTTCTTTCACACTTTTAATGTGCTTCACCAAGCAAATAAGCAGGTCATTTTAAGTAGCGATCAACCACCTCACTTAATTCCTACCCTAGAAGACAGATTAAGGAGTCGTTTTCAAATGGGTATGGCAATCGACATGCAAACACCCGAGTTTGAAACCAGGTGCGCAATTATCCAAACCAAGGCAATCGGCAATAATTTTAATATCGGTCAGGAATGTGTCGAGTATTTAGCTAACAGCTTTACAACCAATATCCGTGAACTCGAAGGCGCTCTAAACCAGCTAATGGCCTTTTGTGACCTACGAAATGTTGAACCTACGTTAGAGGTTGCTAAGGTTGTGTTCGCAAAACTCGCTAGTCGACCAAAGCATATAAGCCCTAAGCAAATTGTTGAACGTGTCGCCAAATACTACCGCATCCAGGTCGAGGACATAAAGGGTCCAAAACGTGACAAAGATATTGTCATGCCTCGTCAAGTGGCCATGTACTTGCTGCGGAGTGAGTTAAAGATGAGTTTTCCTAGGATAGCTGGCGAACTTGGTCGTAAAGACCACACTACAGCCATCCACTCCGTCGATAAAATCAATCGAGAAGCAAGTGTCGACCTGATTCTTAAACAACAGCTCCAAGAAATAAGGGAGGGTCTGAATGCGTAAAATATGTGTACAAAATCCGCTTAAGTTGTGTTTATCTCCAGAAAACGCTTGGGATAATTTACGTCAAACCGGCACTTTACTTCAGAATATTTTAACTTTTCCCCGAGTATTCCGAGCCGTCCCTGCCATGTTTACCCAAGCATATGAACACAAGAAAGAGCTTAATCTACCCCTGTCCGCCTCGGCTTATGCACACTTTCCACAGAGTCTACTATTAACTATTACAAAGGAAAAATAATGAATATACAGGTTACTCAGGAAAACTTATCTCAGGCTTTAGGAAATCTGGCACGTGTCGCTAGCTCGAGTCGAGGAAGTTTGCCTATTTTGAACAACATTCTCCTGAGGACCGTAAAGGGTCGATTAAGTATGTCGGCCACCAATCTAGAGATTGCAATCACTCAGTCTGTCGGTGCTAAAGTAAATCAAGAAGGAGTCGTTACAGTCCCGGCTAGGCTTTTTCAAGAGTACATAAACAGTCTTCCGAGCGGTACTGTCGACATAGAAGTAACCGACCACAAGATCTATGTTAAGTCGGCTGACTACCGCTCAACTATTAACGGCATGTTGGCGGACGACTACCCTGTAATTCCTGAGGTAAAAGATGAACCTATTTGGAAAGTTAATACAAAAATATTTAAAGAGGCTTTGAATCAAGTTGTATTTGCTGCCAGCACAGACGATGCCAGACCAGTTCTAACAGGCGTCTTACTTCACTCTGTTGACGGGGAAATATATCTGGCGGCAACAGATTCGTATCGACTTAGTGAAAAGTTGGTTGGCAAGAGTAAGGCCGAGTTTAGTCTATTGATACCTGCTAGTGCCCTTGCCGACCTACAACGAATCATTGGCGACAAAGACGAAGATATATTCGTGCACGCCGACACACAGCAAGTTGCCTTCAGGTTCGCCGGCATAGAGCTGGTTTCTCGCCTTATAGAAGGTACCTATCCGGAGTACCGCAAACTCTTGCCTGCTAGTTTTGCAAACTCGGCAGATTTAGAGAAAGCCGAATTTGTTAGCGCCTCTAAGTTGGCGAGCTTGTTTGCTCGCGAAAGCGCTGGCTCGATTATGATCGAGCTTTCACCCGATACAAAAAGCCTTTCAGTTAAGTCGGCTGCTAGTCAGATTGGCGAAAACAACACAAGCATCCCAGCTAATATCAGCGGAGATGGCGCGTCAATATCGTTAAACTCACGTTTTCTAATCGATGGACTTGCCTCAATTCAGGGCCCGAGTATTATTTTTAACATGAATGGCAAACTCGATCCATGCGTACTTAAAAGTCCCGACCATACCGACTACCTGCATATCATTATGCCATTAAAAAGCTGAGCCTTAAGTTGCTATCAGCTAAAATATACTAGATGTTAATTCGCTCTATCCGGCTCCAGAACATTCGTGCTCACTTAGACAGCTCTTATGAGTTTGAAGACGGCGTAAATATTCTAGTTGGGCCAAATGCATGCGGCAAGACCACTATTCTAGAGGCAATCGCTTATTTGAGTGGTTTGTCAGTTGTAAGGTCTAGAAACCTATATCGCCACCAAACTGAATGGCAAAGAATCGACATTAGTTACGAAAACCAAGACAGAACCTTAAGAGTAAAAGATGAACAAAAGAGTTTTGATGTAGCTGGCAATAAAAAGAAAAGACTTGGACGCGAAGATATTCAACCAGTAGTTTGGTTTGATCCGGAGGAACTGCGTCTACTCAGGGGCTCACCCCAAAGACGTCGTGACTATTTCGATAGTCTTCTGTGTAGACTTGAGCCAAAATACCAGCTCGCGCTCGGTAGATATAAGAGATCCTTGGTACAGCGCAACAACCTACTCAAGAAACAAAACATTAGCCACCAAGATGTCTTTGTCTGGGATCTAAGACTGGCCGAAAATGCAGAAATTATCAATAGTTCCAGGCAAGCATTTGTGGACGAGATTAACCTGCAAATTAACCCTATTTATCAAACACTCGCAAACTCAAGTCGTGAGCTGAAGCTAAATTATCAGTCTGCTCCTAAAACAACTAACTATAGTCAGGCGCTACTCAAAAGTCTCCAGCAATTCACTAAAAGAGATCAGCTATTAGGCTATACTACCGTCGGACCACATCGTGACGACTTTGTGTTTGAGAGTGCGGGTAGCGGCTTCAGTGCCGAGGCATCTCGTGGTGAAATTCGCACACTAATGCTGGCATTAAAAACAATCGAGATCGAGAAACTCACCAGTCATTATCAGACCAAACCAATTATTCTATTTGACGATGTTTTTAGCGAACTAGACGGCTCCAGACGCAAAGCATTTACAAAAACACTAAGCGGACATCAAACAATAATCACAACCACAGATGCCGACATCGTAACAAAAAATATCGCCAACGGCACAAATATCATAGCTGTCTCAATAAACTAATAGATGATAGTTTGATCTGTTTGGAATTTCTTATGCAAGTTAGGTATATCTGACAGCTGGTAGACTTTTGCTAGCGGGAAACTCCCAATAGCATTAATACTAAATATAATGTCATTCTCGTCGTAGCTATCCTGAAGCACATCTTTAATAATCTTGATGGCTTTATCGACCTCTCGACGATTAAAACCTTCATAAAATATAACCAAAATTTTGTCAGAATTATTAACATACCTAATTGCGTAATACTTAGTTTTGATTGGTATATTTTGCAATAGTTCCGACCTCTTTCCACCCAAGTGCAACTCACTGTCGATATTTACATTATTTGCCAGATCTGTAATCGACAGACTTATCTTTCCAGACCCCAAGTCTGTTACCTTGATAGAAATCGTATCGTCACAGCCGTAGAATTTTCCAGACTGATTAAACACACCATCCTGGATGATCGGCGAACCGGTGAAGGTAAATCCAAGAAGGGTCGAACTGTCTGCAAGTGCCGGGATGGTCTTTCTGGCAAAAAGAGCCATGTCTTCTTGGATGAGTCTAAGATTTACCTCACTATTATCTAAAAATTCGTAAAGCTGACCATGTTCATAGAGTACCGAGTACTCAATTCCAGCAAGTGGATTCTCGTCGTTAATCTGTCTGCTTGGGTTCTTAATATCATTGCCTCCAGTTACTACGAATACCACAACCAACACCGCCAATAACGCCAAACCTAGGAATATGTATCGGTATCGTTTAATCATGTCTTTCAACCCTCTCATTATTTTCCATCTATCGACCAGTGCCAACCCTCGTAGTGGTCAAGGTCGTCCCTACTCTCTTGCTTACCTTTGCCAAATTCAAAGTAGCCGTATCTTGAGGCATTTGCTTGTAGCCACTGAAAACACGGATTATCAACTGCAGAAGTATATAGCTGCTCAATAAGTCTGCCATTACATTCAATATCTAAGGCGAAGCCCATCTGGTGGTTCGAATAGCCTGGAGGTGCTGCACCAGGACAATCAACATATTCAGAGCTACTAGCTAGCGGATATGGTCCGGGTGTCGGCTCAATTCCAGCATCCGCACAATGTCTCTCATAGACAGATACTTGTCCGTCCATTGACCTAAATCCTCCACCAGCACCAGTTGCACTAATATCGAGACCTTGTGCTAGCATATCATTAAATAGTGCGTAGGCACCCTCAGAGATCTGTGAGTTAACCACCAGGTTACCACCAATATCACAAGTTCTAATCTGGAACTCTTTGCCCTTTCTATAGCCAGTGTCTACACCCAGGTCCTTGGTTCCACTGGCGCAAGGCACTCCAGTGGAGTCTTCCATGTCTGGGTCGATACTTCCCGCATAGCTACCACCACAGCCCCGTTGACTACCCGAAGAAGCATACGAACCAGGGGCCATGCCAGAATATGTGTTATATATGTCCTGCGAAAAGCCAAGTCTTCTTGCGGTTTCTTCTGTCTGACCATCGACACTATAGGCATCCGACCCCTCAACAAACACCCCAGGCACCATAAACTCAGTCAACATCGTATACGACGAATCATCGATTGTTACACCAGGCGTCTGCAGGACTGCTAGTACACCAGCATACGATACTGTTAGTTCTTGCCATAAAAACTCCAACTGAAGACGTAAATCTCCAGTGGTTCGACCTTGGGTATCGTTGTTGGCAAAGGCTATTAAGTTTGACTGTCGTCCTTCAGAGGTCCACTGAGCTATACCATAACCAAACTTATTGCGGATATCTGGGTGGGCTTGGCTTGGATCGCTAGGGTCGGTCGGCATATACGGGCTGTCGGGTAGTGGTGCATTGTTCTGCATGTTGTGGGGGTCAATCCCTGACTCTGCCTTCAGGTTGCCCATTACGCCGGCGGCTGCTTCTGGGGATAGGCCTTTATCGGTTACTAGAAAATCCCATGCAATTTTATAACGCTCATCCTCAGCTAGTGTCTCGGTGGAGCCACCCCCAACCGAACAAACACAATTGCCAGTGCTTCTTGCGGTGGTGCTGGTATCCGAGTTGCCGTTTGATGTGATGTGGTTGACGATAAATTTACTCAACATTTTTGTGCCATTGCCGTTTGGATGGATACCATCTCCACCACCTTCACCCAAAGAACTTAATGCATCCGGACTTTGATCCCAAGGTATAACATTTACTCCGTTTGCAGCTGCAACTTCTCTTAAGTAACCGTCGATAACCTTATAGAACTGATCTAGGTCCCAAGGGCTACCGTATAGACTATCACCATGGGAGTATACCGCCGTCCAATAGATGTTTATATCCGGGTTCGCCTCTTTAACCGCATCAATTAAATTTTGAACAGAGTTTTTTATTGTGGTCTCTGCGTTAGATAAAATTCTGCCCGGAGGTGCACCAGGCGCGAGAACTTGGTGCAAATTGTTTGTGCCCAGGCCAACTATTATTGCATCACTTTGGGCGATCGTAGATGCATTTATGTTTACCTGATCAGTTCCCCAATTGATTGCTTGTCCGCCAACTGCACTAAAACCACTTACGGTCATGCCAGCACCCTCTAAGTCGCCTTTCAAGGGTTGGCCAAAACTACTAGTAACTTCTTTACCATCACTGATTACGGTGGGAGAAATAAGCTGGACAGTAATTGAATCACCGAGTACATACACTTTACTTCCGCTTGGCAGTCCACCCCCGTTTACGGCATTTAGGTTACCCCCTTTGTATTTGATCATGTCATTTAAAACCAGATTGTAGTCGACTCCAGAGTTCTTGACAGCTTCGATAGCGTCAATTATTCCCTGTTCGCCTCCATTTGCGCTATAGCCAAATAACGGAGCCACACCTGCAGCAAGCGCCTTTGGTGCAGATTCAGTAAGACCGCCAACCACATTTTTTACACCAGGCCCCTCTAAAGCATCGCTAACAATCAAGCCCTGATGTTTATAAGTAGTTCTCAAAAGATCTACGACTGCAGGAGATACATCAGCAACTAAGCCGTTTTCTGTTAGCCCGGTTATGGTAGAGCTGTTTAGCATCACAATATCTTTATTGGACTTACCAAGGAGAGTTTCGTAGGGCTTCAGGTCGTCGGTCATTTCCGAGAATGCAATGGTGGAAGATTCGTTATCGGTGTTCTTGCCTTTACTTAAACCTGGGAAATGTTTGAAGGTTGGCGAGACTCCGGCTTCTCTCAAGCCCGATGCAAAGGCTGCCGCTTTTCTGGCAACAACCACTGGATCTATAGAAAATGTTCGACTAACCGATGAATTTCCGAACTCCCCGCTTACATCTGAGCTCAAATCTACAACCGGAGCAAGAGCGACATTAACGCCTCGTCCAGCCAGACCCTCACCAATCTGTTTGCCTACGGCCTGGACTTCTGTATCGGTCATTGCTCCCATCTCGTGTGCACTCGGAAAGCTACCTATCTCGGTTTTAAACCTCTGCACACTGCCACCTTCTTCGTCGCTGGCAACCAACAAGGGCACCCCCGAGCGGCTATTCAGATCACTGAATAGAGTAGAATTAAATACACTGTTACCGTTGTTGCCGAGTATTAGCACTCCACCGATCTTGTATTTTTCTACGATTACTCTCATTTCTTCAACCTGGTCTTTGGTAAAGCCAACTATGAATGTTTGAGCAATCCTCTGATCTTCTGTAAAAGAGTTTGGTACCCCAATTGCTTCTGTGGTGCCAGGCACCGAGCACTGAGCATCTTCTGGTATGTAAAATGGATAAAGATATGGCGTACCCGAGTTATAGCCAGCTGCGGCCATCACCACGCCGCTATTTACGATCGAAAAGCAGACCACAAAAACAACGCTTAGCAGGTGCTTCATGCGGCGCAGGCAGTTTTTTATGTATCTTTTGATCATGGCTGGCTTGGCTTACAGGCATTTTGATCGATGAATCTGCCTTGGTTATTTTCTTTCGGAACGGCTCCGTCTGTAAAGTACGCGGTTTTCTCGACAGCCCCATCCCAACTTAACTGAAAGTGGATATGGGTAATGTGTTCCTGAGCACTTTTAGCGCTGGCTACACACTGCCAACCCTTGCTCCGATACCATTCAACTTTCCAGAACTTAGCGTAATCTATGCCAAAGATGTCGGCATTTGTGACCAGCCAGCCAAGCGCACTGTTGCCTTTGGCGAGTTCGGCCGGCACATAGGCCTTAAAGTACGAATCAACCGCTCGCCCAGTGCTATGCATATCGGGGCCAGCGTCTCTGCATCTACCAATTACGCCCGTGCCCCCCTGGCCATACTTGTCGTTAACTAGCTTTTGAATCGCTTTAGCACCAGGCTGTTGAGCATAGCCTCCGTTGTGTGAATCGGCTTCGGGTGGTTGGGTGCCATCCCAAATACACCCCGGGAAATACATATTATATCTCGGATAGTGCACTAATCCCTCAGTGGTAGTAGCTCCTGACTGAGAATTGGTAGAATTGCCGCTCAAGCTGTTTGTGACGGGGGTCTTGCCGTCTAGGTCGAGACAGTCATTAGTGTTGTAGCCGTCGTTGTTACTACCCACCCGTGTAACGGCGTCGATTGTTTCGCAGAACAAGTAGTATCTTTTAAGCTGGAGAGCTCCCTCGTCGTTGCAGCTGTCGTCAACATCGCCTAAGGCCACATCTTTTACGGTGTAGGTTAGGCACTCTCCATAGTCGTCTATAAGACTACCCAGCTTTTCGCCGTCGTTTTTTTCGAGGCTGTTAGTAAGGTCTTGAAAATCGTAGAAACTACCCTCACTAAACCCGTATAGATAATCTTGCATGTCGTAGAATTCTGTTTCCGGGCTGTAGGTTGCAGCTGCGCCAACCCCAGCGAAAGCGAAGTTAAATGAGCTGCTCGGTTTGGTTAGCCACGAGAAGAATCGTCCAATACCTATAGACAGCGTGCTAAAACTAGCCGGAGTGTTTATGAGAATGCTCGAGGTAATCGAGAATGGGCTGCGCGGGCTAAAGTAGGCATATAGCCAGCCTTTAGATCTTTCTGCCTGTTGGTATGCAAGTACACTTTCGCGCTGTTGCATGGATGCCTCTTGAGGTGAGATTTTATTGGTGTATTTCATGGGGATACCAATTGAGCCCGTCAACACATCGCCAGCACCTGCGGCATTATAAGCCTTGGCCCCCTCGCCCGGCCCAAACACGGCGTATGATGTTGTTGCCAACTCGACCGACCATCGTAAAGCAAAGTCTGCAAATGTTCCAAGAGCAAAATCTCGCACCATCCTCTTGGCCGCAAATTTTATTGATTCTGTAGTAAGCTTGGTCGCGCCCTTCGAGCCACCGGCAGACATCACCAATGCCAGCAGCTCGAGCGCTATGGTCGAAAACTGGAAGACTGGATTCATAATCCAGCCACACACATAATCAAGCAGGCTACCTACACCTGGAATAGACTTGCCCGATGCAAGTTCGCCAACAGTCGCCACAACGTCCAGTGTTTCTAGGTCTAACCCCAATAATTTCATTGGCGAATCAGCATTTGTGGCTCGATTATCTAAAGGCACTGTACTAATCGGCCTCCCAGTGGCCATGGCATACTCTTGTGACAGCTCAGCTCCCTCCCACTTTTGGGTTTCGTAGTGCAAGGCATCTTGGGTGGCATTCTCGCCACCGGCATGGAACTGATCATTAGCTGTAAACAGGCTCGAGGCATGGTTCATAAAGCCGTCAATCCGCCCATCAATGGCTGTACGTATATTCTTAAACACATCCCTCCCCATGCAATATAGCGTTAGATAAAATAAGTAGTCGGAGATCTGACCAACCCGATTGAGTCGTTCGATTGCATTTGACCCCAAAACTCGCTTGAACCTGCTGACTCGACCCTCTTTTATGCCTTCCTCGAACTCGTTCGCGGCTGCCCGTGCTTCGCTAATAGATGGTTCTGGTGGTGCCCTACCTGCGCGTACATGCGACACGTCTTCGGTTAAGCCTGCTGCCCTCATTTCGGTCAAACTCAGTCTTCTGCCAGCTTTCTGGGCGGCTAGAAATTCTTTAAATCTTGCTAGCACTATTCCACTAGATTCACGCACATAGCGCATGGTTCGTCGCCGAAACAACCAGCCCTTATTCATGTTAACTAGACCTTTATCTATTTGGCTGGTAAGTTCATCAAGCAAAACACCTTCAGTAATAGCACCAGGACCACGGGTTGTTCTTTTTATCTCTACCCCGGCCTCGTCTATGTAGCTAAACCCGGTTAATTTTCTTGATCCTGGTATTGATCCACGGCCATAAGTTAGTTTAATATCAGCCGCACCCATAGTTAGTAGAGCTTTCTCTGGCGTCCAGCCAGCCAGCCGACTAATTAGTCCAGTCCTACCCCCAGGCAAATTCCTTGGAATTAATGAATCATCCGTCAAAGAAAACTGAGCAATAGTAATTTGTCTGGTGACTTTGCCAATAGCCCTCTGGGTTTGGGCAAAACGGTAGGTGTGTTGGAGCTGCGCCAAGTGCTCGATCGAAAAGCCTAAAAATAAATACAGAACCAAAAAAACTGCAATAACCGGTAAGCCGATTACCCCGATTATTGCCAGCGCAGCCTTCTTGCGATCCTTTTTATCGCCCGAATCAGAGTCGTCACCTACCTGAGCGCTCTTGGCACCACCAGCTTTAGCCAGTTTTTGCTTCTCGGTTGCAGCCTCTTTAGAACCAGCATCTGCGCCTAAGCTACCAGTGTATGCTTGGCCCTCATCTAGTTTACTGCCAGCCGATTCGCCGGCAGGTCGTTCTGCAAGCTTAGTGCCAGCTTGCCGGTTGTACCAACCACCTTCTTGGTCGAGAGCACTCCGCTCATCACTCCATTTGTCGTCTACGCCCATATTTGAAGTTTATTTTACCAATTTTATCTTTAAATTAACAGTTTGGGGTTGCTGCTAAACCGTCGTTCCCTGGTCTAGGAATTCCTGATTGCGCGCATCTTGCTGGGCCTGTTGCTGTTGAAGGGCTTTTATCTGGTCTGGATTTGTAGTAATTAGGCTCTGTTCTGTTTGGCTGGGTAAAATCTGAATATGGACATGGCTTTGGCCGGCAAAGAATAAGCCCTGCCCAACCGGAAAGTTACTTAGCCGCTTACGCTCCTCACTGGTGAGCTTAAACACATCCGCCAAGACATCAACCGCCGACGGCGATTGCTTTAAGAGAATCTGCATGCTGGCGTTAGCCACAATTGCTCGGCCCATACGCGAACTCATAAAGTCCTCAACATCTTGAGTGATCGTGGTTAAGCCTAGATAATATTTTCGGCAGCGTTTAGCAATACTAAACAAGAAACTAGCCGAGTCTTCGTACTTCATCAGCTGCCAGGCCTCGTCGACGATCAGTAACCGTTTGCGCTGGTCGGCCTTGGTCTTATTCCAGATATAGTTAAGCACAATAAACATCGCTACAGGTCGCAGCTCATCCTCGAGGTCGCGCACGTTAAAAACAACCATCGGGTTATTAATGTTTATATTGCTTTGTTGGCTAAAAATGCCCGCAAACGTACCGCTGGTGTATTTACGTAGTCTCTGGGCAAGCTGAGGCCCATTGCCACCCATGTGTAGGAGTGTGTCGTAGAGGTCGCTAATTGTCGGTGGCGGGCTACCGTGTGTGAGCGGATCGCTAGTTATGCCGGCTTTTTCATAAGTTTCGATCAAAGCGGCATCTAGGTCGGCTTCTTCGCTAGGTGCGAGTACCGGTGTAGTGGCCCCACCATTGGCCGCCATAGCTGCCTGGGCCCCACCCATCATTAGGCGCATTAACCCGTGCAGGGTGATTAGGTTGCTACGCAAGGCGTTGTCGGCATCTTCACTGTCAAACACCTGTGGAATATCGAATGGGTTGATTCGAGTCGGGCTGTTAAGACTAAGTTTTACGTAAGCGCCACCTACAGCCTCGCACATTCGCTGGTATTCGTTTTCTGGGTCGATAATCACAATCTCGGTGCCGACCATCAATTGGCGCAAAGCCTCGAGCTTAACGGTAAAGCTTTTACCAGCACCGGCTTTAGCGAAGACCACGCTGTTGCTGTTTTCTAGGCTAAATCGATCAAAAATTACCAGGCCAGAGTTGTGCATGTTAATGCCGTACAGAATACCGTTTTCTTGGGTTAGATCAGCGCTAGTAAACGGAAAACTTGTGCTAATTGCGCCGGTGTTCATGTTGCGCCTAATCTGCAGTTTATCGACAAATTGAGGAATGGTCGTACTTAAGCCTTGCTCCTGCTGGGCGCTGGCTGGCTTGCTGTGAACAAGCTGCTGGCCAAGCATGCTCTCTACTTTGTGGCTAACAAACTCGAGCTCGTCTAGACTGCTGGCGTAAATTGTAAAGTACAAGCCAAAGCGGAAGAAACGCTCTTCGCCAACCTGCAGCTTATCGCGCATTTCTTCGGCGTCGAGAATCTGGGCTTGTTTGGCGGGGTCGCGCACCCGGCCCTTCTCGGCATCAATCTGGATTCCGGCTTCGAGCTGACCGACTTTTTTGCGCAGGTTGTCTAAGACCACCTGGCTCTCAACTGGATAAACATACATCGATATATCGATAATTTCGTCGAGGTTAATCATGCCCGACAGCCAGCCGGTATACACTTGCCTTGGGTAGCCGTAGACGTAATAGGTCCGAGCATAGCGAGTGCCTAGCTGAAAGTAAGAGCTTTGGAGCTCGAGCGAGCTTGGCGCAATGAAGTCTCGCAAAGCAGTTACACCTTTTTGGAAGGCTTGCTGGACTTCCATTTCCTCACGCATTCGCTGCTGCTGGGCCAAAGTTACTGGGTCAATCTGTTTTTTACCAAACATTAGCCTATACTCCTGTCTAGATTGTGGTCGATTGCTTGGCCATCGCCCTTGGTAACCACTGGAGCCGTCATCTGGCTAAAATCTTTCAGCTGCTGGCGAGTGGCGGTATCGGGGTTGTAAGAATCATAGTAAAGCTCGATTAACTCTTGGGTGTCGAGTGGCAAACTCTGCACCCCGGATTGAGACAAGCCCTGCATCACAGCCTGGACGCGATTACGGAGTTCATCTTTAGCCCGTTCGAGCGTTGGCTCGTCGATAGTAACGTGATCGGCAGTTTTATTAAAGTTAAAGATGTTGCTAAACATGTTCTTGGTTTCTTTGATGGCGTTTTGGGCATCAAAGCCCTCGCGAAAATATGGAATCACCACATAAAACATTTTATCCATCACATTGGTTTGCTGCGATAAATCTTCCATAAAATATATATAATCTTGCATCAGCACAGACAGCAGCATGTTGTCATGTTCGGAGCGAATTTTTTCGAGCTTTTGGATGTATGGTGCTAGATCGACCTTGCGCGATCGAATAAACACCTGAATCGGAAAGTAAAGCGAGTTTAGGAAGCCCTGATAAGCGTACTCAACCCCCTCCCTTTCCTGGGGGCTCATCAGGTCGAAGTTGATCGATTTACACATCACAACTGCCCTAAACGAACCATCGTTCATTACTACAATTCCGTCGCGAATTTCGGCAATGTCTAGAGTGTTTTGGGTGCTATTGGGGTTAATCGGCGGTTTGGCCATCGGCATCGGCTGGGGGCTGGTGGGCGTTGTGGGCTGGGCTGGAGGCACTTGGGTGAGCGGGGCTGGAATATTTGGGTCTACCATCGGATAAGTCGCGGCCGTTGGCTGGACTGGTGATTGGACTGGTTGTATGTTTGGATCCATCTTCTTGCCCTCCCTATTTTAAGCTTACCTCAAAGCCGTCGTCGATGTAGTCGTGGTCGCGGTTGGCTTGTTGCTGAATGGTGGCGACCGTAAAATCATCATTTTCTGCAAGCTGTTTGATTATACCCGATTGCTGCATAGATGGCACAGATTCTGTTGGAGAGTTTACCGGGTCAGCCTGCGCGTTGGCTGGTGGCAAGCTGCTGGGTATTGGCGGTGGTGGGGCTGTCTGTGGCTGGTTAGAGTTAATGATTGCCGTGGCCGCTTGAGGGCTCACGCTTACTTCATTTACTTGGTCGGGCAAAACGCCCAAACGAGCTTGTTTCTTGTGCAGGTTTTCTAGAAATGCTTGTTCGGTTGGCTGAATCTCGGGCTGTTGAGGAGCAGGAGCCGATGCGTTGGAGCTCATTTTGGCAGCCAAGGCTGCTTTGGCAGCTTGTTGTTTGTCGTCTAACATCTGTTGAAAATGCTGGGCAACGCTATTGGCGTTGTTGTCTAAAATATCGTCGCTAGCGCGCACATCAACATCTTGGACCATCTGAGGTATGTCGCTTGGCGCAACTAAGCGGTCGGGGCTCTCGATTCGCTCGGGGCTCGACAAGTTAAGGATTACATTTTTGACAGCCCACCCGCGTGAGTCGACTGTATTAGCTAGAGCCCGCAATCGGCTAGTCACTTGGTCGCGATTCAAACCGTCAGTATAGTGCTTGATTTCTTTTTTGGGCACAGTAATAGTTACTAACTCTTGAATACCGGTTTGGTCCCAGATGCGCTTTTTAGGTTTAAACATAAATCTTAGTCTAGCGGCTAGCCAGACATCGTTCGGTTGGTCGCGTCCCAGCGGTGCTGCCAAAAAGCCGAATGGGATCATCCCAAACAAAAATGGTATAAAGGCTGCCGGGTGGGTGTTGCTCGATATAAAGTAGCCAACAGCGCCGATTGTGGCGGTGATTCCGGCGAACACAAACTGCTTTAGGGTCAGTGGACCCAATATCTTATCTTCTGCCTCTATATCCTGCAGTACCTTATACGTTGCCATAGGTTATGGTTATTTTAACACCGCTACGCCAGTTAATCTACATCTGATAAGTATAAACAAACTACTAAAAGTACTTTACAAAAACACAAGCTTATGCTAATATATGGCACATTATGGCACTACAAGAATCATTACCAACACGAATCGCAGACGGTTTAGACGAAGCTCACCGAACCTATATGGCTGAGCCAGCAACCGAATTTATCAACAACAGCTTTGCCCCGGAACAACAGCGCAAGATTAGACGCGTTGCACGCGTGGTGGGCGCTGTAGCAACTGCAGGCTTGGTTAGCTTTGTGGCTTGGCGCGGCGGCATGAATGTCAAAGAGGCCTGGGATACAGCTTGGGATTCATCTCTTGCGGTTGCCGACCGACCTTTGGAGGTAGCCAAAGATCTGCTACCTTCTTGGGGAGAAGCATTTGCCGGGTTAGGTATCGCAGCAGCAGCTGCATCGTCTAAAGCTATCGGTACCGAAAGACACTCTGGCGATCCAGTTTGGAGTGAGCGTGACGGTGTAACCCAGAGAGCTATTGCCGCTAAGCGGCGTGGCGTAAAATGGGTTGCTCGCAAAAAGCAGAACGTAGGCATTAAGCTAGGCTCTAGGGTTGCTGGCAAGCAAGCGAAACAACGCACGAAGTTTGGCAGTAGATCAACAGCGTCTGACACTCATTTTAGCAACGCCCGCAGAGGGTTCGGCGTACCGGGCCGTGGCAGCTATAGGCGAGTTAATAGATCTATCGAACGTGGTGAGGGCGCTGGTCGTCGCGCTGCGAGGTCAGCCGGCAGAGCTGCTAAAGCCAACTACAATATGAGTAGACGTACAAGAATCGATGACGCCAACCAGGCTCGGGTCGATCGCCTGCCTGATTAATTAGTATCAATTATACGAGTCGTTACACTAAAGATCTTTGACGTCCTGCTTCATTAACTTCGACAGCTGGCCATTGAGCTTCATGTTATCAAGTATGGTTCGCGAATCTACACCAGCTGGAGCGTCGCTAAGGTACTCACCCCATGCCGCTTTACCTTCGGCAGCCTTAGCCTCATCACTAAGCCCATGAAATTTTTCTGCTCTCTTTGCTTTCAGGGTTGCGTCTGTGTCTCCGTCGCTAACATCAATCGTTAAGGCAGAGGATACATCCTTTACGGAGCCAAAGTTTATATTCTTAGCATCGTTCCATGACTCGTGTCTTCCGCCACTGGCGAGTTGGCTTTGCAGACTAGCTAACCCTGCGTAGTCTCTTCTGTCTCCAAGAGCTTGCATTGCCGCGTCTAGAACACCATCACTATTGTCCGCATTTGCCGCCATAGCTCTCGCTACAATATCATCAGTTGAGAGGTGCTCCATGGCCGATCGGTGATTCTCTGCATTTGCTTTGCGTGCAGTACGTAGCTGATTGGCTCTAACGGCATCAGGATTATATGTCTCTGCAGCAGCGTCAGCACCCTGTCTTTGGGCTACCGCCTTAGCCTCGGCCAAGCTCATGCGTTGATATATAGGGTTACCGTAAGCATCTGTACCGACCTGGACGTTCTTTTGGTCCATCAAATCCATACGCTGGGTGAAGTCCTGGTGCCCTTGCACTCGGTCTCTAGTCGCCTGGAGTCTAGCAGCTTGGCGCTTGCCTCGCCCGGCCCCAAGTGTTCCAGTGCGAGCCCTATCGAAGATACCGCCAGCACCAACCGCCAGCTTCTCACGAGATCTGGCAAGCTTGTTTTCTTGGCCCCATTTCTTTTGTTGGTCACGCTTGCTGGTGAGGTTGTTCTTGCCGCGGTCGATTAGACCCTTGGACTTGTCGTTTACCATGCCGGTAATGTTGCGGAATATGCCCATCATCGACTTCATGAGGAGTGGAATTGCAAAATAGCCTCCCACATAGGCCACGATGCCAATAAACCAGGCTACCAAGCTACCGTTTGCTGCCGAAATAGCTGCAAATATCTTACCGATTGCCACGATACCAACAATTGCTGGGTACATAAACAATAGGCCGGTAAAAGTTGAGCGCCATTTCTTCCACATGCCGTCATCGCCCGGCAATACCCAAGCTGCAATTGCTAGCGGGCTAGCGATTAACAAGAGAATAATTGCCATCTTCCTAAATACCAGAGCTATAAACGCCCCCAACATGGCCGTGGCAGCTGTATAGGCGATTGCCAGCACGCCAAAGAGCCCAATGCTCACTAGGGCAACTGCTCCGAGACCAGCGCCGGCGGCAAACAGCAGTCCTTCGCCAGTGCCAGAGCCTGTAAGCGAGCCCATAAAGATATGCGCCATCTTGAGGTCTTTTACGTGTACGGTGTCACCAGCAATGCTTACCTCTGAGAAAGGATAGTAAATTATCGCTTCGACACCTGAGCCAATCGCATTAACTAGTTTTATGAGCCCCACGCATAGCACCCAAGACAGCTGCATGGCAATCACACCAATCAGGAGCCTCGGCAGGTATTTTTTGATTGTATAGCTACTAAAGAATCCAAGGTCGAGCGCCGTCGAGATAACCATAAATAAAGCCGTAAAGACTATGCCAACCGTGGCGATGTTTTTGATTAGCGACCACGAAACCTTATAGGCGTTGGCCACCCCGTCTCTTGTGCTTGCTGCCGAGGTAAGATCTCGAGATTCCGAAACAGTCAGCAAATTGGTGATCACGCCGTCTATCCAGGTTATTAGACTATCGGCGGCTTGGAGCAAAGAGCAGCCCAGCCATGTGAGTGGGTTCGAGCCAAAACTGGCCGACTCACAGGTATTGGTAAAGTAGGCGTCTTCTGTGACTACTGCTATTTCGTTGTCTCCGCCTAAATCACTAAGGCTCTCAGCCAATGCTGAACGTGCCGGATAAGCTATGTATACATACCCTACCGTGCCATCCCGGTCCTTTATATCGGGCTGAACGTCTGCAACTCCTGCAGCGGTAGCCCTAACCTTACTTACCCATCTTTCGTGATAACCTGTTACATTCTCTTCAATAGAGCTGCCCATAAAGCAGCTTGCCTGATCATCGACCCAGTGAATACGTCGATTCCTGTCATATACCAGAGCGGTAGCTGCGCGTAAAGAGTTCCTGTCCGTCGCACTGCCACTGGTAGTAAAGGCGTCTGATATATCAGTTCCAACATCTCTTGGCCTATTGATTAATAGGAAAGATTTTGGATACCCGCCATCGCTTGGGATGCAGCTTTCGGCTGTCCATATTTCCAGGTCTGGACTGGTCATGTCGCCAAACGCCGAGGTTATATTTATATTAGATAAGAGGTCGGGCTTATTTGTATTCGGATCGGTTGGCTTCTCTAGTGTAGAAACGAACTCTTCAAGCGTTTGAGCATCTGGGTTGGGAATCCAGCGCTTCAGCTGTACATCAGCTGCACCGTCTTTACCATAAGAATAGATATAGGCTGTACCATCAACTATCTTCCAGTATAGACTTGCAAACCACTGCCTAAACATGGTGCTGCTATCATAAAAGGCACGATCGCTATGTGAGTGGTATGCAGGGCAGTTATCGTTCCCTGCCTCGCCACATCCACGGCTCAGGTTGTGCACGGTATCAATCTTATCTTCAGATAGGAAACCAATTACTGCAGTGACCGATAAGCGTTCTTGGTTGCCGTCGTCGTTTTCTCTCAAGATGTTACAGTCAACCCCACTGGCCTCATTACCTCTGTCAGTGTATTCAACAGGTACTGCAGCGATTCGTCCGTATCTACCTCTATTTCCATCTTCTTCGGAGGTCCGGACTGCAAACCCGCCCCTACATTGCTTCGAAGCCGAGTGCACCCAGGCGTAATCCGTATCGTCGTAGTGATCCTTGGCGCCTGCAACCCCGGGCCTTAATGGCCAATATGTCGCTAATCCGTCATCGACTAACCGTTGCTGGTCACCGTCTCCCCAAAAGTTTTCACTTGCCATTGCGTAAATGACAGGATCATTAGTCCCGGGATAATTAATCGATCGATCGATAATCTCGAATGGCGAAATGGCAACGAACCTAAGAGGGTCTGCAAACTCGCCCTCATCAAATGCAACCCCATTATAATCTACCCAAACACGACCGTTGGTGCTTGAGCTTGGTGACGGCGCCCCTACTGATGCCGACGCATCGTAATTTAGGCCGTCTGCAATAATAATTCGCGAACTGGCTGCGCTAAGTCCTGGACAGTAATTTGTTCCATCTACCCCAAGGGTCAATAAATAACTACCGCCTTTTATTATTTCTGGATTAAATAGCTGTGGGTCCTCATTGCTTGGTGTATAAAAGGTTGGGTAACTTGGGGATGTGTTGCTGTGCCGAGGCATAACGGGCTGTAGTACAACCTCGCTCAAGGGAGTGCCCGTCTCACCGCAGATTGTGTTTACAGTTCCGTTATTTACTCTTTCGGTCCTATAAACCTGATCGCCAGCGTCATATCTAAGATCGATGCTGAATATCTGTGATGCCAAAGTTAGGACTGCGTAGTCCTGACTATATTCGGCCCTAATGATTTCGGCATCTGGATAGTCAATATCGTCCATAAGGTCGTTATAGTAATACCATTGAAATATACCCGCTTGAGGAAAATCTACCCTAGGTTTTCCCGGGTCACTAAAATCTTGGGCAGCATAAGCAGACTGTGGCCCTACTCCGACTCTAGAAGCCAGCAATACTAAAACCAATGCAGCAAAACCAAAGACCTTGGTAATCACCACGAGCAGCGCATCTCTTTCTGTTGTAATTATCCGCTTAATTCTCATCAGCACCCTTGTTGTTATTGTTTATCGGCTTTGACTGTATATATACTACGACCCAACTGCCGTCTTCTTGTTTCTCGGTGTCTAATCGAAAATCATACCTCGGATCTTGCTCGGCAACTGTTAAGAAGTATATCCTTTTGTATGAATCGCTCTCTTTCACCGATTTATCAAATCTTGGCTCTAGGGCTAGTTGGTAATCTATGCTCTTTCGAAAGTCACTCCATGCGTCTTGTGTCACGGAATCTTTGAGTGTCTTGGAGGTGCGGGCGTAACTTTCGCTGTCTTTCTTGTCTACTAGTAGCTGCATAACTTTCTTGGCTTCTTTTACGGCCGGATCTGCAGTTAAAGATCTAAAAAGCAAGTAGCCGCCCACTAGCAGACCGGCAACAATTGCCGAAACAACGATTACGCGCAATGTTTTTCGATTCATATCTATTTGTTGTAACACCCTTTTTGTTAAACCTACTATACTACGGGCTTAAGTATAAGCAAAGTATTGTTGGCGTAAGCTGTTGATTATTCGGCCACAAAGAAGTAACATAAGCAAATAAATGAAGCATCTAAACAAAAAGTTTATTAGCGTCGGTCTTCTGCCCGTATTGTTATTTCAAGTACTAGTGGTTGTTTTTGGATTTGCACCAAAGTTGTCTGCTGCACCAACTCGGGCCCAGTGTAGTAGTACAGGCGGAACATGGATAACTCTAGATGGTGGCCAGTGTTCTTGCCCGTATGGTTACAATGCGACCGAGACAGGCTGCCTAACTAGTAGCGCCACAGATAGCGAGCTTAATGATCTGGCAGTATATGTTTGCTCGGAAATTACAAATTCTGGCGAACGTAACGATTGCGTTAACAACATCCTCCAGAACGGCCCAACCGAAAGCAACATTAGCAACTACTGTAGTTATTATGCACTCGTGAATGGTGTTTACTCGGATTCACGCAATACAACATGCTTAGAAAAGTTCACCGCCGGCGTGGGAGAGACTGGCAATGGTAGTTCGGGTGGCGGTAGTTCGGGTGGAGGTAGTTCGGGTGGAGGTAGCTCGGGTGGACAGATCGGTTCTGGAGGCGGGACTGACACCAACAATCCTGAGCCCACCCCCACCCAGAGCGCCTGTGCGCCTGATGAGTTTGATGTCTACGGTGTCTGCGACAATAGCAACCAAGATACTTTTACCTGCGACGGCACAGCCGGCGACTGCCTGGGAGGCTTGCCAATTATGAAAACACTCTCCAAGGGTCTAGACATTATGTCGGTAATTGTGGTGCCGCTGATGATAATTCTGCTGATTGTGGCCGGTATACAGTATACGGTGGCTCGCGAAGATCCTGGCAAAGTGCAGTCTGCGAAAAACCGCATATATAACGTCGTGTGGGCATTAGTGGCCTATGTATTTTTGTGGGCGTTCCTGCAGTGGTTAATACCCGGGGGAGTATTCTAAAATGCTAAGTAACCCATCTAAAAAAATACAAGCAATATTGCCAAGCCTGGTGATTCTTGTGTCGGTATTTTCTGGTTATGTTGGTTTTGGGATGGCAAAAGTGTCTGCCGAGATAAAAAATCCTTCGGTATGCCGTAATTCGGGAGGAGAGTGGCTAACAGTTGATGGTGGAACTTGTGCTTGCCCCTACGGTGAGAACACCGCTGGTACTGCCTGTAACTCGCAGCCCCGAAACGATGCCGACTGCAAAAGAATCGATTCAGAGGCGTCCATAAGCCTTACGGATGTTGGTGCCTTGTGCGTTTGCCCGAGTGGATTTTTCTTCGACTCTGTAGACGGCTGCGTCACCCAAGCACAGATCGACTGTGAGAGCTCTGGCGGAGCAATGAGTGGCTCCGAGTGTGTATGCACCGGTAGTCGCGAATACAATAGTTCTACCGGTAAATGTGAGATTCCTAGCGTCGACAACTCTGCATATGTGGCTGGCCCTTGCGAAGTAGCCGGATCTTTTTTGGGTATCCCTACCTGGTATCGTGGCCTAAGTGTCGATACGGCGAATAACTGCGAGATAGTCTTAGATACCGACAAGCTTTCGAACACCGATATCAGTCGAACATCTGTTAACCCGCTGATTATTGTGGCTTTTAATGTGATCGATGCCCTGTCGCGAGTAGTTGGTATTCTGGCCGTAGCGTTTGTGATTGTTGGTGGGTTTAAATATGTAATCAGCGACGGCGCTCCTGACCGCGCCAATAACGCCCGCAAGACTATTACTAACTCACTGATTGGTGCGGTTATCGCGGGGGTATCCTCAATATTAATAACTGTTGCCGTAAAGGTGTTAGGAGCATAGATGGACCTACTCGCAAAAATTATTGACAAGCCGGTTGGGCTGCCAGCGGTTCTACCTGACGATTCGACTCTAAAGGGTGTGTTGACCCTGACATTTGGTGTGCTCGGAGGCTTAAGCTTACTGATGATTACCCTGCAGGGTCTGCGCTATACCCTGTCCGATGGCGACCCCCAAAAAACCAAACAGGCCAAGAATGGTATCGTCTACGCACTGGCCGGGATTGTGATTGCTCTGCTTGGTACTTCGATAGTGCAGTTTACGCTTGGCAATATCTTTACTGGTCTTCAGGCCGACGAAACTACACTTGTTGGTACGTCAAGTTTATTTGTGCGAGTAGCTTCGCTAATTTCTTTTGCAACCGGCATCGCCTCGGTAATTATGATTGTGGTTGCTGGTATAAAATATAATTTGTCGAACGGCGACCCCCAGAAAACCGCTAGCGCTAAGAATACAATTATCTATGCGCTTACAGGCGTGGTTATATCGGGGATCGCTGCCCCAATAATAATATTCGTAGTTAATAAAGTCGCTGGTTAAGGAGGAACAAAAATGATCACAATAATAAAACGTAGCTTGCTAATCTTCGGGCTACTCGGTATGGCCCTGACTCTAGTTGCGGCGGCTGGACCTGACCGAACTTTTGCCGATGAGCAAACAGATGCGGTAATCGGTGGCGCTAGTCAGGTGCCCGGCCAAGGCGGAGGCACAAAACTTACGAGTGTTGTTAAGAATCTGCTCACGGTACTCTCGTGGGTGGCTGGAGTGATTTCGGTAATCATGATGGTAGTCTCGGGTATTCAGATTAGCGTTGCTAATGGTGATGCCAGTAAGGTTGGCCGCGCCCGCAACAGCATAATCTACGCCGTTGTTGGATTGGTTGTAGTTATTTTGGCGCAGACGATCGTCCGATTTGCCCTCAACAACATTACCTAAAGCTTGCGATTTAGACTTCTATGGTATATAAATTAAGCATAAGATGAAAAAAGGATAAAATATATGATTCAAAAAATTAAACTATCATTAATCGCATTTGTGGCCATGGCTTTGCCAATGGTACCTGCTGTGGTCAGTGCTGCTACAACCAACACGACTGGTGACAGTTCGAATGCCGCCTGTGCAGGCGCAAATCTAGACGCCAGTGCACTCGATGGTACTGGTGGTGCGACTTGTGATGCATCAACAACCGAAGATACATCCATCAATAACTTGGTCCGAAGCGTGATCACAATCTTTTCTTGGGTTGTAGGTGTAGTGTCGGTTATCATGATTATTATCGCCGGCTTCAAGTATGTAGTATCTGGTGGTGATAGTGGCGGTGTATCTGGCGCTAAAAACACGATCATCTACGCGATTGTTGGACTCGTGGTTGTGCTACTAGCTCAGATTATTGTTCGATTCGTTGTCAACAATGTAAATACTGCCGGTTAAGCTTTAGACTCCAATTTAAAAAGCCTCCCACATGGGAGGCTTTTTTGGCTGTCTAAATCTACTATTCAATGGCAATCTTTTTGACTGTGTCTTGTTGGACCTTGGTGAAGTTAACTGTCAAGACTCCGTCTTTAAGTACGGCCTGAATCTCATCTTCTTTGACTGGTGCTGGTAGTGTGATGCTGCGGGCAAACTCACCCCAATAGCATTCTTGCACAAAATAGTTTTCGACGTCTTCCTCTACCCCAGCGCTCAACGAGCCTCGGATGGTTAGGGTATTGTCGGCAATACTAACATCCAAATCTTCTTTGTTTACGCCAGCGACTCGGCATTTTACGACTAGCTTTTCGCGAGTCTCGTAGACATCTAAGGCTAGTTGCCCTGGCAGCTCAGCGGCTTCTTCGGTGTCGTCTGCCCAATCGTCGGCAGGTGCTTGAGCGGCCATTTGGTCCTCGACTGCACCAAAATCGTCATCTCCCAAAAATGCTGCGGTTAGTTCATCTTCTACAAACATATCATCGTCTTTTTTTGCCACTTTATCCCTCCAGAAATTATTAATCAACGACAAAGCTTCCTGTTTTGAAAGCGTGAGAGTTTTTGTGTTTAAGGTATTATATCTGGAGTGAACACCAATAAGCAACTCCCGGCAACATTCTTACAACACTTTGATTACAACAACCCTGCTGTGAGGTTACGATGTTAGACCTATACGACAGGCTAATGTCGTTATTTGCACCACACTCTTGCCTTGCTTGCGGTCTGGAGCCGGATCTACTCTGTGCTACTTGTCGCCAAGATATGTCGACAGTCCCGCCGGCCTGCATAGTTTGTGGCTCGCTCGAATCTGGTAGTCTGACCTGTAGCTCCTGTAAACGAGTGCAAAAATGCGATGCAGTGTATGTTAGCTACCCTTACAACAAGCTCGCTCAACAGATTGTGCACACGGCTAAGTTTAATCGAGCCGTAGCTGCCCATAGGCTGCTGGCCGAGCTTCTAGACGAAACCCTGCCCGCCCATATGCCTGACTTTGTAGTTACAAATGTTCCAACGGTTTATCGACACGTACGACAAAGGGGTTTCGACCACACCGAACGCATCGCTAAACACCTAGCCGAGATGCGTAAACTGCCCTTCCAGCGACTGCTAGAGCGCAAATCTAACCTTGTTCAAGTTGGTAGCGCTCGACAAGATAGACTCGAGCAGATGAAAGGTGCTTTTCGGTTTGCAGTAAAAACAACTCCCAGTAAAGTGCTCATAATTGACGATGTTAAAACTACTGGTGCGAGCCTTTCGGAGTGCGCTCGTGAGCTCAAGCGAGCAGGTGTAGAGCATGTCTACGCAGCTGTTTTTGCAAAAGCTTAAGTGGGAGATGGATTATATCTTCAGGCGTAAACTCTATATTTTTAGACGGCGTTCTCGGCTTTAAAATATATTCTCGCTAACCGCTCGAATATCCGCACCACTCGCGAGGGGGTTCTTATCCACAGCTTTCTTTTGCCATAAATAAAACCCACCAAATGGTTGGCATTATTTATGGCGGAGAGAGAGGGATAAGCGCTAGTATGGTAAAAGATACTTTTACCATACGCTATATTCTGTCAAATCAATAGATTGTGACATAATTCTGAACTCTACAGGCTCGCATCCTTTTTCTTCACGAGAAGAAAAACAACCAGGATAAACCTGGTTGCTCTTCTCCTGGCGGAGAGAGAGGGATTCGAACCCTCGCGCCAACTTTCGCCGACCTACAGCTTTAGCAAAGCCGCCCCTTCAGCCACTTGGGTACCTCTCCTCGTCGGCGTGTGAAGGCAATCTTGCCGAACCACCGACGAGAATGAATCTCTTCGGCACTTCTAGCAAGCTTACCTAGTCGCCTCCTCTCAAATCCTTAAACAGAAAACAAGTTTTCTTGGTTTAATGATTTGGGCTGTATTTGAACTGGTGTACCCGGCAGGATTTGAACCCGAGGAGACCCAGAGGGTCTGTGAGTTCATCATAGACGCGCGGTGCTTCTAGCAGCGGAGTCCATCCGTCTGGAATACTAACCTTATTGTAAAACGCTGAGGTTCAATCTCTCAACTTATTTTATACTGGTGTACCCGGCAGGATTTGAACCTGCGGCCTCTGGTACCGCAAACCAACGCTCTATCCAGCTGAGCTACGGGTACTTACTCGCGGTGTGATGGTCGGTAAACCAACCATGCCTGCTCATTTACCCACAAAAGCTGCTTTTGCGGGGACCCCATTAATAGTTTTAATGGTAAAGAACAGGGGTGATTTTAGCACCTTATAGGTTAATATTCAATCTAGAACTTAAGTCGAGACATAAGCTTGTCGACACCAGACAGCTCACTTTTTTCATAAGGAACGAAGTTTCCGATAAAATCGACGATTTTATCACCCTGATCAGGTGGAAAATATAAGCTAACCGGGACGGCAAAACGTTTATTGGGCTTAAGGTAAAGGGCCTCGATATTGCCTTCAACTACTACCGAAAAAGATCGAAATGCGGTATAGGCGTAGCTATTCTTGCCTATCTGGATGCCGTTTGCATCTATAGAATATTCTTCTTCTTTTGGCTTAACTCCAGCATAGATTGCGAGTATTACGGCAACCATACCAATCGAAACAGGTGTAATAAGGTCTCCAGTAAGTAAGTAGGCCCCGCAAGCAATCGCTGCCCCAAAGAGCACACAGCCCACGTACCACATAAATGTCTTTTGGTGTTCTACAAACTCCGACGCCGTCCAGCGTATCCCCTGTTGATTATCGCTCACGCTTACATTGTACACTAGTTTGAAATAGTTGCCGCAAGCTGTTAAAATCACCCCTGTTCTTTTATTAATCGCGAGTTGAGCAATCAAGCATACACACCTACACGGAGAGGTGTCCGAGTGGTTTAAGGAACTGGTCTTGAAAACCAGCGTGCCGGCAACGGTACCGTGGGTTCAAATCCCACCCTCTCCGCCAAGAAAAACGACCAAACCAATGGTCGTTTTTTTGATGTGTGGAAACTCTGCCAAACCGGATTTTATCGGTCTTTAGGCATAACCGAGGCGTATAATAAAACCACAGTGAAACATAAATATCTAAGTTCGTTAATATGGATCTTAAAACTACAGTGGCGAACGTCGCGCCTTTTAATAATCTGGAATACAATTTACAGCCTACTGATCGGTGTCCGACCGCTATTTACTGCTTATGTTTTAGCTAAATTGTTAGCAGGTGTCAGTCAGGCGGCACTTCAGGGTGCAAGCCCAAACCAAGTTTATTTTTGGCTGGCCATAACCTTGGCAGATGAATTAGTTTTTATGACGATCGCTAATCTTAATCGTTTAGCAAGCACACGCTACGAACAGAAGATCGATTTAGTCTTAAACGAACAGTTTTTCCTAAAAATGTACGAACTGAGCCAGGAACAGTTTGACAATCAGGAGTTCAACACCAAACTAGACCGAGCCAGGGATAGCCTAAATCAGGTTTGGAGAATACTCAACGAAGTATCCTGGACTACGTCGGCAATGATTGGTTTTGTGGGGTCAATGCTAGCTATCTTGTTGGTATCACCGGTTGTTGGGGTAATAATTCTCCTCACGGTTATACCTATTGCCATTTTACAGATCCGCCAGAATAAACAACGCGAAGAAGTGTATAAAAAAATTGAGCCAATTGACCGAGTGGCTTTTCGTAGCCGTTGGATGCTAATCGACCCAAACTATATGCCAGAAATTAGGCTGATGAACGCCTTCAAAAATATGATTAGTTCCTGGAAAGTCAATACCAAGAAATACCAAAGTGCGCTCTACGAAAACGATAAGAAAATTGCGAAATTCGATGCTGCAGTCGACTCTGTGCAGCCCATAATTAGCTTCGGGGCGAATATCTACTTCTTTAAATTATTGCTTGCCAACACCATTGGGCTAGATCGGTTCATGTTTTTACGCGGAATGTTGAGCCAGGCTAGCAGCGGGGCCATTCAAACTGCGAACTCGATTCAGCGGCTGCACCAGTTAACGATAAATCTTCATAACTTTAGTGAGGTTTATGAGACTCTGCCGGCTATACCCGACGGGAACACTACTGTTAAGTCGCCTTTAACAGTTGAGTTTCGGCATGTCAGCTTTGCTTATCCGGGTAGTACAACCAAGGTTTTAGACGACGTATCTTTTTTAATAGTCCCCGGCAGCAAGCTAGCTGTAGTTGGAGAAAATGGAGCCGGTAAAAGCACTTTAATTAAACTGTTATTACGGCAATATCTGCCGACGTCTGGCAGTATACATGTCAACGGCGTTGATATTCGCGAAGTCAAACTTAAGAGCTACTACGCGGCGATTAGTAATCTAAGCCAAGAGTTTCTGATGGTTCAGCACATGTCGGTCAGAGAGAACTTGGTTATGGGCTTAGATCGAGAACCCACAACTCAAGCAATTTATAAAACTACAGATCTAGTAAACGCCACCGATTTCATCCAAAAACTGCCACACGGCTTAGATTCGCGGCTCGATCCCTCTTTCGACGACGGCACGAACCTGTCGGGCGGACAAAAACAGCGCCTAGGTGTGGCCCGTGCTTTGCTCCGCAACGGTGACATTATGATTCTAGACGAACCAACTAGCGCAATAGATGCCAAGGCAGAGTACGCCATCTTTAACAACATTTATAAATCTCATGCCGACAAAACAACCCTTATTGTTAGCCACCGCTTTAGCACAGTTCGTAAAGCGGATAGTATTATTGTGATGGAAAATGGCAGAATTACCGAATACGGCTCGCACGACGAGCTACTCAAGCACGACGGTCTCTACAAAGAGATGTTCGAAGTTCAGGCCGAGGGCTACAAATAGGCGCCACCTCGACCAACAAGTAGTGAGTCTAGCTGCTAGCTAATCAGCGCTTCTGTCCACCGCTACCAAGTAACTGCAATATTGCCGACAAAGCAGCGATAATGCCAGAAACTGCGGCAACTTTTACGACTGCGTCTTTGGTAGATTCGTTACTAATAATTCCTAGCACCCACATAGCCAATAGTACGGCTGTAGCAATTGCAAAGAAGGCTGTGATAATCTTTAAATTTTTCATACTTATAGTATACACCGCTTTGGTACGCGCAGTGACAAGTCGGCTACTTTTTAGCGGGTTGAGGCGATCCGCTAAGTCTTTGAGGAGCTTTAGCAGCTGTTTTGTCTTTGGTCAAAATAATAATCGTCACACCTACGGCGAGCAACACGGTGGCTATAATGGCACTTAAGACAATAATGTCTTTAAGCATTTCGTTAACAAACGGTAAGGCGATGTCTTGGACTTCGATGGCATCTTTACTGCTCACGGCACCAGTAAAAATCTTTGCCCCGAACAGCAAGATAATACCGCCCAGAATACTAATAATTGAGCTAGTAACAAGTCGCCAGCCCAGCTTGCGCGTGCCTTTTTTGCGGCTATCTGCCAAGAATATTGCCAGGACGGCCCCAACAAACGATATTATTAACCCCAACCAAAACACTTTCTTAGCCTGCTGGTAGTAGCTTGGTATCTTAGAGAAAGTCGGGTGTTTATAAAACACGACCTCACGGGCTTTTTTGGCGGCAGCCTCGGTTGGGTTAGTTTTTTCATCGCTAGAGTTAAACGAGAAGAAACTGGCTTGTTTATCAATCTTTAGGTCGTCTTGAGTGAAAGTTGTTTTCTCGAAAACGCCACCCTCACCCAATAGGTCGTCGTTGAGATTCTGCTTAATTTCATCAGTCGGTAGAGCATCGGCCTTGCAGATTGCTTCGATTGGATTTTGCTGGCTCTGTTGACGGGCCGAAGCGGTGTTGCATTCTGGCAAAGCATTGTAGCTGACTTCGACCTGGTCAACCATTGAGTCGATGAACGCAGAAACCTCGTTTGAATAATCGATGGTGAAGCTCGGTTGCTCGGCACTACCCTCTAGCCAAGCATAAATTCCATCGAGCACCGACTCGACCCACGTTTGGGCACTTTTAGCGGTAAAAGCTTTGAGTACGGCTGTTTTAAGCTGCTCATTGTTGACTAAACTTTTGTGTTGTTCCTGATTGTCTTTGGGTTGCTCATCATCGAGTTTTATTTGCTTGCTGGCTACATCGAGAAAATTCTGATATGTATTTGAGTCTGCTAGCCAACTCTTAAGTACATCGACCCTGCCAAACGTCTGGTTGACGATAAAACTAAAGGTGAAAATGCTTAACCCCAGGCTGAATAACAGTAGTGACAACCACAGACCAAGTTTTTTCAGAAAATGCATAAGTTAATAATAGCAAACAACTAGCCTTATCGTGCTAGAATAATTGAATGGAAGAAGGTGGGAGCAAGGCACTCGGTAGGGCTATTGGTGATGCCAGGAGGGCGCGTGGCATGACCCAGCAAGATTTGTGTGCAGCTGCCGATTTGTCTTATTCGACTCTCGCCAAGATCGAACGGGGTGCGATTAGAACGCCAAGTGTGTTTACAGTCGCGGCTATAGCTGAGGCCACCGGCACATCGGTCGAGGCGCTGCTAGGTGGCAAACAACTGGCTCAACTTTCAGATGAACGTAGCTATAAGGTATCGAAGTCTGGCATACAGTTTGTCTATTTCGATATTAATGGCGTAATGGTTAACTTCTATCATCAAGCATTTTCGAAAATCGCTATTCAAACTGGAGCCAGCCCAGAACAAGTCGAGTCAATCTCGTGGCGCTTTAACGATCAAGTTTGCCGTGGCGAAATGTCCGTCGAGCAGTTTAATCAAGAATTAGCTAAAGCTCTGGGCGTAAGCCAGATCGACTGGCAACATTTTTATATGAGCACCGTTCAACCTATCGAAGAAGCCCAAGCATGTTTTGAATGGGCTAAGGAGCATTACCAAGTGGGTTTGCTGAGCAATATTTTCCCAGGTTTTATAGAAGACATGCAAACCCGTGGAATACTGCCTAAACTCGACAATGTGACTGTGGTCGACTCGTCGCGCGTAGGAGTTATAAAGCCCGAAATTAAAATTTACGATATCGCCACCAACCGAGCTGGCGTGCCACCCGAGTCGATATTATTTATCGATGATTCACGCACCAATCTTATTGCCGCCGAACGCTTTGGTTGGCGAGGTTTGTGGTTCGATGACTTTCGGCCAGCCGAATCGGCCAATCGAATCCGAACTGCTCTAGAGTTTTAGAAATCTTTACTAATATTTTCAAGAAAGCAAAGCTTTCCATCTCACTCTTCTATTTTTGAAGAGACCAAAAACAGAAGCAAAAAAAGTCTTCCCAGCCACCCAAACATCCAGACTATCAAGCTTACAGCTCTTAAATCTGGTAACTTGCGGAACTTGCTGGCAAAGCCAGCTGCATACAGTCCTCGTTACCATACTTAAGAACTACAAGCTTGCTAATCTCGAGTTTGGGTGATGCTGGATATACAAGACCGACAGACATCTAATATCCGAGTTCTAAGATCTATCTCCTATCAATAAACGAGAAAACCCCGAGCCCTGCGAGAGGAACTCGGGGTTCCTCGATCGAGGGGACGGGGCTAGTTGACAGCGTTGACGCCGTCGTCTGTCTGCGTGAAGCGATCTTCGGGACTGGCATCAGGAGCTTCCGCACGCGCCCGGGCTGCCGCAATCGCCATCTCGCCCGCACGGTTAAGTACAAGGTCGCAGAAAGCCATCACGATCTGGGCCAGGAACACGTCTTCGAGCTCGGTACCACCACTGACTGCCACTACCAGGTATGTGACCGGATCGTAGATCCCGCCGCGCCACGGATAGTAGCCATCGGCTACATTGAACATCATCGGGTAGCTCGCAAGCGCAGTGGAGCTATCCATTCGAGCTTCCGCTTATATAACATCTGCATATATAGCACAATAGGATGGCTACATTATGCCGATTTTTGAGCCTAGATGTATAAAAATAAGCATTTTTGTGTTACTATCTGGCTAGATGATAAATCGTCAAATCACCGACTCTATTCGGCAACGTTTAAATAAAGGTAAGGTAATTATCTTGGTCGGGGCGCGTCAGGTTGGCAAGACCACCCTGACCAACCAACTAATCGCCGACTACCCCGCCGAACAGGTCTTCAGCATAACTGGCGATGACTTCGAAACTCAGCGTTTAACCAAAATGCCTGCCAGCGAGATTGAGGCTCTGATCGAGCCCTACACCTGTATCTTGCTTGACGAAGCTCATAAGGTTAACCGAATTGGCGATATTGTCAAAGCCCTAGTCGACAAATATGGCGACCAAAAACAGATAATTCTAACTGGCAGTTCGACAATTGGTTTGGTCGACAAAACCAGTGAGCCACTGACTGGCCGCAAACGAGTTTTTGAGTTATATCCGCTCAGTACCAACGAACTCGAGTTGTATGGTGAGGCTCTGCGTAGTCGTTTACCCGAGTTACTGACTTATGGTCTCTACCCAGAGGTGGTTAATGCATGCGATGAGATTGATAAACGTGATGCAATCCTCGAACTGGCACGCAGCAGCCTCTACCGCGATGTGCTCGATGTAACCGGTGCTCGGGCTAGCGGCGACTTGGTTGCGCTGCTTCGCTTTCTTGCTCAGAGTATCGGCGAAACATTGTCGATCAACGAAATCAGTCTCAAGTTGAGTATTGATAGGCGGACGATCGATCGTTATATCGACCTGCTCGCCAAAAGTTTTATAGTTTTCCCACTTATGCCCTATTCGCGCAGCGACAGCAGCCTACGGCGGTCTTACAAGGTCTATTTTTGGGATGTGGGTGTACGTAACGCCATTTTGGAAGATTTTACTCCGCTCGAAGAGCGCAGCGACACCCAGGCTCTGTTCCAAAACTTTGTGATTGCCGAGCGCATGAAAAATGCTCATTACCGGGGCGATCTAACTCATTATCACTTCTGGCGCAGTTACGACGGTGCCGAGGTCGATTTGGTCGAGATTCGCAACCAAGCAGTGCATGGCTTAAAGCTTAGCTACGACGGCCGCTATATGCGTGAGAGTAAGTTGTTTGATAAGCTCGAGCCAACCAGTTATAACGAAGTTACTCCAGACAATTTACAATTTTAATAGTTTCTAAAGCAAAGCTTTAGTTTTCATTCTTACTTTTGGCGGGCAAAAGTAAGACAAAACCTCTCGGGTAATACCAAAAACATAACTAGCAAAAGCACTAGCAGTTAACCTGTTGTCTTGCGGAACTTGCTGGTATGCTGCCAGCTGCAAACAGTCCTCGACAACATGCTAGCTACTACCACTTTTGCTAATCAGTTTTTGTCAGACCCGATCATTATTTAGAAACGAGAAAACCCCGAGCCCTGCGAGAGGAACTCGGGGTTCCTCGATCGAGGGGACGGGGTTAGTTGGGGTGTCGGCGGACATACACCCCCAGTGCAAGCACAAGTAGGAACACCAGCCAGCAGATACCGACGATGCCGAAGGCGATCTCGCGGGCGTCTTGGCTCGGCCAGTATTCGGTCGGCCAGGCAAGCCTTGAGACCCAGAGTGAGCCAGCGGTTCCCCACAGCGATAGCCACACCCCCAGCCAGAGCTTCTCTTGCGGGCTAATCACCACGATCAGCCCCAGCAGGGCCATGCCGGCAGGCATGACGCTCGCCAAAATGATCATCCATTCGGGAGTACCTGCAATGTGCTTGGCGATGACAATACCCCCGACCAAGTTGGCTGCGACAATCATCAGACCGCACAGACCAACCAGGAACCACCAATTACGCCTGGTGCTGGCGGTAGTCGACGGACGTGGACTGCTGAATGCGTGCATCACACACCTTCTCTCACCGTTGTGCCGAACCGCCTGTTGCGATTCTCTGTTAACACAGCTCTTGCGAGATACCAGCTGTATGCCCATCTACCTCTAGTAGCTCACAAGAGTACATTATCATAACATAATTACAAAATATGTCTACCCCCTCAGTCTATTATCTATGTCCGCGGTAGGACCAAGGGTGTATATAACGAGAAAACCCCGAGCCCTGCGAGAGGAACTCGGGGTTCCTCGATCGAGGGGACGGGGTTAATCACTTTTGGGTGGGGTGAAGGCTCGACTCAGCGCATAGCCACCAATGGCAATTTCCGTACGCGAAACCTCACGGATTCCCCAGCGAGTCACCTTGCCAAGCGGGTCGATTTCGCTACCCCGCCAGTTGACCAGCCGAACTTCCACCGAAATGCGCAGTGGTTTGGATGGCGGTTCAACCTTGTTCATGATACGTGCCAGCGCTTCGAGTTTTCGGGCGATCTGATCTGCGTAGTTGGCGTAGATGTCGTGACCCAACTCGAGCACCACCCAGACATCGGGCATACCCGAAGCGCGGACCACTTCTGCCATCACAACGCCGACTTCATACTGCCTCAACGCTGGAATACCCTCGATGCCAGCCGTTGCATCGGCGACCAAGGCTGCGCCCCGATCAAACAGGTTGTTGGCTAGTCCTGCGACATTACCAATTGCCCAACGCTCATAGCTGATTGTCAAACAAACGGGCATAACCCTGCCCTTTCGGGTCGCTGGGCATTGCCCAGATCCCCCACCTTGAGGGATGGTTTTTATTATATAATAAACACTCAAATTATCAAGACTGGTTTTAGGGGGAGCGGCTAGAGACCGCTCGACCCCATCTGAAAAGTATTTACGGGAGTGGCAAAAGGCCTGCTCGAGTTAATTTCTCTAGCAGGGTGATGAAAGTCTACTAGGCTAGCCATGTTACGGCGCCCGTTCATCACTATCTTGAAAGCGGTGGATCGCACGTATCAAGATACCTTGCCCGGCTTATGCCCTCAGGCAGCTGCTGGTTGAGCAGTTTGACTGCGGACGATGTGCAGCGAGTAGCCCTTGCGGCCAGCGCTCACTACAACACCCAGCGACTCGAGTGCGGCGTAAGCAGCTCCGTGCCCCCAGCCCATGGCTCTCGCCAATGCTTCGATAGCGCTGTCGAAAGATGTGAACTGCTTGGTGCTTCGGATGAACTTGAGGGCTTCACGGCGCTTGGAGGCGCTGATTTGCCCAATTTTTTCTGTTCTGGCCACCGGTAGCCTCCCCTGGTTGCTCTTCTTCTGTGTTCCTGGATGAAACACAGAACTAAGCAACCGACTAAACTTAGAGTGTCAAGATTGATATATCCAGGTTGTAAAAATACGAAAAAACCGGCTTTCGGTGTTTAAGCGAATGTGCCGGTTTATTTACAGATCTTTTTCTAAACTAACAACACACTTCGCTTAAGCGAGAATCACGAGGCTGAGGCCGAGTGTTCGTGTTGTCATTGCTAATTAAGATACCTCTAAGTTTTTTTCGTGTCAACTCGGCTATGCAAAGTCAATAAATGTTGAAGCCCCGGGGACGAATCCCCGGGGCTTGTAACGGCATATCTAGGTGACCGTCGCACCTTGCTTCTTACCAGCCAGAGCGTCCTCCCCCGGTATGGTGACTTCCGCCCCCGAAGGAGCTGAAGCTCGAACGCCCGCCTCCAGTCGAGAAACCGCTGGAACCGAACGATGTACGTGAGCCACCGGTGGAAAAGCCACCTGTGCCGAAGCTCGAACGACTCGAATAGCTCGGTCGACGCGCTTCGACAGCGGCGCTCACGTCACCCTTACACTTCTTGTGCAGCCCCTCGAGCGCCTGCTCGTACAACTGCCACAAGACGATCCGCTCAGCCACGCTCAGTTCTGAGCCGATGTGATGATCGGAGCTCAGTTGCTCGAGGTCCCTCAGACGCTTGCTCTTGATGTCGCCCTTGTGGTCCTGGATGTACTTACCCAGATCCTTCTCGGCTTCACGAGCTTCACGTTCGGCGTCTGCCAGCCGCGCACGCTCCGCTTCCGCGGATTCGTACTCTTCACTGGCTTCATCCTGCTCTTGGGAAATCGAGTCGATGAGCTTCTCGAGCTGATCGACAATGCTCAGGTATTCCGGGTGCTTCTGGGTCCCCAGGTGCAAACGGATGTCCGCAATCTGCGCACCAATCTGTCTCAGGGCCTCGAGTTCGTCGGTGCCAACGTCTTTACGATGGTCGTTGCAGAATCGAATTGCCCGCTCACACCTGCGTCGTGCATCCTCGACCAGCGTGCCGGTCTTGCTTCGCATGCGCTTGAGCTGTCCGTTCAGACCAGAAACCTCATGGTAGAGAGCTTCCGCCTGAGTGAGCATCGTGTCAACCTCATCGATGGATTTCTGCGCACCGATGTAGTCCTGGACTGCCCTGCTCGCGAGTACTCTGATCGCCGGGATGTCGACCTCACACTCATCCAACAAGGCGTCGGCCTCGGAACCGAAGTTCTCAATGCTGACCAAGCTGGCAAGTCCGAACTCGTCCAGCATCTGGCCGTAGAGGGCCTCTGCCTGGGCCTGTACTGCACGCAAACCCTTGAGACGCTCGTCGAGCGTCGCCGTGGTCGCGAGCAACGTGCTACCCAGGGTGGGCAACGCCTCAACTTCGGCCTCGAGCGCCTCCGCCTCAGCGGCGAACTGATCGAGTAGTTCTTGGCCAGCCTTGAAACGAGCATCGACAAGGCAACCCTCCGAAGAGAGAAGCAACTTTTCGAGCTTGGCAACATCAGCGTCGAAGTGCCCCGTCTTCCAACCTTGCTCACGCAGATTGGCAAGCGCCAGTGCAATAGCAGCGTGGCATTGGCGCGCCTTGGCGCCCCGTTCACTACTGGTCGTGATCAGCTCCGAATACTTCGCTACCGCTTTGACAAATTCGTCGTATACGGCGTTGAACGAGTCTACGTCTGCCTCGAACTTCTTGGCGTCGGACTCGAGCTTCTCCCAGCCCAACGTGGTTGTGGGGTTGGGAGTCCTCGTGAGTGTCAGATGTTGCTGTGAGATTGCCGCCAGTCGCTGTCCGAGCATCTGCTTCGTGTTGAGAAATGAGCGCGTTTCGCTCTCATTACCCAAGGCGACCGAAGCAGTCACACGATTCAGCATCGTTTCGTAGTTGCCCTCGAGGATGATTTGCCCGCTTACGGCGGTTGCTCGTGCAACCACTGCTTCGGCCGAGCTCTTCGCCATCTCATACTTCTGGCGCCGGCGACGACGCTCTTCGAGGTAACCACTGAGTCCCGTGATTCCAAAGAACAGCAGTACGAAGAACACGATACCAGCCAGCACCCAGAGGAACACTCCCCAGGGTACGTCTACCGGCTTGTTCTGCGTGCTGGTCGTCTGGTTGCTTGCTACGCCGCCACCCGTATTCGTATTGGGTTGTGTCAGCGGTGCCGTCAACAATTCGGTGTAGGCCTTCATGCCCTCCTTGAGCGCAAACGTCACGCCATTGCCAGCCGCGAGGTTATCGCGAATGACATTGTTGCGAACATCCGCCTCCTTCTGTTGCGTGATCCGCACCGTCAAACCGGTTCCGACGTAGGTGTCGACGATCCGGTCATCCATTGCGATCACGATGATCAGCTGACGTGGTGCCAAACCGGTGTCGGTCGAGGCGTCATACCACGACGGGCACTCTGCGAGAGCCGACTTGAGCCACTGCTCGTGGCTCTGCCCCGAGACGCTGTTGATGACCACGGCATGAACCGCGACATCTTGCGCTTCGAGATCTGAGACTGCCCGAGTCAGGCCTTCATCGGTCGTCGAGACCGAATCATTACCGGCATATATCGGCACATCGCAGTAACCGGCAGCATTTGCCGGACTGCCTGGGGGTGCAAGCATCCCCAGGGTCGCGACCATTGCGGTCGCCACGATCACCAGAGCACGACGCATCCGGATCACCTAACCTTTCGTTGTGTTGTGTTGGTTTTGACTACGTACTGCTTGAGCAAGCTGAGTGTTTCGTAGACAAAACAGGAGTCCACCCTCCTGTGGGACTACTCTTCTGCCTACAATTACTCAGCCACTAGTAAAAAGCCATATTATTAAAAATTACATCTCACATCAATAAGTAGTAAGATAACTATACTATAACAGAAATGTATACATTTGCATATAATTAGCTTTAGATTTGATTGTGTTTAGACCTCTGAATCGCGAACCCACAACCTCATTCTCTTAACTTCTCGCCTAAATACTATAGCGGTCGATTTCGGATTGCATTTTAGTGGCGTTCGATTCAAGTTCGGCCAGCTGATCTTTTGTCTGCTGAACAACTGTCTTGGGGGCGTTCTTTAAGTAAGCCTTATTTGCTAACCTGCCCCTGAGCTTTTCGAGTGTATCCTGGACTTGCTTGAGCTGTTCTTCGAGTTTTCTGGCGTAGTTGCGGGCTGTTTGACTATCGATATCTAGCCAAGCCTCAATATTGGTCTGGGTCAGATTAAGTCCTTTGCCTTCCTCGACCATTACGACTCCGTTAAGTTTGGCAAGTTTGCCAATATTTTGTGCGTTATCGTTCAAAATCTGGGAGTTCTTATAATACAGGGTCACGTTATTAGCCTTTAAGGTCGAGATTATCTGACGGCATTCACCAATGATGGCTTTAACTTCGGCAAATTCACTTGCGAGCTTTGGTTCAATTTTATGCGGTTCTGGCCAGGTTTTTAGCATTAATAACTGATTATCTGCCTGGTGCAAGGTTTGCCAGATGGCCTCGGTAACAAATGGTGCAAACGGGTGAGCTAACTTTAAGCAAGCTTCTAAGATGTAGCCGAGCAAGGCTGGATTACTGCTAGTCTTGCTCGCTTCGATATACCAATCGGCAAAATCGTTCCAGACAAAACTATAGATTGCGTCGTAGGCCTCGCCTACCCGGTAAGCCTGCATGTGTTTATGGGCGGTCGCAATAGTTTGGTTCAGTTGACCCACAATCCAGTGGTCGGCTGGTGTTTTGGGTGCGCAGCTAGGCTTAACATTTGCCACGATAGTTTGGCTAAAACGGGCAATATTCCAGAGCTTATTACAGAAGTTACGGCCACCAACAATCTTGGCTACCGAATACGGCTGATTATTACCTGCTGTTGTGCCGTTGATTAGCCCAAGGCGTAGGGCATCGGAGCCATATTCTTCGAGGGTGTCCATCGGGTTAACCACGTTGCCTTTACTCTTGCTCATCTTGGCGCCGTTTTCGTCGACAATCATCCCGTGAAAGTAGATCTGCTTAAATGGTGGCTGTTTGGTAACGTAATAACCAAGCACAATCATTCGACTCACCCATTGCCTTAACAGATCACTTCCTGTTTCCATTAGACTGGTTGGATAAAATTGGCTCGAATCGGCACTGGGGTATTCTAGGGTTGCATATGGCCACTGGCCGCTACTCCACCAAGTGTCAAAAACATCTGGATCGCGCCGGTATGTTCGACCTTTTACCTCTATGGTTGATTGTTCGACGCGGGTATCGAAAATCCAGTCGTCGGGATCTTCGGTATTCTGAAAAACTGGTATCGGGATACCCCAAGCAATTTGGCGGCTAATATTCCAATCTTTGATATCCGATAGATAAGCGATGATTTCGGCTAACTTTTTCTTTGGGTATAGGCTAATCTCGCCCTTTTTGAGGTGTTTAATAGCCTCTTCGGCAAGTGGTTTCATGCTTACGAACCATTGTTCTAGGAGCAGCGGCTCAATAACTGTGCCACACTTATAACAGGTACCAACCCGGTTTTGATATTTCTCGTCGACTTTTACCAGCAGCCCCTTCTCTTCTAGGGCTTTGACTACTGCTTTGCGGGCTTCGAGTACGCTCATGCCGGCAAACTTACCGGCTAGTTCGTTCATCGTACCATCGAGGTTTATAACAGTTTTGGCTGGCAGATTATGGCGCTGGGCAACTTCCCAGTCGTTAAAGTCATGAGCGGGGGTAATCTTGACTGCCCCGGTACCAAATTCGCGGTCGACCATTTCGTCGGCCACCACAGTTAGCTTAAAGGGCCCGTTTAGCCCCTCGACCTCGATCTCTTTGCCGACTAAGTCTTTGTAGCGCTCGTCTTCGGGGTGTACGGCTACAGCGGTGTCGCCAAACTTAGTCTCTGGGCGGGTGGTGGCTAATGTAAATGGACCGTACTTCATGTAGTACAGTGGCGTGGTGCGATCTTCGTAAGCGACCTCGATGTCCGAGAACGATGTGCCGTGTTTAGTGCAGTAATTAACAAGCCTTTCGCCTCTGTAAATGAGCCTATCTTGCCACATTTTTTTGAAGGTCTCGTAGGCGCGGTTGATGATTTTATCGTCGAGCGTAAAAGTACTGCGACTCCAGTCGCAGCTAATCCCAAAGGCTCGGATCTGGTTTTCCATGTTGCCGCGGTTTTGTTCGACGAAGTCCCAGACCTGTCGGTAGAGTTCTTCGCGACTAAAATCGAAACGACTTTTACCCTGCTCTTCGAGTTTTTTTTCGTAGACGTACCAGGTTTCGAAACCGGCGTGATCGGCTCCTGGCAGCATTAACACCTGTTTGCCTTGCATTCTTTGGTAGCGACCGATGGTATCTTTAAGCTGGAAGTCGAGTGCATGGCCCATGTGCAAGTTGGCATTGGCGTTCGGTGGTGGCAAAGTCATCGAGAAGCTATCTTTTGCTGGTGCTTTTTTCGGGGTAAAGGCGTGCTCGCCTTCCCAGAGTGCGTAAATATCGGCTTCGAACTCGGCGGGGATGTATGCTTTTGGTAAATCCATAACAGGGCAATTATAACAGAAGTAATTAGATGTATCCTCTTTTGAAAGTAAAACATTAAATCTCATTCTTCTATTTTTGAATAGACCAAAAACAGAAGCAAAAAAGTCTTCTAGCCACTCCAGAACAAGAGGACTATCAACCCGAGCTTAGTAAAATCTGGTAGCCGCGGAACTCAGGCTAGTAAACTAGCCCTCAAACAGTCCTCGCCACCATACTTTACTAACCACAGTTTGCTAATCTGTTCTGGAGAGATGCTGGATTATTGTGACTGAGAGGTATTAGATTACGTGATAACAGGGGTAGAAAATGTTTCACGTGAAACATTTTAACACACTCAAAATCGCTCTAATGCGTGAGTGTGCAGACATTTTCTATAACCACGTTTTTGTTTACGTATGAATTATAACATAAGCTTTTAGAAATAACGAGAAAACCCCGAGCCCCTGAGAGGGCTCTAGGGCTCTCGATCAGAGGGTTACGGGGCTAATTAAGTTTGAGTGGTCGGGGGAGTTTTGATGCGCTTGTCGCCGCGATCCAGCCAGCACATCCGCTCGCCGCACGTGAGCGCCATGACGCTGAAACTGGGTAGGTACATGTACCTCACGCCGAGGACGGCCACGTAAACGAGTACTTTTACCCACCAGGGGCCGTCGAAACTAGACGACAGTATGCTTGCCAACAAAATTGCCATAAAGGTCATTGCAACTCCTTGTCTAAAGAACTAGCTCACTCGAACTCGCATTATTATATCATTATCTTAAGAATATGTCGATTACATCTTGAGAGAAGGGTCGATGGCTAGGGTATAGGGGTCGGCTGGGGTTTGGCCGGCCAAGGCCTGATAACAACCCAGGCAGCCGATCATCGCGCCGTTGTCGGTGCACAGTTCGGGTGGGGCATAGCTAACCTCGATAGGTAAGCGGTCGCTCAGCTGGCGACGTAACTCTTGACTGGCGGCTACACCACCGGCAATAACCACAGACTTGGGCAAGAATTCGTTGTAAGCTTGAACAGTTTTGTCGACGACAATCTTAACTGCTTTAAACTGAAAGCTAGCGGCGATATTAGCAATTTGAGCTTCAGACAGGCCTTTAGCCACCTCGAAGCTAGGCATCCGGTAGTCGCCACCGGCTAGCCCCTGAGCAAGCCGTAAAACGGCTGTTTTGAGCCCAGAAAAGCTAAAGTTGTAGCCCTCGACTTGTGGGGTAGGTAAAGGGTAGGCTTGGGGATTACCGTTTAAGGCAGTTTTGGCGATGCTTGGGCCACCAGGGTAGGCTAGACCGAGGATTTTGGCGATCTTGTCGAAGGCCTCGCCGATAGCATCGTCTTGGGCTTCGCCAAGTAAACGATAGTCGAACTCGCTCTCGAAGTAGGCCAGTTGGCTATGTTTGCCACTAACTATCAGAGCTAACATCGGAAACTCTGGCTTCTTCGCAGGATATACTGTGGCGCTGGGTGTCGATTTTTGACTGCGCTGCTCACTCACCGCACCTGATTGTGTGCGCCTTATTCCGCTGCTCGCCAAGAAATCACCACCAGCACTCACAGATATCCCGCTGTTACGAATATCTTCGGGTCCTTCAGTTAAGAAGTTGGCAAACACATGGCCAACCACGTGGTTGCAGGCTTGTAAGGGTTTGTTTTTAACGATTGCTAATACCCGAGCCGCCAAGGTGCCAATCAACAAGCTACCAGATAAGCCAGCCCCGTAAGTGACCGCAATTGCGTCGATATCGTCCCAGCTGCAAGCAGCCTCGTCGAGAGCGGTCTGAATAATCGGATTGATTGCTTCTAGGTGGCTGCGGGCGGCAATTTCGGGCACCACACCACCGTAACGAGCGTGAATGTCGATCTGGCTAAGCACCGCACTGCTCTGCACCCGCTGGCCATCTTCGATAACCGCCGCGGCGGTTTCGTCACAACTCGATTCGATCCCTAATATTTTCATCAGCCCAGATTATAACACCTCAGACAAACCGAACCGGTTAGTGGTATAATTTAGGTATGAAGAAGGCGGTCAAACAACTAGCCGAGAAGGCGCTACGTGGTGGGCTTTATAACAAAGTGGTTTTGCCGAAACACTATGCGAACGCCGTCGCCCAAAACATCAAGCACGGGTTTCCGGCCCGCCGGCTCAAGGTAATTGGTGTAACCGGTACCAATGGTAAAACCAGCACCTGTTATTTAATCCATAGCATGCTACTGGCAGCGGGCTACAAAGCTGGCCTAATGACCACGGTGGCTTACGGAGTGGGTAAGAATATTCAGCCGCAAATTCACCACATGACTAGCCAGCCGATTGGTCTGCTGCTGGAGCGGATAGAAAAGATGAAAGCCGAGGGCATGGACATCTTAGTATTAGAAGTCACCAGCCACGCCTTGGCTCAGTTCCGCACCATGGGTGTGCCGTTCGATATTGCGGTAATGACCAACGTCACCCACGAGCATCTCGATTACCATGGTACTTTTGGCGCCTATCTGGGGGCTAAACTCAAGCTGTTTAAATTGGCCAATCGGAATAAGCACGGGCACCGGATTGGAATAGTTAACGCCGACGACGAAAACGCCGCTGTTTTTGCCGATGCGATTGAAAATGTCCTGGCTTATACGCTAGATCCTAAAGCAACAGGTGCTGTCGCGGCGCCGCGCAAGCTCAAGCTAACCCCGCGCGGTAGTACCTACGAAACCGAGATCAAGGGAGTCAAACTTAAGCTCAAGTGCAATTTACCAGGCAGTTTTAATGTGGCCAACAGTTTGGCCGCGGCGAGTGTGGGCGTGGCCTTGGGCCTCGAGGCCAAGCAGATCGAGGCAGGCATCGCCAATCTCGACAACGTCGAAGGCCGAATGACTAGGGTCGACGAAGGCCAAAGTTTTGACGTAATTGTCGATTTTGCCCACACACCAGATAGTTTCGAGAAGTTATTCAAAGATTTGCGACCAGTGGTCAAGGGCAGACTAATTGCTTTGTTTGGTAGCGCTGGCCGGCGCGACGAATCCAAGCGAGCCATTCAAGGCCGACTAGCCGGCAAATATGCCGATTTGGTCGTGGTGACCGAAGAGGACGACCGCGATATCGACGGTACCGAGATTATGAATCAGATTGCTCACGGGGCCGAGGAGTCGGGCAAGGTTCGTGATCAAGATCTATTTTTGGTACATAACCGCACCCAGGCGATCGAGCTTGCCCTCATGCAGGCCAAAAAGGGCGATACAGTCATTTTGCTAGGCAAGGGCCACGAGAAGACCATCGAGCGAGCTGTCGGTAGTGGCGGTACTAAAGACCCCGATAACCCATGGGAAGAGCACCCATGGGACGAGATCGGCACCACCCGCAAACTTCTTAAGACTATAAAATAGTATTGTAAAATAAGCATAAGTAGTGTATAATAGTGTTATTGATCATGAGAGTGGTCATGAATTTTTGACAATGTGTGAAAAAAAAGCCGCGGTTTTCCGGAGGTGTGTGTTTAAGTGGTTTTAACACAGACCCCCGGAAAGCCAACAGGCGGCTTACTTCTACCCGGGAAATTGATTGGAACTACTACAGCCATGACCATGACCATGACCGACTCGACCGTCAGCACCGACAACCTGCTCCAGCAGGTTGGTGCCATCACCAGCCACAAGTTCTACGAAGTGGTGATTGGCGATGCCAGGGTCATCCTGGACATCGCAACCATCCACGGGATCGGCAGCAGGCAGGACGCCAACAACGCGAATTCCATCTGCTGGGCCATCCGCGTGGCCGAAGGCAAGATCAACGCCCTCGAGGGCTTCTACCGCAAGGTGGAGGCCCAGCTGGCCGCGGTGCGCGAGCACCCACAGAGCGAGCACCTCTACGGGCGGGTCCGCGCCGACATCGACGCCGGCATGCCGGCGATCGGTCAAGAGCTTCAGCACCAGCTGCAGTTCGCGCAGGAGAGGCTCTTGCCGGGCCTCGAGAAGCGCCAGGTCAGCCTGGACAAGGCCCTGCAGATCCTGGCGCGAGTGCGCCAGGAAGAGGCTTACGCCGACTTCGTGGACCAGCGCGGCCCGGCACCGGCCGAGTGCTTCGAGAACCTCGATGTTCTCTGGGCGCATCTCCACGCCTACAGGGAGTGGAACAGCGTTCTGCCCGACAACCCCGCCTTGCGGCACATGGGGCTCGACCCCAGTGTGACCCACCAGGGTCACCGGCCGCACAGCTCCGCCAGCCGGCGGGGTGCCGGTCCGCGTGACGACGTCCGCCCGAAGGCCCGCAACCCCAAGGGGAAGCGGGGCAAGGGGAACAAGCAGTAGCCGCCAGGCCAGGGCTTAAGCCAAGGGTGGGAGAGGTGCGACAAGTAGGCATTTGTCTACTTGCTAAGAGCGCAATACCTCTCCTGCCCGGGGCAATCAACACACATTGTCACTTCACCAAAGGTTTTACTAGAAATTTAAAACTTTTGACGAAGTTAAAGAGTCAGACTAACACAGCGGATAAAACCACCGCCCTTAACTAGCTCGGTTACGTTCGGACTAAGCACGTTGTAACCTCTATCACGTAACTCACTTGCCAGATTATGAGCGTGATTGCTCATAATTACGGTTTTTCCTGTACTAACTAGGTTGCACGCGAAACCAGTTTTAGCTTCGTCGAAGCTAACCTCGATTTTATCAATATCTGTTAGTGCACGGATTTTGGCTTGGCTTTCGGGCAGCAAGGCATCCGGGCAATACGCGATGGTGTGGTCGTCGATGACCGCAAGCGCAAGATCGAGATCGTAAAAGAAGCTATCTGGCCAGCCGGTGACCGGATTGATGACCGGTTGGTTGTCGGCACCTAGCTCTGGAATAGCTTGCACACCGATAACAGTTTTACCAAATTCGCGTCCGAGCATGTCGTGCACCTCGGGGCTGGTGCGGTACTGACTACCAACAAAAATGTAGTTACCGCAGGGTAGGGCATCGCCCTGGCCACTAAAGTGGAGATCATCTGGCAATTTAACTGTCTCGAAACCAAGCTTTTGCAGCGTTTCGAGCGCATAGGGCTCTTCTGAGGCGCGTTGCTCTGGCAAATTACTCATGACTGCCTTATCGCCAATTACCAGCGCCCAGTTGGCCGTATAAACCCCGTCTTGGCTAGTAGGTGGTGCGGGTACTTGAATAACCTCTATACCAGCTTGCTCGAACAAACTTTTGATTTCGGCATGTTCGGCTTGGGCTCTGGCTAGATCGACAGGCTTGGAGGCATCCATATGCGAGTTGATCGCGAATCCGTCGTTAAAGTAGTTGGCATCGGACATCAAGACGCGTTGGTTAATCAGACTCATAGAAAAGTAGTATATAGGCCGAAGGCCTTAGGGGCTAGTTTTAAGGAAAGCAAAGCATTAAATCTTTACTAATATTTTCAAGAAAGCAAAGCTTTCCATCTCACTCTTCTATTTTTGAAGAGACCAAAAACAGAAGCAAAAAAAGTCTTCCCAGCCACCCAAACATCCAGACTATCAAGCTTACAGCTCTTAAATCTGGTAACTTGCGGAACTTGCTGGCAAAGCCAGCTGCATACAGTCCTCGTTACCATACTTAAGAACTACAAGCTTGCTAATCTCGAGTTTGGGTGATGCTGGATATACAAGACCGACAGACATCTAATATCCGAGTTCTAAGATCTATCTCATATCAATAAACGAGAAAACCCCGAGCCCCTGAGAGGGCTCTAGGGCTCTCGATCAGAAGCTCGGGGTAGTTGCCCCAAGTCGACGTCGCTCGAAGCGTCGCCGTTTTCCATGTTGCGAGCCATGCATTTCGCAGGTGTGCTGCGGGTTGGCTTCTGTCAGCCAGTAGCAGAGCAGAAGCTGCAGGAACTCGCACGACCGTCGTGTCAGCAACTGCTCGGGGCAGTTACGATCCAGGCTGGTCACGTAGTAACCAAAGGAATCTTGGTTAACCAGTAGCGAGTGATGAACTTCACCACTCAGATCGGCCAAAACCCGAAGGTCTGGTAGCTGGCAGTTGGAGTTCAGCCGGATGCGAAGGTAACCACCTGGCGGTGTATACTTGCCGGCGAGACTCACCGTCCGGTTGTCGAAGTGAATGGTAGGAGGTAGGTCGGTAGCAGACATGTCGAGCATTTGGAGCGACAGTCTGTTGAGGGTCGGGCTCACTTGAGATCCTTTGTTGGCGTGTGGGACGAACGACTATTATGCCAAATTTATTGATAATGTCAACCCATAAAAGCGGAAACCCCAGGCTACTTGCCTGGGGCGTTGTAGTGCGGAGCGACGGCTCGACGCACAATTCAAAAGGAGAAGGTTCGAAGTGGGCGAACCCGGGTTTGAACCCGGACCGAGGAAACCTCGGTGTATTGGCGGTTAATCCGCCCACTACTCGAAACCTTGAGCTACTCCGACATCGCGGGCGGCAGCCCCGCCTCGTGGGTGGCGTACCACTCACGGTGGGGATCGATCACCCCAGGCTCTTCAGAGTTGTTGCCATCTTCGATCAGGCCGAGACCCTTCGGCCAAGTCCTGATCAACCCCACGATGGTTGCGATGACCTCCTGCTCCTTCCGGGTTGAGGCGTCCGTGACGGGCGCATCGTGGGCTCCGAGCAGGATTTTCACCGTTGCGGTGTCCGGGTAGTAGACCCAGTCGTCAGCGCTGATGCCGGCGACTTGACCCATGTCGGCAATCAGCTGGTCGAGGCCGGCAGATGTCAACGGCTGGAAGAACTCGATCTCGCCGAAGTGACTGTTGGGATGGACTGCAATTCGCAACCAACCACAGCCGTCACCAAGCGTGGTGAGCTCCCTATCCGAACCCTCAGTGAAGGTTGAAGGTTTCAAGGTGTCTCCTTGTAAAGGGCCCGGACTTGTTTCCGAGCTTGGGCATCTTACACAATCTATATCACATTGTCAAATTTATGAATATATGTTAAAAATATATATGTTTATGACTGAAGGAGTCTTAGCCGAACAAAACTTGACCTTACGGGTCGGCTTATTGCTCAAAAAAATTACTAAATACGGCCTAGGCGCATTCCAAGATGGCCCCGAATTCTTTAAGCGCTCGATTGAAGATGGCCATGCCGTTGGTAAGTTTGCGCTAAAGGCAAGGCCGGGGGTCAATCTAGAAGCGGTTAAGCCGGAGTTTCGCATGGTTGTATCAGTCCCAGTCCGCGAAACTGGCGAAATTATTCTGGACGAAGAGACGCTTAATGTTGCATGGTGTAGCTTGCGCTCATTCCTAACCCCAGAAATAGTCGGTGGCGAACAACGCGACCCTAAAGAATGGGTGGTTAATTCCGGCACCGGCATAACCGATGAACAAACAGGCACCACCGACAATGAAATTAAAGATTTATTAGACACAGTCACCGATTCTTCGTTAGTTGTGGCCGGCCAAACCTTGATAGAGGCTCCAGACCTCGAGCAGGAGGTTATAGCAGCCCTTAATCGTCAGCTAAGCTTAGCTGATCGACTTAATCAGTTGCTGGGCAACTATCTAGAACTGACTAGATTCGACGATATTTATTAGTCTATTGGTTAAGAGAGCGAGCAGACAGGTCGACCGTCGTTATCTATAGCTGTATCTGCGAAAGAAGCCATGCTTGGCTCAAACTGAAAAGTATAAGACTGGCCTTCTTCGTCAACACAGGTAACTCTAACTAGACCGTCATTATCGTGGTGGAATGTTGGTTCACCAATCACCCTACCGTTTAAAGAAACTGTACGCTGCAGAACTAACGCGACCACCGCATCTATACCTGCAACACGTGGGTCGCAAAGTTCATGCATTGACAAACTACTCATAATCTGTTAAATTTTAACACATAAGTAATTAAAACGCAAACGATAAACATCTTATGACTTCACCACTAGATAAAGTTAACGAACAAGACCCCGTGTTAAGTAGGCGGGCATTTGACCCGCTCGAAATAGAGTTTGGCGATAAAAACTTAAGACGCCAAGCTTTAAATCTCGACATTGAAGCGCTGAATACATCGTTAGATCCTAATGAAAGAATCGAACTGTTAGTTGATGCATGTTATTTGATGTTTCGAGATGAGGAACTGGTTGAACGTGCAACTGGGCTAGCCCGTAGTACCATGGATATGGTTGTCGAGAGGTTAGATGTTGCACTGACTCCCACAGAGCGGCTTAGAATGCGTATGCGTTTACTCGATCTAGGTGAGTTGCACTCACTTGGACTAATCCGTCAAACCGAGCTCGATCACTACGATGGTGATAGCCTAGAGGAATTTGATGCGAAGCACACTAAAGCTATGGTCGCTCGTGAGTCTCGATTAGTGCTTTCGGTTCGAGCGGGCATTGATATGCTGGAAGAAGCCCATAAAGCCCACGAAGCCTCGGAAGCCGAACCGGTGCTACAGAGAGATTTGCGCGGAATGATGTTTGAAGCCCTTGTTATGACATACGCCAGGTATCTCTTATATGAAGATGAGAACACTCTAGATGGTGTGTTCGGCAGTAGCTATTTTAGCGATAAAAGCTCAGCACACGACGCAACAACTAAGAACCACGACATGGTCGTTCGAGATATAGACGGTAATCCAATATCGATCATACAGACAAAAAACTACCATATGGGACATAATCACTACGATCGGCGTATCGACCCTGTCGAGGCGCACAATTTTGGACTGTTTATGCGCGAACCCGGTAAATATATACATGCTCTAAGGCTACTTATTGACAATAACCCGATGACATCAGAAAAGATGCTGGTCGAAGCGAAGGCCCGACTAGAAGAGATTACTGGGCTCAGGGCTCTTTTAGAGGCCCGACGCCAATCGCGCAGGGTGGCCTCGGGTATTGGTATGGCAGTTGAAGCTGCTGACGTAAGATTGTGATTGACACATTATTAGCACTCGGTTAGTATGAGTGCCAGAAACTGCGACGCAGTTTGTTATCAATAGCAATTCGTAAGAGGGAGTAAGACAGAATGTCGAAATTAAGCATTGTACCGCTAGCCGACTTGGTGCTAGCCAAAAACGACGAAGCTCAGGCCAAGACTGCCAGTGGCTTGTTCTTGCCAGAAAATGCTCAAGAAAAACCAAAGACTGCCACTGTCGAGGCAGTTGGTCCAGAAGTTAAGGGTATTAAAGCTGGTGATCAGATAATCTTTAAAAGCTATAGCACGACCGACATCAAACATGGTGGAGTTGATTACATTTTAGTAAAAGAAGAAGATGTTCTAGCAAAGGTAGGCTAGGACACACTCAGAATAAGAACTAATAGTAAGAAAGGAGAAGTCTTAGGGCTCTAAGATCTAAGCTCTAAGATCCAAGATCTAGAATGAGTAAACGAATATACTACGATGCAGATGCCAGAGAGCGCTTACTGGGCGGTGCGAGGGCCCTGTACGAAGCTGTAAAAACAACTATGGGCCCCAAAGGTCGCAATGTGATTATCGCTAAAAGCTACGGCGCACCTACGATTACTCACGACGGTGTAACTGTTGCCAAAGGCATTGATTTACCAGATAACGATCCAGCTACTTTAGGCTATAAGGTGGGTGCCGAGCTGATCAAGCAAGCTGCCAACAAAATGAACGATGTTGCCGGCGACGGCACAACCACTGTAACTGTTCTGACCTACCATATTTTAAATGAAGCCAACAAACTAATTGCGGCTGGCCACAACCCAATGCAACTCCGCAAAGGCTTGGAAAAGGCTGCCGAAGAGGTAATTGCTGCTCTCGAAGGTATGCGCGAAGATATCGGCAACGATAAAAAGCGGGTGGCTCAGGTAGCTACTATCTCGGCCGGCGACTCGACGATTGGCGACATGATTGCCGAAGTTATGGAAAAGGTCGGTCGCGAAGGTGTGGTAACTGTCGAAGAAGGCCAAGGACTGGCCATGGAAAGCGAAGTTGTCGAAGGCTTTACCTTTGACCGTGGTTTTGTTAGCCCCTATATGGTTACCGACAGCGGTCGCATGGAAGCAGTCTACGACAAGCCAAGTATCGTAATTACCGACAAGAAAATCTCGAGCATTCAAGAATTTTTACCAGTTCTTGAAAAGCTTGCCCAAGCTGGCAAAAAAGACGTAGTACTGATTGCCGAAGATGTTGAAGGCGAGGCTCTGGGAGCGCTGATTTTGAACAAGCTTAAAGGTGTGCTCAACACCGTTGCGGTTAAGGCTCCATCTTTTGGTGACCGCCGCAAAGATATTTTGAACGACATTGCCATTTTGACTGGTGCAACTGTGATTTCCGAAGACCAAGGCTATACCTTTGAGTCGGCCGACCTAAGCATGATCGGTAGTGCTCGCCGAGTAATTGTAACTGCCGACGAAACTACAATCATTGAGGGTGCCGGCAATCCGGTTGAATTAGCCTCGAGGATTGATCAGATCAAAACTCAGAGCACCAACGCAAGCAGCGAGTTCGACAAAGAAAACCTAGACAAACGAGCGGCTGCCCTAAATGGCAAAGTTGCGGTGATCAAAGTTGGTGGTGCCACCGAAACCGAGATCGAAGAGAAGAAATACCGAGTCGATGACGCTGTGGCTGCCGTCAAAGCCGCCCTCGACGAAGGCATCGTGCCTGGTGGTGGCGTAACACCTGTAAACTTAGCTGTTGCGATCGACGACACCGACTCTGGTGCCGCTATCTTGAAAAATGCTCTCGAACAACCATTCCGAATCTTACTAACCAACAGTGGTTTGAATGCCGACGAGTGGCTGCCGCAAGTTAAGGCCGGTAAGCCGGGTATGGGACTAGACGTCAATAATCCAAGTAAATTGGTAGACATGAAGGCCAGTGGAATCGTCGACCCTGCTCGGGTAACACGCGAAGCCATCCAGAACGCAGTCTCGATTGCCGGCACCAGCATGACCATGGGTGCGCTTGTAGTCGACGAGCCAGAAGACAAGTCGGCTGGTGGTGCTCCTGATATGTCTGGCATGATGTAAGTATTCAGGAGGGAATGACTTTCCCTCCTGACGCGCAGGCAAATCGAAGATTTGTCTGGCTGTCCTCCCTTCGCAAAGGATCTAATAAACCCGGAGTAAATCCGGGTTTATTAGTGTTTTAAATGGTTATCTAGATGTTACTTATTCTTAAACTGGGAAGGTTGAGCGTTCTCGGGCTGCTCATATCCCAAAGCGGAATAAAGAGATCGGAGTGGATCCGATCTCTTCGCGGTTTTTGAGGAGGTGTGCTAGCCCTTCAACCAAAGACTTATAGCCTCTGATCAAATCCAGATTTATTTAATTTTATGAAAATTGGGTGTTGTAAGTAAAACTTGCAATACTTTAATACTTGTGGTATACTACAGTTACTAATTGGAAGGTTAGGAGTTGGATTAAATGCCATACAAGAAAAAAGATACCAAGATTTCTAATGCGCAAGCATATTTGAAGTCGACCGACACAGTCAGTCGACCGACTGCCATTATTATGAGCTTGTTAACGTTTTTGGCTGTATTTGCGGTTGTCTTGAGCCTATTCTTGGGTGGAAAGTGGTTGTACGACCGTCAGAACAATAATTCGAGCTCCTCGACCAGTACAACTCAGAGCACTTCTAGTAACACAGAAACAGACAATTCAAGCAAAGTTACCTCGAACTCAGCTGGCAACGACGGGCTTGGGATTACAGTTATCGACGGCGACGGCGAAAAGATTGCTAGTCGCGTGGGTGAGCAGTTTAACAAGTCGACCACTACCTCGACCGACAAGCCAGCTTCGACACCAGTCGTTAAAACCGATACTTTGCCTCGGACTGGTCCAGCCAACAATCTTCTGATTGCAGTCGGAGTTGTCGTAATTGTATCAGCTAGCCACAGCTTGTATGCTCGCCGCAGATAACTCATAAAAATACGGAATTATCAGAATTTAGAGAGCTCGCCATGAGCTCTCTTTTGGTTTATGCTTATATATATGTTAGACGATCTTAAATATATTCACACCAAAGATTCTGGCGATGCCTTGGGTATGGCCGAAAAGCAATGGCAGCAGCTCGAGCACGAGTTTCCTGTACCCGACCTAAATAAACCCGATAAAGTGGTCTTTGCGGGCATGGGCGGCTCAGCACTAGAGGCGCTGGTTTCGATGACCTGGCCTGGGTATAACGTGCCATTCGAGCTGGTTCGCGATTACGACTTACCTAAGTATGTCGACGATAAAACCTTGGTGATTGTCTCGAGCTATTCGGGTAATACCGAAGAGGCAGTTTCGGTGCTCGAACAGGCAATTGCCAGCCCGGCCCAGGTGGTCGTGCTAGCTGGTGGTGGCGAATTGGCTGATTTGACCCGCGATAAACATCAGATATATGTTGATTTGCCTAAAGCCAGCCAACCACGTTATGCAGTTTTTTATGCCCTTAAAGCACTAGTTACAATGCTCGAGCGAGCGGGTTTGGTAGCCGAGGCAGAAGCCGAGAAGGCTTTGCATAACAGTGCTGAATTTTTGCGCGAAGAAGTTAAAAATTGGCTACCCGATGTGCCAACTAGCAACAACCCGGCCAAGCGCTTGGCGCGTGAGCTGGTCGGTAAGTCACCAGTTGTTTATGCTGGCAAAGTCCTTGCGTCAGCTGCCTATAAATGGAAAATAAGTTTTAACGAAAATGCCAAGAACGTCGCTTGGTGGGGGCAATACCCGGAGTTTAATCATAATGAGTTTATGGGCTGGAGCTCGCACCCACATGATAAGCCTTATGAGGTGATCGATTTGCGCAGTAGTTTTGACCACCCACGGGTTCGAAAACGTTTTGAACTCAGCGACAAGCTACTAAGTGGCAAGCGACCTAAAGCCCATGTAGTAGAGGCCAAAGGCGCGACTATCTTAGAGCAAATTTTGTGGACGATAAGCTACGGAGATTTTGTTTCGATCTATCTTGCACTACTAAATGGGGTTAACCCAACCCCGGTCGACCTGATAGAAAAGTTCAAACACGAGCTTGGCTAAAGCCCTCATGCTTGCTTGAATGCAAGGCGGCATGTGTCTTAACTTAATGACAGTAAGGAGAGTATATGGCGTTAAGTATTGAAGCGGGCGAGATAGGATTTGAACATGCTGTGCTGGCTTACCAGGTGTGGCCAGATGGGCAAAGTATATCAAGTCTGAAGCTGCCAATTCGGGAATCGTCGGCCATGGCAGTCGAAGAGATCGATATGCCGGAAACAACAGCCTGGGTGACATTTTTTGTCGCAGCTGTTTGTGTAGCTAGAGTCCGGGACGAAAGTGCAGGTGTCGACAGACAGATGATTTTGAGCTCTAACACCAGTATCCCGGAGCTCGAGCTAGAAGATCACGTTGTGATTGAGAGAAGTGGCAAAAGGGTGAAGTTAGCACCATTATAACTGATACTAGAGCAAGGCGAGTTACCAGATTTTGTTCGGGACTGGCTGGTGCCTTACGTTGAACTTGGTAGCAGTGGTAATCCGACCGCGTCAGCCCTTAAGAGACTTCTATAAAAAATCTGGCCGGGACTTGATTTAGCTAATACTATGAGCGGAGGGCGTCGATTGGTTTTTTGCGACTTGCTTTCCAGGCTGGGCCAGCCCCGAATAAGACACCGACAATAACCGACATAGCAATCGCCAGTAATATAACTGTTGGGCTGAAAGCTGGCTTAATGTTCGTAGTGGTACGAATGACTAATCCGGCTAGCTGCGATACAAATACACCGATAAAGCCGCCAGTTACACTGAGTACAATCGATTCCGACAAGAATTGACTCAGGACTTGCCAATTACTAGCACCAATCGCTTTACGAATGCCGATTTCGCGGGTACGCTCGGCGACATTTACGAGCATGATGTTCATGATACCAATTCCACCAACAATCAACGAGATGGCGGCCACTGCGGCCACTAAAGCCGTGACTAACTGAAAAATATCCTCGGTTACATACTCGAGTTCGCTCAGGCGTAATACACTGTAATCTTCTTGGTTATGGAGCTCATGGAGCTTCTGGTTGATAGTTTGCATAAGTTGATTAAGATCGGTTTGGCCTCGCACCAATATTTCTTTGATCTTGGTGTTTTCGGCTTGGAGTTTGTGCAAGGCCGAAAAATCTACAAAAACGGTGTTGTTGTAGTCTATGCCCAGGTTGATCGGGTTGGCTGGGAACCGTTCAAAGACACCTTTGATGACAAAATCTTGTCCGCGGACTTTAATAATCGAGCCAATTGGCGAAGGATCACCAAATAACTGATCGGCTACCGAAGCACCGATCAGAACTGTCCTATCTGATGGTGTCGAGCTAAAATCGGAACCATAACTTATCTGGCGGCCAAGTAATCCGGAAACATTACTATTTGTGGCTATCAAGTAGCCATTGCTTAATAAGTTGCCATCACGGTCGGTGATTTCGGCGCTAATATCGGCTAGTGGCGAAGTTGCCGTAACCCCAGGTATGGCGTTGACTGCATCAAGGTCTGCTTGTGTCAGGCTATTTGAGCTAAGTGCACGGTTGAGGTTGTATCGGGCGATAGTGCCGTCTGGATTACGGTCGATCACATGACCCGAACGTATGCTAATCACATTGGCACCGCTGGCCTCTACCTGCGACAGAACTTGATTCTTAACTCCTTGACCAACGTTGATTGCCAGCACTATCGAAGCTACACCAATGACTACGCCCAAGATTGTTAAGCCACTACGGACACGCGCACCACGTATATTGTGCATTGCGATTCGGACATTCGAACTAGTGTTGCTAAAAATCATTTCTTCTTACCTTTTTGTTTAGAGGTACGTTTCTTGCTGGCGACATGTTTCGGGTCGACTTGGTCTGCTTTTTTATGCTTTTTGCCAGACTTGCGGGCCTCGTAATCTTCGCGTTCGACAACGTCCTGGACCTTGGTTAGATCGATTTGCTGATTTTCTTTCAAGGCTTGGTCGATTCGAATCAGTCCATCTTGCATGTATATGACTCGGCTGGCATAGCGGGTCAGCTCTGGGTTATGGGTGACCATCAAAATAGTATTGCCTTGCTTATTGATAGTTCGAAGTAAGTCCATAATCACTTTGCTGGAAGCTGTGTCGAGATTGCCGGTTGGTTCGTCGGCCACAATCAGGGAGGGGCGGTTAACAAGGGCTCTGGCGATTGCGGCTTTCTGAGTTTGACCACCACTGAGTTGTTTTGGTAGGTAGTATTCCTTGTTGCGAATCCCGAGTCTTTCCAAAAGATCGCTAGCTCGCTTAAGACTGTTGATGTGGGTGGTGCCCTTGTAGGTGAGTGGCAAGGCTACGTTTTCTAACACGGAAATATTCGGCAAAAGGTTAAAAGATTGGAAAACAAAGCCAATGTGGTCGCGACGAATTTTGGCTTTGCCACGGGCAGAGAGATCATTTATATGGACACCCTCGACTTCGTAGATACCATCAGTGGGATCGTCGAGTAGGCCGATGACATTTAGTAATGTTGTTTTACCCGAACCACTTGGGCCCATAATAGCGAGGAACTCACCCTGATCGATTTCGAGACTAACATCATCGAGAGCAATGGTGGTGGCGTCGCCAAGGCCGAAAACCTTGCGGATGTTTTGTAGTTTTACTATCTGCATTCTGGACTATTATTGTAGATTGAAGATTGCTTTTCGAGCAAGCATAAGAACCAGAATTTTGTTCTGGTATAATAGAAGGCATGAGTGAAGTGAGTATCGATCCCATTGACACAAGAGGCATGGTGGCGGGTTGCTATGCGACGTTTATTAGTTGGAATGACCATCCAGACACGGCTCCTATTACAGAATTTCTAGATCAGCAGGGTGTCGACTACTTACCAGTTTTGCTCGACCCAGAGAGAGAAACGTGGCTGGGGACTAGGCCAAGTCTCGATGTGCCAGGGTATGGAACATATGTTGGTCGAGAAGAGATTGAGGTGGCAGTCACTCATCTTAATCTCGGGTCTGCTGCAACTATGGCCGCTGGGCTCTAGCTTATGTGAAAAAATAATACTTTGGTTCGCGGTTTGTCGCCGAATCCCGTAAAATAGTTTGGCCGCACCAAATTCAAACCTTTTGGATTTGAGAGTAACAGCAATGACCTGTCAGACTAATACTTTTACCACTTGTTTTGCAAAAGTAGTGATCCGACAGTCGTCATTGACTGCGACTAGGAGAGGTGTCCGAGTGGTTGAAGGAGCACGCTTGGAAAGCGTGTATGCGGGCAACCGTATCACGGGTTCGAATCCCGTCCTCTCCGCCAGTGAGAAATAATTGAACCAAGGCAGTAAGTATTTAGTTACGCCTTGTTACAGGAGTACTGGATGCGAACCCGTAGGGTTACGAATCTTGTCATAATCTACTGATTTGACGAGATATAGTAGATGGTGGAATAGCTTTAGCTAGTCTACCACCGTACGTTTATCCCGTCCTCTCCGCCAAATATTTATGAAGACAAAACAACATAAAATCGCCCTTGTCCTGGCTCTAGTGGCTGCCGCTTGCGTAGCCTTGAGCATAGTTCGCTATATTTACTCAGGCACGATCAGACATTTGTATTTACCCTGGAATTTACTACTAGGTTCTTTACCTTTGTATCTTGCCTACATCTTGAGCCAGTATCGTGGACGCTGGTTTTGGGTATTGTTCATAGTCTGGCTACTTTTCTTGCCAAACGCTTTTTATATAGTCACTGATTTACTGCATCTTAACCCGATTGAAGCCAATCTTGAACACTACTGGGTAGGCAATTACCGTTATGCCCTAGAACCAAATAGCCCAGGCATTTTATTCGACACGGCACTCCTATTTATGTATTCGAGCTATGGCTTTTTGTTGGGGTTGATATCTACTGGAGTAGTCCATGATCAACTTCTCGACAAGAAGAGATTCAAGCCAAATGCAGCTTGGCTTACAATTTTGGGTTCGTTATTTTTGAGTGGCTTGGCGATCTTTATCGGGCGACGACTCAGACTAAATAGCTGGGACATAGCCACCGATCCAGTTGGGCTAGTAAAGTTAATTGCCAATATATTTTTGCACCCAATAGCAAACGCCGAGGCTTGGGCTGTAACGTTACTATTCTTCTATGTTAGTGCTTGTTTTTATCTACTTTACCGAAGTTTGATATACTTAACTAAACCATGAACTACCTTGAGGAGCTAGTAGCCGACCTAGAGCATTTTGGCGTAAAACCAGAGCTTATTCAGTTTGGCAACGACCAGATTGGCAGCGACATAGCGATGCCATGCTTTAGCTTAGCTCAAGAGCTGCGTCAGAGTCCCCAGGCGATTGCCCAAGATATTGCCGGCCGCCTAAATCACCCCGACATCAACAGGACAGAAGCTCTGGGTGGTTATGTGAATATTTGGCTAAACGAAGAGTCGATGGTCCGAGGCTTAATTGCGCAAGGAGCAGAGAATCCTGATTATGGGTCGGTCGAACCAAATAATCGAACAGTAATCGTTGAATATGTGTCGCCGAACCTTGCTAAACCGCTTTCAATCGGACATCTGCGAAATGCGCTTCAGGGGAGAGCCTTGACTAACTTATATCGGTCGCAGGGCTACAAGGTTATTACCGATAGCCATTTGGGTGACTGGGGAACTGTGTTTGGTATGTGGGTAGTTGGTTTTCAGACATTTAGTAGCTACGAAGCCTTAGGCTCGGGAGGCAACAAAGAACTCGGCAGAGTTTATGTCGAAATGAGGAAAAGCTTGAAGGCCGAGGCCGAAGCCGGGCGGGATGAATTGAAGCAATCCGTCCAAGACTGGCTAATTAAGTTAGAGGCTGGTGACGAAGAGGCTTGGAAATACCATGAATTGTTTAAAAACATTTCACTGGCCGATACCAACCGGGTACTTGCAAAACTAAATATTGTTTTCGATGAAACTCTAGGGGAGGCATTTTATTACCAGCAAGCTCGTCAGTTAATCGAACAGTTGCTGTCAGATGGGGTTGCGACTAAACAAGATGATAATTCAGTTATTGTTGATTTGTCATCTGAGAATCTTGAAACACCACTGTTATTGCAGAAGAGCAACGGAGCCCTGTTATATGCGTCGACGGATATAGCCACGATCAAGTACCGCGAGGAACGTTGGGATCCAACGGCAGTTTTGTATGTGGTTGGCGCAGAGCAACAATTTCACTTTAGGCAACTTTTTGCATTTAATAAACTGGCTAAATATAGCGATGCCGACCTGGTCCATTATTGGTATGGTTTGGTCGAAGAGATTGGCGAAGATGGCCAGAGGCAAAAAATGAGCTCGAGGCGAGGTGCAGTCTATCTAGAAGATGTCTTAGACCTCGCCCTCGAGAAAGCAAAAGCTCAGGCCGAGCCAAACATGAGCACAGAAGATATTACAAAGGTCGCCTACGGAGCAATTAGCTACAGAGAGTTTCTGCAAGGACACCAGAGCAATGTCTTATTTAACTGGGAAGAAATGTTTAGTCTAACCGGTAAATCCGGGCCATACGTCCAGTATGCGGCTGTTCGATTAAACTCAATTTTGGCTAAATCGTCGCTTCAGCCAGCAAGAACAGACGGTTATGATTGGCGAGCAGAACACAGTTTATTACACAAACTGCTCGGCTATCCAGCCCTCGAAAGACAGGCCCGAACAGAGCTCGAGCCCAGCAAATTAGCTTTTTATATTTATGATTTAGCCAAAGATCTTAACCGATATTACGAGACAACAATAGTACTGGACGAAGATGAACAAGTTCAGGCAAACAGACTTTGGTTAATGCAAATCGTTAAGCAGAATCTGGCGCATGCTCTTGGTATTTTGGGCATCGACATTCCAGAGAAGATGTAACCAGACCAATATCTGGTAAAAAAGCTTATGTTCATGCTAAGCTTTTAGTATGTTTGGAAGCAAAAAAGTAGAGGCTGGCAAGAAAGCCCTCGTTCTATTTCCGGATCAGTTATTCAAAATTGATGATTTGCCAAGCGTCGACAGAATATATTTTATTGAAGATCCGCTTTACTTCGGCAACGACAAGACATATCCCTACAAAATACATGGCTCAAAGATAATCTTTTTACGGGCCAGCATGCAAGCCTATCTGGGCGAAGAATTGTGGCCAGCAAAATTAGAAATTGACTACATGGAGAACCACCCAGATTTATGGTCTGGTGCAGCAGTTGCCAGAGCAGCACTCGATGGCTACGAAACAATTTATGTGTTCAAGCCCAATGATCACCGGCTCAAAGAGAGGTTGATTAAGGCCGAACAGGAGCTTACTGATGAGTATTCGGTTGTCTGGCTAGATCTACCTAATTTTTATCTACAGACGCAAGAAATACGCGAGTTTTTCGATGCTAAAAAGACTGACTTTAAGAACTTTTACCAGTGGCAACGAGAGCGTTTTAACATACTTATCGGCAAAGACTATAAGCCTGTTGGTGGCGACTGGATGCTACCCGAACCAAAACCCGTAAAGCAGGCTAGCGTAGGTATGCGTTCATTCGGTAACAATAAATATGTTGCCGAGGCCTATCATTATGTCGAGAATCGCTTTAGTCATTATCATAATCTTCCAGAAGATTTTATCTGGCCGGTTACTCGCGAAGAAGCTGGCCAATGGCACGAGGACTTTTTGTCTACACGACTAGCTGGCTATGCGGCCGGGTCTCATCAGTTAGATCTGGAGTCTTCTTGGAGTGGACGTTCGTTGATTGGTACACTTCTTGAGTCTGGCTTGGTTTACCCTCAAGAGGCGCTGAAATTAGCTACACAAAATCATAGCAAAAAGCCTGGAGAGTTGGTCGATCTAGAGCTCTATGTGCGAAATATATTGGGCTGGCGAGAGTACATGCGTGGTTATTACCTGGAGCGCTGTGTTGACTTGCCGGGTAAAAATGAACTCCAGGCGTCAAGGGTAATGACATCGGCCTGGATCGACGCTCAAACCGGACTCGAGCCAGTCGACGCAATTATCAGAAAAGCTCGACGTACTGGCTACATATCTTCACAAGAACGAGTAGTAATGGCTAGTTTGATGCAAATTATCGGATTTCACCCCCAGAACGTTATTGCTTGGTTCCGGGAAATGTCGATCGATTCTAGTGAATGGCAATTGGTTACTAATGTTTTAGCGGTGACCCAGTTTGCTGGGGGCAAGAACCTATTAACAGCCCAGCCAGTATTGTTGTCTAGTAGTCAGTTAGTTGATATGGGCGCTCATGCCGATCAGACATGGCAAGAAATATGGGATGGGCTGTACAGCCGTTTTATCGACATGCACCGGACACGCCTAGATAAGAATGTCGTCAAACTTCATGACGCACTGGGCGAAGATATTAAGCGAGTGCTTGGCTACAGGGCGGGCGACTTCTTGGCCGAATATACAGTCCGCGGCTAGTGTATACTGGCAGAATAAACAGAGGAGCGAGTTATGGACTATCTTAGTGAGTTGGGCAATGTGAACATCATCGCGGTGTTATGTGCGACGTTTGTTTCTCTAGTGCTCGGTTTTATTTGGTATAACATGAATGTATTTGGAGCTAGATGGGCCAAATTGGCTGGCATTAAGAAAAAGGATTTAGACAAACCCAAGGGCATTGGCCTAAATATGTTGATTATGTCGATCGGGGCTTTTGTCGCGGCCAGCGTAATTGCGGTGATTATGCAAGCAACAGATATGGATACAGGCTTAGATGGGTTTACGCTAGGCTTTTTGTTTGGTTTGGCTTTTCGACTCTCGTCCCATTTCATGCACAATGCCTTCGTTGGCAGAAACCATGAGCTATCGGTTATCGACGGCATGCATGATACTTTACAGCTCGCCCTGATGGGTCTAGTTATTGGTTTGTGGCTCTAAGTTATTGCTTTGGCTTATCGAGTTTGTCTAAGCCAAGTTTTTTGACCATCAAGTAGATAACCAGAGCGGTTGCGACAAGGGTGATTATCGAATCGAGAATCGCTCCCCAGCCGATTGTTAGCTCGCGACCGCTTTTGAGTGATACGACTGTCCAGCTTAACCCAGACAAGCTTTCATTACCTAGAATGAAACCAACGATTGGGCTTATAAGGTTGTTTACAATCGACGAAACAGCCCCGCTGGCTGCTACACCAATTGCTAAACCAACTGCTAAACCTACAACTCCCTGAACTCTTACGAAGTCGACGAATTCTTTGACTGTTTTATTCATAATACTTCCTCCTTTTTTTGCTTACTCATAGATTAGCATATATCGGCAACTCGGCATGCTCGATGTATAATCATGCTATGAAATCTGAGCCAAAATTATGGTTTAAAGCGAAACGCTACGGCTGGGGATGGCGACCTGTCAGCAAGGAGGGTTGGTTGGTTACAGTTATCTTCGCTGGCTACCTTGGAGTTATTGGTGTCGGGTATGGTAGAGTTGCCGAGAAACTAGAGCTAATCGATACAGGCAGTGGTTCGCTAATTTGGCTGACAGCCTTATATTTTACGAGTATCGCTGGTTCGGTGGCTGGTTTAATATGCCTAATAAGATCGAAGAGCGAAAAACCAGGCTGGCGCTGGGGAAATAAAAAGTGAACAACAATCTAAGTCCTCGCCAAAAGTATATACTCGAAGATGCTGGAACAGAGTTACCTGGCAGTGGGCAATTGCTTCACGTCGATAAAACTGGGGTATACCACTGTGCAAAATGCGATACGCCACTTTTTTTGAGTAGCTCGAAATATGACTCAAGCACACCCGGATTAATTGGTTGGCCTAGTTTTGATCAAGCCATTCAAGATTCGGTTGAGTTCCGCGAAGATAAATCTCTTGGACAGTTGCGGACAGAGGTTATCTGCAAGCAGTGCGGCGGCCATTTGGGCCATGTCTTTGCTGCGAATGATTCGAGCACAGGTCAACACTTCTGTATTAATTCGGCAGGTTTATGTTTTGAAGGCCAAGATGGCGAGAGAATCGATGGCTGATAAGCAAAAAGATATTAAGCAGACGGGTAGATTGATAGATGTAGATCACATAAGTCTTGAGGAAATGATTGATGTACGTCAACCAACCGCACCCGTCCAGACTTTGGCAGCTCCATTGGTGTCAAAACCTAGACATCATTTTCTTAGGGCAACGATATTGGCAGTAATTTCTGTCGGACTGGCATTAAGCTATACGCTATATAACCAGCATCTGGCTGTCTCGCCTGGTGTTGATCAAACCGTAACTCAACCTCAGCCATTAGATGAAATCGTAAAAGTTGAAGGTCGATATTTGTTTTCTGGAACCTTGGTCTGGGACCGCAATGTGGAAGAGTGGAGCAAGGACGCCAACGGCAATATCGACCCAGCCCAGCCGTTCTCGTTGCTCGACAGTTATAATCCAGATCAATATGGCGCCTGGATAGCCGACTTAGAATGTCCAACTATCGAAGCCGATATTCCTTTTGAGGCAGGTATGCAGCTACTCCAATTTAATTGTCGCCAAGAGTATTTGCCCTATGCCGCCAAGTATTTCGATTATTTTGATTTTGCCAATAATCACTCCGACAATTTAGGCCGCGATAAACTAATTGAGACCAAAGCTGCTCTCGAAGAAAATGGTATTGGTTATTTTGGCGACCCCGACCCAAGCCTAACCGACGAGACATGCAAGGTGGTTGCGTTGCCGGTTACAGTAACCATGAGTAATGGGATCACTAGCCACGAAGAAGATGGCCGGATGCCGATTGCCTTATGCGCCTGGCATTATTTCTATCGACTGCCAAGAGCTGGCGAGATAGAACAGATGCAAAAATATGCAGAAATTATGCCGGTGTTTGCTTTTTTGCACATGGGCACTGAGTACCAGACGCACTCCAACGCCTACCAGCAAAATGTAGCCCACAAAATTATCGATGCTGGCGCCGATTTTGTGATTGCGAACAACCCACATTGGGTTCAGGAGTCAGAAAGTTATAAAGGCAAGTTAATAGTCTATTCAACTGGTAACTTTATTTTTGATCAAGCTTGGAGCCAAGAGGTCTCCAGTAGTGTTAGTATCGATGCTTTAACCGAATTTACGCTTGCTCCAGATGTTGAAAACTGGCTAGAGGTTGGCAAAAATTGCCCCGATAAGGCTGACTGTTATCAGCAAGTTCTGGAAGCTGGATTAAGTAAAATGTCCGCCTCTTATAGCTATACTCCGATTGCTGGTTATATAAGCAAGACCACACCACAAGCTAGAGCCGACGCTGCTGGTCAAGCTTTTATCGAGAAGCGTCTCAACTGGGCCGAAGTGAGTAGTTTGCTTGAAAACAATCCACTAGAGCCCTAAACTAGAGTCTCATGGAATTAAAAAAATTACTCTGGATTGATCTTGAGATGACTGGTCTGAGGCCGCAGACCGATATTATTCTTGAAGTTGCCTGCAAGGTTACCGACCTGGACTACAAGACCTTAGATGAGTACCAAGCAGTCGTTAAGCCAGACATAGATATCCAAGATTTACTCAACGATTTCAGTCGCCAGGCTCACACCGACAGCGGGCTGCTAGATAAGCTTTCGAGTGGCCAGACCTCGGACGCAGTTGAGGCTGCACTAATTGATTTTGTTGAGCGGCATTTTGGCCAAGAAAAGGTGGTTATCGCTGGCAATAGTATCTATATGGATAGGCAATTTATTAACTATTGGTGGCCACAGCTAGCAGCAAGACTGCACTACCGGATGCTTGATGTAAGTGCCTTTAAGATTTTAGCCCAGGCCAAGTATGGACTTTTTTATACCAAAAAAGAAGCTCATCGAGCTCTCGACGACATTCAAGAATCGATCGATGAACTAGTTTTTTACGAGCAGCATATGGATTTAAAACATGAGTAGGAAAGAATTACACGACTTTTTACTCAGTTTCCCAAATACACGCCTCGACTATCCTTTTGGTGAGAGCGTGGCCGTCTACAAACTAAAGCATGGCGAAGAAGAAAAGATGTTTGCCCTGATGAGCGAAGGCAAAGAACCAATAAATTTGAGTCTAAAATGTGATCCAAATCTAGCCACACATCTGCGCGAAAAATACGAAAGTGTAATGCCCGGGTATCATTTAAACAAAAAACATTGGAATACGATCATACTGAGCGGGCAGTTGAGTCGGCAAGAGATCGAAGACTTAATCGCGCACAGCTATCAATTGGTTTCCGCCTAGTTAGTGGCAGCTACATCGTAGCCTAGAAGAATTGATATGTTCGCGTAGGCTTGATTAATTGTCTCGCGCTGCGAAGTTGAATCAGTACCGGCGTATGCTTCCGCTAATTGGCTGCGGTATTCAAGCAATTTGTTTGTGTACAGTTCATAGAACGAGGTGTCGTAGGTGTTGGCACTCGTAGCCGCATTGAGCTCGTCGCGTATGGTTTGATCGACAGCATTTTGAAGTTCTAGTTTTGTTACCTCACGACCGAGTTTTTCGAGTAAGCTGTTAATTGCAAAATGATCACTATTTAGCAGAACAACAGAACCTGCCAGAAGTTCCTGAGATTCTGAACTACGAATTTTGCTTTTTGCACCACTAGCTATATCTAGTAAGTCGGCTTGCTCGCTGTAGATCTCTGCCAGTCGATCTGCAGGGCCAGTATCTGGCTTGAGCACTATCCCGAATACTACCCAGGCTATAACTATCAGTAAGCAAATCCCACCAACCACCACCATCAACCGTTTGAGCATGCTTGGCTGGCCATTGGGGCTAAAACTACGTTTTGGTGACGTCTGAGTTTGGGGATTCAAAAAAAAGTCGTATTCACTCATGCCATAAGCTTAACCGATAATCTCTGAATTTTAAATCCTCTAACAGCCGGGATTTAATTTGGGTTTCTGGGTGCGCTATAAAGTACAGTACCATCATAAACTGCCACTCGCGACAAGCTTCTGATTTGTTATCTGTTGGTAACAGAAGTAAAATAACCGCATATGAGTGAAGGCAAGGATCTGGTGTTCGATGTTAAGCAACGGCTCGGTATCGAGGATGTAGTTGGCGACTACCTTGAGCTTAAGCGAGCTGGCCGTAATCTTAAAGCCTTAAGTCCGTTCAACCCAGAGAAAACAGCTAGCTTTATGGTCAGTCCAGAAAAACAGATCTGGCACGACTTTAGTTCGGGCAAGGGTGGTGACATGCTAAGTTTTATTATGGAGGTCGAAGGGCTAGATTTTAAAGAAGCGCTCGATTTATTAGCGCGCAAGGCCGGCTTAGATCCAACGGCGTATCGAAGCTCGGGCGACCAGGCTGCTGGCAAACTCAAAAAACGGGTAAGCGAGGCGTTAGAACAGGCAACTAAGTTTTATCAGACACAACTTCTGCATAACCCGGCGGCACTAAACTATGTAACCCAGCGTCGAGGTTTCACAAAGCAGTCTCTAATCGACTTTAGAATTGGTTATGCGCCGGATAAGCTCAATGCTTTAAGTAGCTACCTCAGAGATAAGGGTTTTAAAGACACCGAGATAACTGGTGCCGGGTTGGCTGTGTTGCGATCTCGTGGTCCAATAGACATGTTTCGTGGGCGAATGATGGTGCCGTTGATGGACACTCAGGGTATGGTAATTGGCTTTACGGCAAGATTGGTCAAAGATGGCCAGGACGGGCCAAAATACATCAATACACCTCAGACCTTAGTTTACGATAAATCACGACACGTGTTTGGCTTTTCGCAGGCAAAAGACGCAATCCGAAGAGCTGGCTACGCGGTTGTTACAGAAGGTAACTTAGACGTTGTTTCGAGCCACCAAGCTAGCGTAAAGCAGGTAGTGGCAACTGCCGGTACTGCCATGACAATCTACCACCTTAAAACAGTGGGCCGATTGACCAGTGATATTAGGTTAGCTTTCGATGCCGATCGAGCGGGTATCGCAGCAACGGAAAGAGCTATCGAGTTAGCCCAAGATCAGGACTTGCAACTTTCGGTAGTCAACATTCCATCGGGCAAAGATCCTGACGACATAGTTCGAGAAGATTCAGCCTTATGGCAAGAAATTATTACCAAGCCTGTTTACGCAGTCGATTGGTTAATCGATCGTTATAAGAATATACTCGATATCGAAACAGCCCCAGGGAAGCGTGAGTTTACAGATGTAATTTTAAGACTCATAAAAAAACTCCAAGATCCGGTCGAAAAAGATCATTATTTAAGGGTCTTGGCCGAAATGGTAGATATCTCGCTTGATTCGATAAAGCTAAAGCTCGATCAGATTAAGTTAGACAGTCAACCGACTAAGCGCCGGGTTGTCGAAAATTTGTCGAGCACAAATATTAAACCCGACGCCAGTGTAATCGAAGATAACTTCTTGGGTTTGCTAATTCTATACCCAACTACTCGGAGGGTGGCCGAAACTACTGCTGGACAGTTGTTGTTCTCGCGACCCGGCCGACAGCAGATATACGACTACATCTTGGCCAACCCACACGCGAGCATCGACGACATGTCGCCGCCAGAAGAGTTGCAAGAAGTTAGCGAGCATGTTAAACTTGCCGCGTTTACGGCAGAGCACAATTATCAAGATTTCGATTCGAACGAACGCCTGCGCGAAGCGAGTGATCTCGCACAAAAACTTATCAAAAATAGCAAACAACACACCAAAAATGAACTTATCAATCAACTTCGTCACGCCGAGACACAAGGCGACGACGACATGGTTAGTCAAATTGTTCAGGCTATCGACCGCCTCAACAAACAGTAAGTTATTGATCTAAACAAATTATTCAAGAAAGGCTTATGACTAATGGCAGGCAAGAAGAAAGAAAAAGTATTTGGCAAAAAAGAAATTGAGACTATCAAGCAAAGTCTAATCGAAAAAGCGGGCGAAGAAGCTAGCTTGGACTACAAACTTATAGTTGCCGAAATACCAGATACACCAAAGAATCTTAAAGCTATCGACAAAGTAGTCAAAGGTTTAACCGATGCTGGTGTTGAGGTAATTATGCCCGAAGAGCCAAGCGAAGACGACCTAAGTGACGATTGGGATGGTGAAGACGAAGAAATTGTTCTCGACGAAAAAACCTACCTCGACGATGTTTCCGACGACTCAGTACGCTTGTATTTGCGCGAAATCGGCAAAATACCTCTGTTGAGTCCAGAAGAAGAACTCGAACTAGCCTACAAAGTAAAAGAAGGCAATAAGCGCGCCAAAGATAAAATGGCCGAAGCCAACATGCGTTTGGTAGTGAGCATTGCAAAGCGCTACGTCGGACGTGGTCTAGATCTGCTTGATCTAATCCAAGAAGGCAACACCGGTCTGCTGCGTGCTGTTGAGAAGTTCGAACCAGACAAGGGTTTTAAGTTTAGCACCTATGCGACCTGGTGGATTCGCCAGGCTATTACCCGCGCAATTGCCGACCAAGCTCGGACGATTCGAATTCCGGTACACATGGTCGAAACGATTAATAAATTGTTGCGCACCCAACGTCGACTAGCCCAAGACCTCAACCGTGAACCAACTTTCGAAGAGATTGCCGAAGAGATGGAGATTGATGTCGACAAAGTTGAGCACATTATGAAGATCAAGCAAGATATTCATAGCCTCGACCAAACCATCCGCGACGACGAAGACGACAGCTCTTTAAGCGATTTTATCGAAGACACCGACACCATTACTCCCGAAGAATCAGCCACGAATCAGTTACTCAAAGAACATGTTAAAGAACTGCTTGCCGGCTTGTCTGAACGTGAACAAAAAATTATTCGCATGCGCTTTGGCCTAGACGATGGCAAGAACCACACTCTCGAAGAAGTTGGCCAAGAGTTCCAAGTGACCCGCGAACGCATACGCCAGATCGAAGCCAAAGCTCTAACCAAACTGCGCAAGCACAAAGACAGCAAGAAGCTCCTCGACTATATTAAATAGGCTCAAGTTTATATAATTGATTATATAAACTGCTTTCCTATTTTTTGCCGGATTGGATTTGTTGCCAGACTAGCTCTTTGAACTCTTTGCGACCACTGGCGTTTTTGTAGATTTCGTAGCGGGCGGCGCTCTTCTTGTAGAACTCTTGGTGATACTCCTCAGCCTCGTAAAAGGTCGTAAACGGGAGTATCTCGGTAACGATTGGCTTGTCGAACTTGCCAGAGTCCTGCAGAGTTTGTTTACTGGTTTCGGCTTGAGACTTCTGCTCGTCGGTTTCGTAGAAAATGGCAGCAGTATACGATGGTCCTTGATCGATAAATTGACCAAAGGCGTCGGTGGGGTCGATGTTTTGCCAGAAGATATCGAGCAGTTGCTGGTAGGTAATCTTGGCAGGGTCGTAGTAGACCATCACTGATTCACGGTGGCTTGTACGCCCCGTGTAGGTATCTTCATATGTTGGGTTATATTCGGTGCCACCGCCGTAGCCACTGATAGCATGTTTAACTCCAGGAGTCTCCTGAAAAACTGCCTCCATACACCAGAAGCAACCCGTCGCAAAAATTGCCCGTTTCAAGCCTGGCTCGATCTGTTCACGAACAATCACTTTAGTTTGATTTAATTCCATGGCTCAACTCCGTAAAGTACCTAAAATTATACAACTTTCTTAATCAAGACTAGCCATAAGCAAGTTGACAAATGTCTGTCTGTATGCTAATATATATGCACTATGACAGAAATAAAAATCACAGTAGTAGAAGAAGAAAATAATCAACCATCTACGGTAACCGTTAGACGTCTAGGCGGAGCCTCACTACCTAAAGATTATGGTAGTGGTAACTGGGATCCAGATGCTGGTGGCTACAACGACCCCGGTAGTGATCGCGCCATTGCAGCTAATAATGGTGCTGAAATCGACGGCGGTTTCTAGGCTACTTTTGCAAGTGCTTGTTTGCGAGCGGCAATCGACTCGTAAACCTGGTTTTCGACCATTCGACGGTGGGCTTCTTCTGGATTGCCTAGATATTGCCAATGCCAAGGTTCGTATATTATCCCGGCATGACTGATGGTCGATAAAGGGTTATCTGGATTAGGGTGATATGGCAGCCAGTAGCCACAGTCTGGCCCAAATTTTAAGAGTGCCTCAAATTCTAGGGATTGCTCAAAACTAGCAACATTATCTCTATAACCTGTCTGGGGATTTAGTAACAGTTTGCCAAATTGATCGCCGATAATCATAAAGTCCACAGCCGGGTGCCGGTAGTCGCTGTGTTGTGAACTGCCTGGCACCGAGCAACGCTTCAGCGCATCGCCGAGGCCATATTCAACAATCGCACGTAGCAAAGTTATTGCTTGGTATGAAGGCGATCGGTAGCCTGAATCGATAATTATTCCAGGACGTTCTGGCCAGTTGCGAATAGATATTTGTTCGACGATATACTGGTTGCAATTTGCCTGAAGGCTTAATAAATCGGAGTAAGTATGGCGGGGCATGAATTTTGTGTTCGGTTGCCGGTATTTACCGTCGGCACCAACATACGCTTGCTGGATTTCTGCAAATGCAGCATCTGGCGGCACGTCGGCAAATATCTCTATCGGTGATTCGGTGCCAGTTTGAGGTTTTTCTAGCAAGAGCACATCTTGAAAGATTCTTGCTGCGTGCGGATGAGAATCGAGCATGGCCAAGAGTTGAGTTTTTGAGTAAGTAGGAGCAAATTTATTGTCCGGCTGGCTCAATATACTAATAATCCAAGCGTTGGCCTCGCTCAGCTCTTCGCTAGACCAGCGCCCAGAGAACTCCTCTGGGGTTATTTTGTCGACTGTGTATGTTTCGGTCATTGCTCATACTCTAGCATACGCGTAAGATTCAATCATGTCAGAAGAATTAGACAGAACAGACCTAGATCGTGTTAGAGAGGCGATCGGCTTACACAAACTCGTAGCTGGTGAAACAAGTACTTGGTATCAAACAGATTGGCCAGGCTATAGGATTTCCATAACCGAAGGATGGGGTTCGATAGAAATTAGCGGTCAGTATCCTGCACCAGTTGAGCCCAATAGGGTCATTGAAGTGCCGGACAGATCATTCAGGCTGCTTGCAGATATTGACGGGTTATCGTACAAAATCGAAGAAATATTGTTCGGTAACTGGCGTGATGATGTCGATGGGCATGGCTATCGAGTAGGCGATAGTGATGAAATCTACTACGATTAGATTGTCGTTCTGAGTCTACGAATAGCAACAAACTGGTGCGGATTACTGAGTTTCGTGCAGTCGATGCCAGCACGAGTTATCGGGAGTGTTTCGCGTACGACTCCTCCCAGATATTGGGGATTCTTACGGCTAGAATGAGCAAGTTCTATGGAGTTGTTTTCTGTGTTCACAATAACGGCGATATGTTGGCGTTTATCGGCACCATCTAGCATATGCACCAGATCTCCTATCTGGGCATCCTCAGGACTTACAGCGTAGCTAGAAAAATCCGATGTGAGTGTGCGAACGTTACATAAATTGGCTGGCTTTCGGTTGAAATTATCGACTACCCAACTAATTGGTACGTCGTTCGGAAGGTTTTTAATCTCTTCGGGCGTAAGCTTATGCTTTTCTTGCCATTCTTTATAGTTTAGGGCTCCGTTCATGACAGCTTCTTTAGGCATTGCAAGCATGTCTGACAGTCGTACTCCATGAACAACTTCAAGCACTTCAGACATAACATAATATACAAACCCTGAGCACTCGATTGCCTTATAGTTCATCGACTTATCTGGGAGGCTTCCATCTATTAGCTTTTGCCGGATTTGCTGACCATTTAGATCTGGGTAATTCGCCTTAATGTAGTCGACAGATCTCTTGATTTCATCTGGACTAGTTTTGCCAAGACCTCGGATTGCTTGCTTGGTCTCTATATATAGGTCATTGCGTAAATAGGGAGCCCAAAAAACTTCGCCGGTGTTTGTGGTGTAAGAGAATCTGGAAATTGCTCGATTCAGAGCATTTTGAATATCTTTCTGTTGACCCGTCATCAGGTATAATATCTTAACACAATGATACCAATAGCAGATATCTACGAGGCCCGGAAACGGATTTCACGGGTAGCCAAACTTACACCTGTTCTTACTTCGAACAGTATCAATCTAGAACTTGGACGTAAATTATTTTTTAAGTCAGAGCATCTGCAGACAACAGGAAGCTTTAAAATACGGGGGGCTTTAAACGCGGTCTTGCAAGCACCTGAAAATGCGCCAGGGATTATCGGTTTTTCCTCTGGTAATCACGCCCAGGGCTTGGCCTACGCAGCCAGCATATCGTCAAGGCCAGCAATTGTAATTATGCCTAGCGACTCCTCGAAGCTAAAGGTAGAAGCCACCAAACGATATGGCGCCAAGGTTGTTACTGAGGGGGTAACAGTCGAGAATCGTTACGAGATATTAAGCAAGATGATTGTCGAAACCGGGTATCATCCGATTCCACCTTTTGATGACTATCGAGTTATGGCAGGTCAGGGTACGATAATGCTTGAACTGCTCGAGCAAGTTTCGGATCTGGATGCAGTGCTTGTTCCGGTAGGTGGTGGTGGGCTGATTAGTGGCATAGCATCCGTAGTAAAGCAGTTAAAGCCATCGATCGAAGTTATTGGTGTTGAGCCTGTTGGTGGCGACGATACCTACCAGAGCTTACAGAAAGGTGAAAGGGTTCAGCTAGATAAACCACCGACAACAATCTGTGACGGTATCCGGACGATCATACCTGGCGAAAAAACCTTTCCGATCATTCAAGAGACAGTCGATAGAATCATAGTTGTCCCTGATGAGGCAACAATCAGGGCTCAAGCGTTGATCATGCAGAGAATGAAACAAATAGTTGAACCTACGGCGGCGATCACCCTAGGTGCTGTGCTTGTCGACAAAGATTTGCCAAGTAACGTCGGCTTAATCTTGACCGGCGGAAATTGGATGCCACAATGAGCTTAAACAACATTAATCCAGATATTTTAAACTTACCCATACCTAGTTTTGAGGCAAAGCGTAAACAAAAAACGACCAATGGCTACGCCGACATATCACTCAACCACGACCACCCATTATTCAATGATCCAGTGGTTAAGTTGAGTGCTTACGATGTTCGATGTCAAAGTTATTATGCAAACAATAGTTGGCTCGGCGAAGGGAGTGGTTTTGAGGCGGCGATGCGAGATGTCTATGTTCGTCAGGACATAGCTGAGCGGCTACAACGTATCAACGCTTTTCTCGGATCGACAACCGCAGACTTTATTCACGAAGCACTTGGTGGAAGGGTCGATATTTTTGTAACAGATGGTCTTAGACCAGTGGCATTGATAGAGGAGCTCTATCACCGACTAGTTCCAGATTCAATCCGCAGAGATCACCCTGAGTTGAGTGAGGCCGAAGTTATGCGCTGGCGTGACCATCGTATGGCCAAACCAGATTCGAATGCGCCACACTCTACCGGTGGTGCTATCGATATAGCGCTTTCGTATCCCGCAACAAATCAAAAAGTACCAAATGGCTTTGAAAGAGATAATATGGAAACAATGATTCCAGAATATCTAGAGATTCTGGAGTTAAGCCAACCACTTTCACCCGAGCAGAGACTAGCCCAGCTTAATCGACGGATACTCTATTATTTAATGACATCTGCCAGTTCCGAACGTGGTGGGGCAGATTTTGTTAATAATGGACTTGAGCTCTGGCATTTTGGAACAGGTGACAAACTCTCTGGTTTAATTGGCGATAGAGACGCTTATTACGATCAGGTTGCGGAGCTTCCAGAGTAAGCAGCATACTATTGACAGACGTAAGAAAATAATTTATAAACATATACCTATGAATACTGAAGCAGGCAATTTATCTCAGCCCACTACTTACGGGCTATTAGACACACTTTGGTTTGATGAAGATCTGCCAACAACCCCAGTAATATCTAATGGTATGGGTGACATACTACGAGCAGATAGCTTCGAGTTGCCACCGGATGAAACAGTCGGCGACAGTAGGCCTATGCAGGTTATCCGTGTTCAAATGCAAGATGGCTCTGTGCATTTTCATATTGGCGATGGTACATTCGGTGATACCAATCAGAATGCTGTCACACTGAGAAAAGGCGATGTACTAGAAGGGGTGCCAGACCCAGAGAGATCTGCCGAACGTTTAGTCAAAATTGGTCGCTATGTGCACCGAGCAATTTAATTCTTATCCAAAAAAATAACTTACTAATTAGAACTTCGCATATAAAAGTTGCTTGGTAGTTTGCTTTAAAACAAAGCCCGAATACCTATATGTTATGGTATAATATTTACAGATGAGCAAGAGGTTAGTGATTATCGATGGCATGTCCGTCTTCTACCGGGGCTACTATGCCATGCCTAGCCTGAGCACCAAAGACGGCACACCGACAGGGGGTGTTTATGGTTTTACAAGCCTGGCACTCGAGATTATCAAGCAACTCGAACCAAATTATGTATGCGTAGCATGGGACAAGTCAAAAACAAGTACTCGCAAGCGCCTAGATCTATATCCGGAATACAAAGCTGGCCGCAAACCACCTCCACCAGATTTTTATGCTCAGATACCAATTTTAAAAGAATTGCTCGAAGCATTCAGTTGGCCGCTGTATGAATGCGATGATTATGAAGCCGACGATATCATTGCGACCCTTGCCAAGAAAGCCGAGGCCAAAGACATCCAAACAATTATTATCGGTTCGGATTTGGACTTGCTCCAAGCGGTGACCGCTAAGACACACATGTACGCGCTCAAGAAAGGCTTTAGTAACATTCAACAGTTCGACGAAGCCGAATTCGAGAATAAATATGGTATTAAAGTTGAGCAGTTTATTGATCTAAAAGCAATCATGGGAGATGGCAGCGACAATATCCCAGGTGTTTCCGGTATCGGCAAAAAAGGCGCTGCCGAGTTATTGCAACAGTTTGGCACGCTCGAGAATGTTTACGAAAATCTTGATCTTGTAAAAGAGTCGATGCGTAAAAAACTAGAAGCTAGTCGAGACATGGCTTTCTTGAGCAAAAAAATCGTCACCCTTATGCTCGACGCACCGGTCGATCTGGATTTAAAAGCTATGGATGTGAATGATGTCGATGCAGCTAGGGTGCGGGCAGATCTCCAAAAACTTGAATTTCATAGTCTGCTGCGTAGTTTGCCAAAGACGATGGTAGACGCAGCGGCTCCAATTTTGGCACCGCAATCTAGCAGTAAGCTTACTTTACCCAAAGTGCACATACACAATCGTCTCGACAATTTTTCGGATATCGACACAAGCAAACCTGTGTTTACGCACGTTTTTTGTAAGGGTAGATTTGGTGATGACCCTCAGGCTGTGCTCCTAGCCAACGACAACAAATCTCTACATATCTACAAGTCCGTCGGCCCAGAACTCAGAACTCAGAACTCAGAACTCAGAATCTATGGTTATGCCACTAAGCATAGCTTACAGATGTTGATCAGGCATGGTTTTGAGCAAGTCGAAGTCGAGCACGATATTAAAGTCGGAGCATTTTTAATAAATCCTTTGATTCGTGAACAATCGTTGAGTGCAATCGCTCTGAGCGATGCAGGCTACGATATCGAGCTGGATGATCTAGATGTTCAGGAGTTTATTTCGAAAGCACCAGAAATGTGCGCGATTATCCATGCAGTTGTCGACAAGCAAAAAGATGTAATGCAGAAGACAGGCCGACTTAAAAAGCTCGCAGAGGATATCGAGTGGCCAGTAATACCAGTATTAGCGCGAATCGAGCTCGCTGGCATGAAACTCGACGCCGACTATTTACGTAAAATGGGCGAAGAGATGTCTGGCAAGATTAGCGATCTTGAGCAAACTATTTACGGCTACGCCGACGAACAGTTCAATATCAGCAGTCCAACTCAGCTTGCCGATATTCTATACGACAAATTAGGTCTACCAACTCAAGGCGTAAAAAAAGGCAAAACAGGCTACAGCACGGCTGCCAGCGAGCTGTCTAAACTCCGTAACCTTCATCCAATTATCGAATACATTAGCGAATATCGGGAGCTTACAAAGCTCAAGAGTACATATATAGATACCTTGCCAGAACACCAAGGTGCCGATGGCCGAGTACGTAGCGATTTACGCCTGACTGTGGCGGCTACCGGACGCTTGAGCAGCAGTGAACCGAACCTCCAGAATATCCCTGTTCGTAGCGAAGTTGGCAAAAAAATTCGGAATGCGTTTGTTGCCGAACCAGGTAACTTGCTTGTTAGTGCCGACTATAGCCAGTTCGAGCTGCGTCTAGCAGCCGTACTTGCCGGCGATAACGACATGGTCGAAGCTTTTAATAGTGACGAAGACATCCATACACTTACCGCAAGCCAGGTATTTGGCGTGGCACTAGAAGATGTGACGCGCGAGATGCGCTACGATGCCAAGACTGTTAACTTTGGTATTCTTTACGGCCAGGGTAGTCATGGTCTAGCCCAACAAACGGGTATGAGCTATGGGGAGGCCAAAGAGTTTATCGACAAATATTTCGAAAAGCGGGCTGCTATACGCGAGTACATCAAGCACCTGCGCGAGCAAGCCAAAGAGCAGGGCTACGTCGAAACGATGTTTGGCAGACGTCGGCCAACACCAGATGTTGCCAGCAGTAACTTTATCGTCCGCGAGGCAGCTTACCGCCAGGCAGTTAATATGCCAATTCAGGGGAGTGAAGCCGATTTAATGAAGATGGCGATGATTAAACTCGAGAACGAGTTTAATCATAGTTCTGAGTTCATGGTTCTAAGTTCTAAGCAGAAACCACGGCAGATTATGCAGGTCCATGACTCGATCATCGTAGAATGTCGTGAGCAAGATGCCGAAAAGGTTAGCAAGTTAATGAAAGAAACTATGGAAAACATCTACCCAAGCCTCGAGATTAAACTCAAGGTAGATGTATCCGTAGGCACCAATTGGGGAGATCTTTAAATGAATGAAGACATAGCATTTAAAGGAAGATTGTTTGAGATTGTACATCTTCTGCAGGCCGACGGCCGAGTGTTCGAGGTTGCTAGGCGAGCACCTGGGGTGCGATTAATTGTTGCAAATCAAAATGAAAAGAAGATTTTACTTACTAAAGAATTCAGGCGTGAGCTAGATGCCTGGGATTATCGTTTGCCTGGCGGCAAAGTATTCGATTCACTCGACGAATACGAAGCTTTTCGACAATCTGGTAAAGACATTCTAGTGGCTGCCAGATCCAAAGCTACTCAAGAAGGTGCCGAAGAAGCTGGGGTTGATATAAAAGACGTCGAGCTATTTGAAAAGTCTACTCTTGGGGCAACTGTAGAATGGGATTTGTTTGTGTTCGAAGTCACCAACTGGCAAGCACATAAAGATGGCCAAAAATTGGAAGATGGCGAGAACATCGAAGCCGACAACTGGTTCAGTTACGGGCAAGCTAAACAAATGATTTTAAATGGTGAAATGCAAGAACACCGCATCGCTTTGCTACTACTACAATGGCTGGAGAAACAAAATGACCGATAAAGATTTTCTAAGAATTGCTGTAGAAGAGTCAAAGAAAGTTCCTGCGCCTTACGGTTTCGGTGCTGTAATAGTTAAAGATGGCGAATTAATTATTGCAGAGCATAATCATGTAGCCGAGTATAACGACCCTTCGGCACACGCTGAAGTAACTGCTATTCGAGCAGCATGTTCAAAGCTTGGTGATTGGCACATCCATGGCACGACAATGTATACGTCCCACGAACCATGCATGATGTGTTTATGTTGTGCTGCCTGGGCACAGATTGACAGGATTGTGTTCGCAACTCGTGCTGATGAGCTTACGGAAGATATGTATGAGTTCAGAAACGCCGAATTCAAGAATATTGCTAGCAAGCTACAGAGACAAATTGAGGTTCAGTATTTGCCTTTAAGGATCGAGGAATAATGGAAGTACCGTATAACTTACATTTTGAGCCGAGTTGCGAAGAAGTGGTGTTGATTGCCCCGGGTAGCTCAGGCGGTATGAAGCAGAGCTTAATTAGGGCCGTGTTTGAACGTGCTGTCGAGCAGAGGCTGACAGTCCTAGCCTTTGACTATCCGTATTACTACCGCGGTGACGAGCAACCATCAAGTCAACTAAGAGAAGAAGTTGAGGCTATGGCCGAAGCCACGGATTTACTATCTGAGGCTGGAGCAAAGAGTCTGCATATTATAGGGAAGTCGTTGGGAGGAGTTGTTGCCAGCATACTGCTCAGACACACTAGGCAGATGGAGCGTGAAGCCGATAAGCTAGGTGAAATAACTGAACCAGATGGCCCTTGGTCTTCGCTGTCGGATAGAGTTCGACTTACAGTAATGGGTTTTGTTATGCCTGATATAACAATCGAAGACCTAGCTGCCTATCGGGTCGATATTATTCAAGGACAGTTCGATCGATTTGCGAATGTCATGGATATCCGCGACATGCTCGACAACGCAGATAGGCCTGATATTGGCGTAACAGAAGTTGTTGGCGCTGATCATAGTTTTCGTGATTCTAGTGGCGACGATATCTATGTGCAAGCAGCTGTTAATCTGATCGAGTGGTGATGACTAGCTTGATTCATAAAGTTGCTGGGATAATAATAAAAGACAGGCAGTTACTGGTGGTGCGTGAGTTTGGTAAGAGCGTGTTTTTTAGCCCGGGTGGTAAGATTGAGCCCGGCGAAAGCAAAGAGCGGGTGCTAATGCGCGAGCTGGCCGAAGAACTCGGAATTCAGACAACCCCCAAAGATTTCAGGCCTTTTGGCCATTACAAGGCCGAAGCTGCCGGGAAGGTAGGCGCGATGCTCGAGATGGATGTACTGATGGTTACGAACTACGAAGGCCAAATAAGGGCTGGTAGCGAGATCGAAGAGCTAGCTTGGGTCGACAGCCAGAACCAAGCCGGCTTAGAGCTTGGCAGTATATTTGAACATCATGTTATTCCCGAGCTAAAATCGAAAAACTTAATTGACTAGCGTCTAGATAAGTCGAGCAGATCAGACCAATACAAGATTGAGCCACTGGCTAATAGTCGGTTAACTTCGGGTATTAGATCGTTGTCATTAAAATAGCCACTCCAAACTGCTATCGGGCTGTGGTTGACTGCTATCAGACCATCTTCTATATGTACTGAGTCGAACGAACTAGTTTCAAGCAGACTTGGGTTACCTGCAGCGATTAGTGTAATCTTGCCTGGATCGTATGGTACGAGTCGTAGGTCGTACAGCTCACCAGATATGACCGAGTAAGAGCCAATAAAAGCTATTTGATCAAAAGCATTGCGTATTACGAGCGGGTTTTGGATGGTCGTAAAAGCGTATGCACCTTCGTATGCTTCGTCTATCTGATAAAAGTAAACAGCTGTAACATTATTTAAGTACTCAATTGACCCCTCGCCATTTAACACCGACTCGATACTCGATTGTGCTGCCTCTTGTGGACTTGGCTCTTGCTCTAGGTAGTTAAGCGTATTAAAGTTTGAATTCATGTATTTGTTGTAGTAGCTGGCGGGGCAGATTCGGTAATAATTGGTTAAGTCGACCAAGCCAGACTTGAAGCCAGGGTATTTAGCCTCGATATCTTCGATAATCGCATATTGCTTGAGCTGGTAAACCGAGCCCCAATCTACATCTCCCGGTAATACCATGCCTCGAGAAGTGAGCATTTCCGTAACAAGCGTAGCCCAATCTTCATGCTCACTTTGAGCACCGTAGGCGACCGCAAACTGACGAAACTCTGAAGGTTCGATTAACCATGGAGCTGGATCTAGATAGCGATCATTCAGGTAGCTGATTTGTCTCTGACTAGACTGCAGCTCGGCAATAAGTTGATGGTATCTACTGCCTGAGTTGCATAATTCGGTCTGAAGCGCATGAGCAATCTCGTGTACGAATGTGTCTGGCCCGGCCGATTCGTCAACCGCAATATCTTGGATGCCAATGTTGAACGCAGATTTGTTGAAAGTCACTCCAGCTGCGTCGCCCAAATTTGGGTTATCCGGGATAGAGTCAATCGAGGCAAAGACCGAAATGCGCAGATCGAGTGAGCGGACTAATTCGCTTGGGTAAAATCCTGGCCCGAGAATCGGTCCACTCGGGTCTGGATAAGGCAGGTTATCGTACAGTGGCTGATAGATGGGATCATTCAGGCCGGCTGGGGCGTCTTCGGGAGTGTATACCGGGTTATATTCAACCCCACGTGCAACCAATGTTTGCTGGATGTAATCGGCTTGTAGACCGGTGTCAAAATACGCGTTTCTCAGTTTTAAGGATTCAAGTATTTGTTCAAACATGCCGCCAACAGGTATCGGCGTTTTCTCGATACATACTTGGCTGCCTGGACTCGTTTGGACGGTCGACTCGACGGATGGTTGCTGGTTTGAGTCTGCCATACTTGCAGCTGTATCGGTCGAGCTGTAGTCACCATCTAAGGCTAGTCCAAACATGCTCGATAACACTAAACCAAAGGCTACAAAGCGGCGGCGCACAAAGGGCTGCTCGTATCTTGTTATTTTCATGTCACACTAGTAAAGCACCCGTTCACCTGATCGACAAGCATAAGCTTAGGCGCGTCTAGGCTTAATGCCAAGAGCACTAATAGTTACGAATACAAATAAAAACGCCAAAAATGCGTAAGACGACCGAGCTCCGAACAGACTAATAAACACGGCGATGCCAAGCTTAGCGACCAGCGATCCTGCAAATGTCGATGTGTAATATGTAGGGTAGGCCATGTCTTCTTCGTGGCGATCAACTTGGTCGAACACAAATAGTTCGCAGATTGGCTCTAGGAAAGATAAAGCCAGCGAACAAGCAATCGTAACCCCGATCACAACATGTATGTCATTGGCAATTAACATTAGTATTGAGGCAATTGTGAGCAACGAAAAACCGGTGGCAAATATCTTTCTATACCCGAAAAATCGGACGGTTTTAACTGTCAAAAATTCGAACAAAAACAGCGGCAACTGCGTTGCTCCAACTACCAACCCGACACTAGTTGGGCTGTAACCGTTATCGAGCATAAACAAAGGCAAAAATGCCCAGACGTAACCCCACCACAATCTAACTCCTAAGCTCTGGATATAGGCAATGGTTAAGTTTTTTCGAGATAAGTAAAACTTAATGTTGGCTAGCGGATCGGTATCGAGCTTGACGCGTCGTTTGCCCTTAACATGTATCGGTAACAAAACGATTATTATTGCCGAAATCATGATAAAACCACCGCTTAGTAATAGGGTGTTTCTTGTACCTAACTGACTTAATGCTAGTCCTCCAAGGATTGGTCCCACAAACCAACTAAAGTTAATCAGCGAGCCAAAGATACCCTGAAGGTTTGTGAATTCACGCTTAGAGCTTGTAGTGTCTTTAAGGGCGATATTGATTGCGTTGCCGCCAAACATCAATAATATATTGGTTAAACAGTAGGTAATAATCGCGACTGGCACAACTTTTGTAAGACCCAAAAAAATGGTTGCAAACGACAGGAGTATTCCCGAAACCACATATATAACAATCTCGCTATATTTTTCGAGCAGATACGGCGCGACCATGGTAAACACAATCGCCAGTAGCGAGCCGAGTGCGGCTACGTACCCAACCGCAGCATCGGTTAGACCGATGTTATGAAAATATATCGAGGCAATCGCGGTTAATATCGATGTGCCCATCGATAGGGCAATCCTAGATACCAAGATCTCGCCACTGGCTTTTATATGGATTGGACTTTTTAAGAAATCGCTCATGAAGTCTGAGTATAAACCAAGCGTGTACAATATAGCTATGATAAAAGCAGTTTTGTTTGATTGCTTCGGGGTTTTGGTCGAAGATGGGCTGGGGATTATGAGCCGTGAATTTCAGCCCACGCAAAATCAGTGGCAAGAAATGCAAGTTTACCGATTGCAGGCCGACCAAGGCAAAATCGATAGCCAGCAAGTTCAGCAAGAGTTTGCCCGGATTCTGAATGTTAGCTACGAACAGATCGCCAATTCTTTTGGTCGTCTTCACAAGAACTATTCAATGTTCGAAATAGTTAAAAGTATCAAGAAGCAAAATTTAAAAACCGGACTCCTCAGCAATGTGAGTCCTGGCTTTATTGAACGTTATTTTAGCCCCGACGAAAAAGGACTGTTCGACACAATGCTACTAAGTTTTGAACTCGGTTTCACTAAGCCAGACAAACGCTTTTTCCAAGAGGCAGAGTTACGGCTTGGAGTCGATTCGAGTGAGTGCATATTTATCGATGACAACCAGCAAAACGTAGCCGCTGCGGAAGCCTTAGGCATGCTCGGGCATGTTTATGGCAACTTGAATGATCTCGGTTCGTTTCTTCGAGTTAATGGGGTTGGTGTTGAGCTTTAATTAGCGGATTTTGACGTAGAGTTTACGAGTTAGTTGGCAACGAGTTTTAACCTCGTAGTAGCGCATTCGCAAGATGCTAGCAGTGGCAGCGTTGGGCATATAAACTGTTAACATGTTTGGCTGAATCCGGATTTCTGGAGTTAGCTCGAACTCTTGGCGAATAAATTCTCGGAGTGCGGTTACTTCTGTTGGCTCCTCCATGTTCTTCTGCAATAAAAGATCTTTAAGCGAATCCATGAGCTAAGTATATAGTATTGAAGAAATCGTCTAAGTATTGTAGAATATGCATCTGGACAATCCGGTCCAATTACCCAAAAAGGGGTACGTACATGAACGAAGATTTCCATTCTGATATCGGTGGGGTTCGTGACCAGCTCAACAGCTTGTTACGGGAAATCAGGGAGCTTCAGGCAAGAGCTGCCCAGTTCCAGTCTGATCTCGATCGCCGTCGTTCCGTGCAGCTCGACCCTGGCATCACCTCTGTTGACGCACAACTCGCGGAGTTCAGGTTGAAGATCATGTTCCTCCGCACAGAGTTGCTCGATGTCGCTGAGGGGGGCATCACCGAGGCCTATGCCAGCAGAGTCGACGAGAGCATGCCCGGTGTCGTGGAGTTCTACAACGAGTTCTTCGAAGCTCTCCAGACCTACGTCTTCGAGCCCGACTGGTTCCCGTTGAGGTTGGTCTTGGTGCCGAAGCCATCGAGCTGGCACACGCCCTCGGTGTCTCACACCCAACTGGTAGACAGTTTCAAGCAGGAACTCGCTGAGTTGTTCGCCAAGCACGGTGTGACCAGTGGACGCGTCGACGTCCGTAGAGGTCAGATCGTGGCCTTCACCCTGGATCCCCAGCGGTAGATGGCTAGAAGCGGATCGGATTACCACTCCGGGGTGTGGAGCGTTAAGTTCCACCCCGGGGTGCCGATTCATGAAAACGACACTCCGACAGGAGTGTTTTTTGCTACAAGAACTATGAACAGAAGTCTCCGGACTATATACTAGCTGTATGCCGGAGTTACCAGAAGTCGAGACGGTTGTTTTGGGTTTGCGCAGCCTTTTACCTGGACATAAGTTTGTGCGGGTCGAGTTTGACTGGTCAAAAAGTTTCCCGAATACGCAAGCCGATGTCGAGAAGTTTTTGTTTGGTAGCGATGTAATCGATGTCCGACGTCGCGGTAAGGCAATTTTAATCGATCTTAGCAGTGATTATACATTGGTAATTCATCTCAAGATGACCGGTCAACTTGTATATCGTGGTGAGTCCGATTTCGGCGGCGGTCACCCAAGCGACAGCCTAGTCGACAAACTGCCCGACAAGTCGACTCGGGTTGAGTTTGAGTTCGAAAACGGTCATAAATTATTCTTTAATGATCAGCGAAAGTTTGGCTGGGTCCGGCTGTTACCAACTCTCGAGGTTGGCGAAATAAATTTTATGAAAAATCTTGGCCCAGACGCGCTAACAGTCACTGACACAGAGTTTGTAAAAAGATTTAAATCTCGCCACAAAAGTATTAAAGCCTGTTTACTCGATCAGACTATCTTGGCGGGTTGCGGTAATATCTATGCCGATGAGGCTTTGTGGGCTAGCCAAATACACCCAAAAACTACCGCCAGTAAACTGACAGACAAGCAGCTTGCCGAGCTGCATAGATGCCTCCAACAAGTCCTAAAACTCAGCATTAGCTTGGGTGGCAGTAGTAGCAAAAACTATGTTAACGCTCAAGGCGAACGCGGCAGTTATTTAACTTTTGCGAACGCTTACGGGCGTGATGGTTTGCCATGCAATCGTTGTGGGCAGGAGATGACTAAAATGGTGGTCGCTGGTCGAGGTACACACGTCTGCCAGGGCTGTCAGCGAGTCAAAAAATGAGCGTAACGACATTAGTCGGTAGCCCTCAACGTGTCCTAGATGAGCTTACCAAGATCAGGACAAATTTTATCGATCAGTACGGCGAATTAGCTGTCGAAGTTATTGATGATCCTGAGCTGCCACTAGAAACTATCCTGGCGGCAGCTGCTAGTTTGCCGTTTTTGGTCGAGCGAAAACTGGTAATAATTAAGGATCTAAGTAGGTTTAGCGACGCACAAGACCTACAGAACTTATTGGCAGCCACTAGTGATAGCGTGGAGTTAGTGCTCACGGATCGCAATCTAGATAAACGTAGTAAGTTATATAAAACTCTCCAGAAAACTACCGAATTTAATGAATTACGTCCTGCCAGTGGACAAAACCTAGTTCGACAAATTATCGCTTGGTCGCAAGAGATCGACTTACGGCTGAGCCCGCAAGCAGCCGAGTATTTGATCGACCAGGTAGGTGAAAACGAGGCGATGCTAAAGAGTGAGCTCCATAAGCTTGCGATTGTCGGCAAAGCCGATAAATCTACGATCGACGAGTTGGTCGAGAAACAGGTTCATAGTCGGGTTTTCGATTTACTTGATGCAGCCATGAACAAGCAACTGGCGCTAGCCGATCAACTTTACGCCGAACAACGTGCCCAAAAAGTTGAGCCACAGGCAATCTGGGCTCTAATTGTTTGGCAACTTCAGGTGCTGGCACTTGCCAAGACCACTAAAGACCCGGAGGCCATTGCAAAGCAGGCTGGTATAAATGTCTACCCAATCAAAAAGGCCTTAAAGCTAGCTAAAAGTATGGATTATGCGCGAATGCTAGACTTAACAAATCAAGCAGTTGAGCTAGACTTATCGATAAAAAACGGTATCGACCCAGACTCAGCAATTAGACTATTTCTTGCGAACCTAGCGACCTAAAAAGCCTCTGCTAGAGAGGCTTTAGATGTGTTTGGTGGTTTTGAGACTATTTATTAGCTGGTGCCTTTTTAGGAGCAGCTTTTTTTGGAGCTGGCTTAGCAGCTGGAGTTTTCTTAGCTGGTGCCTTTTTGGCAGCCGGTTTCTTAGCTGTTGAGCTAGGCTTTGAGCCGGCTTGCTTGGCCGCATTGGCAACTTGGGCCTTTTTGCGGGCGGCTTTATTTTTGTGAATCACGTTCTTTTTGGCAGCTTTATCGATTGCACTGTCGACGGCAACTTTAGTGGCCTGGATATCGGCAGATTTTCCACCCTTTATGGCTGCCTGGAAAGCTTTTAATGCATCACGGACTCGACGCTTGGCAACACTGTTGCGTTTGGTGGCCGCGTTAGTCTGCTTAACACGCTTTTTTGCAGATTTTATGATTGGCATTTTATTCCTTTTGACATTAGTTATTATCTTATAACCGGTGTAATATACACTAAAATCTTACTTTAAGCAAAAACTACTTGAATAAACAAAACGTTTATGGTAATGTACCAGGAGTAAAACTAAAAATAAAAATATGGATCAAAATTCACCCAATCCTAAGCAACAAATAGTCGAAAAGCTAAAATCGTCCGAGAACGTTTTAGTAACTGTGAGCACTAACCCAAGTGTCGATCAGCTAGCAGCCGCCATAGGCATGACCTTACTGCTAGACAAACTTGGAAAACGAGTAACCGCTGTCTATAGCGGAGAAACTCCAAGTACAATCGAATTTCTTAATCCAGAGGGAAATCTGCATAAAGGTATCGACAGCCTTCAGGATTTTATTATTTCACTCGACGCCAGTAAGGCAGACAAGCTGCGCTATAAAAGAGATGGCGATGTTGCAAAGATCTTTATTACTCCCAATAAAATCGCGATTTCCGAAGACGACCTCAGTTTTAGTAAAGGTGATGTAAATGTCGACACTGTGGTTGCGCTCGGAGTTGATCAGCGCGAACACCTCGATCAGGCGATAGTTGCCCATGGCCGAATACTCCACGATGCCAGTGTGCTGACTATGATGGCTGGCAATGCTACTAGTGATGTTGGATCAATCAATTGGCAAGATCCGGCTGCTAGCAGTTTGTCGGAGATGATTGTTAGCATCAGCGAAGCTTTTCAGAGTGGTTTGCTTGATGCACAGATGGCAACAGCCTTCTTAACGGGCATTGTAGCCGAAACAGATCGGTTCAAGAATAGCAAGACCACGCCAAAAGTCATGACAATGTCGGCTCAGTTGATGTCGGCTGGAGCAAACCAGCAATTGATAGCCGATAATCTGAGTCAGCCACCCGTAGAGCCAGAAAAGACCGAACCAGAAAAGGTCGAACCTGAAGTTGCACCAGCAGAGTCAGAGCCACAACAAGAGCAGCCGGAACAACAGTCTGCCGAAAGAGTCGATTTTAATAACGCACCTACCGAAGAAAAAAAGCCCGCCCAATCTTCTGATGTGCTGAACTTTAATATGCACGACATCGAAGGCAACGTGACTTACGGCGACGAGGCTGGCGGGGCCCAGAAGGCCAAAGCAGATGACGAAGTTGAGGTAGACTTACGTACCGATCGAATTCATATCGATAACGAAGGCAATATGCAGGCCGTCGACAAAGAAAACCCCGATTCAAATTCGAGTGAAAATGCCGGTGTGTCCGAGAACCCAGCCAACCTTGGTCAAGCATCTACTGCAACTAGTCCAGAGCCCGAAGCCGAGAACCAGTCACCGGAAGCCGAACGTCACGCCGAAGGTGGCGAGAGCTTTGCTCTCAATAAGCGCATGAAGGTCATCCAACCACTACCACCAGAACCAGAAGAAAAGCCTGACGCAACATCTGCTCCAGAGGTGTCGGACAGGACAATCGACGATATCGAGACTCGTATCCAGCAGAATAATATACCAGAAGCAGACCAGGCAGTCATCGAACCTGCGTTGCCGGTTTCCCAAGATAATGCTCGCGAACAAGTTTATGATGCAATTAAAGCCGATTTACCAAACGAGGCTCCAGAGCCTATCAAAGCCCTCAACGCAATGCCTCTTAACGAAGGTGATACCGAACCGTTAAGTGAGCCAACTCAGCCTCAAGTAGAGTCGACAGCACCACCGCTACCACCTCCGCCAATCGCTCCCGATGGCGCTTAATTAACCTTTGTCTAGTTAGCCTATTTTATGTATTCAGATTATATAATCGATTATATAATCTGAATAAGCAATGGAATTAGACAGAATCTTACTAATTGATAAACCTCAAGGTTGGACATCGTTCGATGTTGTCGCCAAAATTCGTGGCTCTATGCAAAATAAGTACAACTTGGCTTTGCGGGATACACCCGAGCTTTGTGGTTGCGAAGAGTGCAAGGCAGAAGTGAAGCGCAGAGCAAGCCTTACATCAGTAAGGCGCGCGAGCACTGGAACTTCTAACGCGGCAATCACGCACCAGACGACTGGGAATGATCAGATTCATTCTGATTATCCAAGGCGTCGACACAAAATTCGGGTGGGTCACACAGGTACATTAGACCCTATGGCTACGGGTTTGCTGGTGATTGTGACTGGCAAGAACACAAAAATGGTCTCCGAGATGATCAAGCACGACAAAACCTACGAGGTCGAACTAACTTTGGGTTCGATAAGTGACACAGGTGATGCCGAAGGTAAGCTGACCAATCTAAATAAGCTTGTACCAGATGCACTGGCGGTAGACGAAGCAGTCTTAAGTTTTGTTGGCGAAATTATGCAGACACCGCCCGCTTATTCGGCGATAAAGATTAACGGCAAGCGGGCTTATCAGCTAGCCCGAGAGGGCAAAGAAGTAAGGTTAGAGCCACGCAAAGTGAACATTTACTCAATCTTAGACATAAAGTACGAGTATCCAGTAGTAAGTTTTGTGGCCGAGGTGAGTAGTGGCACCTATATTCGCTCACTGGTGCAAGATATCGGCCAGATGCTTGGCACAGGTGCTTACATGAGTGGCCTCAGGCGCACCAAAGTCGGCGAATATGATATTGATGACGCCACAGAACCTGAATCGCTTGAGCTTGCATAAGCCAGAGTATGGAGTATAAGTAACGGCTTATGAGTGCAAGAAGCCGTCATACACCTACTTTGAGTGGCAGACTAGATATGGTCTTCCCGAATGACCCGATGTCCGAGGCCCGTAGCAGTGGGCGAATGGTGGTTCAGGAATTTACCTGGGGCGATGCATTGAGTAAAGTTGTCGAACAACTAGATATTAGCGTAGCAGATGCCCTAAAAATGCTCGGCATATCTTTGGAGACCGTCCAGAACAGTGGCGTGATCAAGCTGACCGATGGGGCATATGCCGAATATCAGGAAGACCGGGTCGATGAACTGGCTAGAACAATCGCTACGCAGATACAGCCAGAAATCGAAAGAATTGGGTTGCGATTCGAGGAGCTTAAGGCTGGTTGGCGTGTTGAGGAGGATCGTCTGGATAGCTACCAAAAACTAGCTGAGATGCTCCTAAATTATGCTAGTGAGACAGATAATCTGCATGAAGACCTTAACTCTCAAGCAAGACATTTTCCACCTCGCACAGCTCTAAGATATGCAATTTATGAACTCAGGGATTTTAATGACGATCTTCAGGCTAGACTCCGGGATATGGCCGGTCGCTTAGAAAAAAGTGCACACCTACTATCGTTAGCCGATCTGGCGACAGGTGTACTTGAAGCCGGTCTCTCAAGTTCTTACGGACAACTAATTACCTCTAGGGCTCTAGCTTCGACCATAGAAGCTATTTTGCAGGGGCATCGTTACGACGTTTCGCGCGTCTTGGTTGATCGACTTCTGGTTGGTGACACTCAGCTAGATGTTTTTAGGAGACAACTACGAACCGAAGCATATGAGTACTGCTTGGCCGAAGCTCGAGACAGGTGGCAGCAGGTTGCCGAAGTTGTCTTTCTAGCCGAAGATCCATACTACTTAAGAGTTAAAAACGGTCAAGAACAATAAAATAACTTGCATAATATTTACACATATGTTATAATGATGTAATCAACCTGAGGTGAGGTGTTTAACCCCTTGAGTTGAACATTTACAATCAGGTACTAGAAAAAAAATCGCGGTGGCGAGGCAGACGACGGTGTTGGATTACCGTATGGCGCCTTAGCCCCAGTTGGCATGTTGCAAGCAGCAATTCTGCAGCGTCATCTGACGTGCACCACATTTGTTGGCCGGCAAAGATTAGCCGGACTTGCCAAACTTCTCCGAGGTGCGCGTCGCGTGCTTTGGGGTGCGTGCGGGCTCACCCGCAACCGAATGGGCGATGCCGGATCCGCTGGCCGCCGAATAGACCCTAGTGAAAGGGGTAAGCTGTGGTCCCACCGGGCCTCTAGGCCGTACCGGTCCAAGATGCTACCACCCGAAAGGGGGAGCTATATCAGACTGGTACGGCTATCTTCAGTCAAAATCTGGTGCTCCGCTACAGGCTTGCGTCCACTACGTGGCCACCTGGGGCGGAGCACCGAGACCCAATGAAAACCGCCGCCCCGACCTCGTGCAATCGGCCGCAAGGCAGCATGGGGTCGGGGCACAGGTTATCTAGTACCTGAATTTCCACTAAATCTTAAAAGAGTTAAGGTTTGATGGAGATTAAATACTTGCCACATCTGTTATTTGTGGTACAATTTAGGCTAACGCCATCACTCTTATCTGAATAATTAGAAGAGTACAAAGTAATAAAGGAGTAATACCTGCATGATTTCAGCTGATAAGAAAGCTAAAACCATCAAAGCCCACGCCCGCAAAGATAGCGACGTCGGCTCACCAGAAGTTCAGGCAGCTGTGCTGACAGAACGCATTAAAGAAGTTACTGAACATCTTAAAGTTAATAAAAAAGATAATATGGCTCGCCGTGGTCTGCTTCAGATGGTCGGCAAGCGACGTCGATTATTGAGCTACTTGGCCCGCAAAGATGCTGCTGGCTACCAAGCTTTGATTAAAAAGCTCGGCATTCGCAAGTAGTTAGGCTTAGTTAGTTTGGGGTGAACCCCCGAACTCTAGTGAGCCTAACTATAAGTCTCACAAGAACATTATTAAAAGTCAGCTTTTGTAAGTAATAGATCTAGACTACTCGGATAGTAATCTCGGAGTATTTAAATCTGTTACTTAAGCTGACTACTTAGAAGGAGATATATGGATATTATCAATCCTAAAGGCGACAAGACTTTACGTGTAAGTACAGAATTTTGTGGCCGCGAATTAAGCCTAGAAGTTAACCGTTTGGCTTTCCGCTCGGAGGCTGCCGTCTTGGTAACTTACGGCGACACTGTTGTGCTTGGCAACGTCAATGTTGGCGACCCGATTTCGGGTATGGACTATTTTCCGCTTACAATCGACTACGAAGAGCGCTTTTATGCAGCCGGCAAGATAAGTGGCTCGCGCTACATTAAACGCGAAGGTAAGCCAAGCGACGACGCTGTGCTTATCGGGCGACTTATCGATCGGCCAATTCGACCACTGTTTCCGAAAGGTTATCGTAACCAAGTGCAGGCAGTAGCGACTGTCTTGAGCCTCGATCCAGAGGTTCGACCAGACGCTGTAGCCATGATTGCCATCAGTACCGCCATGACACTAACCGGAGTGCCGTTTGACGGCCCTGTAGCTGGAGTGCGTGTTGGTTTGGTTGATGGCAAGCTAGTAGCTTATCCAAATACCAGCGACATCAAGACAAGCGATCTAGATATTATGGTTGCTTGTGTCAAAGACGGTGTAATGATGGTCGAGGCCGGGGCAAACGAAGTTAGTGAGGCGACAATCGTCGAAGCTATGGAGGTTGCGCTAAAGGCCGTACAACCAGTCCTCGAGCTGCAAACCAAACTAGCCAAAGATCTAAAAGTTCAGGCTCAAGAATACGAGCTGTTGCTGCCAGATGCCGATATCGACGAAGCTGTAACCGACTTTTTGAAGGGTAAACTAGGCGATAAGGTCCAAGGTGGTTACTTTGAGCGCAAAGCTAGCTTAGACGAATTACGTCAGCAGATGGTCGACAAATTTAGTGCCGATTTAGGTGAAGATGCATGGGGGGCTGTAAAAGGTCAGTATCTCGATGCTTTCGAACTAATCGTTAATAAAGATGTTCGAGAACAAATTATTACCAAAGGCGTGCGCCCCGATGGCCGCGAACTTACCCAGGTTCGACCATTAAGCAGCCAGGTAGGTGTATTGCCGCGAACTCACGGCAGCGCCATTTTTACTCGTGGTGTAACCCAGGCGTTAAACATTACAACCTTGGCGCCCCTATCTTACACACAAGCGGTTGATACAATGGAAAAAGACGAAGAGCGACGCTACTTCCATCACTACAATGCCCCTGCCTATACTTTAGGCGAGACTGGCCGTATGGGTAGCCCAGGCAGGCGCGAGATTGGCCACGGTTATTTGGCCGAGCGAGCGGTTAGCCCGATGCTTCCTAGTGAAGAAGATTTCCCATATGCAATCAGAACAGTTACCGAGATTATGAGCCAGCATGGTAGCACCAGCATGGCCGCTACTTGTAGTAGTGTACTTAGCCTGATGGATGCCGGCGTGCCTCTAAAGCGGCCAGTCAGTGGTGTGGCTATGGGTCTGATTATGGATGGCAAGAAGCCGGTTGTGCTAACCGATATTCAAGATGCCGAAGACTTTGCTGGTGATATGGACTTTAAAGTCACTGGCACCACCGAAGGCGTAACCGCCCTACAGATGGACATGAAAGTTCATGGCCTGCCAGTCGATGTATTAGCTAAAGCCATTGAACAGGCTAAGCAAGGCCGCGCCGATATCTTGGCTCACATGCTCAGCGTGATCAAGGCGCCACGAGCCGAACTCAGCCAATATGCACCACGTGTCGAAACCATCAAGATTAATCCAGACAAGATCCGCGATGTGATTGGCAAGGGTGGCGAAACCATCCAGAGGATTATTGCCGAAACAGGTGCCGATATCGACATCAAAGACGACGGCACAGTCTTCTTAGCCAGCAACGACGGCGAGATGATGGCCAAAGTTAAGCAGATGATTGCCGACCTAACCGAGGAGCCAGAAGTTGGCAAAATCTACCGCCAGCGTCCGGTTGTTAAGGTGATGGATTTCGGGGCATTCGTAAATCTCTTCCCAGGTACCGACGGCATGGTTCACGTGAGTGAAATGGCCGAAGAGAGGGTTGAGAGCCCAAGCGATGTAGTTAAAGAAGGTGATCTTGTCGACGTTAAACTGATGGCGATTGACGACCGAGGACGACTTAACCTAAGCATGAAGAAGGCCAAAGGCTAGAGCTGCCAAATAGCATCCATTTTGGGCACTAGAAAGACGTGAGAGTATGGCAAAAAATTTACACGAAACAGGTTACGAGCATCGGTTTGTGGCATTTGATTTCAGTGGCTTTCCTTCTGTGATTGAGGTCGATGGTATAACCCTAAATTTCTTTAATCTCGAAGATGCCGAACGACTAGATGAGATAACGTCTGATGACACCGTCCAGAGGTACATTCCTTGGGCAGCTGAAGATAAGCGTGCATATATTGAAAGGACGACTACGGCCAGGCAGAACAGAGGCCCCCGATATGCCATAAGGCTAGGAGAAATTCTGATTGGCCATTTTGCCATTTTTCCTAGTCCTGACGTACAAGGTGTTATTGAACTAGGCTACGTTATTGATAAGGCTTACAGGGGCCAAGGAATCATACCTAAGGTTTTGCTTGAATGTGAGTCAATAATTAGAGAGCAAATGCCTAAAGCAAGAATAGGCTTAGCAATAAACGATGAAAACGAGGCGAGTATACGTGTTGCCCAAAAAGCAGGTTTCGAACGTACCGATACTATCAGTGATGGAGATAGGTTGTATATAAAAGTAGGGGATCAGATTGGTCAATAAGCAACAGCAACTAGATCAGATTGCGGCAGATATTATCAAAAATAATGTCTGCCATGAGCTAGCGGCTGGGGCAATTCAGTTGGTGATGGGAGTGGGTGACCCAAATGCCGATATTGTTTTGATAGGTGAAGCCCCGGGCAAGAAAGAAGATGAGCAAGGCGAACCATTTGTCGGTGCCTCTGGTAAATTTTTGAACGAAATGTTAGAATCTATACACCTAAACCGTTCTCAAATATACATAACGAACATCGTCAAGTACCGGCCACCGAACAATCGCGACCCGTCACCAATTGAGAAAAAGGAGTTTACACCATATCTAGAACGCCAACTGGAAGTTATAAAGCCAAAAATTGTTGTAACTTTAGGTCGGCATTCTGGGGAATATTTTTTACCAGATTTAAAAATTAGCCGAGATCATGGCCAAGCTTTCCGGATGTCCTGGAAACCAAGCGATGGTAGCGAAGGATTAAATCTAATAGTTTTACCTCTGTACCATCCGGCAGCCGCCCTTTATAACGGTGGTATGCGCCAAACCTTGTTATATGACTTTGCCAAGATCCCAATCATTATTAAGAAAATGAATAAATAATTAATTAAAAGGAAGATTAATGAATCAAAATCCTAACCAGCGTCCAAGACAAAACAATCGGCGCCCAAATCAAAATCGACAACCTAACCAAAAGAACCAAGCTCAGAAATCCGGAGAACAAAGTAACCGGAGTCAGGCTTTAAGTTTAAAAAATTCAGAAACAAGCCGTGGACAAGCTATTCGAGCTTCGCGACGAAGTCGAGATTTAGCCGACAAAGTCCTAGATGGCGCAAACTTAGCCGATCAAAACAGCACGCGAAAACGAGCCAACCTATTGCCTATAAAGAACGAGAATAAACTTAGAGTTACGCACCTTGGCGGTCAAGACGGTATCGGCGAAAAGAACATGATCGTTATCGAGTATGGCGACGAAGCTATCGTTACCGACTGCGGTAATGAGCTTGGTCTAGATTTGCCTGGCATTAACTACTCTGTTCCAGATGTCAGCTATTTAGAGACTATCAAACACAAGATTAAGGCATATGTGATTAGCCACGGTCACCTTGACCACATTGGTGGTTTACCGCATATATTGCCAAAGTACCCGGCACCAATTTATGGTTCGATATTTACAATTGGTATGGTTCAGAAAACTCTTGGTAATCATCAAAATACAGCCGATATCTTAGACGAGTTCAGTTATAACGAAATGAATATGGATAATCATGAAAGACTGATGGTCGGTAAGCATTTTACAATCGAACTTGTGCGAATCACACACTCTATACCAGAGAGCAGCCTGATAGTTGTTGATACACCGCTTGGTCGAGTGATCAACACGGGTGATTTTCGTCTTGACCCAGAGCCGCTAGACAGCCGCCCGAGTGATCTTGAGCGGATTAAAGAACTCGGTAAAGACGGCGTTTTGCTACTGATGAGTGATAGCACAAATTCACAGCGCCCAGGTCGCACACCTACCGAACATACACTTCAAGATAGCTTCCACGATGTCATCAAGAATGCTCCCGGACGTATCATGGTGGCCAGTTTTTCGAGCAACATTAACCGCGTCCAAATGATTATAAATAGTGCTAGCGAAGCTGGCCGAAAAGTAGCTATCGATGGTCGAAGCATGATTCAACACGTCGAACTTGCAGTTAAACTTGGCTTGCTCCGAGTGCCTAAAAATACGATCGTGGCGATGGCTCAGGCCGTCAACCTACCAGATGAAAAGGTCTTGGTAATGTGTACTGGTGGTCAGGGAGAGAACGGGGCAGCTCTGCCACGCATGAGTATTGGCGAACACAAACACATCAAGCTACGTGAAGGCGACACTGTTGTAATTAGTTCGACCCCAATTCCAGGTAACGAAGTCGCTTATGAGCAACTTGGCAACGATTTGATTAAGCTTGGTGTTTTCTTGTTTAGAGCACCTACATGGGAAGTTGATGGCTGTAGCGGTCCACTTCATGTTTCTGGACATGCTTTCCGAGATGAGCATAAAGATATGATCGAAATGTGTAAGCCAAAGTACTTTACGCCAATTTATGCTGGCGCCTTTAACCGCAAACATCATCAAAATGTTGCAATCGAAATGGCTACGATGCCGCGTGATCGAACTTTTATGGTTGATAATGGCGATGTGCTCGAGATTGACGAGAATCTGGCTGCCAAACTCCACAAAGACGCTGTTAGCCATGGCTCGGTGTTAGTCGATGACTCTGGCCAGACAGTGCCTAGCGTAGTCGTTAAAGATCGCTTGCTCTTAAGCGAGACTGGCCTAGTAGTAGTTGTGCTTACAATCGACCGCCGTACTGGTGGGTTACTGACCAGCCCAGACATCATCACCCGAGGTTTCATTTATATTCGTGACAACGAAGAGCTAATGAATCTATTCCGCGGCGAACTACGTCGGGCGGTATCTCAGCGCTACAAGCGCGTCGATCTAGATCGCTTTAAAGCCGAGCTCAAAGATCATGTTACTCACTTCTTGTTCGATCAGACCCAGCGAAGCCCGATAGTAATACCAGTCATCAACGTCGTTGGAGGCCGTAAGGGCTCTGACGGCAAAGAACAGCCAGCAACTAACAAAGACGTCGAAGACCAGCAGAAACGTTTTGCCGAGCTGCGGGCAGCTATCCGCAGCCAAGACCAACGCGATTAAAGGGTGTGTCTTGATGATAAACCAGTTTAATCGCCCGGATAGAAGCTACGATATTCTGCCGTACGATCCTGTGTGGGCTATAAAATTTAAAGAATTACGCGAAAGGCTCAAGGCGGTCCTTGGAGATATAGCGATATTAGTAGAGCATATTGGTAGTACGGCAGTTCCAGGTATGGCGGCCAAGCCACAAATTGATGTCATAGTTGGAGTAAACAACCTAGAAGATGTGCGCACACTTAAAGACAAAATGGCAGATGCCGGTTTTAGCGCCAGAGGCGATTTCGTTGGTAACGGTGAAGAGTACTTTACTGAAGATGATCAGGCTGGTCACAGACTAGCGAGTATTCATATTCAAAAAATAGATAGTCCGGAAATTCCTAAACAAATTCGTTTTCGTGAATACATGCGGCTGAATATCAATGGCGATCGAGATTTATACGAGCTGAAGAAACAAGAACTAAAACAACTCTTCCCAGATAGCTATAATGCCTATGGCGACGGTAAACGTCTGCTACTCGAAGAAATTCATCAACGCTGTAAAAAGTGGGCCGAAGAAGCTAACTTTCACTATGAAGATTACATAAATAGAGATGAGTAGATGTGGATTTGTTTACATCTAACCTAGACGCCTTGCATCATGTGCAGCGCGAGGTGCTGAGAAAGCTTACTTACAGCCCATTCGTACTGTCGCACGCAGCATTGCTACCAGAAGGAATGGCTGGCAATTCTTTTAACTATCATTTACGTACTCTGATTCGCCAGAAGCTTATACAGAAGAACGAAGAGGGCTACCTTCTAACACCACTAGGCAGGCTGGTGATTGATTCGATGTCTCTCGACGACAAACGCTTTAAGTTACGACCAAGTGTCGGTATCATGCTAATTATTAAATCAGGCCGCAAGACCTTACTTTATAAGAGTAGTCGGCAGCCTATGCCAGGTTTTGTAGCTCTGCCATATGGCAAATTAAGAATATCGCAAACCTTTTTTGAAACAGCCGAGCGTATAATCAAGCGCCGTGGAATAGACCCACGAGCTATTAAGGATCTAGAGTTTAGAGAACCATTTAACCTTCGTTATTACCAGGGCGAACAACTGGTTGCGCATCGGGTGGGTGAAATATGGACAGCAAATTACTCAGGCACCTTAAGTGATTTTCAGACAGAAAACGGGCAGACATTCTGGAGCGATCAACTAGTCGAATCTAAAGAGCTAGATCTGCTGACTAGTACTGGCTTACATGATGCTCGGATAGACATCTAGGTAAAAAGTTTTACTTACCTACGCAGGCTTGGGTTGCTATCGTTTTGCCATAAACGAAAGGATAGAAATAATGGCAGTCGAAACAAGATTTCCAAATTCAGATATGAAAGAACGCTGGGAGATTATGAACGAAGCCCTGCGAGTCTGTACACACTTGGCGATGCGAGCCTTTGCTGAAGGTTACGATTTACAGGTGGAATATAAGCCTGATGGCAGTAAAGTCACCGAGTTAGACGTAGCCTTAAACGAGAAGTTGATAGAGCTAATCAAACAACACTTACCCCAGGACACAGTACTAGGCGAAGAAGTAAAGTATCTACCAGCCCAACCTAATGGCTTTGTTTGGCTCCACGATCCCATAGATGGAACAAGTGGCTTTGTGCGTAATTCTCGTAATAAAACTCCAGGTCTTTGCACCTCGGCGGGCATGATCGCACTGATACCTCCTGGACAAAAGCAGCCCTGCATGGCTGGTGTCGATCGAATATCTGACGAGCCAGAAACATATGCACTGAGTGATTGGTCGAATTGGGGAGTCGACATGCCAGAAGCATACCGGGTCAGAACTGAGGTTGAGTCTTTAGCCCAAGTCGAGCGTTACGACTGGAACCACTGGGACGGCGCTGAACTTGATTTAAGAAGGTTAGACGCACATCTGCCAAAGACCGCAAAAAGAATCAAGATTTCTTCGCTAGGAATTATGGCGGGTAGGGTGGCGACTGGCTTGCTCGACTTTGCAGTGTTTCCGGGACCTCGCAGCAACCCACATGACTACGTACCGTCAATGTATTTGCTAGACAATAACCCATACGAACCGTGGGTAACCAACTTAGACGGAGAGACCATTGTAAACATAGATTGCCTGAGACCAACCAACGGCGTGATACTTGCTAGCTCTCAGCACCTGGGCGCTGAGCTACTAGAGCTATGTGCTAATTTGTAACGAACACTTTACGAACATGACTTTTTGTGATACAATATAGGCCGACTGATATTAGCAACAAAAACATAACTAACCTATAATAAGAAGCCATGGCAAAAAAGAAATCTAAAAAGAAATCTGCTGCAAAAAAGAAAGCAGAAGTTACCGAGAAGAAGTCTTCACCACTCCTAAGGCAATCGTTTGCGTTCATATTAATTATTATTGCGCTGTTTGTCTTGTTTGGGAGTTTTGGTCAAGGAGGGGCGCTACCGGTAGGTCTATTTAAGATGTTCTCCTGGCTGGTCGGCTATACTGCCTATATAGTCGTTCCAACGGTGATTGTTTATCTGGCTATCCAGAAGTTTAAGCACGAGGACAATATCATCCCGTTCTCGAAATTAGCCTCTGCGGTTGTGGCCGTCAGCATGTTAGCAGGGATGCTACACGTCTATGTAGACCGCAAAGACGCCGCCAGTTTAGCTGGCGATGGTTCGTATGGAGGCCAGATTGGGCATTTTGTTAGCTCAGTTTTACTGACAATGCTTGGTAGTAACACGGCGTTCATATTGCTGGTTGCACTGACTATTATATTTTTCTTATTCACTTTTGGCGTCTCGCCGAAAAGATTCTTCGGTGCATTTATAAAATTATTCAAACGCACAAAAGCTGAAGACAGCGAAGAGTCAGATGAAGTTACCGATTTAGCTCAGCTCAAAGGGCATAAGCAAGCCAAGTTTGAACTCCACGAAGGTGTTCCAGTCGAGAATCATCACGATGAACCTGCAGATGGCAAGCGATTATCTAGCTTTAAGAATAGTGTTGAACAACTCGCCAAAGATGAGAATCATGAGGCCTTAACAATCGCTGCCGACGAAGACTGGCAGTTCCCAAATATTGACTTACTAAACCAAAAACAAGACAAGGCCGATGCTGGCGATGTCCAGGAGAATGCCGAAATTATCCGAGAAACATTGGCCAATTTCAACATCGATGCCCAGATGGAGGGAGCTAACATCGGTCCACGCGTGACCCAATATACACTCCGACCGCCATCAGGCACCAAGCTTACCCGGATCACAGGTCTCGAGAGCAACATCGCTCTCGATTTGGCGGCTCAGTCGATCCGAATCGAAGCTCCAATTCCAGGTAAGCGAGCGGTTGGTATAGAAGTCCCGAATAAAAAAGCTGCAACTGTACGCTTGAGTGGGGTACTGTCTTCTAAAGAATGGGCTGCCGAGAAAAATGGCCTGGCTTTCGCGATTGGTCGAGATATCTCGGGGTCACCAATTGTTGAAAGACTTGAGCAAATGCCACACTTGTTAATCGCTGGTCAAACAGGCTCCGGTAAATCAGTCATGATCAACAACTTGCTAACCAGCTTGCTTTTCCATAAGAGCCCAAGCCAGATGAAGCTAATTTTGGTCGATCCTAAACAAGTCGAATTAACTCCTTACAGCGACATACCGCATCTACTCACACCGGTTATCCACGAACCAGAGAAGTGTGTTAGTGCCCTCAAATGGGCGGTTGCCGAGATGGAGCGTCGCTTACGGGCGTTTGCAGAAGTTAGTAAACGCAACATTGTTGATTACAATAGTCTAAAAACTGATGCTCAGATGCCTTACATCGTGATTGTTATCGATGAGCTGGCCGACCTTATGATGGTGGCGGCTCGCGATGTCGAGGCGCTAGTTGTTCGACTTGCCCAAAAAGCCCGTGCTGCCGGTATACACTTGGTACTTGCGACCCAGCGACCAAGTGTTGATGTAATCACCGGTCTTATCAAAGCAAACGTACCTGCCCGAATTGCCTTCACGACTGCTAGCCAGGTAGATAGCCGCACGATTCTTGACCAAATCGGTGCCGAGAAGTTACTTGGCCTGGGAGATATGTTGTTCACTACGGCAACAATGCCAAAGCCAAAACGAGTTCAGGGTGCCTTTATCGGTGACGAAGAAACGGTTAAAGTATGTGATTTCTTGCGCGATCAACGAACTCCGCAGTATGACGACGAGGTTGTCAGTATGCCAGTTCAGCTACACGGACGTGGTAGCACTGTCGTGGGTTACGGCGAGGGTACCGATACAGAAGACGACATGTGGCGAGACGCCGTTCAGGTTGTAATCGACAGCGGCAAAGCTAGTACAAGCTTATTGCAACGACGTCTGCGAATTGGTTATGCCAGGGCAGCCCGAATTATCGAAGCCATGGAAGAACAGGGCATAATCGGCCAGGCAGATGGTTCACGTCCGCGTGATGTGCTCGTAAGCAGTGCCGATGATGTATTTGGCGGCGGTGGGTCACACGAGTTCGATGATTTTAACGAACCCAGTGTCAACGATGATGGTGAACAAATCGATGTTCATGTTGGCTAAATCTTAGTCTATATTGCAAGTGGTGTATCAACGGAGTATGCTGGCCTTTAGAGGCACGCACGATGCAAGACACCAGAATAGAAGCACCACTCGATAAATACAAAATGCCACTGCCGGTAATTACGCCAGCTTATATTGCTCGAACACTAGGGCGTTCAGGCGTGGATGGGCATCATTCAAATTTTAACCGGCGTCGAGCAGAGCTAAATACGCCTGGTGGTCGGGCGCTACGAGCGCTTAGGGTTCAAGATATTCTAGTGCCTGTGCATCGTCGATTTAACGAAGTTTGTCGACAACCAGACTTAAGTTTTCTTGATCACCCCATACCGGGGCAACCAGTGTTTGAGCGAGTCCCGCTTTACCACGCCGCCTATATTCCAACTCACGGCATAAACCCATATGCTGATGATCCAAGCAAATTCGTCAGTCTCAGTCCTAAGCAGCGCGCTTTGCTCGGTGAAGACGTAGAGCTCGAAGGCAGATTCGACCGAGACAACAGATACGTCCTATCTGAGCATATCGGTAATTTTATGTTTGGCTTTATGCTTGATAATTTTACCGACGAAACTGATCTAGAAAATGTGTCCGCCTTAAGTCTCAAGAAAGCCAAACAAGCTAGATTAATCCGAGAAATTATGAAGCGTGTGGTTGGAGATGCTGCAGCATTGGCTCAGCCAATGTATAAGCGGGCTAGGCTTGATCGCCGAACGACTCGTATGCGTCACTGCATACACGCAGTCGAAGTCTTAGTTGATTTACTCGACAGGGCTTATGTCAATCGTAGCGCAGAAGATGTTTTTGGTTTCGAACTCAAAGCACGGGCTGGGTTGAGTTAATCAGATATATTCAAGCTCACTTAAAAGAATAAATGGAAAAGCCCGGATAAAGTATCCGGGCTGGGTAGTCTTTTTACGAGCATACCCGAAGGCTCGACTGGGATAGCATCTCTTTTCTTCGAGATGTTGACCATTTTTAGGCGGTTGCAAGCGGTTAAACGCGCTTCGGCCTAAAAAGGTGAGGTCTCTCAGTGTAACCTCAGCGAACCTGTGGAACGTGTCACTAGGGCTATTGCCACCGGACTTGCGTCCAGTATCTACGTTCCAAGGTGTGCGCCGCCTATCCGGTAAGGTCCTGGCGTCGGCCTCAGCGTTGCATGCAGTAGCCCATTCGGGCTAAAGGCTTCGCATCTTGGTCGGGGCCATGCTTTCGAAGCGCACAAAATTCTTGCCGAGTTACCCCTCGGCAGGGTGGAGGCGTTACAGCTACTCGTAGCCGAAAGCCTTCTGCAGCCAGCGTAGCTGGGCTGCAATCATCTCTCCCCCCTTTCGATAGACGTAGGAATTTGGATGATGACAAGACATATAGTAACATAACATAGAAAAATAGTCAATATATTTTTAAAGATTGCAAAACATTTGCATGCGACCACTGTTAGTGATACAATTTCACACGCAAACTTCAGCTTGTGGCTCAAAGTGCACAGGCATTAACCAAAGGAAGGAGTCTTTAGTGGATACATACGAAGTTGCGGTTTTGTACCATCCCGATCTCGAGCTTGACCTCGACAAAGGTGCAACCAAAGTTAAACAAATAATTAGCGACGCCGGCGGCAAATTAGTTGCCGAAGATGTCTGGGGGAAGCGCAAGCTAGCTTACCGAATCGCCGGTAACGAGCACGCGGTTTATGCCTTTTACGAGGTGCAGATGCCTGGTACAGCGATTGCCAAGATAGAGGCTAGTCTGAATATCACCGACGAAGTGATCCGTTTTTTGATATCAAAGAACGACACCGAAGCAGTCGAAAAGGCCCGAATTTTTAAAGAAAAACGCAAGCGTGAAGAGTCTGACGACGAACAAAAAGCAGAAGATAACAACGACAACTAACTTTTAAGAATGGAAAGGAGGCTTCGCTAGCAGAGGGAAAAGAGCAGCCGGAAGTTTGGATTCATTCCAAACACCGCGCGCCGAGAAAAACCGTAGGTTTGTCTTGGATAGCGAAGCGAAAATAGTATGGCGAGAAGTTTTAACCAGGTAACATTAATGGGCAACCTGACTCGGGATCCAGAGCTACGCTCAACCCCAGGCGGCCAAAGCGTTTGCAGCTTTAGTCTAGCGCTTAATCGCAGCTACAAAGACAACAGTAGTGGTGAGTGGAAAGAAGCCACCGACTTTGTCGATGTTACTGCATGGGCTGGTCTCGCTGAGCGAGTGGCTCAGTATTGCCAAAAAGGTAAACAAGTACTTGTGAGCGGTCGTTTACAGTCGAGCTCTTGGGAGCAAGACGGTGCTAAGCGTAGCAAGGTAGAGGTTGTAGCTAACGATGTAACCTTCTTGGGTGGCGGTGGCCAGTCTGAAGATGGTGGAGCGGGTGGTGGCGCTAGCCAGGCTCGATCTAGCAAGCCAACCGACGAAGATGTAGTCATCAACGACGTCCCCGACGGCGAGATCGACCTCAGCGAGATACCCTTTTAGTAAGTAAAATCTAAACACGGTGGATTAAGGAAATACATGAGCGAACACGAGAATTTAATATGTGTCGAAGGCAAAAGGTGCTCGAACTGTCCATTTGTGGGTAATGTTGCCGTGAAAGCAGTTATCGTTGATCGTCGTGATGGTTCGTTAACAGTTGACTATGTCGACGGCACCGAACCGGCACCTGAAAGAGATCAAGCTGATTCTGCGAATGCTAAGGATGCAAAGATGCTGATTCGTTTTGGTGTATGCTCGAGCCATGGCTCATGGGACACTGAAAAATACAGCGAACTAAATGAAAATATGATGGGCTAAATAACTAGAATTAAATTAAGAAAGGAGATGAGGCTCTAGCTCTATGAACTTAGAACTATGAACTCAGAACTAAAACATGAAAGATGCTAAGAAAATTAAAAGTGATCACACTGGGTCAATCTATTTCGACCACAAAGACGTCAAAGCGTTACAGCGCTTTACCGACCAGTTTGGTCAGATACACCCACGCAAAAAGACAGGGCTAACAGAGATGCAGCAGCGTCGATTAAGCCGTGCAGTTAAGCGGGCTAGGCACCTAGCACTATTACCATTCGTTTCACGAGGATAGATCGATGAATCCAACAGATTTAAAAAAGGGTACACTTTTTACACTCGACGGCGAGCCTTATCAATCGATCGAATATCGGCAAAAGGTGATGGGACGAGGTAGTAGTGTAGTGACTGTTCGTGGACGGAGCCTAAAAGATGGCCGAATTATCGAGAAGACATTCCGAGGCAGCGAAGATTTAGGCTACGCTGACATTGCCAAGCAAAATGCTCAATACTTGTACGCTGACGACTCGACACTCTACTTCATGAATGAAGATAATTACGAGCAGATAGAGCTCAGCCGTGAGATGGTTGGCGATTACGCCAGCTACCTCAAAGAAGGTTCACGCGTAATTGTCCAGTTTTTTGAGGGTCAACCGATTACAGTGGAGTTGCCAAAAAATGTCTGGCTGCAAGTTGAGTATACCGAGCCAGCTGTCAAAGGCGATACCAGTAGCAGCGTTCAAAAAGATGCCAAACTAGAGACTGGTTTGGTTATTAAGGTGCCAATATTTATCAAAACCGGCGACGTGATCTCGGTAGATACCGAAACTGGCGCTTACCGCGAACGTCAGAAATAAACAGGTTCGAGGATAGCGCAGATGCCCCTGCATAAATATTTGGAAACTGGTGCAAGCACAGCAGGTTTTGAACCAGCCAATGAGTTGATGGTGTTAGTGCCTCTGGCCAAATTTCCAGATGAGTTTGGTGGTGATAACCAGCCTTGGCCGCGGCATATCACGGTCTTGGCACCAGCCAAGATTCCTGCCGAGCAGCAACTAACAGCAATTGGAGTAGTGGCCGAAGTGGCCCATGCAAATCTTGCTAGTGTTATCCAGTTCGGTGAATCCGAAGATTTCTCTGGCTCAGATGCTCAGCCGGTTGCAGTTGAGCGCGCCAGATTAAGGTTGCTTCATATAGATTTGCTCCAAGCACTCAAGAATGCCGGTGTAGACTGGCCAATCGGCGAGTGGGCCGGGGCATTTTATAACCCTCACTCCAGTGGTCAGCGAGAGATAGACCCAGCGCTAACGATACCTGTCTGGACACTGATGGTGATTGGTAAATACGCACTCGAGCAAGGCGGCTCGACTAAGCGAGTCTTAGACGCTTCGCGGATGCAATGGCCAGAAAGTCAGGCCTCTAGATTATGAGACTAGACGAATATCTAGTGTATAAAAAACTTGTTGACTCGCGGTCGCAGGCTCAAGACCTGATCAAACGCGGTAAAGTTCGAGTCGACACAAAGTTTATTGCTAAGCCAGCTTGGCGAGTGAATGGCAACGAACGGGTTCAGCTTACCGAAAAAGACAAGTTTGTTTCTCGCGCAGGCCATAAACTAGCATCTGTAGTCGAGGCATTTAAACTCGATTTTAAGAATAAAATTGTGCTCGATGTCGGCAGTAGCACGGGCGGTTTCACCGAGTTAGTCCTCAAGGCTGGCGCCAAAAAGGTGATTGCTGTCGATGTTGGTAGCAATCAAATGCGGCCACACTTAGCGACAGACCCACGGGTAGACCTGCGCGAGAAAACAGACATTCGAGATGTGCGGCTATCAGAGCTCGAACTGCCAGACTTGGTTGTGGCCGATGTGTCATTCATTAGTCTGACGAAAATTCTGCCATCGCTAAAACAGAACCTAAAGTCCACCACCATCTTGGCGGTGATGGTTAAACCTCAGTTTGAGTCCGAGGGCTATAAATTAAATGATGGTGTGGTTAAAAATAGCAAACAACGCCGGGAGATTTTAGAGCGTTTTGAGTTGTGGCTAAATCAGAATCGCTGGTTAATCCTTGGCAAGCGCGACTCTGGTCTGGCTGGCAGCAAAGGTAACTTAGAGCGATTTTATCTTTTAAGGCAAGCCTAAAAGACTCATCTTGCTTTGTTCTCGTTACTTAAATCTTTATACTATTAAGCATGAGCAAAAAGCAGGCGGTGGTAGCTTTTATACGGCGAGTTTATTGGTTTCGCATATTGCTCGTATTAACCGCGATCTGCATACTCGACATTCTCTTTCAGCTTGGTCTACCAACTAACACTACTAGCTCAAACGCTCGGCTCGGAGAAAACAATATTGTATCGATGAAAGCCAGCGATATCGAACATATGCTCTCGGTTTACGAAGATAGTTCGTACATTTATATCAAGGTAGGCGATGAGCAGTATATTAAAAAGTTTAAGGACGTCGGTATTACAATCGATATCGACAAGGCCAAGACTCTTGCAAACTATGGCTTGTCGAAGAAGCTGATTCCGTTTAGCGCTCTGTATCGATTTACAAATAGTTATCATGACTTGCCATTGATTTACAATTCCGAAACCGCCAGGCCCTTTATCGAAGAAATTGCCGCCTATGGTAATGTCGAACCCGAGCCGGCTCGCCTAATCGCCAATAATGGCCAAGTTGGAGTTGTGGCCGACGTACCTGGCACGAATGTCGATGTCGAAGATGCGCTACAGGCGCTTGGCCATGTAGAGTACGTTGACCGAATCGAATTCTATGCCGATCAATACGCGGTCCGCAGTGAGTTAACCGAGGCAAAGGCTTCTGAGTTTGCCAATCAGGCCAACCAATTTATTAAAACCCCACCCGTATTTGAGCTTGATGGTCAGGTGGTTAATGTTGCGCCCACCAATATGGCCGATTGGTTTAATATCGAACAAGTCAATAGCAAATATCAGCTAGCCCTTAATCAAGACGCAGTTGGCGAGTATTTAGACCAAGTTGCTCATGAACTTTTTGTTCCGTCTGTTGGTACTAAGGTAACCTTACTGGATGGTCAGGAAACAACTCGAGTAAATGGAGTCGCAGGTAAGGTCTTAGATAAGCAGAAGGCTCTTGCCGATATCGAAGCGGCACTCAGTAAGGGTGATGTGGGTCAGTCGATTGATCTTCGGTTAACTGATGTCACGCCTGGAGTAACATACGAACGCACATATTCACGCACTATTAGTGGCCTAAAGGTATTTGTCGCCGACACTGCCGCCCGAGGAAATTTCTATGTAAGCTTAGTTGGCATAGACAATCCTAGCATGAAGGCTGAATACCGAGGTGGCACGAGCATAACTGCCGCTAGCACCTATAAAGTCTACGTTGCATATTACATTATGCGCGAGATTGAGCAGGGTCGAGCCGAATGGTCGGACAAGCTTCCTAGTGGACGCCAAGTAGAATCGTGTATGGAAGATATGATAGTCGTCTCGAGCAATTCGTGTGGTATCGAACTGCGAGATTACTTTGGCATAAGCAAGATTAATAATCAGTTACGAGCAATTGGTTTACCCAAGGCTCAAGTTGGCCCAGCCCAAACATCTGCCGACGACTTGTCTAACTTCTTCTACAAGCTGACTACCCAGAATATTCTTAGTAGTACTAATCGAGATAAACTGATTGATATGCTTAAGCGCCAAATACACCGTTTGGCAATACCAGCTGGCGTAGCCCCAACGCCAGTGGCCGACAAAGGTGGTTTTTATGGCACCTATAATCATGACACCGGAATTGTGTACGCCACCAATGGTCGATATGCATTAACGATCATGAGTGCCGGAGGCTATAGCAAAGCTGACCTTGCCAATCTTGCTAGAGATATCCATAATTTTGTAATCAAACTATGAGTCGTCGAAAAACATATCTTGGTCTGGCCATTTTTGGAATGTTGATTGCCGCCAGTCTTGGCTACATACTGATTGCAACTTTTCGCGTAAGCAAGTTGCCCGATATTGAGCAGACCAATCAAGAGCCGACCACACACCAACAAACGTCGGACTCCGAGCCAGAACTGCCCGAGCCAACCCACTTTAATGCTCATGTATTGCAGCAAACTATCGACGATTGGGTCACCAACCATGCCGGAACATATGGAATTGTCGTCCAGGACCCGCGCACCAAGGATACGTTAGCAACTTATAATCAGCACCAAACTTTTTTTACGGCAAGTCTATACAAGTTGTATATGGCTTTTCTGGTCTGGCAAGATCTAGATAGCGGCGATATAGAGGAGCAGGCTAATTTCTATGAACAATACTCCTTAAATGATTGTCTAGACAGGATGATTCGACTCAGCGATAGCCCTTGTGGTGAGGCCGTCTTGGCGGCTTATGATTACGCTAGTGTTCAAAAACGTTTGCTGGCTCTCGGCATGCCAGATATTAATATGCCTGGATTTCAGGTTTCGGCGGCCGACATGGCGGTGTTGCTTCAACATATTTACGATCATCAGTTAATACCCGAAACTAGCGCTCAGAGCTTACGTCAATCTATGCGTGAACAAATCTACGATAAAGGCCTTAAATCTGGTTTTAATATGTATCTGGTAGAAGATAAGGTAGGCTTTTCCGAAAACGGTGACTGGCATGATGTGGGTTTGGTGAAGGTAGGTGATGATTACTTAATTGTTGCTGTTCTTAGCAACAAAGCTTATTCTGCTAATCTTGCCGGCTTAGCTACAAGCCTACAGAATACTCTCGAGAGCCTCTAGGTCTATAACCACGATTTTGCCATTAATTTGCTTTACGATACCCTTACGTTGTAAGTAAGAAAACTCGCGCGAGACTGTTTCGCGGGTAGCACTTAAGCTACTGGCAATATCTTGACGGGTCAGAGGCGCGTCAATCATGATGCCTTCGGGGCATTCGACCCCAAAACGCCTAACCAATGTCCGCAAAAAATAAGCAATCCGTTCACGAACGGTTCGATACACTAGGCTGCTAACTCTTTCGGCTTGTGATTGATACATGGTAGTTGTCACTACCAAAATTGCTCGCATTAATTGAGTATCATTATTCATCGCTGCCTCTAGCTCGGCATGACTACGTCTCAAAACTCTACAATCGGTGTGGGCGACGTAACCAACGTTTCGATTATCACCAGTCACTACCCAAATAAGTGGAAAGACCTCGCCACTCCGCCGAATTACCAAGATGTTCTCTTCGCCATACTTTGTGGTGCTGATTGCTTTTACAAAGCCAGTTTCGATATAAAAAACACCCGAAGGGTCTTCTTCGGGCCGAATAATATACTCACCTTTGCTAAAGGCTAGGCGCGTGCCTGCGCTAAAAAACTTTTCCAAGGCAGGCGAGTGGTTTGGGCTCGTTGCCATATAGGTATTATACAGCAATAACTATTATGGTTGTAAATATCGTTAATAAGTTATATAATATTATGTTATGAGTCGTAAGCCTCACAGTGTTAAAAGCTTCCAAGATTTGCTTCCGCCAATGGTTGCGATCGATTCTCCGGGCACAAATCGACCGGAGGATATTTTAGGTGGTTATGGATCATGCTTGTTTATTGGTTCGGTTGCTGTGCCCAGCTTGTCCGGGGAGGTAATCGAACACATCCTAGAGAAGCCACTATTCTTGCCACCAGAGCTTACCCGAGCACCACTACCGAACCGCACAGACAATGAGTTCCATTTGCTACAATTTCTTAAACTCGTAAAGCTCGAAGGCAATAACCAAGTTCGTGTTAGCCTTGGTCTAGGTAAGACTGCGGTTAGTCCATATGTTTTTGGCGAAGCGCATACAGACATTCTTCTAGATGATTTACCAGTTGGAGCCAAACGTGAGCAAGTGATTGTTGAGACGCTTAAGTTTCTACAAGTATTTAGAGATCTGTTGCCACGTTTTCATGAGCTCAGCTTTGTCGATGATCAGGGCCAGCCAATAAATATTGAACGTCAACTAGAATTTATTTTGTCAGACAAATTTACCGAAAAATATGTAAGCGATAAGGGCTCAGAATTTGGTAGTTTAGTGCCAAGATTTATGGCAATTGCCAATGCCTTACATAGCCGATTTATGCAACTCCACGCTATACCTCAGGTAGCTTTGGTTTTTGATCGAAGTCACACCCCTCAAAGAGTTGGTATGCCCTCGTATTCTTTGGTTAATGGCAATATGAACGACATTGTCGGAGGATTTAGCTCACCGTTTCGGAACTGGATGCATACAATCAATAGTGTCAACACTGCGGAATGGTATAAGGCAAACCAGGCTGGCAGAAAACCCGTTTACCCATTTACTCCGCCGATGATCGAACGCGCAATTGGTAGTCAGCTGGCCTCACTAGCAGCCCTACGGACGGCTGGCGTATCTGTTTAAACATTAAAGCGGAACTCGACGACATCGCCGTCGCGCATAATATAGTCCTTACCTTCGGTGCGGGCCTTGCCGGCAGTACGAGCAGCCACGCGTGAGCCACAGGCGATCATATCGGTATAGTTGACTACCTCTGCAGCAATAAAACCGCGTTCAAAGTCTGTATGGATTACACCGGCAGCTTGGGGCGCAGTTGCACCAATTGGGATTGTCCAAGCCCTGGACTCTTTTACGCCGGCTGTCAGGTAACTTTGCAGACCGAGTGTTTCGTAGCCCACTCGACTCAAAGTTTGTAAGCCAGACTCGCGTAGGCCGTATTCTTCCATAAACATCTGCTGGTCATCGCCTTCGAGTTGAGCGATCTCGGCCTCGATTTTGGCACAGACAAAAACAATGTGTTCGGTAGGAGCAATTTGGCGAAGTTTTGATTGCAGCTCGGCATCTTTTAGGCCAGCCTCGTCGAGATTGAACACATAAATAAATGGCTTGGCAGTTAGGAGGTTTAGCGGTTTGATGATATCTGGGTCGACCTCAACGTTTACCGCCAGTTCGCCAGCTTCGAGACGTTGCTTGAGGGCTTGCAGTGCCAGCACACTATTCTTAACCTTAGGGTCGGCTTTGAGCTGTTTTTCGAGTTTTGGTAAGTAGTTATCGAGAGTTTGTAGATCTGCCAAGATAAGCTCGGTATTAATTACGTCGATATCAAAAACCGGATCTACTTTTTGATGCACATGCTGAATATCGCTGTCTTCAAAAGTTCGGACAACCTGAACAATCGCGTTGGTTTCTCGGATATGACTAAGGAATGCATTGCCCATGCCTTCGCCTTTGTGCGCTCCAGCTACAATTCCGGCAATGTCAACAAATGTTACGGTGGCTGGTACAACCTTGGCCGACTTATAAAGTTCGCCTAGTTTATGAACTCGTTCGTCGGGAACTGCCACAATGCCAGTATTAGGTTCTATGGTCGCAAAAGGGTAGTTGGCTGCTAGTACATTGTTTTTGGTTAGTGCATTAAAAAGTGTCGACTTGCCGACATTTGGTAGACCTACTATCCCGATTGATAAACTCATGAGCGACTATTATAACAGAGGCGGACAAAAAACAGCTACTCGGTAATACTGTCAGATAATATGCCGGCACGCACCCGTGCGTAGATTGGCTGGCGTGGCCCAAAATCCGGCGATAGTTTTGCTAAAATTATGTTAATGGTATGATGCGATACATGTATATTATTGCGCCGTTAATTTTTTCGTTCGCTCTGAACATGGCGATGTTCGTGATTGCGTTCAAAAAACAGACAGATAAGCTCACAGACATATCGTATTCGTTAACCTTTGTTGGCTTAGTCGTTTATGGCTATATTACCCGTAACAATCAGTGGGATTATGCCTGGCTTGTAGGTATATGTGTGCTGCTTTGGGCTGCTAGGCTTGGTAGCTACTTGCTGATTAGGATAAGGCGGATAGGTAGAGATAAAAGATTCGATGAAATGAGAGGCTCGTTTCGAAAGTTTGCAGGTTTCTGGATAATTCAGGCCTTGACGGTGTGGATCGTAAGTTTCAGCGGGCTTATCTTTTTCGCTCGCGGTCACGCGCCCGAAACCAACACCATGCTAATTGGCATTTTTGCTTGGGCTTTAGGCCTGCTTATCGAATCGGTTGCTGATTATCAGAAGTATAAGTTTATAAACAACCCCAAGAATAAGGGTAAATGGATAGATTCAGGGCTTTGGCACTACTCGAGACATCCAAACTATTTTGGTGAAATTCTTGTCTGGTACGGGCTGTGGCTGACTGTTTCGTCGGGACTTAACGACACCCAAAAGTGGATTGCAGCCATAAGCCCAATTTTTATCATGGTATTGATAATCTTTGTTAGTGGGATTCCGATGCTCGAGAAAGCAGCCGATGCTAAATGGGGCAAAAATCCTCGCTACAAACAATACAAGCAGTCGACAAGTGTCTTGATCCCTCTGCCAAAGAAGTAAACAAGTTAGCCTAGTATTGACATACTGTTCCGTATCTGTTATTATACAGTAATGGAAATACCAAAACAAAAACATCCTGTCAGTCAAGCTACACACCGCCGTCTTGTCGAGCAAATGAGAGAGATGGTATGGCTCAATGCAAACACAAGAGGTACACATGATACCGGGCATATTGCTTATTCCGACGGTAATCCTCATTTAACTGATGGTCAGCCAAACAGTGTTGGCTCTGGCCAGGTTTACGACCCGCAAACAACAAATGAATATGTGGTTTGGCTGGCAGGTGAGGGTGGGGCTCAAGATGTACAACTCGGGGCAGAAGTTGTTCGGCCACTTGGCTTCGTCCATGAGCTTTCTGCAGATCCTCAAGAAGCTTCTCTCTCTGTTTCGCGTAGTGTAGTGCCAGTTGGAGATGGTCGGGTATTCGAAGTTTGCGAAGGAACTCTGCCATCACGCCAAGTGGCTGTAAGGCAGCTCGGTGAGACAGATGTTGAAAGTCTGGTGGCCAGTATGTCGGCTGCTGCCTCACACATCTAACAGTTATCTTGGCTGTGCTTGCAAGCCGGAAGATTGGGTGTATAAAAGTATATGAATCACTTTTAAAAAAGTATTATAAGGAGACATATGCCCAGTAAAAGATCAATAAGACGAGCCGAAACACTTGCACTGACCCAAGAAGCTACCGCATTGGCTAGACTGGCAATCGGTGATCTAGAAGATACATCTGAGAGTATGCGCAGATACTCACAGGAATACCGAGAGCTGGCTGACAGATACCAAGACTTAGCCGATAAGTACTTCGGGCTTGCCGATAAACATACGACCACTCTTACTCAGTTAATTGCAGCCAACCGAAATGTGCTACATATGCTCGATTTGTTAGATGGCCATGGTGGTGCCGAGGCACTTGGTGCCGAAGCACTTCAGGCTTTTGCCGAGCTCAATACAGGCTGGTCTGTGTCTAGCAGTATTGGCGATGGTCGTGCAACTAAAGAGTTTTCACGAGTCTTAGCTCAAGCCGATATGACTCCGCAACGACGTATTGGTGGGGAGCTACATCGAGACACATACCTAGCGTTAGCTGATTACGAGAACAGCCATACGGAGCTTGCCCAGATATTTGAAGCTTGGGGATTTGCAGGCGACTTTGTTAATGGAGAATACTTTGTTGTTCGAATTAGTGCGCCAGCAGGCCCAATTACATACGGCGATCTAAACAAGATACTGCGCGCCGAGGCTCTTCTGGCCGAGCAAGGCTATACTGGGCATGGGCATCTTTCAAGGTTTGACACTGGTGTGCCAGAACCAGTGACCGCCAAAGACTCGCAGATCTAAGTTGCCAATAACCTGGGATGATACAATATGCGCATGAAGAAGTTTATGTTTTTGGGGTTTGTATTTTTTGTAATAGCCGGTGGTCTGGGTTACATGGCTTGGCGGGGGGTCGAAGAATCTAAAGATAATCAACCCACTGGTACAGAGCAAGTAGCCGATACAACACCAAAGCCAGCCAGCCAAACTGCCAAATATAAAGTAGTAGTTGATTTTAGCTGGAGCCAAGCCACTCACCCAGGCAGCTATCCGGAGGGCGCCCACCTAAGCCCAATAGTCTTAGCGGTACATAACTCTGAACAAGCCTTGTTTACAAACGGTACTCAAGCTAGTCTGGGTATCGAAGACATGGCCGAAACTGGCGCGACCACTAGCTTGGCAGGTGAGCTAGACGAGGCCAAGATTACCTATGTTCTTGGCAAGCGGGTGGATGCACCAGGGAGCTACGAATTCGAGATAGAAGTTAATCAAACAGACAGCCTAGTTTCGCTAGTGAGTATGCTGGCACCGAGCCCCGATTGGTTTGTTGGTCTAGATGGCACAAAGCTGTTCGACAATGGCACCTGGCTAGAGTCGGTTCAGTACGATCTGCAAGCCTACGATGCGGGTACCGACAATGGCACCGACTGGACCTCTGCCAATGCCGACACCCAGCCACACGGGTTAATTAGCTCGCCATCTAGCAGCGTATTCGAAACTGCCGCTGCAACTCCATTTGGCACCGCCACATTTACAAAACTTTAAGTGTGAGCAGAATCACGCTCCAGTTTGACAAAAGTCCATTGACATTACCTAAATTTTCAGTTATAGTATAGCCACAACCTGAAACAGGTTTGTTTAGTGAAATAAAATATATAAAGATAGTTTTTATAAGTAAGTCTATCGAAAGCAAGTGGGCGCGGATTAACCAAAGAAAGGTGAACCGACATGAGTAGAAGTTTGAAAAACCAAGCAGGCGAAGGCCTTGCAATAGTTGCCGAAACTCCGATTGATGTTAGTGGCACCTTTGGGCCTGAGCGACATGGTCGTTTAGCTGCACGTGCTAAAAAAGCCGCAGCTGTGGGGCTGACACCACTGGCATTAGTGACTTTTTATGTGGATGAAGCGGTTCGAGGCAACACCGAAGTAGCGGTTGCAGATATACCGCCAGGCAGTGACGAATATCGATACACATTTGGTGAGTATGTTCAAGGACCGTGTAACCCGGGTTGGGTTGTTGAGCTGGGTTCGTGGAACGACGCTAATCGAGATGAGAAATTCCAAAAAAACGAAGTGGCATGTATAACTGACCCCACGACACCAACAACTACTCAACACACCGGTGGCGGTGGAGGCGGTGGCGGAACTGGCGGTGGTGGTGGCACCGGTGGTGGCGGAGGTACGGGCGGTGGCGGCACTTCGGAGACCCTGCCAACCATAACTATCGATGCCGACGGCGATTTGTTCTCACTGCTCCAAGATCCAAGCACAGGTGAGATTGTTCCTGCAAACGTCTTCGGGATTGCCGAAGTCGACGATAGTAGTAAAGGCTATAACCAGGCAGGCTACAATCTGCTAGAAGCGATGCTTGCAGCCCGAGACCTTAATGTTGCCGACATGACTCCAGAGGAACAGGCGTTTATAAAGAACGTCGGTTTTACGGTAAACCCTAGTGATTTTGCCAAATATTTGCCAGAGCTATTTGCTGTGCCAGTGACACATATCGGGCCGGATGTAACGATTCAGATTGGTGGCACCGCGAACTCTGCAGACTCAGCAGGCGAGCAACCCACAGATTCTGCTACTGTACCCGCTGCTGGTGGCAACACAGACTCGAGTGGAAGCACCCCTAACGGTGCGGGTGCAAGTGGGACGGAGTCTGGAAGTAACTCGGGCGATAGCCAAGATGATTCGGCTATTGGACAACTAATTAACTGGGTTACCCAACCAGAAGTTTATGGCACTGGCCTAGGGCTTAGCACATTTGTCTTACTGGCTCTAACCGCTATGCGCCGCCGCCGACATAACGACGATAAACCACCAAAAGCCAAAAGTGGTCACCGCAGCCAACCACACGGCCATTACGGGCCGGTCGCTGGCAACTAAAGTTTTTAATGGCAGAGTATTCTTTCTAGCCGGCCTTGGAGCCGGCTAGTTTATTTGCTAGAATTATCTGCAAATGAATAAGCGTTACCTTTTTGCTGGTGGGTTGGTATTGCTAGTAGGTTTAGGGGTGTATGGGGTTATCTGGTGGGTTGGCCGGCCAGCCGGCAACAACTCGCCAGATGGCTCGGATAATACAGGCCAACAGGTCGACCAATTAACCCAAGCCGAAATCGACGCCCAGCAAGCCGAGGCCGAGGTGGCGCTCGAAAAGTACGATGCCGAGGTGCAGGCTAAAGCCGATAGCATTGGTGCCATCGACGATTTTGAAGCTCTGAGCGAGGCCGACCAAGCCGGCACAGGTTCGCGGATTATGCGCCGGCTGATTGAAGAGGGCAATACCGAGCTAGCCCTGCAGTTTATTGAGCTATTTATGACCCGCACCGACAACCTCGCGCTCGATGCCGCCAAACTCTGCTTTCAGTTGGCCGAAACAAGCGAGCGCCAAGCTTACTGCCGCGAGCAGGCCAACCGAATTGGTCTCGAGCAAGGCATAATTGCACCGGGCGAATCGCTAGACGATGACTATTTAAACGATACATTCAACGGTGGTTAAGCGATGCTAACAAGCTATATATTCAAAAAATCTACCCTAGTAGTCGCTCTATGTCTGGGCTGCTTGAGCTGGCTCTCTTTGGGGGGCACAACCAGTGCCGTGGCCGGCGATATTGGTAGCACTCTTCCGAACAATGGCAGCAGTTTGCCGTGGTTAGTCGTGACCAGGCCGGGCGGCAACGGCATGGACGCCAGCAAAAGCAAAGTGATTGCCTATGTACCGGCAAGCCTAACAAGTTTTAGCATGAACATTATCGATGCCTGCGACCAAACACTTAACGATAAAAATGGTGGTTTGGCCGACACCTATTTCGATTTTATACCTAATGCTAGTATTAGCGCCTCGCCAGGCACAATATTAAATATCGGCGGCAGAGATGTGGTGCGCTGTGATAGCGGGGTTAGCATCACCCCAGTGACTGTGAATATTGATAGCAGTGCTCCAACAGTGACAATTCATACACCAAGCACAACAGATTACAAATTAGTAACTGTTCTAGCCAAAACCTCTACCACTAGTACTGGCATATATTATGTAAATCGGTTTCGTTATCAAACAGTTACACCAGGGGTTCTGTTTGGCTATAGCCAGTTTACTGGCGCGCTGAATGAGAACACCAACATTTCTGCACTTACACCCGCTCAACATGTCGCTCTAGCGGCCAACTTTACGGCAATCTCTTACGACCAGACTTCGTCGCGCACATGGGGATGGAACACTAAAATTGCCTTTGCTCAGCCCTGCAGTACTTCGAGCGTGGAGCGTAAAAAAATCTTCTTCTACGACACCGACCATAACCCAAGTGGCAGCACGCTAAACCCATATTGGCAGACAGCATTGGCTGGGCAAACTATGAGCTATAAGATAGATGCCTATGCACGAGATACGCGTACATTTATTGGTACAGTAAAGACCGGTACATTAACCGGTGGTAATAATTTTGTTGATGCCAGTTCGCCAGACCTAAACATGGATCCAAACCAGTTTTATGTTATCGAAGTGCAGAATGTTAATTTGGTAAATAGCATTCAGATAGCCATCCCTTATGATCAAATATATGCCTACGACCAATGTTCGGGACCAGCACCAACCGTAACCGTAACAAGGGCAACCTGTGCCAATGGTTTTCAATTTACAGTTACCGACCGCAATGGCTATAATTTTACGGCCGAACTGCAGGTCGATAACGCCAGCCTTTCGCCAGCCAGAACAATACCTGGTATTAATAGCGACGCTACACGAACATTCGATGTTTCTGACTGGCAAGATTTTACCGGCCATAACTTTAGAATTGCGGTTACGAATGACAGCTATCCAGGCGTATCGGTAACTACTGCAAACACTAGGGTTGGGCCGTGCTTAGAGCTTGCCTGCGGCGATGCTAGCACTACGCCATCGCCCGTAGAGGTTGGCAAGACATTTGCAGTGAATACCAGCTACGATATTCATATTACTGGTACGACAACTCCTGCTAGGGTTGGCTCCAAAGGCACATCTGTCAAGGTTGCACCAACAGTGTCTTTTGGTGGTTTAGGTGGATTTACCGAGCCAACTGTACTACTTAATGATCCTGGGTATAAGCGGACCATCGACTCAACCTCGGGCACTAATTTTACGATCAACAATATTGGTGACTATACAGCTCCGACCACACCAGGAGAATTTACAATTAACTATGGTTTGGCTGGTGATTTAACTCTAAGTTGTAACGACAGTAGCGGTAACCGGATTGCCCAGTTGCCGTACTTTAAGGTCTACGAAGCCGATGTGGTGACTGGCGCTGCTTTTGGGCTAGGCAATACTTCTAACGCTTGCGATGCTGGCTACATTCGTCGGACTAGTTCGCTAGGAAAGGCACTTGGCTTTGCTCGGCTCGATACAGTTACTGGTTATTATTCTGGAGCTTCGGTCGAGTTTGCCTTGCGAGCTCAAGATGCTGTCAACGGAGTTGTGTCTAATCTAAATAATGCCACTAATGCCAAAAGCCTAACTTTTGCTAATACCTTGCCAGCAAGTCCGACATGGGGAGGTAGCTTTGGCAGTAGTACATGCGTCGCCAACTACTGGTATCCTGCAAGTTTGCAGACTAGCTGGAGTAATGTAAACAACTATACGCTTAATAGTGGAGTTGGTAGGTCCGACGCGGCCTATATACGACCTGCCAGTGGTACCCTTACGCTGAGGGGTTCGGGTAATATTCGAAACCGCCACGCGCTATATGTTGACGGCAACCTGCTAATTACCGATGGTGGTGGCGGGGCTCAGATAAACTATGGTGGTTATGACTGGCAGACAGTCGATGATATCCCGACAATTTATATCTACGTGCGTGGAAATATCTATATAGCCCCAGGTGTTACTAGTATCGATGCCGTCTTAATTGCTCTCCCAGTCGATACGTCTTCGCCAGCCGACAACCTAGCCGATTCTGGAGGCAAAATCTACACCTGCAGTACTGGTGGCTTAGCTAATCCGGCTACTCATTATGCACGCTGCAATAATCAGCTAGTAATTAACGGAGCCTTGGTGGCAGACGAAGTTCACTTCGGTCGAACAAATGGCTCGACTAGTTTGTCGGCCTATAACGAGGGGCCTACGAGTCCAAATATAGCCGAAGTAATTTATATGAGCCCAGAATACTATTTGGCCACACCTCCTCAGCCAGCTGTCTCGAGTAGTTTGTATCAGACTGACAGTGCTCAGACATTACCACCGACACTTTAGTCAAAAACTATTGGCATAAGCAGTTAGACTGCTATAATACTACCTAACTATGGGTATCTTGAGTGGGATTTCAGACTTCTTCGGCCTAGACATTGGCACTGGAGCGATTCGAGTTGTGCAGCTACATGGTAGCGGGGCTAGCAAAACACTGGTTCGTTATGGGGCTTCGCCACTTGCGCCGAATCTGTCGCAGAGTGATTCACCAGCCGATCAGCAGCAGCTCGCCGCTGCTCTCAAAGATGCATTATCTAAGCATCGCATCACGACTCGCAACGTGGCCGTTGGCCTGCCATCGAATCGAGTTTTCTCGACAGTTGTTGATATCGATAAGCTACCTCCAGCCGAACTTGGTAAAACGATTATGTTCCAAGCCGATTCGATTATCCCAACGCCTATCCAGGATTCTAAGATAGATTGGGCAGTCATAGGCGAATCACCAAAAGATCCTGCCAAGCTCGAACTTCTGGTAAGTAGTGTCGCAAACGAATTTGTTGAACGCCGATTAGACTTGCTCGAAAACATCGGTCTAAATGTGATTGCTTTCGAGCCGGATAACCTGGCTGTAGCCAGATCGATGGTGGCAGCAGGCGGGTCGACTGGTCCAGTTATGATTATAGACATGGGCATTCGCTCGACCGAACTGGTAATAGTTATGAATGACACACCAAAACTTAGTAGAAGTATCAACACTGGCTCAGACGCAATCATCAAGTCGGCTATGCAAGGCTTGGCAATCGACTATAAACAGGCTGAACAGTTTGTGTATAAATTCGGCATGGTCAAAGACAAGCTCGAAGGTCAGGTGGAACGTGCTATAAATCCAACCATCGATGTAATTATTAGCGAGATTGAAAAGACAATCCATTTCTTTGAAAACCGCTACCTTGGGGTCAAGATGGGCAAGTTACTGGCAACTGGATCGGCAGCAATCTTGCCAGAGTTACCACTTCACCTAGCAAATCGCTTTGGGGTTAATGTCGAGATTGGTAATGCCTGGCAGAATGTAGTATACCCAGCCGATCGTCAGAACGAGCTTATGGCAGTTTCGAACCATTTTGGTGTGGCAAGTGGCTTAGCCCAGAGGAGAGAGTAAGATGATTCAGCTGAACTTGCTACCAGATGTCAAACAGCAATACATAAAGACTAAGCGGACTCGTAGGCTGATTACCATGATTTGCTTAACCGCTTCAGCAGTTTCATTGGCTGCAACAGCCTTATTATTTACTACAACCGATGTTTGGCAGCAACATAAGATAAATGGCTTAACTGAAGATATTCAAACACAGCTCAAAGAGCTACAAGACGTGCCTCAACTCAGTAAAATTCTGACAGTCCAGGAACAACTAAATGGGCTAGATACCCTACATAGCGAAAAGTATGCCTCAACCCGTCTGTTTGGCTACTTGGGGCAAATTTTGCCAGAAGGTGTGTCTTTGTCTGATATGCAAGTAGACTTCGCCTTGTCGAGTATTGAACTTACTGGTCGGGCTGATAGCTTACAGACAATCAATAAATTTGTCGACACGCTTAAATTTACTAACTATGTTGTTTATGAGCTCGATACACAAACCAAAGAGGTTATTAATCAGCAAGACGCCGCTAAAGCGTTTGGAGAAGTAGTTCTGTCTAGCTCGAACAAAACTGAATCGGCCACGTCGTTTATTATAAATGCTAAATTCGATCCAACGATTTTCGAAACAACAGTTCAAGGAGTCGATACGAATCGGGTTAAGCTAGTTGTTCCGAAGGTTATTACCACACGGTCCGAAACAGAAAACCCATCGGCTATATTTGATGCCCCAGCAGAGGAGACAAAATGACCAAAAATAACACCCGTCTTTCAGTAAAAAGGCTGATAGTTAGCAGGGATCAGGCTCGAACTGTACTAACGATTGCTTTAACTGCTTCGGTTATTGCATTCTGTGCGGTTGGCTCGAGGGTTTATTTTGCAAAAATGCGTCACCAGGGCCGGGTAATCGATGCCAAGCAAGACACTCTCCAGCAGCTCAAAGATAATATCGATGTCGCTAATAAGCTAGAAGCAGCCTACACAACATTTGATAGCGCCAACGAATCGGTGTTGGGTAACCCCGACGAGACAAATTCACGCATCGTTCTAGATGCCTTGCCAAGTAAATACGACTTTGCGGCCGTACTCACGAGTGTCGAAAAAATCTTATCATATGGGACCTATACAGTTAATCGGATCGAAGGAATCGATCAAGAACTCGAAGCTCTCCAAGAAAGTGCTACGCCTGAGCCTGTTGAAATTCCGCTAACTATCTCGGTTAGCACAAACTATAAAGGCGCCCAACAGTTATTAAATGATTTATACAGATCGATCAGGCCTATGAACATTCAGAAAGTTGGTTTATCTGGCAGCGATGATAGCTTAAACCTCGAAATCGATCTGTTTACATACTATCAGCCAGAAAAGAAGCTCGATGTTAGTACAAAGGAGATCAAATAATGCGCCAAAAAGACATTGCACTGATAGTTTTTGCTAGCGGTATGTCGGCATTGATTGCTTTTGCGCTAGGTAATTATGTGCTTGGTGGTACCAATCGCTCTACCAATGTTGAGACTGTCCAGGCGATAACGGCTGAGTTTCAGCTACCTGACTCTCGGTTCTTTAATGACAACTCACTTAACCCGACTACAACCATTCAAATTGGAGACAGTAATAACCCAAATCCATTTAAAGATTCTCAAGGTACGCAGTAGCGAGGCGGCCTAATGAGCGTAATGGTTGCCGAGAACCAAGCCAAGGTTGAAAGCGAGCTCCTTAGAGAGAAGATATTTAGTGATTTTCAGCTAAAGGAACACAGAGATAAGGCCAAAGCTGCCGACATACCTTTTTTTAGCTATCTTATTGATAATAGCTTGCTGACAGACGAACAGCTTACCAAGGCGATCGCGGTCGTTTCGAAAGTACCATATGTCAATTTGAGCCAAGCAAAAGTAAACCCTCAGACCTTATCTTTGCTCCCCGAAGAAATTGCTCAGACTTACATGGCTGTACCGCTTGGTGAGATGCAAAGCCGCTTAGTGGTTGCGATGCTTGATGCCGGTAATGTTCAAGCAGTCGACTTTTTGTCGAATAAAATTGGCCGCGCCTTAAAGGTGTATATGGCTAGTGAGAGCGGCATTCGGAATGTCTTGAAACAGTATCAGGTGCAGCTCGACAAAGATGTTGCCGACGTAATCGACCAGGACCAATCGAGCCTTGATCGCACTGAAGATAATATTAAGACGATTGTTCAAGACTCGCCAATAAGTAAAGCTTTGTCGGCGATACTTGAGTATGCCGCCAAGAATCGAGCCAGCGACATACACATCGAACCGCTCGAAAAAGAACTTAAAATAAGAGCTCGAGTTGACGGTGTACTGCGAGAAATTATGAAGCTACCAAAAAGTAGTGAGGCACCATTTGTATCGCGCATAAAAATTTTAAGCAACCTAAAAATAGATGAACACCGAATTCCTCAGGATGGACAGTTTACAATTCGAGTAGCTGATCATCCGATTGATTTAAGAATTGCGATTTCGCCAGTAGTCTGGGGTGAACAGGTAGTAATTCGTTTACTCGACAAAACAGGCACGAGCTTACGCCTGGAAGACATGGGATACACAGGTCGGGCTCTACGTACAATTCGCGAAGGTATAAAAAACTCTAATGGCATGATTCTAACATCTGGCCCAACTGGTTCGGGTAAATCTACCTCTTTGTATGCCTTAATCCAGGAAATAAAAAGTGATGATATTAATATCGTTACCCTCGAAGATCCGGTTGAATACAAAATGGAAGGCATTAATCAGATACAAGTTAATGCCGAAGTTGGCTTAACATTTGCCTCAGGGTTGCGGTCTATTTTGCGTCAGGACCCTGATGTGGTCATGGTTGGTGAGATTCGTGACAAAGAAACTGCCCAGTTGGCGGTGCAGGCTGCTCTGACGGGTCACTTAGTATTTAGTACACTTCACACAAATTCGGCGGCTGGTATTTTGCCTCGACTTCTCGATATGGGTATCGAACCTTTCCTGATTGCTAGCACGGTTCGGACAGTTATCGGCCAGCGCCTAGTCCGGCGTTTGGCTCCCGATGGTCTAGAAACATACGATAGCAACGATACCGAGACAGCAGGAATTATCGAAAATATTGGCAGTTTACTACCGCAAACAGATTCGGACATTAATGCCGCCAGTGAAGACTTGGGTTACCAGAGCCTACCAACAGCCAAGCAGGCTAGCTATAAACTGTATCATGGCACAGATAGTCGTGAGCACCCCGGTGGTTATAAAGGTCGTTTAGGATTATACGAAGTCTTTAATATGAGCGACGAAATTCAGAAGCTAATTTTAGCCCGAGCTACCAGTTCTGAAATTCAGCAAGCGGCTTTAGCCCAGGGAATGATTTCGATGCGTCAAGATGGCTATCTGAAAGCTTTAGCAGGAATGACCAGTTTAGATGAAGTAAACCGCGTCGCGGCAGCCGATAATGCTTAAGCTTATATCTATAAAATTCTTTGAAATGCTTAAGCTACATGTATAATGTTAATCAGATAAACAGGGTGGAATAATACAAATGGCCGGACTCAGAATCGAAGCATTACTGGAAGAAGTTGTAAAGCGCAAAGCTTCTGATTTGCATTTGCAGGTTGGTTTACCACCAATGTTGAGGGTAGATGGAAGCTTGGTGCAGGTTGCTGGAACAGAAAAGCTTTCGGAAGAAGAGGTCGAAAGGTTAGTATTTGCAATTTTGGACGAAGATCAGAAACAGATACTACTAAAAGACAAAGAGTTTGACTTTAGCTTTGCTTTTGGTGATATGGGCAGGTTTAGGGTTAACGCTTTTCATGGAAGCGGCAATATTGCAGCAGCTCTCCGCTTGATCCCAAACGAAATCTTATCGATCGATCAGCTGGGCTTACCCGATATTGTCAAGAAATTTGCCGAGTACCCTAGAGGACTCGTGCTGGTAACTGGCCCAACTGGCTCAGGTAAGTCCACTACTTTGGCGGCAATTATTGGTAAGATCAATCAAGAAAGAGCTGAGCATATTATTACCATCGAAGACCCAATTGAGTACACTCACAAGTCGCAGAAATCTGTGGTTATCCAGAGGGAAGTTCACTACGATACATATTCTTTTAGTGCAGCTCTCCGCTCTAGCTTACGCCAAGATCCAGATGTAGTCTTGATTGGTGAGATGCGTGATCTCGAAACGATTGCAGCCGCAATTACGATTGCCGAAACCGGCCACTTAGTGTTTGCGACCCTACACACCAACTCAGCAGCTCAAAGTATTGATCGTATGATTGATGTATTCCCACCACATCAACAGCCTCAAGTACGCTCTCAGCTGAGCAATATCTTAATGGCAATTTGCTCGCAACGTCTCGTGCCTGCAATCGGAGGTGGTCGAATTGCTGCTTCGGAAATCATGATTGCTACTCCGGCCGTTAGAAATATTATTCGTGAAGGCAAAACCCACCAGCTAGACGCCGTGATCCAAACCGGAGCAGAGTTTGGTATGCAGAGTATGGACAAGACGCTTGTGGAACTAATCCACGCCGGGACCATAAACTACGACGAAGCTCGGAATTTTGCTGTCGACATTGAAGAGTTAGATAGATTAATGCGGGGCTAGAATGATTACGTTTAAGTATGAGGCCCGCGACCCAAAAACAGGCAATAAAATTACCTCAACAATCCAGGCTGATTCAGAGCAAGCTGCCGGGAAACTACTAATTACCCAAGGCTTAGCACCAATAAATATTGAGCCAATCAAGGAAAAGGGCGGTGTCCTAAATCGAGGCAATAAGGTAAAAAGTAAAGACAGGATTGTTTTTGCGCGCGAGTTATCTACTTTAATAAACGCCGGACTTCCACTCGTACAAAGCCTACGTAGCGTTGGCGATCAGACAGATAGTAAGCCCATGAAACTGGTAATCAATCAGATCATCGGTGATGTTGAGGCAGGAAAGTCGTTTTCAACGGCTTTGAGCCGACACCCAAAAATATTTAACGGTATATTCATAAGCATGGTTAGCGCCGGTGAAGCTTCTGGTACGCTCGACAGGGCACTCGAACGACTGGCTATTCAGCAGGAAAAAGATGCCGAGGTAATTAGCAAAGTCAGGGGTGCGTTAGTTTATCCAGCCATTGTTATGTTGGTTATGGGTGGAGTTGTGACATTTATGATTGTTGGTGTGTTGCCTCAGGTAAAAAGCATCTACTCAGGCCTTAAAGGTGCGAGCCTGCCTTGGATAACCAGGCTACTGCTTTGGATCTCGGATACAATCATTGCCTACTGGTGGATTGCCTTAATTGTTTTGATCTTGCTTGTCTTCTTTGGCATGAAATGGTTCAAAACAGTGTCGGGGCGTCTGTTTGCCGATCGTTTTAAACTCAAGGTGCCACCATTTAATCGTTTATTCATGAAGTTGTATATGGCCAGGTTCTCTCGTACAGCCCACACTTTAATTGCTAGTGGTGTGCCACTTATCCAGGTGCTTGAAATTGTCTCGAAGTCTATCAACAACGTGCTGGTTGAAGCGTCGATAAAGAAGGGCACCGAGAAAGTTAAGGGTGGTAAATCTTTGGCCGATTCACTCCAGGGGGATCCTAACTTCTTGCCCCTAGTTCCAAATATGTTAAGAATTGGTGAGGAATCTGGTTCGGTGGAGCAAATGATGGAGCGGACCGCCGAATACTACGAAAAAGAAGTAGATAACGAAATCAAGACAATATCGACGATTATTGAACCAGTTTTGATGGTCATTCTCGGAGTAGTTGCGATTACGATCGTAGCGGCAATATTGCTACCAATCTACTCACTTGTAGGCAAGAACATACTTGGCTAGTAAAAACTTGCATCATCGGTCTAACTGTGTAGAATTATAAGCATGAGCAAATAATGCTATTTAAGACAAGGGGAATGTTAATAATGACACCTAGGGCACTACAAAAAAACAAAGAAGGATTCACTATTATTGAGGTAATGATTGTTCTGGCGATTGCCGGCTTAATCATCTTGATTGTATTTTTGGCCGTACCTGCGCTCCAACGCAATAGCCGTAACACTCAGCGTCGTAACGATGCCGCGAGAGTAAGCGGACTTCTGTCTGAGTACACAACCAACAACAATGGTCGTTTACCAGCTAACTCGGCTGCACTACAGGCCTTGATCGGCACTCAGTTAAGTATTTACGATGTGACTTCGATCACCTTGGCCGCCGCAACCGAAGCTACTGGCAACGATGCGGCAGCTGCAGCCAGCAGTAACAGTACCGTAGTTGTTGTGTCCAATGCTACTTGTTCAGATAACAACGCAGTTGCTGGTGGCGGGTCTCGAGCTTACACTGTAACCTTTGCAGTTGAAACCAGTGGTGGTGGCAGTACTGCCCAGTGCTTGTAAGGATTTCTTGCGGTAATAAAACGGCCGTTCTGGCCGTTTTATTATGATAAAATGCTAGCCTAGTGATTATTGTATTACTTATTTTTGGCTTAGTTTTTGGTAGTTTTCTAACGGCGTTTGTTGACAGACTACATGATGGTCGGGATTGGATAAATGGTCGTTCGGAGTGTGACTCTTGCCATAAAGAGCTCAAGGCTCAGGATCTCGTGCCGGTCTTTAGCTGGTTAATTAACTTTGGTAGGTGTCGTCAGTGTCATAAGCACATATCGTGGCGGTACCCCTTGACCGAGTTGGCCGTGGCTGGATTATTTACAGCATGCTATTTGTTATGGCCAGTTCCAATAGTAGGCTTTGAGATTGTTAAGTTTGTCTGGCTACTGATAACTATAGTCGGACTGACAGCTATAAGTATTTATGATTTACGCTGGATGATTATACCGAATACAATAATTTATCCATTGATAGTTCTGGCAGTTGGTGTGGTCGGATATGAGGCTATATTTCTTGACGGAGGCCCAGAGCTGGTGCGGTCTGCAGTATTAGGCTTACTTGGCTGTGGGGGCATACTCTACGGAATCTTTCAGGTATCAAAAGGCAAATGGATCGGTGGCGGAGATGTTAAACTGGGGTTTTTACTGGGTATTATGGCTCTAAGTTTTATGCGTGGCCTACTAGTAATCTTGCTTAGCTCATTTGTGGGGCTAGTTGCGATTGCACCAATGCTGTTCGCCCACAAGTTTAGTCTAAAAGCTAAAATTCCTTTTGGCCCCTTCTTGATCATTGCTGGGTTGATAGTCTATTTCTTTGGACAGCAGCTACTCGATTGGTATATGAATGTTCTGGTTGTGTAGAATGCTATCTTCGAGGTAGCGCTTATGCTAAGATATTAGCATGAAAGTTAACAGGGGTGGCTTTACTATTCTAGAGTCGATGATCTTTTTAACTGTTTCTGCCGTGATGTTTGTTGGTGTTGCCACAATGTTTCGAGATACTCAGGGTTCAACCCAGTTTAGCCAAAGTGTGCGTGAATTCGAGACTAGCTTGAATGGAATTCTAAATGATGCCAACACAGGTGTTTTTCCAGACATAGAAAACAAGTCTTGCGCCTATGATGCTTTTCGTAAGCCGTCGTTTTCGAATAACGTTGGTCAACAAACGGGTGACGGTAACGGCTGCGTATTGCTTGGTAAGGCGATTCAGATCGGTACTGATACCAGTGACGATAGGTACTATGTCCATACATTAATTGGTGATAATCGGAATGCGTCGTCTGATCTGAATTATCTAGCCGATCAAGCGGGGTTTAACGCCCTGGCTGTATCAACACTGGCGGACTCGAGTTTCGACAGTGTTGAGGAGCTTAGTCTAAAGTGGGGCACAAAGATAAAATACACTTATTACAAACAGTCACCATCACCTCAAGTGTTTGTCTGGGCTATAGGTGCTGTCTATACAAACTTTGGTGGAAGTAGCTCATCGAGCCGTTTTACAAATGGCCAATCACGCATAACCTTGGCGGCAATCACACCAAATGATGCCTCGGCCAATATTAAGACAAATGCTTTAGTGTCTGTCGCCGATTTTGAAAACTCGATCCGAAGTCTGGCTACTTCTGATTATGATGAGAATTTTGGCGACGTTATCTCTGTTTGCTTAGTTGGAGGCAATGGCGAACAAGCTGTGATTGACGTCGGGACAAGTGAAGGTGGATTAAGTGCGGTAGCGAAATTTGAAACGAGGCCAGAATGCAACGTTTAAATAACACCGGCGAAACAATTGTCGAAGTCCTGATTAGTATCGCTATGCTTTCAATCTCAATTGTAGGCTCGATTGTTGTGGCGCGTGAAAGTATTCTTCTTGGCCAATCTGCCAACGAACGTACTCAGGCACTTAAAATAGTCGAAGCACAGATAGAGCGATTGAAGGCTAGAGCTCCACAAGATGCCGATAACCAAGGGGCGTCGGATAGTGTGTTTAACGACGGCAGTGAGTATTGCTTAGACGATAGCTTACAGATGGTAAGCGCACCATTTCCAACAAATAGCGATGTCGACAGAATTAGCTGCTCGAATGACAAATTTCCGCCCAGCAACCTTCAGGTAAGCATAAAATACCTAAAGGATGGACCAACAGTCAGTGATTTTGATGATGATTTATTCGTAGTTACTGCGGAGTGGGATAACGTAAGGGGGGGTCAGCGCGATAAAGTAGTTATCGACTACAGGCTGCATCCAATTACACGATGAAACATTTAAGCCAAAAAGGTTTTACCATTTTAGAACTTATGATTGCCTCCAGTATATTCTCGGTGATGTTGATTGTTTGCTTGGGCGCAATCGTGTACCTAGGCAAGCTTTATTACAAGGGTGTAACTATTAGCAACACAGCCGAGGTGACACGTGCGAGTATCGATGAAATAACAGAAGCAATTCAGTATTCTGGTGATGCCTTCGAGGCGGCCCCAGCCGATCCGACACCAAGTGGCTGGACCGGTGCATACTGCATTGGAGTCAAGAAATACTCCTATAGAATTGGCTATCAACTAGTCATTGGAACGCCAGGCACAAATCAAGCCAACCAAGTGCTGACCGTTAGCAATGACCAGAGCTGTATCGGCTATGAACCTTCTGGCGATCAGCAACGAGAATTATTAAAGGAAAATATGAGATTAACCGATTTTGCGATTACACCAGGACCTTCGGGCTTAACGAACGTAGAGATCGGAGTTGCCTATGGTGGCGATCCAACTGATCAGAGCGTCGAAGATAATACATTTAATACCGAGGCCGATGGTACAATTATTTCATGCAAAGACAGTTCAACTGGTTCGGCGTTTTGCGCAACCAATTTCCTGAAAACGTCTGCTTTACGAAAGGTGGGTCTATAAATGAAAAACCTGCATAAAAATCAGCAAGGACTAGTTTCGATCATAGTAAGTAGTGTGATCATCACGATTATGGCTCTGATAGTTATATCGTTTGCGCTCATTATGAAAAACGAACAACAGCAAGCGCTTGATAGGCAACTTAATAGTCAGGCTTTCTATGCTGCTGAAACAGCAGTTAATGATGTTAGGAAGGCGTTATTTAATGGTCAGATTACTGAAGATATCAGCACATGTGATGCGGGTAAGGCGGGTAGTCAACAGGTAACAGATACCCTAGTTAATTCCGATGCCGACGTGTCTTCTACTGAGATAGGTTGTGTGACGGTCGATGTTGCGCCTCAACAGTTAACCTTCGACTCTGTAAGTGTGAATCGCTCAAAGATTCTCGAGTTAAAACCAATCGACAGCGCCGGCAACTCGACCAAAATCAGATCTCTAGTTATTTCTTTTGACGATCCAGACGGCTATCAGGAGTTTCAGTCGACGGCCGTATATCGTCCAGCCTCAGATCCGTATGGTACCGGTGCTGCAACCTGGGGCAATGGTCCGGGTATGTTAAGGGCAGAATTGATGGGTGTTCCCGATGTTGCCGCGACACCTCCTGCAGCAACCTTTAGTCGAGATGAGCTCAGAGCCTTAAACAAAGTAATATTCGTCAGTACGGTTAGGGATGATGCGAATGTACCTGTCAGTCGTAACTGGAATGGCATCAGTGGCGCAATTAAGATACCCCAGGGTTGCGACACGACTTTGGCAGAGTTGCCCAGGGTCTGCGGATTTAGACTTAACAATATTGATACCAGCCTGGATAAGTTATACATTCGCCTGATGTCGATCTATAAACCGGTTTCAGTTACTATTCAAGGTTATGACAGCTTAGGAAATCCTGTAAGTTTTGCTGATGCACAAGTAGTAGTGGATGCTATAGGTCGTTCGACAGATGTTGTCTATAGGACCCGTGAAGTAATCGCCCTTAGTGCTGACTATAACTATCCTGATTTTGGGGTTGTTGCTGGCGATTTATGCAAAGTTTTGATAACTGATCCCTCCAGCACCACAACCGCATCTGTTGGCGCAGCTGTACCTGCTTGTGAACTATAGCTGTCTTTTGTGATACTGCTGGTGAACTTTTTTTAACTGCGGGTCAGTAACGTGGGTATAGATTTGGGTGGTACTTATATCGCTGTGACCTAGCATGGCTTGGACACTTCTAAGGTCGGCACCATTCTGAAGCAGATTCGTTGCAAAGCTATGACGTAATGAGTGTGGAGATACCTTCTTGGTGATACCGGCTAACAGGGCGTATCTAGCTACCATGCGCTGGATACTTCGGGCAGTAAGTCTTAAGTAGTCGCCACTTGTATCGGCGTGCTTGGAGCCACCTATGCGGATAAATAGTGGCGAGGTATTGTCCTGGCGTAAGTTTAAGTAATCTGAAATACAGTCGGCTGCTTGCTGGCTGATAAATATAGGCCGGTCTTTCTGGCCTTTACCTCTTACCATAAATTCGAGTCGTTTTAAATTTATGTCGCCTCTGTTTAGGCCGACTAGTTCGGATACACGTAAGCCACTACAAAACAACAATTCTAGGATAGCTTTGTCTCGCAAGCCGTCTAATTTATCAGTTTTTGGTGCCGATAAAAGTCTGTCAATTTCTTCGGAGTTAAGAAAAGTGACTTGTTTACGAGGACTTTTTGCGAGCTCTATCTTATCTGGGGGCATGCAGGCAATTTCACGTTTACTCATATATTTTAAGAAGTTTCGCAGAGCGATTAAGTGATAGTTCTGAGTATTTTTGGCTAATTCGTCTCCTCGATCTGAGCCAAGTCGGTTTAACCAGAGTCGCCATCTACGTACTAGTTCTTGATCGATATCTTTTACCGCAATATCTCCGGCAAAGTCGTTGAGCCTAGTCAAATAGTGGTCATAGTTGGCAATAGTCTTCTGCGATCGGTTTTGCTCGATCTCCAGATACTCCAGATAGTCTATTTTTGCTTTAGAGAATAGCATGCCACCATAATAACCATAAACAACAGAGGTAGCAAGTGAATAAAATATTTGCTCAATATATATGCTATAATTTATGAGGCATGAGTATATATGTAGCTATCATTTTGGGGATCGTACAGGGTATCACTGAGTTTATCCCGATTTCTAGCTCTGGACACTTGGCAATTATCGGTAGTTTCTTTGATTTAGGTAATCATTTTACATTTGACGTCTTGCTAAACCTGGGTACTTTAACTGCCTTAGTTTGGTACACTCGACTCCAACTTCTGAGCTTAGTCCGAGATTTTCTGCGTGGTAAATATTCGATTGTTATAAAGTTGATTATAGCCACCATACCTGCTGTTTTGGCAGGTTTTTTGTTTTCTGATTTTTTCGAAAACCTAAATACTAATATTTGGATTGTTGTTACTATGCTTCTAGTTATCGGCATATTAATGATTACCGTCAAACAAAAAACTTCTGCCTTAAAAAGTTTAAATGACATTAGTCTTAAGACAGCCCTGATAATTGGATTAGCACAAACACTGGCTTTAATACCGGGTACTTCTAGGTCTGGAGTGACGATATTGGCGGGTTTGTTTATCGGGCTAGGAAGTGGATTGGCTGCCGAATGGAGTTTCTTGATGGCTGTGCCGATTGTGGCTGGTGCGAGTTTGAAAACGTTGGCTAGTATAGATGGCGTGCAGTTTGTAGCCGATAATTTTTGGCAAGTATTAGTCGGGAATGTTGCTTCATTTGTAGTTGGTCTTCTAGCAATTGACTATATGATGAAGCTTCTAAAGCATCAAAATTTACGAACATTCGGTCTTTATAGACTTTGTCTAGGTGCTATACTGGTTTGTCTATTAATATTTGGAAAAATATAAATACGAAAGTAGAGAACAATATGGTTGAAAGAACTTTAATATTAATTAAGCCAGACGCTGTTGCAAGAGGAATCATCGGCGAGATAATTACTCGGTTCGAGAAAGTTGGCTTAAAAATAATCGCTGCCAAAATGCTTGTCGCTGATGAAGATACCTTGAGCAAACACTATCCTGTCGAGCGTAAAGAGTTTATTGCTGGTCTGGGCCAAAAGACTCTAGATAATAACCTCGAGCTAGGTGTAGACACAAAAGAGGTGTTTGGCACGACTGATGCATATAAGTTAGGCCTAGAAATCCAGAGATGGAATGCTGCCTATATGCAGAGCGGGCCTCTGTTTGCAATGGTGCTTGAAGGTCCTCATGCAATTGAAACTGTGCGCAAGATAAGAGGTTTCACGCTCCCATCCAAAGCTCAGCCGGGTACAATTACTGGAGACTACTCATTCGACTCTTCGAGCTTAGCTAACGCAAGTAAGCGACCAATCAGGAATTTAGTGCATGCTTCCGGTAATTCTGAAGAAGCTGAATTTGAGGTAGGTCTATGGTTTACTCCAGCCGAACTACATGATTACCAGACTATTCACCAGAAATTTATGATGGAATAGTAAGATTGTGGTGTCCCCGCCGGGAATCGAACCTGGAGCTACTCTTTAGGAGAGAGTCGTTTTATCCGTTAAACTACGGGGACAACGAGGCTATTCTAACAGATAGGTAAGGGTGTGTCTTTATTGGTTTTAGGGTAGAATATGCCTATGGCAAAATCAAAATCGACAAAATCATTCGAAGAGCAGTACGATGACGAAGAAATGCTACTTCTGTTTCGGAAACACCCTGTAGTTATGCGCAAACATCTTATCGTTGCCTCTTTTGTCATATTGGCAGGCACGATACCTTCGTTTATCAAACCAGAACCAAAATACTTTTTTTGGGGAGTAGGTGTTGGGTTTGCAATGTCGTTTGTTGTGATGTTTTTTGCTTGGGTGAGCTGGCACTACAGCGTGTTTATCGTCACCAGTAAAAGATTCATCCAAATTACCCAAGCGGGTTTATTTGATCGTGCGGTTGTTGATATTGCTCTCGACCAGATTCAAATGGTCAACTATCATATACGTGGGCTTCAGGAAACCTTACTTGGATTCGGTACACTCAACATTCAGACCATGGTGGGTGAGCTGACAATTCACGAGGTACATAAACCCGCAAAAGTGCAACGGGAGTTGAGCCTGATAATCCGCGAACATGTACATGGGGAAATCAATGCGAAAGAATAAAATTAATCAAGACAAAGCTATGATCCAAAAGGGTAAACGCCGGTTCATACGACCGCGCTTAACAAAGAAGGCCAAGATGCCCGACGACCCGAGTGTGATCGAAACCGACGTGCCTCGGATCACTAATGAGACTGTCGAGCAGCACCGTAAAGAAGTTATAAAAGGTGGCAAAAAGTACCGATACCCATTAATTCACACCCCGAAACGGATTATTGGCTTATCTATGCTGGTCGGTCTAGTAATTGTTCTGATGTTCTCGACTTTTACCGTTTATCGACTTTATCGTTCAAATGTTTACTCTGATTTTTATTACAATGTAACCAAAATTGTCCCGATGCCGATTGCTCGAGTAGGTGGTTCGTTTGTTTACTACGATGATTATTTATTCGAACTGCGCCGTTATGTTCACTATTTCGAGTCGCAGCAAAACGTCGACTTTAGTAGCGAAGCAGGTCAAGCTAGTTTGCGGGAACAACAAAAGAGATCAATCGACAAAGTTATTGAAGATGTCTACATTGCTAAATTGGCCAGACAAAAAAATATAAGTGTTAGCAACGACGAGGTTGACGCAGAAATTGCTTTGTTGCGCGAGCAGAACAAGCTTGGTAGCGATGAAGAAGCTTTCGAAGAGGTGTTGCTGGACTTTTGGGGTTGGACAATCAACGATTACCGCCAGTATGTACGTAAAGAATTACTCAAGCAAAAAGTTACCGAGGCCTATGATGATCAAGCTTGGACCAGAGCTCGAGAAGTTGAGCAGAAACTCGAAGCTGGGGCAGATTTTGCCGATCTAGCCGCCGAGTATTCCGATGATTTAGCCTCTGCAGCAAATGGTGGCGAATATGGATTCGACCTAAACCTAGAAGAAAATAATGAAGATCCTCAGGTATTGGAGGCAGTTTTTGGTCTAAAAAAAGGCCAAGTTTCAGAGGTAATTAACACTGGCTATAGGCTGGAAATAGTTAAAGTGCTCGATGTCCAGGAAGATCGGCGCACGGCGGCTCATATAAGTATTTTCTTTACAGACATAAGTGATCGGATCAACGACCTTAAAGAAGAGCAACCGGCAAAGATATATATAAGTTTGGACTAGTTATTTGGTAAACTAGCTTTTGCGCCACCTTAGCTCAGTTGGTAGAGCGGCTCATTCGTAACGAGCAGGTCGCCGGTTCAATCCCGGCAGGTGGCTCCAGTTATCGCGGGTGTAGTATAACGGCTATTATGTGGCCTTCCCAAGGCTAAGACGCGGGTTCGACTCCCGCCACCCGCACCATCTAGCAAATTCTGAAAGTTCTTATGGCGGAGAGAGAGGGATTCGAACCCTCGGTACCGTTGCCGGCACACTGCTTTTCGAGAGCAGCACCTTCAACCACTCGGTCATCTCTCCTCGAACGCAATAATTTTAACTATCTATCGTCGTTAGTACAACTTGACTAAAGCTTTACAATGTAGTATAATAACTACGATGAAGAGGTTTTTTGGAAGCATTTTGGCGTCGCTTGTATTAACTTACAGTATTTTTGCTGCTAACTGGTTGGTTAACTATAACCAGGGGATCACCGTCGTAGCATCTGTTCAAGATACTTCTATACAGACGACCAAGCCAATTAGTGAAATTCGTGAAGCAACACTAAACAACTCTCCAGAGGACAAACTATTTAAGCAGGTTAATCAGTATCGTGCAGAACACGGCCTCAAGCCCTTAGTAAAAGATAGTCGTCTGTGCGCCTCGGCCCAAGCTAAGGCTAAAGATATGCGCCAAACAGACTACTTCGGTCACCAGTCTCCGGATGGTACAAATTTTAGTGAATTTATTGATCGGCAATTGAGTTACCAAAGTTCGGCAGAAAACCTAGCCCTGATTAATGGTGAAATAGATCAAAGTCTCGGTATGTGGCAATCGAGCCCTAGCCACAATGCAACTATGTTAGGAGATTACGACGTAGCTTGTATAGCAGTTATCGAACTAGCGCCTACTACCTACGGCGATCTAACCGTTACACCGGTTGCAGTAGTTGAACACTTTGTGAAATTCTAAGAAACAAAATACCCCACGTAAAGTGGGGAACTTTTTATGGCGGACCCGACCGGATTTGAACCGGCGATCTCCTCCGTGACAGGGAGGCATGTTGACCACTACACCACGGGTCCAGATTAACCCTGGTCACAAAAACGTGAAAGGGTTAACTATCATAATATAAGGTACGATTAGTATTCACTAATGCCGACAGATAATATCAGACTCTATCTGACTGTTCAACAGTTTCAATATGTGGTCTGTGTCGTAATTCTGCTATAATCGGTGTCGATGTTTAAAAAAGAGTTCTTCAAAGACAAGACGATCTTACTTCTGAGTCTAATACTAGGCTTAATGACACTATTCAATATACTTTCGGTTTTACTGCGGACGAGTTTATCTCAGAACACGACTACGCTACGTTTCTGGACGCTCCAAGGATCACCACAAATCGAAAAACAAGCACCAGCTCAACTATATTCTTTTGCGATATTTGCAGTTTTTGTGGCGGTAATTAGCTTCGTATTAAGCTATAAATTATATGAAATCTATAAGCCATCGGCCTATGCTTTATTGCTCTTTACTATGTTTGTTATTCTGACCAATACTATAGTTAGCGGAGCTTTGTTAAATCTCCAGCAATGAGTCGTAGCGATATCGAGATCCCAAGTCCAGAAAATCGTCGTGGGTGGTATCGTTTTTTTGAGATAATGCCTGGAGCTATCACTTATCTTCTGTATGCTCTACCTATATTTCTGAGTATCTTTAATCCCACACTAGCTGCAATATTCGTAATTGCCTACGTACTTATCTGGGTATTTAAGTCGAGTGCAATGTCGCTAAGAGTTATTCAGGGCCATCGACGAATAAAATATGCCGCCGAACTTGATTGGCCGCAGATGCTCGTCGATCTCAAAGACCCGCGTCGAGCGATCGAACAATATGAGCGACCGATCAACAAACTCCAAGAAGCTCACCGACGACACTTGCAAATGCTTTCCGACAAGCGGACATTAGACTTAACTCCAGAAGAAGTCATCCATGTAATCATTATTGCTACCTATAATGAAAGCCGAGCAATAATAGAGCCAACGATCCAAGCCATCATTAACAGTAGTGGATATGCAAAGAATCGGGTGGCGTTATTTATTGCCTACGAGCAGCGTGGTGGCCAGCAAAAAGCTACCGAAACCATGCAGCTCTGCCGTGATTATCGTAAATACTTCATGCACACCGAAGCAGTTGAGCATGTTGATGCTCCTGGTGAAGTAGTCGGCAAGGGGGCAAACTTGTCGTATTGCGGCTGGCGCCTTAAAGAATGGGCAGAGATGTCTGGCTTAGACCCCTCAAAGGTGCTAGTCACCACTTTAGATGCCGACAATCGTCCAGATAAAAATTACCTGGCGGCCTTAACTTATACTTATTGCATTGCCCATGATCGCAAGCACAAGTCCTACCAGCCAACCGCGGTATACGTGAACAACATTTGGGACGTGCCAGCAATTATGCGCCTAAGTGCCATGGCGAATACTTTCTTCCATACAGCCAACTCAATGCGCCTACATGCGTTACGCAATTTTTCGGCACACGCCCAGAGCCTGGACGCTCTCATAGAAACAGATTTCTGGAGTGTCCGCACAGTAGTCGAAGACGGCCACCAATTCTGGAGGAGCTATATACAGTTTGAGGGCAACCACGAAACTCTACCCCTATATACTCCCGTTTATCAAGATGCCGTCTACGCTGGTGGCTACTGGAAATCGATAGTTGCCCAGTTCAAGCAGATTCGGCGTTGGACATATGGTGCTTCAGACATCGCCTACCTTGCAACTCGTGCCTTTCGTCGCGGTAGTAGGGTGCCAAAAAAAGATGCGATCGCAAAGTTCGGTAGATTGCTCGAAAATCACGTTGGCTGGGCAACATCGGCGCCACTCCTTTTAATCGCAGGCTGGATTCCACTGATAGTCGCTCTGACAAACAATGGTGAACGAAATTTTGTTGTCGATCAGTTGCCTAGACTTATCGCTCAGATTAACACCGGTGCATTAGTATTCTTGCTGGTAGTCTTGTATATCGGTATGGCCACACTACCACAACGGCCCGGACACCGGAGTCGTTGGTACTATGTAAACTTTCTATGGCAATGGATCTTCATACCTATTACCGGTATAGTCTTTAATTCTTATGCAGCCCTAACTTCTCAGACAAGGCTGATATTTGGCAAATATGTAGGTGTTTTCGACGTTACCACTAAATCTGTCAAAAAGGCTAAGCGCTAGGCGAGATCGAGGTCTTTTATTTTATTTCGTAATTCCGCCTTACTTATGTGGCGACTACGGTCTGTGACGTATTTTAGGGCTGCTGGTGGCTCAAAGTGGCGCAAGGTGTTAAATACACTATCTTGCAACCTACTGACCGGAATAATCGCTTGATGCGCGCCTAGGAGCATTTTAATGACAGTATCTGTAAGCATTTGGGCGTTATAGACCCGATTAGAAGTTGATAAACAGCGGTAAATACTTAAGAACAGTCGATCGCGACTAAAGGGCACTGTTTGCATATCCCCGTAATCAACAAGCCAAATCGTCTCGTAGTTTGCAAGTTCTGTAGTCGTAAAAACCGTTTGGCATTTTTTGCAGTGTCGTCTCCGCCAAGTACCGTGCACGCGTTTTTGAGTACGCGAGTTAGAAACACTAGTTTTGCAATTGCAGTAAGGACATACCATGTCTATATATTGACATTATGCTATACAAAAAGCTAGTGGATAACTAGACATTAATTGGGGAAATACAAAAAAACAGCTCTTTTCAGAGCTGTTTTCTGCTATTTACGTGCGCGTCGCACGCGTTTTAATTGATTTGCAATGATTGTAGATGGCTCTAAGTCTTCATAAAAGAGCTTAAAACCTCCTAAAGTAGTTGCACTCAAAATTTACCTCATTTTTAATGCATAACCATTATAACAAAAACGTGCAAATGTGTCAATAAAACAGTATTAGATAAAAATGCTTGTGCCTCAAATATTAACGATTTTACTAGTGTTAGAGTAGAATAAGCATATGCCAGTAAAAACAGCTAAAAAACTTGTTAAAAAGTTTGATTTTATAAGATTTGCACTTGTTGGGGTATTAAATACTATTCTCGATTTTACGATATTAAACACTCTGGTTGCAGGCTTGGGAGCCCCGGTATTAATCGCCAATATTATATCGACATCACTGACGATGATATTTAGTTTTCGGGCTAACCAGAGGTTAGTATTTAGGTCTTCTAGTGCCGAACGTCGACACCGTCAGATTATTCTGTTTATCTCTGGCACGCTATTTGGTTTGTATGTGATTCAGACACTTGTAATCGCCGCATTAGCTCATTGGTGGACTGGTCCGCTTGAAACACTTACCAACCTACTTATTGGCAGATCAAGCGATCTTTTAGTTATTAATTTGGCGAAAGCAGCAGCGACTGCAACGACGATGATTTGGAACTATTTCTTCTATAAGTTCGTAGTGTTTGGGAAGTCAAAATGAAGTATTCGATCATCATTCCGGCCTATAACGAGGCCAAATATATCGACCAAACGCTTACTTGCTTAGCCGACTATCTTAGAGATACTAAAATTATAGATAACACAGAAGTAATTGTGGTTGCAGCTAACGGTGGTGATGGGACTGCCAGCAGGGCCAAATCGCATAGTAGTATATTTAATAAACTAGTCGTTTTAGAGCTACCTAGTCGGGTTGGCAAAGGACGTGATTTACGCCATGGGTTTAAGCATGCAACTGGTGAGTATCAACTATTCATGGATGCCGATATGGCTACGCCACTCCATCATATTGAAGTGGCCCTTAAAACACTTGAAGCTGGTAAAGATATTGTAATTGGAGTCCGAAATTTGGCTACAATGCATAACACTATACTTCGTAAAGCTAGCTCTAGGCTGAGTAATCTCGCCATTCGTATCTTAGCTGTTAGAAATGCCCGAGATACCCAATGCGGGTTTAAGGCATTTACGCGTGTGGCTGCGGCAACCATCTTCAGTCGTGCAAAGATTAATGGCTGGGGTACAGACATAGAGATTCTAGCAATTGCCCAGATACATAAACTTAGCATTGCTCAACAGTCGATAGCAGACTGGCATGATCCAAAATCTGGGGAAGGCTTAGCCGGCGACAGTCAATTAAAAGCCATGCGTCAAACTTTAAAAGAACTATATATTATTCGTCGTAATATAAACAAAGGTGAATACAAGTGAAGTGGCTACTTAGACAAATAAAAAAATATCCGTGGCTAGTGGCAGCTATTATTTTACTTTGCTTCACTTTACCAACACTGGCGCGGTACAGTTTTTGGTTCGACGAAAGTTATACATCAGCCATCACCGATCACTCTGCCAGACAAGCTATCGAACTAACTGCAGTCGACGTTCATCCGCCACTTTACTACATAGTCATGTTTTATTGGCGAGATGTTTTTGGGTCGTCAGACATTGCAATGCGTAGTTTAAGTGTTGTTTTTGGGGTTGCAGCCCTAATATTCTTATACAAATTGCTGGCACGACTCTTTGAGCGGCGCACTGCAACGGTTGGCACAATCTTTGCCTCACTAGGACCATTTGTAATCAGATACAGTCAAGAGGCGCGGATGTATACATTGGTAGCGACTTTCATCTTGGCTTCAACTTACGTTCTGGTGGTATTGATGCAACGCCGCCTCGCTGCGCGTAGCCTAAAGCTATGGGTTGTCTACGGTTTATTAATAACTGCATGTGTCTATACTCATTATTTTAGTAGCCTAATCCTCGTACCGCATCTAGTTTATATAATCAGAGTTAACCAGAGCCCACAGACAAGTGGTAGGTTAAAGCGCTGGCTTCAAGCACTTCGACGCGTAAGAAAAGGGCTGCTTGTCGCAGGCGGTATTAGCTTTGGGCTATTCTTGCCATGGCTACCAACATTCATGCGACAGATTGGATCTGTAAATAATGGCTTCTGGATACCTCAGATTAACGAACTATCGATCAGTAATCTGTTCGGTAAAATACTTCTTTATCACGATTATGATGTGCGTCAGATAAGTTCGTATATCACTCTTTTACTACTAGTAATCTTCTTAATAAGCCTGACTCGCTGGGTTCGCAAACAGCCTTCAGTTGATCGCCAGGGCTATAACTTGCTACTAAATAGTTTCTGGCTACCAGTACTGATTCTGTTTTTAATTTCGGCTGCTCCAGGAACGAGCTCCTACTTCTATGTTCGTTATTTTGCGCAATACGCGTACTTTTTTTATGGTCTGATAGGAGTGGTTGTTTGGCGGCTTATAACAACAAAACGCACTCAAAAGATTGGCCTAAGTTTAGGAATGGTAATTATCATAGCTTTTTCTATAGGAATATCGAATGTACTTCGGGGAGTCGACAAACGAGACAACAGCGCTAACCAGACGTTTCAGATTATTAATCAGGGCTACAAATCCGGTGATGTTATTGTTGCATTAGATTTTGGAGTCTGGTTTGATTTGAACCACTATAATCTGACCAAACAGCCAGTCCATTATCTTTACGAACAAAAAGATTATGGTTCTCTCCAGCCGATTTTTCGCCAACCAGGGTTGAGGGTAGAAAGCTTGTCAGAGCTCGAAGGCAGGAGAATTTGGTTAGCTGCCAGCTATGGCTGGCAAGATTTTAGTCTGCCGGCAGCCTGGGGCCAACCGATTGAAGTCGCAAACGGACGAGGCAGTTTTGTTCGGCTATATGAACTAACAGATTAGCTTTCAATCTTAGTCTTTGCTAGAGTAGGTGTCGATATGACTAAATTCACAGTTCTAAAACAGAACTCTAGGTACGGCCGCAGTGGCTACTTTGAGACTCGGGTCGGTAGAGTCTACACGCCCGTATTTATGCCCGATGGGACTCGAGGTGCAGTTAAAAGTGTCTCACCAGATCAACTGCTAGAGGCGGGGGTTGAGGTTGTATTAGCGAATACCTATCACCTCCATTTGCAGCCTGGAGAGTCAGTAATAGAAGAGTTGGGGGGCTTACATAAATTTATGAATTGGCCGAAGCCGATTCTGACCGATTCTGGTGGGTTTCAGGTGTTTTCTCTGGCTCATACGCGTAAAATCACCGAAGAAGGGGTGGAATTTAAAGATCCTAAAACCGGTGATAAGGTGTTTATATCTCCTGAGAAATCTGTTCAAATCCAGTTGGCTCTAGGATCGGATATTGTCATGGCTTTCGATGATTTAACTGGTTTATCGGAAAATGATCGCGCTCGGACTAACGAGGCTTTCGATCGCACTCACCGCTGGCTACTCCGCTCCATAGCAGAATTCAATCGCTTGACCAAAGACATAGAGAAGCGGCCGCTATTGTTTGGAATAGCCCAAGGTGGCTTAGACGAGAAACTTCGCCTAAAAAGCCTTAAATTTGTGCAAGAAACCGACGTAGATGGTATAGCAGTTGGTGGCTTATCTGTAGGAGAAAGTAAAACCGAGATGTATAAGATTCTAGAATTGTTGGCACCACACTATGATTCAGGTCGACCACATTTTCTGATGGGGGTAGGTGATCCTCCAGATCTGCACTTTGCCTACGCGCACGGCATCGATATGGCGGATTGCGTTCTACCTACCAGGAATGCTCGGCATGGCTCAGTCTGGTTAAGTGGGGATAAGAAAGACAATTTAAAGAGATTGGAAAATGAATCGAGCAAAGAGGTAATTGACCAAGCTTGCAGATGCTACACCTGCAGGAATGGCTTTCAGAGGGGATGGTTCAGGCATCAATTTAAGCAGACCGAACCGCTTGCCGGAACCTTAGCTTCGATCCACAATATTCACTACCTGCAGCAACTTGCAAAAAGCTACCGCAGTTGAATAGTCAGATAACCTCTGTTACACTTCTATGTACCGCATGGGTTCGTAGCTCAGTTGGCTAGAGCGCTTCCTTGACGTGGAAGAGGTCGGGGATTCGAGTTCCTCCGAACCCACCAATGTATATGTATGTCCACCTAAGAGTAGGTGGATTTTTATATCAATTATGACACCAACAAAATACAGCTTATATCATCCATGATATTTTACACAGTATGTGGAAAGGCTAGCCATTTTAGGTTAGATTTAGACTAGCCAAAAATGGCTAGCGGGTGTAGACTATTGGGTAGGTGAAGTTTTGGGAGAGGTTTTATACCTCTCGGTACCTTCATACATGTCGCCTGCGTGTGCGAGAGCAGGCGACTTTTTTGTTGTAAAATATTTCTAATGAAACAAATAATTTGGGTTTATGGTTGTAGTGCGACTGGTAAGGAAACATTTATCCGTGCAGTAGCTCACGATAAAAAACTACAGAAGCTTGTTGGCTTGCCAGTTGGTAAGGTTAGTTTTTCTAGGGGTAGCATAGAACATAACGTTGGTTTTGATCCCGATGCCCAGACTAAGCGAGAACAGATTGCTGAAGATATAAGATTGGCTTTTAACCAGGGGTTTGAAGCCATACTGATAAAATGGCAATTTCTGGATTTTGAAGCCGACAGAGTGATTAAATTTAGAACCATGTTTCCAGATGTTCTCCAGTCTGGAGTTTTGCTGGTAATTCCCCTAGACGAGCACATAAGACGATTAAAGCTCAAAAAATGGTGGGATCCAGCAGATGATGAAAGAGAATATCTTGATTGGGAGCTACGTACAACAAAATCTATGGTAGCCAAAGATGGACTATCGGTTATCGAGATCGATAGCTCAAATACGAACTATAAACTACTGTAAACATTGACCAATAAGTTAGATTATTGCTAGTATTTAGGTATTAAGTATTGAAGTGGACTAACCAACCATGGAGCTTCGCCGGGGTGACTACGAAGAGCGTTATCTAAAGTAGTAAGAGCAAAAGTCGAGGTGGAACCTCCGGGCTAGTCCTGGACCGAGACGCTAAGGTGTGACCTGTTTACAGATAATACCTTAGCGTCTTTTATCTTTTATAAGGAGTAAATTATGAGCAATCAAGACCAACTATATGCAATGCGCCACAGTCTAGCCCATATCATGGCGACTGCGGTTCAACACTTGTGGCCAGAAGCTAAGTTTGGCGTTGGCCCAGTAGTCGAAAACGGTTTTTACTATGATATCGACCTAGGAAACACCAAGATAAGTGAAGAAGATTTTAAAAAAATTGAGAAAGAAATGCATTCGGTAATTGCCGCAAATCAGTCTTTTGAAAAGAGTATGATGCCGATTAACGAGGCAATCTCCTGGGCCAAAGCGCACAATCAGCCATATAAGGAAGAATTACTTAACGATTTAAAACGTGCCGGTACCACTGTCGCCAAAGATCTAGATATTGCTGAACTTGGCTTACCAAGTGATGACACAAAAGTACACGAAGTTAGTTTTTATACGAATGGTGATTTCTGTGATTTATGTCGAGGACCTCATCTTGAATCAACCAGTAAAGTGGGAGCTTTTAAATTGATGCGTGTGGCTGGGGCTTACTGGCGAGGCAAAGAGAATAACCCGCAGATGCAGCGTCTGTATGGGGTGGCCTTTGCTACCAAAGAGGAGCTTAAACAACATCTGCAGATGCTCGAAGAAGCCAAAAAACGTGATCATCGAAAACTTGGTAAAGAGATGGATCTATTTACGTTCTCCGATTTAGTGGGTCCGGGCTTACCGCTCTGGACTCCAAGAGGAACAGTGCTAAGGATGCAGGTAGATAAGCTCGTTCAAGAACTGCGCTCAGAATATGGTTATCAACCAGTCGAGATACCACATATCACCAAAAAAGACCTCTACGAAAAAAGTGGTCATTGGACAAAATTTAGTGAAGAGCTGTTCAAGATAACTACTCGAGACGGACATGAGTTTGTGATGAAGCCGATGAATTGCCCTCACCACACACAGATTTATGCATCGCAAAAGCGCAGTTATAAAGATTTGCCGATAAGATACAGCAACACGACTATGGTATATCGAGATGAGCAGACCGGTGAACTGGGTGGCTTGAGTAGGGTCCGCTCGATAACTCAAGACGATGCGCATGTGTTTTGTCGAGCAAGCCAAATTCGTGATGAAGCGAATAAGATATGGGATATCATCGAAAACTTCTACGCAGCATATGGCATGGAAGTAAGACCAGAATTGTCATTTATGGATCCAGAAGAGCCAGATAAATACTCCGGCGAACAAAGCAAATGGGATGAAGCCCAGGCAACACTTCAAGACTTAGTGAACGAACGAGTTGGTGAAGTAGCAATTGGAATCGGAGAAGCAGCATTTTATGGTCCTAAGATCGACTTTAAGGCCAAAGATGCAATCGGTCGGGAACACCAGGTCGCAACAATCCAGCTAGACTTTAACCAGCCAGAAGGTTTTGATTTAACTTGTACTAATGAACAGAGCGAGAATGAACGAGTTGTAATGATCCACGCTGCGATTGCCGGCTCGCTAGAAAGATTCTTATCGGTGCTAATCGAGCATACTGCGGGTAAGTTTCCAGTTTGGCTGGCGCCTGAGCAGTTGCGAATAATTACTGTTAGCGGTGAAGATCAGACGATGCTCGACTATGCAAAAGAGCTTGCGAGTAAAGCTAACGACTTAGGGATTCGTGTTAGTGTAGATGATAGTGCCGAATCGGTAGGTAAAAAGATCCGATCAAGTGTTACCGATCGAGTTCCATATACCATAGTAGTTGGTGAGCAAGAAGTTAGCAGCGGGGTATTAAAGCCTCGTATTCGGGATGATCTGCGGGTAGTTGAGGCTGATACAGAGTTGCCAGCCGAAAATTTCCTGCAATCGCTTGCTAATGAAAGCAAGTCCCGTGTTCTAAAATCATCGATGTAGCATGATGAATGTAAGTAAGTTTGGAAAGTCTGTAGAGTCTGTAGTTGCGAGTGTACCTTTTGGCAAAGTAGTGACATATGGTCAGGTTGCTGCAATGATTGGTCATCCCCGAGCCGCTCGACAAGTTGGCGGAGTAGCTCACTATGGCAATTTAGATATACCTTGGCACAGACTCGTTAATCGTTTTGGTGGCTTAGCAAGTGGATATCATGGTGGACGAGAGGCTCAACAGCAACACCTAGAAGCCGAAGGGGTGCAATTCACTGAAACCGATAAAGGCTGGGTCTTGGATATTGATAAGTACATTTGGGTCCCAGATAACTAACATGAAGATAGACACCTTATTTATAGTTGGCCAAACAGCCAGTGGCAAAAGTAGTTTAGCAATGCGATTAGCCAAAGTGCTAGATGGTGAGATAATTGCTGCTGACTCGCTAACAGTTTACAAGGGCCTAGATATTGGTACGGCTAAGCCAACGCAACAAGATATGCGGGCAGTTAAACATCATATGATTGATGTAGCTGATCAGAGCAAGCCATTTACTGTCTCAGATTTTCAAACTCAAGCCAAACAGGCAATCACAAATGTACACGCCAAGGGTAAACTAGCGATAGTAGTTGGAGGTAGCGGGCTATACGTCAATAGTCTCCTCTATGATTATAAGTTAGGCCCCGCTGCCAACACTGCCGAACGCGCAGAATATGAATCGAAAACGATCGAACAGCTGCAATCAATAATCCTAAATGCTGGCTATGACTTGCCGGAAAACAGCCAAAACAAGCGATATCTTATTCGGGCCATTGAGCAAGGTGGAGTTAGGTCAGGTGATATTAAAATGATCAACGGAGCCTTGGTTATTGGCATAAGACTCGATAAGGATGTTTTAGGGGAGCGGATACGCCTGCGGCTCAAACGAATGCTCGATGATGGGGTGCTTAAAGAAGTCCAGCTGGCTTACGAACGTTATGATTCGGACTCTGAAGCCTTAAAGGGAAATATTTATCAGAGTTTAAGGCCGTATTTTTATCAACAAATTAGTATAAATGATGCGCTGGAAAACTCTGTAAGGTCTGATTTAAAGCTCGCCAAAAAACAATATGCTTGGTTTAAGCGGAATCAGGCGATATATTGGTTCTCTGACACGAACAAAGCCTTCAAGTTTGTTGTAGATCGGTTGTCGCAGCCCAAAGTAGGGTGATATACTCATGTCCATGCCAAAAAAACCTAAAGCTAAATCAGTTAGCGAACCATATGTAGTCCAGTACGAAACCAAGAACGCAGAGTTTGAATATGCTAGGTTTTGGGATGGGCGCTCATATGAGGATCGGGCTGAAAGGATGCTGCTTAAACAACTCATTGGGTACTACCACAGTAAGTCTAAATGGCTAGTCGATATCGGTGGCTCATATGGCCGACTTCTAAATCTATATGCAAAACGCTTCAAACAGGTAGTAATTGTCGATTATGCTACGAATGAGTTCTACTTAAGCCTGAAACCAGCAAAAGACAAGAAGCTTGCCTTAAGCCACATTGCTGCAAACGCATACCATCTTCCATTTGCCGACGACACCCAGTCGGCTATCATTTCGATTCGAGTAATTCATCATCTAACCGACCCCGATCTATTTTTTAAAGAGATATCGAGAGTTCTCAAACCGGGCGGAACAGCAATTATAGAGGCAGCCAATAAAAATAGCCTGAAGCGCTTACTAAAGTGCATATTGCGAGCAGATTTTAGTGATTGGCGTAATGACTGGGTAGATATTGGGGCGAGTGGCTTGCAGAACGACGGTAGTTTTCAGCTAATACGTAACTATCATCCAAAGTATCTGATGAGATTGTTAAGCGAAGCTGGCCTAGTGGTTGTGAAACGACGCTCAGTATCTTGGTTTAGACGTACCCCTGTAGCTAAATTACCCAAAGTAATTATTGATTCGCTAGAGAAGATCATGCAAATATTCAGTGGCTGGTTGTTTTTTGGCCCTAGCGGCTGGTACGTAGTGCGTAAGCCAGGCGTATATCAGCCAGATAAAGCATCTTTCGGAGATTGCATAGTCGACCCGGCCACAAAAAAATATATCGGTACAACAGCTCAGAAGAAGATCCAGAAGACAAACAAGCAAGTACGTTATCTCGATCTTAGGTATCCCAAACCACGACGCTAATCAAGTAGTTGTTTGAACAGATTATTTTTTGAGTTACAATAAAAGATATGATCGAGCAACTATTTGGATCTAAAACCAGGGTTAAGTTACTTAGATTGTTCATGTCTAACCCAAATCGCTCATTTTATGTGCGCGAAATTACTCGCAAAGTCGAGGAACAAATTAACTCAGTTCGTCGTGAGCTATCAAATTTATTGTCAATCGGGATAATCAAGTCAGACAGCTCTAATAATCGCTTGTATTACGAGGTTAATCAGAAGTACGAGCACTATTTAGCACTTTCTAGTATGTTTGGTGGGCGAGCCTACGCAACTACCCCTAAGAAAGAAAAGCCAACTAAAGACAAACAGGCAACCGTCGAAGATAAGAAGTCGAACGTTGCTGAGATCCCTGAAGAAGAGAGAGCACTAGGGAATGTTGAGTTAGTGATTCTTGGAGGGGTATTCACTAGAGATAAGACTGCCCCGGTTGATTTATTGATTGTCGGTGATGTAAATCAGGCAGCGCTCGATAAATATGTAACAGAACTTGAATCATCGACAGGAGCAGAAATACGATTCGCGACTTTTGCGAAACACGAATTTGACTATCGACGCCAAATAAAAGACAGATTTGTGGTGACAATGCTTGAGGGCAAGCTGTCTATAAAAGTTGATAAAAACGGTATACTAACAGATAAATAACAGGAGATATTCATGCAAGTAGATTTTTTTGGTGCGAACTGTATTCGCTTAAAGACTAAGCTAACAACGATTGTTTTTGATGATAACCTGGCTCGACTAGGGGCTAAATCAGTTACAACTAGCGACGATATCGCTGCATCAACTAATGAAGCAATTTTAGGACTACCTAGTAAGTACTCAATAAGCTTTAGCTTGCCTGGGAATTACGAAGTGGGCGACGTGATGTTAACCGGAATTGCAGCCAGGTCTCATATAGAAGAAGACGAAAACAAGATGTTAGCCACCATCTTTAGAGGTGTTGCCGAGGATATAAAGTTTGCAGTTATCGGACATATTCACCCAGATTTAAGCGACGAGCAACTAGAGGACATAGGTATAATCGACCTGTTATTTATACCGGTCGGCGGCTCTGGCTATACACTGGATGCGATTGCAGCAGCAAAGATCGTTAAACAATTAGAACCAAAGGTGGTTATACCCACTCATTACGCCGACAAATCACTTAACTTTGATATGCCACAGGCTGCTTGCGATGAGTTTGTTAAAGTTATGGGAGTAGAGGCTCAGAAAATAGGCAGGAGCTTAAAGCTTAAAAGAGCTGATCTATCCGACAAAACCCAGATTTATATACTAGACTGAGACCCTCTGGTCGGGTTGTAAAAAAAATAGTCTCTCAGTGAGAGACTATTTTGTTGAGGCAATGGCGCCTTTCTTCTTAAGCGTGCGCAAGGCGGATGTACTGATTTTTACACGTACCTTTTTTCCGTCTACGAAAAGTGTTTTTGTTTGTAGGTTTGGTTTCCAGACCTTTTTTGTACGGCGTAGTGAAAAACTAACATTGTGACCATGTTGTTTGCCTTTGCCGCTAATTTCACATTTCTGCATTTGAATTACCTATAATTTGCTTAAAATTCAGTTGATTATTCTATAGTAATTGATCTGATTAGTCAATCAATAGTTTAGATAAAGGTTTTTACATGGATCTGTAATGTTGTAAACTGTATAATGAAATTTTATGAGTAGTATTAGTGGGATAGAAATAGTTTTTGCAATAATTTCGATTGTAACGGCAATATCGTTACACGAAATGATGCATGCTGTCGCTGGTTATTTCTTGGGTGATGATACCGCAAAAAGCCAGGGAAGAATCAGCTTTAATCCCTTAGTGCATGTTGATATGTTCACAACAATACTACTACCATTAATACTGTTAATCGCAGGCGCACCACCAATTGGGGCAGCTAAACCAGTCCCATTTAACCCCACTAGATTAAAGTTTGACGAATACGGTGCAGCCCTCTTAGCTCTGGCTGGACCAGCCACAAACTTTTTACTAGCTGTTGTAGGTGCTACATCATATAAAATAGCTTTTAATTATGGCTGGGAGCTTGCTGCCAGCGGTTTTGCCATCTTTACTGTTGTTAACATAGGTTTTTTTGTATTTAACATGCTACCAGTTCCACCGCTAGATGGTTCTAGGGTGCTGTATGCATTCGCACCTGATAGTGTACGTCGCTTGATGGACAACTTAGAGAGAATGGGTATCTTGATTATCATGTTTGTATTTGTGTTTGCTTATCCGCTGGTTAGACCGTTACTAGTTTGGGCAAATAGGGCACTATTAAACTTGATTGTTTAGGATTATAATTATTACTGGCTGATGGCCTATATGATTATCTGTTACTTCATATATGGGAGCCTAATATTCAATCTACTTGCGGGTAGGTTATGAGGGCACCCACGTGGGTTATCTATTCCAGATACTCATACCATCAGCCATAAAAATGCACCAAGTAGTTGGTGCATTTTTATATACTAATTGGTCGGGATGACAGGACTTGAACCTGCGACCTCACGGCCCCCAGCCGTACGCGCTAGCCAACTGCGCCACATCCCGTGTATTCAAAGTATAAAATATCCATGCATGCGTGTACAATGTAGTTATGGACTGGAAACAAACAGAAGCTTCAACACTCCTGCTAAAAAAAGACTTTGAAAGCTTTGATCAAGCATGGGCATTCATGACCTTTTTAGCTAAACTTAGCCGTTCTTGTAAGGTACAGCCAAGACTCGCAAATTTTGGTGAGCAGGTAGAGGTAGAAATATATAATGATCAAGCCGCTATACCATTCATCGACGGAGTGAATAACTTTTTAACATATAAGAAATCAGAAAGTGTTGATGTTCTAACAACACAGAATGATAGCTCATGTTTATACTGTGATGGTGGTTCTAGGGGAAATCCTGGTCCGTCTGCAAGCGGTTTTGTGATATTCGATAGCCACAATAACGAGTTAGCTAGGGGCGGTGAATTCTTGGGAGTAACTACAAATAACCAAGCTGAGTATCACTCACTAAAAGCTGGGTTAGCAAAAGCTCACGAGCTTGGTATACATAAAATAAAAGTCTATATGGATAGTATGTTAGTTGTTAATCAGATTAGTGGCATTTATAAAGTGCGTAATCGCGATCTTTGGCCGGTATACGAACATATTAAGTCGGAGTCCAGTAAATTTAGAGAGTTCAATATTTCGCATGTTCCGCGAGAACTCAATAAAGTGGCCGATGGAATAGTCAATAAAATTCTCGACGATCACATCAAAGATTAATCATTCTGTTACAATATCTATGTCAGCTAACCGATCGATCGCCGCTCGCAATATGCGAGGGGAGGAAAGTCCGGGCTACATAAAGGCAACGACAGTCGCTAACGGCGACCAAGGGTGACCTTAGGGAAAGTGCCACAGAAACGTGTACCGCCTCGTTTTACGAGGTAAGGGTGAAACGAGTGGGGTAAGAGCCCACAACATCTGTAGGTGACTATGGAATGTTGGTAAACCCTGTCTGTAGCAAGGAGTGACTCAAGCTTCTTTTCTAGGAGCCGGCGCCTACCGCGAGTTACAAAGACACCGCTTGATCAGGGTATACCTGACTAGATAGATGATCGATCTCGACAAAACCCGGCTTATAGGTTAACTGACAAATTAAAATGACCCGTGTAGGGGTCATTTTAATTTGTCAGAGGCCTCAGACCTTACTTAGTGGCTTTGACTAACTGGGCAAAGGCTTTTGGTTCTCGGGCAGCTAGTTCTGCAAGGATTTTGCGATCTAGACTAATGTTTGCATTCTTTAGGTCGTTGATCAGCTTTGAGTAAGTGGTTCCATTCTCGCGAGCAGCGGCATTAATTCGAGTTGCCCATAGACCACGTAATTCTCGTTTGCGGTTTCTACGATCACGATATGCATATTGTAATGAGCGAACAGCAGCTTGCTTGCCTAGACGCACGCTAGAGCGTCGAGCGCGCTGCATACCTTTGGTCGCTTTACGGATATTATTATGGCGTCGACGTGCAGTAACGCCTCGTTTAACTCTCATTACTTAACTCCTAGGTTCTTCTTAATGTTTTTGGCAATCGTTCCGCCGATTAGTTTTGGCGAAACTAAAGTACGCTTGCGTGAGTGGCTCTTTTTGCTCATATTGTGGTTACCGTTTGCTTTACGGCGGATGACTTTACCATTTCGGGTAACTCGGATCTTATCCTTTGTTCCGCTATGGGTTTTTAACTTAGGCATTCTTTGTACTCCTTATGACCATTGTTAACTGTTTACCGGCAAACTGAGGTTGCTGGTCGACGGCGATATCTTGACCCAGCTTATCGAGTAATTTGTCGGCTAGCTCAAAAGCCAATTCTTTGTGAGCTAGCTCGCGACCTCTTAAAACGATACTGAGCTTTACCTTACTGCCGTTATCCAGGAATTTACAGATTTTACTGAGCTTTACATCGATGTCGTGACCACCTATCTTTAGGCCAAAACGCATTTCCTTCAGCTCGTTTGATTTCGCATTGCGGCGATTCTTTTGCAACTGCTTTTCGCGCTGATAGTTGTATTTGCCCCAATCGACGATCTTGGCAACTGGTGGGTTAGCACTTGATGACACTTCTACGAGGTCAAGTCCGGCTTCCTGAGCCGCTCGAATTGCTTCAGCCTTACTCAAGACACCTAGTTGTGATCCGTCCTCACCAATTACCCGCAACTCAGTTGCTCGAATGGCGTGATTGACGCGGGTCTGCTTGTTTATTCTGTAACTCCTTTCAAGTCGGACGCTAGTTTACCAGATTAACTTCTTAAAGACAAGTGTTAAATGCTCATAATATTGAATCACGCTGTCGGTATTGGAGGGCTTCGCCTATATGATTCTTGCTTATTTCTTCTGAATGCTCTAAATCTGCAATAGTTCTAGCTACTCTAACGATTCTTATGTAGGCTCGGCTAGAGAATTTTAGGCTATGTGCCGCTTGGTCTAAGAAATGCTTAGCCTCAGTCGAAAGTTGGCCAAACTTATTGAGCTGTTTTGCCGATAATAAGCAGTTTAGCTTACCGGAATTGCGATTTCGTTGAGACTCATGTGCACCTGCTACTATTTTCTTGTAATCAACGGTCTTCTGTTTTTGGGCCACGTTTTCGAGGAGCTTTTCCGGATCGATAGCGTTTACTTGGATGTGCATATCTATTCTATCCATAATCGGGCCAGATAATCGTTTCTGATAGCGGATAATCTCATATGGGCTACAACTACAAGGCTTATCAGAGCCGTAGAAACCACAAGGGCAGGGGTTACTAGTCGCGATGAGCATAAAATCTGCGGGATAGGTTGTGCTAACGCGTGCACGACTAACGGTAACTCGTTTATCTTCTAATGGCTGACGGAGTGCCTCGAGAGTCGATTTACTATATTCTGGAAGCTCGTCTAGCATCAGAATACCCAAATGAGCCAAACTTATCTCTCCTGGCCGAGCATGACTCCCACCGCCAATAATTGATATATCGCTTGCTGTGTGATGAGGCGCTCGAAAGGGCGCCTGATCGATAATTGCATCACTCTCGTGTGTGGCAAGTGAGTGTATATGGGTGACCACCAATGACTCTTCTCTCGATAGATTTGGCAGGAGTTCGCTTGCGGCTTTCGCCAACATGGTCTTGCCAGTGCCTGGGGGACCATACATGTGCAAATTATGTCTACCAGCAGCTGCCACCAGCAAAGCTCTTTTTGCATGCGCCTGACCCACAATATCATCTAGTAGGTACTCTCTCTTAGGTGCATTTTTTGATGAGCTTGATCTGACTAATTGGATCTCTTCTCCTTGGATAATCGATACGAACTGCCTTAGGTTCTTTATGGGGTAAATCTTAATACCGGGTACCAGCGCAGCTTGTTCGGACATAACCTCAGGTACATAAACTGAGTCTACACCTTGACTACGAGCTTCGAGCAGTTTACCAACTAGCCCGCGGACCGGTTTAAGAATTCCATCAAGCCCGAGCTCGCCGATATAGGCTGAGTTTCCAAGGCCTTTGGCCATATCTTTGCCAATGATCGCCGCAGCAATCGCAAAATCAAGACCACTATCATCTTTTGCTATATCTGCTGGTGCAAGGTTAATCAATATTTTCCGTCGCGGCAGCTCAAGTCCACTTGCAGAAAACGCTGCTCGGATTCTTTCTCTCGACTCATCAACCGAACGTGTCGCAAGCCCAACTATAGTGATACCAGGTAGGTTATTGGAAATATGGCATTCCACATCAATCAGAACGCATTCATACCCTAAGCTAATTGCTCCACGTGACTTCATCTACTAACAGTATAGACTATTTAGATATTTCCAAACAAAAAAGAAACAACGGTCTGCGAGTAACCGTTGTTTACTGTAGTTCTTTTTGTTTTTGAGCACTTTTTTTATTCAAGTGCTGCGTCAATAATAGAAGTCTTATATTCTATTGTCAACAACATTCTTGTGGAAAATCGATATGACTTTCATAACTAAATTCATGCATGTAGAAAGCCATGATTCATATTTCAAGACGATCCGTAGATTCTCTTGCACGGTATAGTTTTATAAAGCTGATTAATCCATACACTACTCAAAGCCGACTTAGACGAATTAGACACAGGTCTGTTCGTAGCATAGCCAAACAACACACGATGCAACTTTTATTCGACACGCATTGATTTTAGTAATCAGGAGAGGGAATGTATCTAAGCTCTCTAGCCGAGTTAAGTTGGTGCATTTGGGCTATATAGTTTGTCTCTTGGCCATAAAAATAAGCACCTCATTTAACATATTCGCATACTAGCAATACGTCATAAGTAAACTTTTTATACATTCATAATTTTAACAAGCCATAATTAAAGTTGTAACAAACACAACTAATATAATTTAAATTTTACAGATAGTAGTTGTACTAATAACTACAAATATGATTGACATCAGAGGCTAAATTTGCTAGTATTTTGGCATGGTTTTAAAACAAAAAGCCACAAATGAATATCAACCAACAGACCCTAAAACTTAGTGTCTGATAACGCTCCTATTTTTAGGAGCGGTCAGTCAAGCTCGGGTAGGTAAGCGCCACATAAGTCATTTATATTGGGCGGATTTACCACCGAGCTCTCTAGAAGCTTTTAGGCTTCACACAGAAACCCCTTAAGTGCGAGAAGGGGTTTCTGTGTTAGGCTTATACGCATGAAAAATTATAAAGTCTCGACGAATTATCTAAACATCGCAGTATCCATCGGCTTAATAATAGTTACTTTGATATTCTTTGCTTACGTATCGCCATTTTCCGAACAGGGTACCGTGATAAAAGAGAACATATTGATTGGTGCTAGTTTATTGATGTCTAGTTGTTTTACTATATCGTTAGTTTTTCTAAGGGGTATATTAAAACAAAAGCACCCCAGGCTCCTTGCTGGCATAATTGCTTACACAGTTGTTGAATTATTGCTTCTGAGTTCCTTATCTTTGGTTAATCCATGGTCTATCTTATCTGCGGGCATCTTCAATACCCTAATATACTGGTATATATTGCGACGTTTTAATCCTTAGCTTTCTCATATATAATCTAGTTAAACATGAACGAAAATGCTCAAGGACAGTCTAATAACTTTGAATTACCCACACCGATCGATGGTGAGCGCGACTCTGTAAATCGCCCAAATATGCTAGAGGCTGCACCTACCTCCGTTCCCGTAGTGCCGGCTCTTCCTGTGACAGATCCGTCGCAGTATGCTCAACCAATATCACCAGCCCATGCCCAGAACGATGGCATAGGCAATACAGGAGCTCAAGATGACTTGCAGGCAGGTGACTTTAGCGTGATTGAGAAAGCTTGGGTGCGTAAGGCTAAACAAATCATCGCTGGAACAGCCGAGGATCCGAAAAGACAGAAAGAGGAACTATCTACCTTTTCGGCAGAATATATCAAAAAACGATACGGTAAAGATATAAAAGTAGATAACTAAATGACTAAAGCATTAACCGCTCTACTGGTCTTAACTCCTATTCTATTCGGCCTAGTGTTATATGCTGTTCTGCACGCTCGGAAATTGATGCGTGAGGCTAAAGGATACGAGCGTGGTCTCAAAATGGTACCGTTACTCATACATCTCCCACCAGTTAGTGACGATATCGATTCTGGATCACGCGACTCCAGAGATGTAGTAGACGAAAACGTTTCAAAAGCTCAAGTACTATACAACATTATCTCGACGACAGCCGTTAAACAGGGCTTTATGAATAATGTGTACGGTCAGAGGCATCTTGCCTTTGAGATAGTTGCTCAGAATGGTTTTGTGTATTTCTATGCTGCAGTTCCAGTAGCCTTAGTCTCGGTAGTTCAACAGGCAATAGTCAGCGCATATCCGTCCGCAAGAGTTGAGGAGACTTCAGATAAGAACATTTTCAACTCCGTAGGAAAAATAACCGGCACCATTGGTGGAGAATTGGTGCTAAAAGAGAACTATGCTTACCCGATTGCCACCTATCAAGAGGTTAAGCGTGACTCGATGCAGTCGTTACTTAGCGCTATGGCTACACTAGAAAAAGAGGACGGGGCGGCTGTTCAGATACTGATCAGGCCGGCCAACAAGACGTGGACAAAGAATGCGATGTCGATTGCCAGCAAAAAACGTAAAGGAGAAGACAAAAAGAAGTCTGCCGGAAGTCATATCGCCAGCTGGTCAAAACAAGCACTTATGGCACCAGTTAAGCCACCAGAAGAAAGTAAGGGCGGCTCATCCCCCGACAAGCCCAAAGAATTAAGCAGTGTTGATCAGGCGGTTATCGATGCTATAGAGTCGAAGACTCAATATCCTGGGTTCGAAGTACTTATCCGGGTAATCGTATCATCAAATGTGGCGCAGCGTGCACAAGCGATACATAGCAATATAGTTGCTTCATTTGCGCTGTTTGAAGCACCAGGTCGAAATGGTTTTAAGCATGTTGAGGCCAGAAACATCGAGAGTTTTGTAACTGCATATATTATGCGTTTCTTCCCACCAGAAAATAACAAAAACATTTTAAATGCTATTGAGCTGGCAACGCTGTTTCATTTTCCGAATCAAGACAATATTCCGACTTCGCAGCTCCAGAGACAGATATCAAAACAGGTCGATGGTCCTCGAAATATGCCTGACGACGGCCTGGTACTCGGCTATAACGTTTTTCGAGGCACAAAGAAGAAGATTGTGCTTACAAATGAAGATCGTATGCGACACGTATATATCGTCGGACAAACAGGTGTAGGTAAATCTGTACTACTAGAGAACATTGCTTTGCAAGATATGATCAACGGGAATGGATTCGCATTTGTTGATCCTCATGGTGACACAGCCGAGAAGCTATTGTCGATGGTGCCAAAAGAGCGCACCGAAGACGTAGTTTATTTTAATCCAGCCGATATGGAATACCCACTCGGTTTGAATATGTTTGAATTTGACCACCCAGATCAAAAAGACTTTTTGGTACAAGAGGGTCTAAACATGCTCTACAAACTGTATGATCCAGAAAAACAGGGAATTATTGGACCGCGATACGAACACCTATTCAGAAACGCTGCTCTGGCGGTAATGGCGGGACCGAATGGTGGAACCTTTATAGATATTCCGAAACTATTTAACGATCAAGAATTTTTAAACGATAAGCTTAAATATGTTACAGATCAGACCGTTTTAGATTTTTGGCAAAAAGAGATGCCTGATTCGAGGCGATCAAATGAATTCGGTGAAGTTAAAAGCTGGTTCGTAAGTAAGTTTAGCGCCTTCTTAGGTAATGAGATGATGCGCAATATTATTGGTCAGCCCAAGAGCTCGATAAACTTCCGAGACATCATGGACACTAAAAAAATTCTTATAGTAAACCTGAGTAAAGGAAAAACTGGTGAGCTTAACTCAAAGCTTCTGGGCATGATATTCGTAATTAAGTTCCAGATGGCAGCTATGAGTCGTGCGAATCTAGATCCCGAAGATAGGGTTGACTTCACCTTATATGTTGATGAGTTTCAGAATTTTGCTACCGACTCATTTGCATCAATATTATCTGAAGCTCGTAAGTTTCGCCTTAGCCTAATAGTAGCCAATCAGTTTACTACACAGCTAAATGATGAGGTCCGTGAAGCTATCTTTGGAAACGTTGGTTCGGCAATATCATTTCGACTCAGCGCCCAAGATGCCGAAAACATGGTTAGGCAGTTTTATAGTCCAATCTTTGAGATTGATGACTTAACTCGCTTGCCTGTGGGCAATACGGCGGTCAGGATGCTATTGAGTGGTGTACCGACTCAGCCATTCAGTATGGCGACTTTGCCACCACTTGGTCATCAGAACTCTGAGCTTAAAGATGCCCTAATTCAGCTTTCGGCTGCCAAGTTTGGGCGACCGCGCACAGTTGTAGATGCGGAAATAAAAAAGCGGCTAACACCTGCGCCAGCACCGCCATCGTTGGCTCAACCCGGTCTACCTGCCGCCGGCAACCAATCACTTGCGCAACCTAAACCATCAACTGGATCTGCGTTTCTTGATGACTGGCTAAACAAACGCAATCAAGGAGCACCGATGACTCAACCTCAGCCAAGGCCATTCAGCCCACCGCCTAGCATGCCTGCGACCCAGATACCACCCCAAACGCCCGCTTTGCCACCGACGCAACAATTCCCCATAAATACATCAAACACGCAGCCAGCAGCCTCTACGACCCCGCAGCCAGCCCCGTCGAGCATAAATAGACCCAATATGAATAATCGAACTGCGCCAACTCAGCCACTTGCACCTGCAACTGAGCCAATTCAAAAAACCCAAACCGACTCGATTAGTAGTGATGGCAGCATTCACCTAGGTGATGATCACGAGATAAAGATGTAGTCTTTTTAGCTAATTTCTCGAGAGCTTAGAGTAAGTTTTAATAATAAGCTCGATCAGTAGACCGATTAAGTACCCGCCCGCAAACAGAATGATAAACAGACTTAGTCCTACCGAAAAACCACTCCGCTTTGCATAATATAAAACGATAATACTCCCAACGAAAGCACTTACGCCGCCAGTTAAGATTGCGGTCGGTCTGGCGATTGTTTTGGCCGCAGTCTCACTTGTTCGCTCGACCAGGGGACGGTGAATAATTTTACTCATACCACGGTCCAACTTATTGAGTTTGCGCTGTGTGCTACGAAGGATGTTGCGGTATGTATGACTACGTAAAGCCGAGTTTGACCATGTTGGGGTTGGCTCAGATGATTCTGCAGAATGGGACATGTGTTCTTGGCTACTCTCGGCCAGTCTTGCAACTTCTCCTGAAAGATTGGCGACAGTTTCTTGGCTAGCTGGTAAGCTATTTTCACTCTCGTGTGTTTTTGGATTGTCGGCTTCGTGCCTTTCGGGTGATTTATGTTGTTCGCCCCGACTCTCTGGGCTGATAGGTGCTTTTTCCGACATTACTACATTCCTCCTGATATATACTCAGTTTTTATAATATCGAGTTCTTTTGCCATTAATCTCGTTCTGTAATAGAAGTAGCCGATTACCATAAAGCCAGCGACGCTTAACACGACAACTGTACCTGGTCCGGTACGCGGCAGATTACCAACAACGTTTTCGATCTGTTTGTCGACAGATTTAGGCAACCTAACGCGGACTGTCGTTCCAAATTGATTATCTATCAGATTGTCGTAGCTGAGCGGATCGGATGCGGCAACAGGAGTTGAAGGGATAGGGTTTTTAACTCGCACCTTGAACGTCTTGCTTACGGATTCACCCGGCTCTATATCTACAGGATCCCAGGTAAGTGTTAAGGCGATGCTATCGTACGCGGCACCACCATTATCGGTAATATCGGCATACTCTAAGATATCGGCAATATCGTCTCTAAAAACTTCGTTGGGGGCAGTTGCAGTACCATCATTTGCAGCCGTTAATGTAAACGCTAGTTCGTCGCCTGCGTGAGCAGTTTGACCATTAGCGTTAGCGCCCGTACTGGTAAAGATAACAGATTTTCTTCTAGTAAGTATTGGGCTTAATTCCTCTGGCTTCTCGATGTCGAACACGACTTTACATGTTGAGCTCTCGCGTACCTCACCTTTTTTGGCACTAATCTGAGCAGAAACTTCATGCTCGCCTTCGCTAAATGAATAACTTAGTTCGTCGGTGATTGCGTTCGCGGTAGTCTTGTGAGTAGCGATTTTTGATCCATCCGAGTAGTAGCTGACTGAGTTGAGTTCGGCACCTGGTTCTGCGGAAATAACTACTTGGAACACACGCGTATCCCAACCCTTTACTTCAGTAATCTTCAGCTCAGTACAAGCAATGTAGGCGACCGGTTCTGGTGGTGGAGGAGGGCAATCTTCATCGTAATCTATAAATGAATCATTGCATGGTTTTGTACAATCATCGATTCCACCAGGGGGTATTGGTTTGCCCGACACAGGACAGACTGGTTCTTTTATTGTTATGCAGCGCTCGGTACTCGAATTATCTGATTTTATGCTGGCGTGGTTGTTGGCATTAAGCGTGGCAGAGTTGCAGGCTTCGATCGGGCCACTTATATCTTTAATTTTGATCTTTAAGACAATATAAGAGTAATCGGTTGCAGGAGCTAAGTTGGCAAATGTCCAAGTTAAAGTTTGATTGCTTTGAGTAAAAGTAGGCTGAGTCCGGGCAACAACAGATTGTGATACAAATTCGAATTGAGTTGGCAGTGAGTCGGTAATTGTTACATTTTCGGCAACAGCTGAGCCAGTGTTCCGGAAGTAAATTTTATAATCTGCAGTATCACCAGGTTCGAGTTCGCCGGCAGTTAATTTCTCTTTCTTTATTTCTAGCTTTGGTTTACGGTCAAACTGAACAAAAGTAATATTGCCACAACCATCAGCTGAAGAAGTCCAGGTGTTATCGATTAGAACCCAAAATTGTCGACCCTTCAATAAGCCGTTACCAGTTGCGATGCCTGTGATTGCCTTGTAGGGGTTATAGGCACTTTTAATGTCCCAGACCGTCAATGGTCTTTCATAGAAACTCGTAATAGCTCCTGGTATGGCCACTCTAACATTTTCTGATTGTCTTTGAGTTGATAGTTCACGACCAGTAGTAATAAAGTTTTTATCGGTAGACTTTATGTTTGCAATTGTCCCATTATTTATGTCGCTCTGAGTAATCCCATAATAACCAAATATATTTTGAATATCTGTTCGTCCGAAGTCGTCGCGGTTATTGCTGTATGCGGACTGGATCTTTTGCTTAGAGGTGCCACCGGCAACCACATTACTCGCGTGAGCAGCCAAAGTAGTTTTTGGTGGTGAAACAATTGCCAACATCTGCACCAACATCGCCAATGCAACCATTACAAATCCGATTCTGCGTATTGACTCCTCTTGGTGCAATCGTTTTGCGTAATAGCCAATTTCTGGCAGCAAACTAGGATTGAGAGGCAAGCTCGACACCAGTTTCTTAAACATATGTTTCCCCCGTAATTTTCATGCTTATTTAAGCACGCATAAGCGTTATTGACAAGCATTAGGCTTGATTGGATAGCCTTTCGTGACGTATAATCTGCTAAAGTCAAAAATTAAGAAAAGTGTGAGGGTATGAACAAAGATAAAGCTACTGCTAAGTATGACTCCAGTTCGATTCAGGTTCTTGAGGGTCTAGAACCAGTCAGAAAACGTCCGGGCATGTACATTGGTAGCACCGGCATCGACGGCCTTCATCATATGATCAAAGAGATTGCCGACAATGGTATTGACGAAGCGATTGCTGGACACGCAACAGAAGTAAAGGTCGAACTGCTCGCCGATGGGGGCGTTAGAGTCGATGATAATGGTCGAGGAATTCCGGTCGAAAAGCACGCCAAAACTGGTGTAAGTACACTTGAAACTGTTCTAACTATTCTACACGCCGGCGGAAAGTTTGGTGAAGGTGGTTACAAAGTATCGAGTGGCCTACATGGTGTTGGATTAAGCGTAGTAAACGCTCTTTCACGCAAACTGGTAGCAGAAGTTCATCTTAACGGCGACATCTACCAGCAAGAATTCGCTGCTGGTGCACCCCAAGGAACTATCAAAAAAGTTGGAAAAACAGATCGAAAAGGAACAATTATCTCGTTCTGGCCTGATACGACTATTATGGAAGATTCTCCATTTGAGTATAAGTGGGTGGTCGATTACCTACGCCATCAAGCTTACTTAACTAAAGGTGTTAAAACTACCGTCATAGACGAGCGAACTGGTAAGCGCTGCTCGTTCTACTTCGAGGGTGGAATTCAGAGCTATGTCCGGCACCTGAACGTCGGCAAGGAGCCCATCGGCGACAAAGTATTCTATGCCGAAAAACAGGTTGACGATGTTATGGTCGAAATCGCACTTCAGTATAACGATAGCTACAACGAGGTAGTTAGCGCATTCGCCAATAACGTCCATAACCCTGAAGGTGGAACGCACTTAGTTGGTTTTCGTGCTGCATTAACGCGTATTCTTAATGAGTATGCACGCAAGAATAATCTGCTTAAAGAAAAAGAAGACAATTTAACTGGCGATGATGTACGTGAAGGTCTAACTGCAGTTATATTGGTCAAGATTCCCGACCCACAATTCGAAGGTCAAACAAAGAATAAATTGGGTAATCCAGAAGTTAGGGGTTGCGTTGAAAAGGTTACCTCAGAGTACCTTGCCTATTATTTAGAAGAAAACCCGGCAATCGCCAAAGGTATAGTTGGCAAAGGTGTCTTAGCTGCTCGAGCCCGTAAAGCGGCTCGCGCAGCACGTGACAACGTCATACGCAAAGGCGTGCTTGATGGAGCTTCGATGCCGGGTAAGCTCTGGGATTGTTCTAGTCGCACTCCTGCCGACTCCGAAATTTTTATAGTAGAAGGTGACTCAGCTGGTGGTTCAGCCAAAACAGGACGTGATGCGAAGCACCAAGCCATCTTACCTCTAAGAGGTAAAGTGCTAAACGTCGAGCGAGCCAGATTAGACAAAATGCTCAATAATAAAGAGATCGTAGCTTTAATCAAAGCCATGGGCGTGAATATTGGCGAGCAGTTTGATCTTAGCGGTTTACGTTACCACAAGATTATTATCATGACCGACGCCGACGTCGACGGTTCACATATCGCTACGCTCCTAATGACATTCTTCTTCCGTTATATGCGCGAGGTTGTAGAAGGCGGATATGTCTATCTTTCTCAGCCACCAACTCATGGTTTTCATATGGGCAAGAAAATATCATATATATACAGCGATCATGAGTATGGCCTAAAACTAGATGAAATAATTGCTGAACGTAAGCAAAAGGGTGTCGAGATCAATTCCGAAGACACCAAAGAGAAGCAGGCAGGTGTCAGCGTGACCAGGTTTAAGGGTTTGGGCGAAATGGATGCCGATCAGCTCTGGGATACTACTATGGATCCGGAAAATCGTGTCTTACTACAGGTTACCGTTGAAGACGCCGAAAAGGCCGATGCAGTGTTTAGCAAGTTAATGGGTGACGAAGTTGAACTTCGCAAGAATTTCATTCAGACACACGCAAAGTTTGTAAAGGATTTGGATATTTAAAATGGCAGATATTGATGATCAACAACTAGACAACACGACTCCAGAACCAGAGGTAATCGAGGCAACCACCATTAACGGTGTCCGTCGTAGCAATATTACCGAGGTAATGGAAAGTAACTTTTTGCGCTATTCGATGAGCGTGATTATCGCACGGGCTTTGCCAGACGTACGCGATGGACTTAAGCCAGTACATCGTCGAATTCTATTCTCGATGAACCAAAACGGCATTCGCAGTAACGGTAAAACCATGAAATCGGCACGTATTGTTGGAGATGTCATGGGTAAATACCACCCACACGGCAATATGGCTATCTATGATGCTATGGCGCGTTTGGCTGTCGATTGGTCGACTCGCTATTTACTGATCACTGGGCAAGGAAACTTCGGAACAATGGATGGCGACCCGCCAGCAGCCGATAGGTACACCGAGGCCAAGCTAAACCGACATGCCGAAGAGTTGTTAGCAGACTTAGATAAAGAGACAGTTCCGTTTAGGGCAAACTACGATGGGACCGAACAAGAACCAGAAGTCTTACCAGCACGCCTACCAAACTTACTGCTTAATGGTCAAACGGGTATTGCTGTTGGTATGGCTACTAGTATTCCGCCACATCACTTGGGCGAAGTTGTCGATGCAGTTGTCGAGATGATCGACAACCCAGATTACGAGCTGAGCGACTTGCTCAAACATATCAAGGGACCGGATTTTCCGACTGGAGGTATCGTTTATGGTGGTTCCAGCATGCAGGAAGCTTATGCAAGCGGTAAGGGTAGTGTAACTATCCGTGGCCGGGCCGTGATTGAGGAACGCAACAAACAAGGAGCTCACCGTATTGTAATTACGGAGATTCCATACATGTTAAACATGAGTGCACTCGTCGAAAAGATGGCAGAGCTGGTCAATGACAAAAAGATTAATGGCGTTAGCGATATCCGTGACGAAAGCTCGCGAGGTGCGGTTAGAATAGTCGTCGATTTAAAGAAAGATGCCTATCCTAAAAAGATTTTAAATCAGCTATACAAACTTACGCCCCTACAATCTGCTTTTCATTACAACATGTTGGCCCTTGTCGATGGTATTCAACCAAGGGTGCTTGGCTTAACAGATATACTTCATGAATATCTCAAGCATCGCCAGGCAGTTGTTCGCAGACGTACAGAGTTTGAGCTCAAGAAGGCCAAAGCTCGTGAACATATCCTCGAAGGTCTAAAGATCGCCCTCGATAATATCGACGAAGTAGTTAGGATTATTAGAGCAAGCGCAACGACTGATGAGGCTCGTGATAGTTTAATCAAGAAATTTAAGCTAAGCGAGATTCAAGCTAATTCAATCTTGGCTATGCCGTTACGCAGTCTGGTTGGCCTTGAACGCCAAAAAATCGAAGATGAACTAGCTCAGCTAAAAAAATTAATTGCCGACTTAGAAGCTTTACTCGCCGACGAGAAAAAGATAACTCAGGTTGTGCGAAAAGAATTAATAGAACTCAAAGATAAATATAACGACGAACGCCGATCAGAAATTATCAACCAGGAGCTAGGTAAGTTTAGCGATGAAGAGCTGATTCCTAATGAACAGGTAGTTGTAACGCTTACAACATCTAATTACATTAAACGAAGCCCAGTTTCCGATTACAAACGCCAGGGTCGGGGTGGTAAAGGACGTCGTGGTATTGCCACTCGCGAAGAAGACTATGTAGACCAGATGTTGTTTGTCAGCACTCACGATTACATATTATTCTTCACCAACCGAGGTCGTGTATTTAGGATTAAAGCTTACGAAATACCAAACGCCAGCCTAAATGCCAAAGGCGTCGCAATTGTTAACCTATTGCAGCTTCAACCAGAGGAGACAATCAGTTCGATGTTTAAGATCGAAGCTGGCGGAAAACCTGAAGGCCATCTATTCATGTGCACCAAGAATGGTGTTGTCAAGAAGACAGCATATGACAAGTTCGAAAACGTACGTACGAGTGGTCTAATTGCGATTACTTTGGACGACGGGGATGAGCTCAAATGGATTCGCTTAAGTAGCGGAGACGAAGAGGTGGTAATCTCGACTGCTATGGGTCAAGCCATGCGCTTCCATGAAAGCCATGTACGCAGTATGGGACGTAGTGCACGTGGCGTAAGAGGTATGAGACTTAGAAAAGATGACTATGTGATTGGAATGGATATTGTTCACGAAGATGCCTCGATATTTGTAATCAGTCGTAATGGTTACGGTAAGCGCACAAAGATTTCCCAGTTTACACCACACGCAAGAGGTGGGGTTGGCATTCGTTCGGCTGTAGTCAATAGTAAAACAGGCGAGCTGGTAGCTGTCCGAAGCCTCCGACCAGATGCAAACGAACTGATAGTAATCTCCGAGTCGGGGCAAACAATCCGGCTTGGCCTAAAAGATATTCCTGAGCTTAGTCGAGCTACCCAGGGTGTGCGAATCATGCGATTAAATGATGGTGACTATGTGGCCTCGGTTGTCACTGTCATGGAACCGCAAGAAGGCGACATCGACGATTCTGACTCAGGAGAAGCCAATGCTAGCTAATTCTTTAAGCCTAATCATTGTGGCAGCACTTGGTTATGGGGTTGCCCAGCTGATTAAGTTCGGTATTTCGCTCCGCAAAGATGGCCTAGATATAGCTGATCTATTTGCATCGGGCGGGTGGCCCAGTTCGCATTCGGCAGTCATGGCGGCAACCTGTCTGCATATAGGGTATATCGAAGGCTATTCGTCTACAGTATTTGGCTTGGCATTAGTTGTTACCCTGGTAGTTGTGTACGATTCAATTGGGGTTAGGCGGTCAACAGGCCTTAACACGCTTGCAATTATCAAGCTATCCAAAAAAGCAGGCATCAAGGATATTGAGCATGGTAATATCTTGGGGCGCGGACATACTCCATTTGAAGTAATTGTCGGTCTACTGGTTGGCGTGGTTGTCGCACTTTTGTACCAAACACTCGTATCACAGGCGTAGTAATATTATCTACGTTCTTGACAAGAATAACACTTTAGCGTAGTCTACTTTAGTTCACGGGATGGTCAAAAAGTCTTCTTAACGAGCCACCAAATCGTTACGAGCCCGACTTTTGGTCTGAAAGTGAAACGAACATTGAAAACTTGGTTGTGTAATGTCAACGTTTAATTACTTTATTGTTTTGGTCTTGTACCAAATAAAGTTTTACAATTTGTAAATATTTTGAGTACGGACCAAAACTTTTTTCTGAGAGTTTGATCCTGGCTCAGGATGAACGCTGGCGGCGTGCCTAATACATGCAAGTCGAGCGGTAAGGCTCCTTCGGGAGTACACGAGCGGCGGACGGGTGAGTAATGTATAGGAACATACCCCAAAGTGAGGGATAAGCCAGAGAAATCTGGTCTAATACCGCATGTGATCTTCGGATTAAAGCTTTATGCGCTTTGGGAATGGCCTATATCCGATTAGCTAGTTGGTAGAGTAAAAGCCTACCAAGGCGACGATCGGTAGCTGGTTTGAGAGGATGATCAGCCACACTGGAACTGAGACACGGTCCAGACTCCTACGGGAGGCAGCAGTAGGGAATTTTCCACAATGGGCGAAAGCCTGATGGAGCAACGCCGCGTGCAGGATGAAGGCCTTCGGGTTGTAAACTGCTTTTATAAGTGAAGAATATGACGGTAACTTATGAATAAGGGACTGCTAACTACGTGCCAGCAGCCGCGGTCATACGTGGGTCCCAAGCGTTATCCGGATTTACTGGGTGTAAAGAGTTGCGTAGGCGGTTTATTAAGCAAAGCATTAAAGCGTGTGGCTTAACCATACAGATGTGCTTTGAACTGATAGACTAGAGTATAAGAGAGGTTACTGGAATTGCTAGTGTAGGAGTGAAATCCGTAGATATTAGCAGGAACACCGATGGCGTAGGCAGGTAACTGGCTTATTACTGACGCTCAGGCACGAAAGCGTGGGGAGCGAACCGGATTAGATACCCGGGTAGTCCACGCCGTAAACTATGGATGCTAGCTGTTTGGGGTATCGACCCCTTAAGTAGCAAAGCTAACGCGTTAAGCATCCCACCTGTGGAGTACGAGCGCAAGCTTAAAACATAAAGGAATTGACGGGGACCCGCACAAGCGGTGGAGCGTGTTGTTTAATTCGATGCTAAGCGAAGAACCTTACCAAGGTTTGACATCCTGCCAATTACTGGGAAACCAGTGAGTGCCTTCGGGCAAGCAGTGACAGGTGTTGCATGGCCGTCGTCAGCTCGTGTCGTGAGATGTTGGGTTAAGTCCCGCAACGAGCGCAACCCCTATGTTTAGTTGTATTTCTCTAAACAGACTGCCCTGGCAACAGGGAGGAAGGAGGGGATGATGTCAGGTCAGTATCTCCCTTACATCTGGGGCTACAAACACGCTACAATGGCCGGTACAAAGGGCAGCCAACCCGCGAGGGGGAGCAAATCCTATCAAAGCCGGTCTCAGTTCGGATTGCAGGCTGAAACTCGCCTGCATGAAGCTGGAATCGCTAGTAACGGTAAGTCAGCACATTACCGTGAATACGTTCCCGGGTCTTGTACACACCGCCCGTCAAACCATGAAAGTCGCCAATACCTGACGTCCTAGCTTGCCTAGGCCTAAGGTAGGGGAGATGATTGGGGTTAAGTCGTAACAAGGTATCCGTACCGGAAGGTGCGGATGGATTACCTCCTTTCTAGGGAGAAGATAACAATCCCGCTATCTCACTCTAGTGTTTCTCTGCGAGAGAACATTAGATAAGCGAGGATGGTCGATCCGATTTATGTATTAGTGGTTAACCAATACATAAACGTAGCATTCGCTACAACGGATAGGTAACCAACTGCATGAACGAGCAGTATAATAAACGACATTACACAACCAAGAGTTCAATATGAGGGGAGGTGATTCCTCCTCTAGTCGGCATAAATGTCTGCTCTCCTCCCAAAGAGGAATAAAAATACCCGGATTCACTCCGGGTATTTTTATGCACAAACAGATACTCATAATAATTAACCATCTGTGTTCGTGTTAGCATATTATTATGAAAAAGGAAGGATATGAGGACTTGAAGCGACCAAATATAGAAATAGGTGAATCACCAATACAGGGCAAAGGTCTTTTTGCTAAAGAGTTTATCCCGGCGGGTAGTGAAATTATATTCCCTCCGGCACTACCAGATGATACTATCCGGGCTTTAGGCACAGAAGAATTCCATAAATATTTGGATGAGCTTCGTGCGAAGGGTATTGAATGGAACTCTATTTCTAATGGTGACGGAACTCATACTGTGAGCACTGCACCGAGAGAAAACGACCCAAGTAATTATGGCAATCACAGTTGCGACCCTAACAATGATGGCAAAGGACATGCTCTTCGCGATATTGAAGCTGGTGAAGAGATAACGGTTGATTATGCACAGTTTAGTGATAAGAGTTGGTCCATGCCTTGTAATTGTGGAGCCGCTAATTGCACCGGTATAGTACGTGGGACTGTTTAATTTTTTGCCAAAGTAACGATTAACAGGTAAAATACTTCGGTCTTCGTAAGTTTTTAGCTTACCCAAATTCAAACCTGTTTGAATTTGATAGGAACAACAATGACCTGCCAGACTAGTACTTTTGCCACTTGTTTGCAAAAGTAGTGATCTGGCAGTCGTCATTGACTGAGACGAGGGGCTGTAGCTCAGTTGGCTAGAGCACCTGCTTTGCAAGCAGGGGGTCCGGGGTTCGAGTCCCCGCAGCTCCACCAGATGTACATAAATATTTTGTGTACTGAATGGGGCCGGATAACCTTCGGGTTAACCGGTTCCACCAAGAGACTTAAAAATACAACCAAATTCAAACCTGTTTGAATTTGAGAGGAACAGCAATGACCTGCCAGACTAGTACTTTTGCCACTTGTTTGCAAAAGTAGTGATCTGGCAGTCGTCATTGACTGAGACGAGGGGCTGTAGCTCAGCTGGTTAGAGCGCGTCACTGATAATGACGAGGTCGGTGGTTCAAGTCCTCCCAGCCCCACCACCGTTGAATCACAAAAAAAGTTGACAGTTAATCGTCGTTATTATTACATCGTCTAGTCTTTACAAACAGTAGTAATTTTGTTAGGATTTGTTGGTGTCTACAGAGTACAGACATTAATTCACTGAGGTAGGGTGAAGACATGCTTGTACTTTGGCTAGTTAATCCTTTGCGAGGACCTATTGCTAAAGTCGTAAATTAACAATTTATTATTGTGTGACAAACGGTTGTTCCTGACCTGTTTTGATTTATAAAAACACCAGAAACAAACCATTTGCACATTCACAAAAAGTTACACAAGCGCACATAAAGAATGCCTTGACGCAAAATACCGAAGAAGGACGTAGCAGGCTGCGATAAGCTGCGGGGAGCTGCCAAACAAGCTTTGAACCGTAGATTTCCGAATGGGGAAACCCAGCTAGAGTCATGTCTAGTTACCACTGTATGAACTTTTGATAGTACAGTAGGCGGTAAGTTCCCGAACTGAAACATCTTAGTAGGGAGAGGAATAGAAAGTAACCAACGATTCTCGGAGTAGTGGCGAGCGAAACGGGAATAGCCCAAACTTTTTAAGTTTTTGCCTGTTAATTCAGGCGAATAAGTTGACAGACGAATGCTTAAAAGGGGTTGTGAGATATAAATACCCATGTCTGGGTGCTCGATTTAGAGCGACCAGATATGGAGACAAGAGCTGTTAATCTTGTATAAAGTTACAAATTGCAATGCGAGTAGAATCAGCTGGAAAGCTGAGCCATAGACAGTGATAGCCTGGTATACAAAGTTATTGCAACTTTATCATTTATATCTCGAGTAAGGCGGGGCACGAGAAACCCTGTTTGAATCTGGGACGACCACGTTCCAAGGCTAAATATATTTTGCGATCGATAGCGTACAAGTACCGTGAGGGAAAGGTGAAAAGAACCCCGGAAGGGGAGTGAAATAGAGTCTGAAATTGTGTGCGTACAAGGAGTCGGAGCCTTCGGGTGACGGCGTGCTTTTTGTAGAACGATCCAGCGAGTTACTGTATCTTGGCAAGCTTAATCCATTTTGGAGTAGGCATAGTGAAAGCGAGCCTTAAGTGGGCGTTTAGTCGGATGCAGTAGACCCGAAACCGGGTGACCTAGCCATGAGCAGGTTGAAGCGCAGGTAAGACTGCGTGGAGGACCGAACCATTGTATGTTGCAATATACTTGGATGACTTGTGGTTAGCGGAGAAATTCCAATCGAACTCGGAGATAGCTGGTTCTCCTCGAAATAGCTTTAGGGCTAGCGTCGTGTAGTAGCATATAGGGGTAGAGCTCTGTTTCGGACTGGGGCCTTCATCGGTACCCACCCTTGATAAACTACGAATACTATATGTGTAATCACGGCAGTCAGAACATCGGTGCTAAGGTCGATGCTCAAAAGGGAAACAGCCCAGACCTTCGTCTAAGGTCCCTAAATAAACACTCAGTGGGAAACGAGGTGAGATTTCATAAACAGCGAGGATGTTGGCTTAGAAGCAGCCATTCATTTAAAGAGTGCGTAACAGCTCACTCGTCAAGAGATCTTGCGCGGAAAATTTAACGGGGCTTAAGTGTTTTACCGAAGACAAGGATTAATATTTTAATATTAGTGGTAGAGGAGCGTTCCTATCTGCGTTGAAGGTGTGTCGTGAGGCATGCTGGAGCGTTAGGAAGTGAGAATGCTGGAATGAGTAACTTTAAGATATGTGAGAATCATATCCGCCGAAAGAGCGAGGTTTCCTGGGCAACGATAATCGTCCCAGGGTTAGTCGGTCCTAAGTCGAGGCGAGTAGCGTAGACGATGGACATCAGGTTAATATTCCTGAACTAGTAGTGGTGTTGTGAGTAAGTGCGCGGCATGGTAGCGAGAGCAGATTAATGGTATATCTGTCTAAGTGCGTAGTCCTTCGGGGTGAAACACGAATGCAACTGTCCTTTTAGGACGGGAGTCCCGTGAGCCAAGCTGACTAGAAAAGCATATTCACTTATAACCACTTCTATCCGTACCGCAAACCGACACAGGTGCTCAGGTCGAGTAGACCAAGGCGTACGAGAGAACCTTTGCTAAGGAACTCGGCAATACAGCGACCGTAACTTCGGGATAAGGTCTGCCCTGTGGGGTGCGCTAAGCGCAAGTATTGCACAACGAGTACCTCACATCTGTTCACTAGCCTAGATCACATCTGAAAGGCTGCAAAAATATTTTTCTTTTTCAATATAACTACAGTTATGTTTCAAAAGCAGAAATATCTTTTCGCACATTCATATGCAATCTAGGGTTAGCAACCAGATGCGAGGTACTCGTTAGAGTAAATAGCAGTAACAATTTGTGAATGTCTTCGTAAGAAGACTACAATCGAGAAATCAACTATCTAGTAATAGATAGCTTGAGACAGAAATAACATATTCTATGAACCAACAGGTTTTATGGATAGTTGCTATTTGCGTATGCAAATATTACTTGAGTTTAGCGTGCCCCGTGGGGCCGCAGCTAAAGAGCCCATGCAACTGTTTACTAAAAACATAGGTCTCTGCAAACACGAAAGTGGAAGTATAGGGGCTGACGCCTGCCCGGTGCTGGAAGGTTAAGGGGAGAACTTTACGGTTTGAACTGAAGCCCCAGTGAACGGCGGCCGTAACTATAACGGTCCTAAGGTAGCGAAATTCCTTGTCGGGTAAGTTCCGACCTGCACGAATGGCGTAATGATGTGGGCACTGTCTCAGCAAAGGACTCGGTGAAAGTGCATTGGCGGTAAAGATGCCGTCTGTCCGCACCAGGACGAAAAGACCCCGTGGAGCTTTACTACAGCTTGGCATTGAGCCGAGCGTATACATGTGTAGCATAGGTGGGAGACTTTGAAGCAGATGCGCTAGCGTTTGTGGAGTCATCAGTGAAATACCACCCTTGTGTACGCTTTGTTCTTGACCTGGCCCTCAAAGTGTAGAAAATACTTTGAAAGCCAAGTTTTAAGACCAAGGTAGCCTAAACAATTAGGCAGTATTGTGAAACAGCTATAACATCCATGTCCTAATCACATCGATGACATCGAGAGTGGTGGTTATAGCAAAAATACTTTTTAAGTATTTGTTAGTAACTTTTGGTTTAATTACCAATTTTGCCTATTTGTTGGGCTACCCTAACTTAAGACACTTTCAAGATTCTGATTTTCTATAATTTCAGGGTCAGGGACAGTGCCTGGTGGGTAGTTTAACTGGGGCGGTTGCCTCCTAAAGAGTAGCGGAGGCGTTCAAAGGTTGACTAGCTTCGGATGGAAATCGAAGTGATAGTGTATACGCATAAGTCAGCTTGACTGTGAGGCCTACAAGCCAATCAGGGACGAAAGTCGGAGTAAATGATCCGCTGTAAGTACATTTGTACATGAATGTGGAATCGACAGCGCAAACGGATAAAAGTTACCCCGGGGATAACAGGCTTATCGCGCCCAATAGTTCACATAGACGGCGCGGTTTGGCACCTCGATGTCGGCTCATCACATCCTGGGGCTGGAGCAGGTCCCAAGGGTTCGGCTGTTCGCCGATTAAAGTGGTACGTGAGCTGGGTTTAGAACGTCGTGAGACAGTTCGGATTATATCCGGTGTGGACACACAAGAAACGTGAGAGAATTCGTCAGTAGTACGAGAGGACCCTGATGAACGCACCTCTGGTGTATGGGTTGTGATACCAATTGCATTGCCCAGTAGCTATGTGCGGATCGGATAAGCGCTGAAAGCATATTAAGCGCGAAGCCGGCCTCAAGATTGCGTTTCTCTATGAGCGCCCTGAAAGACGATCAGGTTGATAGGTGCAAGGTGTAAGTACAGTAATGTATTCAGCCGAAGCATACTAATAGCGCCACTGACTTTTTGTGATTTATATATTCGCTAAATTGTGGAGTATATAGACTCTTTTTGAGAGTTTATTTCAACTCCATTAACTGGTTTAACCAGCGTGCGAGTATATAAATTCTTCCCTAGGGAAGAGATGTGTCAAATGGTTTGTTCTTGGTGTTTTATAACACCCACACAATAATAAATATGACTCTATGTGAGTCAACGATTCGACCGCCTTAATTGGACGTCGAAAAATGTCGCCGAGCAGCTGGCACCTCGTTTTACTGAGGTTTATTGCCTAAACTTCGTCGCGACATCTTTCGGTGCCCATAGCGATCGGGAAACACCTGTTCCCATCCCGAACACAGAAGTTAAGCCGATCTACGGTTACAATACTGCAGCTTAAGCTGTGGGAAAATAGCAAGGTGCCGAATTATGCTTCAGAGCCTCCTTAATGGGAGGCTCTTTGCTTTTAGGAGGGGAGTATCCCCTCCTAACGCGCAGGGCACCGGAATAAATCCGGTACTCTGGCTGTTCTCCCCTGGAATATGTATAGATTTTAGCGAAGTGAATCGCCAAGATCTATAATGCTATAATCAATCAATATGCGTAAACCATACGTAAAAGACCTAAGGGTACTAGATGGGCAACTAAAAGGGTTGCTAGATGATGAGATTGTAGATCGTAGCGAGGTGGGTGTGCTGCAAGATAGAATTAATAGCTTTAGTGATAGCTACACCGACGAAGATTTAGGGGAACACGCTTACAAACTATACGAGATACAAGCCTACGCACTCTTTCTAAAGGATGACATTAAAAACGCAGAGAAGTTCTTGAGTGATGCTATTAGTCTTAGGGGAAGGAATTATTATGAAGCTAGTGTTCTCTCAAGGTTTATTGAGGATAAGAAAATTTACATACAAAAGTATGTTGTGAATCAAGTCAAACATCATGGAAAAGTTGAAATTCTAAAAGGGCTTGCTTGGTTTATCGTGGCCACAATAATAACTTCTGTTTCTTACGCATGGGCCGGTAGCCGAGCAGAGAGTTCCGCTGACGGTGAGTCAAGTTACTATGTTTTTTGGGGCGCGATGCTATTTGGCTTATACACACTTGGAAGAGGGATCTATCTCTATGCTAGCTCTTACGCTAAAGCCAAACAAATATTGGATAGGCTGTAAGATTAAGGGAGTAATTTAAACTTGGGTGGTGGGTTTAGTTTTTGGCGGCGGGTGATTATCATTAGGGCAAAACCGCCGTTTAGTACTGCCCACACGGCTGGCCACAGGGTAGCTAGCAGGCTGTAGTTTTCGATTGCCAGCAGGGCAAAACCAAACCTAAAGGTGTTGGTTACGTAAAGCGACAGGGTCTCGGTATACGGTTTATGCCAGGTTTTACGTACAGTTGGGGCAATTGCCAGCACATCGGCAATAACAGCCAAAATAATCGACCACTCGGGCAAATCTGCTAACAGCCAAAAGGCAATGGCCCCTAGCGCCAATATAAACACAGCTGTGTCGAACTTAGTTATATATTTGGTGCCTTGCTTAAAGCCAAAATAAGTCACCCCTACAGACAGCACCCCGGCTGCCACTGTAATGTAAGTGCCAGGCCCAGCACCGCCCTTAAACTGCAAAGCAGCAATCAGAATGGTTAACAGTGCCCATAAGAACCAGCTGTAGAGGTGCGGGTGGGTTTTACCTCTAAACAAGTCTCGATAGTACGGCACATAGCCAACAAAAGTTAAAACAACCGCAACAATTCCTATAACTTCTTTCATGAATAGAAGTATACATAAACAAGTACGCAAACTATAAATCAAGCCAAGATACCTGTTTTTGATCTGTTAGTTCCTTTTAGGCAAAAAATTTGATAAGTAATCCATAAAGTGTTATAATGATAGCTGTAAAAGTAAAATAAAAAAAGATGAAAACAGAATCAATTTCAAGCACACTCCCCGACATAATATTGGAGGGCGGTGTCACCAACGAGAACGCTCCATGCGCTCTAGATATAGCGCAAAGACTACAGGGTCTTGGTGTAGCTAGTGATGCCATTGCCGGCACTACGGTGATAGTTGATGACAGGAATAGGCTCACAACAAGGGGCTCTGCATGGCCTGCGGGTCTGGCAAAAATAAGGTTTCGCAAGTATAAACCTGAAGGGCCTGTTATTTCCTTAGGGACAAAACTCAGAGGTAAACCCATCACACCTGATCAACGCGATACTACGGTTCAGCACGAGCTGATTCACGTTGCGCAAGATCTAGATCCGAATAATCACAAGATTGAACAAGGATGGGCATTAAGAGTAGGTGCAATAGCAGCCGGAGCAGTTCTTGGCTATAAGGTGGCTGGAGCAAAGGGTGCTTTTGCGGGTGTCGTGCTGGGTGACAGGCTTGGTTATACCTATGGGCCACATGAAGTCGAAGCTAGAAAACTGTCGAATAAGGGCGGCACCAGTATTAGGTAAGAGCTAGGATTTCTTGTGGGGTCATGTGGGCGAGGTCTTGGATTTTTAGGTTAGGGTTTTTGGCTAGGACTTGGTCAATAAACCACACTCCAGCTTTATAAACTATCCATTTGCGGCCTGATTCGGGGTCGTAGAACTTATACTTGCGCCAATCGTCCCAACTTAACTCTTTGGGCAGAGTTTGAAGCATAGCAAACATGGCATCCGGGTTCTCGCCAACTAGTGGCATGGCGTAATCAACCGGTCTACCAGTGGTCTCACGCTCGTATACGCAAGCAGCGCCTTCCATGATTGCCTGGCTAACCATATCGGTAGCGTTGGTATATTTGCTTTCAAACATTGCCCAGCCCTGGGCTATGTGAAACATCTCGTGCTTAATTGTAGCCTCTAGTGCTTGCATTTGTAGTGCTTTATCTGCAAATTCGGGGGCAAAACTCAAGTGCAGCAGGCTAGGTGTAACAGTGGCGCCACCACAACCATAATCTTCCATCAGCTGATTATTGTCCCACTCCCAAGTTACGGTATCCGGTATTCCAGGCAGCTCTGCTCGAACTTGATCGACCCACCCCTTAACTAGCGGCTCCAAGGGTTCAGTAATAGATTTATCAACTGGCATCGGTTGCCATTTCATAGACTCATCATTCATAAAAGAATATTAACACGTTTACATAATTGTAAAGTTAAGTAAAAAGTTATACAATATGTTTATAATTCCTTCGAAAGTTCGAGGGTCGCTCATAGCAGAGTAAGGGAGGGCTCGTAATCCTAATACGGGCATGTACATCAAGGAGGTGAGCCAAGTGGCTCGCGTTGAAATTTCCGATGGTCCATCGCCCTGGCACTTAATGCTGGCGATGTTCGACCCACACCCCGAGAATGCGCACGGTGAGCGTATCGTGATATTCAGGCTCAAGGTTGGGCCAGGGTGGCCTCTGAATGTCAAGGTGCGTGGAGTCGTGCGTCCCAAGCGAGAGAGTATGAACGACCCGTGGACAATCGTGGGTGACGCCATGAACCTGCCGAGGGGCTACTACTACTACGATGGGCTCGAAGTTCACTGGGATCCGTTCGGCCGTGAGGGCTGGATCGATCTGGAGCTGACGTCGTCATGCCATGCGGCGGTGATTCGCGCCACGCTTGCCGATGGTATTCTGGCTGGTTATTGCAGTCGGTGTGATCGGCCGGTTACAAGAATTCACCCGGTCAGCGGTAAGCTCGAATGGCTCGATGGCGCTTCGCTATGGTCGAACGAAGTGCACGAAGAGGTGGTCATGCTGTACAACCGGAACTGATTTGGAAGATGTACGGGTGTGGTGAGCTGAAATAGGACTCACCAGCCCTGGCGACTTGATTAATCAAGTCGCTTTTTAATTGTTGTGGGGTACTATTTAATCCTTGTTCTTAAAGTTGAAACTAGGCGTATGAAAGATACGAATTTATTGTTTTGGTGCCAAGATAACACCTTGAGTGAAAAGTTTTTTACAAAAGACGGCTCTAGACAGTCTTACATTTATTAGGATTATATAATCCTAATTCTTTTAAGGTTTGTACTTAAGCTTCCTGATGCGTTCTAGGCGTTTAAGTCGGTTTTTCTCTCTTAGTTTCTTAGCACGGTCTAGATTTAAATAGAGTCGATTAGTTAATTTTGGAAATGAATACCCATGGTTGTTACGGATGAAATAGGGAAAATAAACAACATCCCAGGCAACAATAGAAATATTAATGGTTTACTGATAAGCACAGAGGCATAAGCTAGCCCAACGCACTGGCCGATATATATCCCAAATAACAGTAACTTGTAAAAAAAGTTCTGAAAAGGGTGATTCTTGATGTAAATATATTCTGATGACGGCTTAGGACAGTGTCTTCCGCCACCAGTTAGAGTTCCACTGATTTCACTCATTAGTTCAAGCCTCTCGCTAAAGTGCCTCTGATTTACTGGTGCTCCACAATAGCGATTTTTCTTTTTTGAACCTATGGCAGTAAACCTTTTATACGTATGTCTAACTAATATAAAAACCAGAATAGGTGACAGGAATACGAATAAGAGCAAACTGTAACCTGTTAGATAATCCATAGTCCTTAGTATACAGCTTAAGCATTCTCAATCCGTTGATAAGCGTATACTGTTGTAAGATTTACTTTGAAAACAAATCAGTATAGTTCGAAACTAGGTATATGAAAGTTACAAATTTATTGTTTTGGTGCCAAGATAACACCTTGAGTGAAAAGTTTTACAAAAAGCTCGGATTTGAGCGGGTCGAGGGTGACGATCAATACACTAGGCTTAGATTGGGTGGTTTTGAAGTTGTGCTGATTACTATGCGCGACGAAGACGAATTCGCCAAAGACAGTCTTAACCCCGAAAAAGGTCGGGGTATGTATGTTTATCTGCAGGTCGAAGATGTCGATGCCGAATACACTCGGCAGTTAAAGATTGGCCTTAAACCGTCTACCGAGCCCCAAAACTGGCCTTGGGGAAATCGCGAGTTTATCCTCAAAGACCCAGATGGTTATAAGTTGGTATTTTGGCAAAAAGTGGGGAATTCATGAAGGTAGAGTTAAACCTAGAAGAACTTAGAGTATTTCTTAATAAAGCTGATAAGCCACATGCCGACGGCACGGCCAAGATAGTCCGCGAACCGGATGGTTCGAGTTCGATTAGCTTTGCTGACGGTAACTGGAAAATGCACGACAACTTCTTTGGTGGTGAGCCTTATGGTGGCCGACAAGTAGTTTACTTCAAGAACCAACCAGTCTGGCTGTTTGTATATTACGGCCAGATTACCGACAAGTCGTTGGATGTACATCCTATCTATAACTTTCTTAGAAAGAGTTTACAACAAGCTCCGGTCAATGGCTTTAGTCGCGGTCCGGCGAGTTACAGGGACGGCAGTCTTGAATACAGAAACCAGGCCACAGGTAGTCTCGAATCTTTTAAGGGCAGAGAAGTGATACTATCGAACGACACACAAGTTTACTGGGCCGAATATATGGGAGGTTTAGTCGATATTCATGCCAGGGGCGAATATTAACTATCTAAACAAAAGCATATTGACACATAAGCAATAGCGTGATACAATAGCTACACATAAGGAGGGGTTCCGTAATCGGGCCCCTTCTTTTTATTAATAATTAGGAGAGATGTGATGGCAGGAAACGCTAAAGGTGGCAAACTAGCCGCCAAAACTAATCGTCAACGTCATGGTGCCGACTTTTATGCCCGTATTGGTGCAAAAGGTGGCCGCAAGAGCAAAACTGGTGGTTTTGCTAGTAGTGTCGTTGGTAAAGATGGCTTGACTGGCCGCGAGCGAGCAAAACTTGTTGGCGCACGAGGTGGCACTGTTAGCCGCCGAACCAAGAGCGCTAAATAAGGCACGATTTACAAAAACCAGTTCAGTAAAATGAACTGGTTTTTGTGTTTTAGTTAGTCTTTAGTAATCTTCGACGAGTTGCGCATGTCTGTTCGTCTGGTACCGACCATTTGTTTGAGCAGTTAATACAGTGGTAATTTAGGCTTCTAGATGATTGAATACCAACTAAGCGACAGTCTGGGCAGGTGGCTCGCGATAGTAGCCAATCACGGTATGTATCTAGGCAGTCTTCGATGTGGTCGTTAGGTATCTCTATGCCGTAGTGCTTGGCGATCACGATAGCCCGTTCCCAGGCTTCACGCTCAATCTCGATTAGTTCGGTGTCGGTGTGAAAGTTTTGGTGATCGCTTAGTGCGTGGCCAAGCTCGTGGAGCAAGCTGTACGTACCGGTTGTCTGCGCAAGTTGCTCGGAGCAATAAATGAGCTCGTTTTTGGCTGGCGACCAAACAAATTTGCTACCATCGACGAATTTAATGTCTGGGTAGTCTGTTTTTAAATTTTCTAGTAACTCCACGATATCTACGCTTCGCCGTCGAGCTGTTTTGCCAGTTGCCAGGCGCCCAAGATAACTGCTTCCTCAGGTCGTGATGCTTGAACTATTCTCGGTATATCGACAAGTGGTGGTTTGATCTTTTTGAGCTCTTCGCCAAGGATATCTTTATACTTAGAAAAATGCGTACCAACTCCGCCACCGATAATTATGTAGTTGGGCTTAAACATACTTAGAATATTAATAATACCGTGGGCTAGAATTGCGCAGATTTCGTGCCAGGAGGCGGGATCGTTCAAATCAGAGGCTCGTTTACCGTAGTCGCGCACGATTGCACTACCAGAGGCCAGTTTCTCGAACATTACTAGTTGGCCATTGTGTTCTATCAGCATCTCGCCAGGTTCACTGTCGAGGTGTTCTGGGTCTAGGCGCCCATCTGTTACTACACCTCCACCAATCCCAGTGCTAACAGTTAAATAAAGGCACTGGTGCGGGTGTTCGTTGAGAGCATAGTATTCTCCTAGTCCTGCCAAATTTGCATCGTTTTCGATTCGTACTGGACTACCTAATTTTGCTTCCAGATCTGCTTGTAGGGGTACATTTTTCCAAGGTAAGTTTCCAAAGCCTATTACCTTACCATGGTGTCTATCTATTTTTCCTGGAGCACCAATTACAATTGTTCCGTCGCTTTTAGGTTTGCCTTCTAGGGCTTTTGCTACTGCCAAGACTAGATCTGCATATTCTTTAGGTGTTTCAAACTTGATACTCGTAACAATCTCGCCAGCTTCATCTAGCCAGGCGATGAGTGTTTTTGTGCCCCCGATGTCGATACAGATTCTCATTCGTGCCTAGTATATACATTTTCAGGTGCGTGGGCTAGGATTTTAAGCTCGACTAGGGGTTTACAGATTACCACCCCTGATGATAGAATGTCTCTAATCTGAAATATCAACTAATTAATTAGTCGAACTCAGAAATACGTATTAAGGAGTTAAATTAATAATGTCAAAATCATTAACTATGGATGATCTGCTAACGAGTGCAGATTTCGGTCGCCTAAACACAGGCGATGTAGTTGAAGGCACTGTACTGAATGTTAAGAAGCACGAAGTATGGGTCGATCTAGGAAATCATGGGATCGGGGTAGTATCACGCCGAGAACTAGGCCATGGTGTCAAACTAGAGGAAGGAGCAAGCGTTTCAGCCAGCGTAGTTGAGCCAGAAACCGAAGAAGGCCATGCCTTACTTTCACTACGTCGAGCCTCGAAAGACAAGGGCTGGGATGAACTACAGAAGATTCATGACGACGGTCAAACCATTGAAGTTACTGCTTTTGATGCGAATCGTGGTGGCCTGTTGGTCGAACTCGAAGGCATACGTGGTTTCTTGCCAGTATCTCAGCTGTCTGCCGACAACTACCCAAGGGTATCTGGAACAGATAAAGATGAAATCTTACAGAAACTTCACGGCCTGATTAATAAGCCACTCAAGGTTCGGGTTTTAGATGTTAGTCGTAAAGACAACAAGCTAATTTTCTCTGAAAAAGAAGCGCTTAAAGATGCAATTTCTCAACGATTCGAAAAACTGAGCGTTGGCGATACGGTTAAAGGTGTCGTAACAGGTGTAATTGACTTTGGTGCATTCGTTAATGTCGATGGAATCGAAGGTTTAATCCATATATCAGAAATTTCCTGGGAAAGAATCGACGACCCGCGCAAACACGTTAAGGTTGGCGATCAGATAGAGGCAAAAATCATCGCTATCGATAAAGAACGCCTAAGCCTAAGCCTAAAGCAGATGACAGCCGATCCTTGGGTTAAAGAAGTCGAGAGTTTGAAGAAGGGCGATGTAGTCGAAGGTTCGGTAACTCGGATCACTCCATTTGGAGCTTTTGTACAGATTAGTCCATCTGTTGAAGCTCTGGTGCATATTTCCGAGATTGGTGGCGCCAACGATCAAGCAAACCCAGAAGAAGTATTTAAGCTAGGTGAAACCAAAAAGTTCACTATTCTAGAAGTTGACAAAGACGGTCGCAAGATTGCTCTCAGCATGAAGTAAATAAATCCACACGAAAGGAGGCTGACATGGCCAGGAAGATCGAAATCGATAACATGGTGACAGTTGGCAGCCTCGCTACCGAACTGGATTTACCAGCAACCAAATTGATTACCGAGCTGTTTAAAAACGGCATAATGGTAACTATCAACGAGAAAATTGATATCGATACTGCGTCGATCTTAGTTGATGAGCTTGGCCTAGAAGTAGAGCTAGCTCCTCGTCAGATTCCTGCTTCCGAAATATCAAAGCCTACTCAAAGCCAGAGGCAGAATCCAAAACTCGAACCACGTCCACCCGTCGTGGCAGTTATGGGGCATGTTGATCATGGCAAAACTAGCCTGCTCGATAAGATTCGTTCCAGTAATGTCGTGGCCGGAGAAGCTGGTGGCATCACTCAACATATCTCTGCCTATCAAGTAGAGCGTAAAGACCGCAAAATTACATTTCTTGATACACCTGGTCACGAGGCATTTGCGGCCATTCGTGAACACGGGGCAGTACTTACAGACTTGGCAATAATAGTAGTTGCCGCCGATGATGGTCTTAAGCCTCAGACACTCGAAGCGATTAGGTTTGCAACCAAAGCTGGTGTAAAAATGGTCTTTGCTGCCAATAAAATCGACAAAGAAGGTGCCAACATTGATAGGCTTAAGCAACAGTTAGCTGAGCAAAATTTGCTACCAGAAGACTGGGGAGGACAGACGATTGTTGTACCGGTTTCGGCTAAAACTGGCGAAGGAGTCGATAAGCTTCTAGACATGGTCTTACTAGTTGCAGACCTGGAAGGCTTAGAAGCCGATAGCCATGGACCAGCCGAGGGCTTGGTAATCGAAGCTCATATGGAAAAGGGTCTAGGCCCCGTAGCTACTGCCATGATCCAACAAGGTGTACTCAATCAGGGAGATTTTCTGGTGGCTGGATCTGTGTATGCAAAAGTTAAGGTTTTGAACGATTCACGAGGTCAAGAAATCAAGTCGGCCGGGCCATCGACTCCAGTCCAAATTAGTGGGTTTAAGTCTTTGCCAGAATTTGGTGATTCTTTCCATGTAGTTGCTAATGAAAAAGAAGCAAAAGCACAATCTATGGCAAACGTTAAGTCAGATGCACACTCAAGCAACATGACCAGCACAGAGATGCTACGGATTATTAGTCGTCGGACTACAGTTGATGAGCTCAAGGTATTAATAAAAGCAGATGTCCAGGGCTCCTTGGCGTCTGTGATCGACAGCATCAAATCAATCGATAACGACGAGATTTCGACCAGAATTGTGGGTTCGGGTGTAGGTAATATCAACGAGAACGATGTCCGTACTGCTGCTGCGTCGGGTGCAATTATTTATGGATTTAATTTAACTTTGCCACCAGCCACAAAGCGCTTAGCTACTGAAAATAACGTGTCCGTCAGATTATTTAAGATAATTTATGAGCTTCTAGACGACATCCGAGCCGAACTCGAAAATATGCTATCTCCGGAACTAGTAACAACCGAACTAGGCACGCTCAAAGTTAAGGGTATCTTTAAGACTACAAAAACAGAAGTCATTGCGGGAGGAGAAGTTCTAAAAGGCACCCTTAGGTCGCCGGCAAAAGCTCGTGTGATACGCGACAAGCAAGAGATTGCGAAAGTCGAAGTAACAGGCCTAAAGCGTGGTCCGCAAGATGCTAGTGAGGTCCAAGAGGGCGAGCTGTGTGGCATTGATCTAGTTACCGAAAACCGACTCCAGCTAGAAGAGGGCGATCGCCTCGAACTTTACACCGAAGAACTTAAAGACCGCAAGCTATAACTATGCTAGAATACAAATCATAAGGGGAAATACTATGTTCAAACTAGACAATAACTTCCTAAACGATATCGGCCTTGGCAGTCTACCCGACCAAGATAAGGCTGCTATGCTTCGTCATATTTACGAAACTTTAGAGTTGCGCGTAGGTATGCGTCTTGCCGAGCAGATGACAGATGCCCAACTAGATGAATTCGAAGCTTTTATCGACAAGAACGATGAGGCTGGAGCCAAGCAGTGGCTAGATACCAATTTGCCTCAGTACAAACAAGTTGTCGCCGAAGAGCTGGAAAAACTAAAGAATGAAATCAAGGCCAGTGCTCCACAAATTCTGGCCGCTAATCAACAGGCGGCAGCCCAAGCTACGCAAGCTCAGGCTCCTATTACACAGCCTCAAGCGCCAGTGGATAATATGGCTCAAATGCCTCCGCAACAGCCACAACCTCAACCAGCACAAGATCAACCACAGCCACCAATGGCTGCTTAGGCTTTAATGTAGATATCCGTTAATAAATTCAACTGCCGTCATCTCTGACCTTCCAACAGGCTTAAGAGTTTGGACACATAAATAACCACTTCCAGTTTCGATAGCAAGTAGGTTTGCTTCTTCGACAATCCAGTATTCACCAGCTTTTTTTGACTGGTCATTAGATGGTACACCGTACGCACTCGTAATAGTTACTTCTGTCCCGTTGATGGTTGTTTTGCTGCCTGGCCATTCGGCTAATGCCCTGATTTCGCGTTCAAGTTGTTCTGCGGATTTTGAAAAATCAAGCCGAGAGTCCTCTTTGGTTAGCATTTTTGTGTAGCTGGCACGTGATTCGCTTTGCGGGGTGGCTTTAATTGAACCATCAAAAATACCAGGCAAAACATTTATTAGGAGTGTCGCTCCCAAGCTATCTAGAGAGTCGGTTAGCTGGGCCTTCGACTCTTTACCGGTAAGTATCTGGATCGCTTGGGCGAATATCGGCCCAGAGTCCATGCCGCTTGTGAGCTTCATGATACTTACGCCAGTTTCTTTATCTCCATTAAGTATGGCAGTTTCGATTGGAGTTGTACCGCGATATTTTGGCAACAAAGAAGGGTGAATGTTGATAATCCCATGTTTAAAATGGTTTATAACGGCCTGATCAATGATCATCCCAAACGCCGCTAAAATAGCCACTTCTGATGTAAATGTGTTGCATATCTCCAGAAGCTGCGTCTTATCACTCAGTCTAATTATCGGTACATTATTCTTGTTGGCTATGTTTACGATTGCCGGTTCGTTTGGCTGTCGGCTTTTTTGGGGTCGAGCTTTGATGACAAGTGCTTCTATCGGATAACCGCTATCAATAAGACTTTGAAACGCATGCACAGAAGATGGTTGGCGAGTCGAGCTCAGCTGCTCATTGCCGAAAAATACAACGCTATTCATCTTGAAGAATCCCAGACTGCTTTACTTGTTCAAGTACAACTGGCTCCATTTCACCTTTATCATTAATAATTCGAAATCCATTTTTTAAATCCTCGACACGATCAACTATCGTAATTCCTTTTGTGTGGTCTACCTCATGCTGAACTACCCGGGCTAGAAATCCATCTGCATTAAACCTAACTTCCTGGCCTTCAACCGTAGTTGCTTTTACGCGAACCTTCGAATACCTAGGGACTTTTGCATAGTAGTCCTTTACACTCAAACAGCCCTCAAAGTTTTCAACGATTTCGCCTTCGTATTTAACGATCTCTGGGTTAATAAGTGCAATATAGTTTTGATTATTGTGATCATCGAAATCTTCTCGGATAATCACAACTTTCCATAACTCGTCTATCTGTACCGCAGCGAGCCCCACAGTTACTTCGTGTTCTCTGGAGATATCCCAGGCATTGGCTTGATCTGTCATAGTCTGGATTAGTTCGATAATTTGCTCGTTTATTAAACCGACTTTTCTAGAGGCTTGTCTCAAAGACGAATTTGGCAAAGTAATTATTTTGGATTTTGGCTGAACAGACATAGCTAAATTATAACAGATTAACAGGGGTACTTAAAATAACTGTGTGGGATCCAGGTCAAAATACTCCTGGCTTCCAAGCACTTGCTTAACTTCTAGCAGTTTACTGCGTTTTCGGCTTAGAGTCTGGAGTGTCCACTCATAGTATTTTGAATGTTTTTCAATTAAGGCGGGAGCCGGACCGATAATCTCAATACCAGGGATATTACCTATCTTTTTGGCAACGGCTAGGGCAGCAGTCTCAACCCCTGACTCAGTTTTTCGGCGGATTCGAATATTCGCCATGTATCTGAAAGGTGGTAGTTTTGCATTTCGCCGATTTTCAATTTCGTTTTGGTAGAAACCATTCCAATCCTCTCTAGCCGCTAGTTGAATTGTGGGATTACTGGGATTGTGAGTTTGTAGATAGACGGCAGTATGTTCGATATGACCACGTCCAACCCTGCCAATTAGCTGTAAAATTTGCTGGAACATCTTTTCGTCGGCTCGGTAATCTGGTATTGCTAGTACCGATTCAGATTTAATTACCACGACAGTCTGGAGCAGGGGAAGGTCCAGACCCTTACTTAGAATCTGAGTGCCAACTAAGACTGTATTTGGCTTATTTCTGAGCTTAGACAGCTGGCTGTAGAGAGCATCGCGTTTGTTGGTATCGCTATCAAAACGTACAACTTTGGCACCAGGCAAGGCAGACTGAATGTCTGCCTCTAGCTGCTTGATCCCCGGCACAGTATAGCGCAGTGGGTTTTGGCATTCAGGGCATACCGATCTAGGCTGTCGTTTGTAGCCGCAGGTATGACAGATCAACAGATTCTTATCCCGATGTAGCACCAATGCTGTAGAACAATTTGCACAGCGCTCCTCGAAGTCGCATAATTCACACGCCACTAAACGACTAGAGCCGCGGCGGTTAAAGAATACCAAGGCCTGATTTCCTTGTTCGAGCGCACTCTCAATAGCTCGAAGGCATTTTTTGGACATAAGTCTTTCTGGTTCCTTGCGCATATCGACTATATCTACCCGTGCTGCCTGTGCCGGTAAAGCCTTTTTACTCATACTAACAATCGGGTAGCTTGCAAGCTTAAAGTAATAGTAATCTCCGACATTTGGACTGGCAGATCCACATACGAGTGTGGCTCTACTGGCTTTCGCTAACAAGCTTACGGCGTGGAGTGCGTGGTACCGGGGATCGTTATCTTGTTTGTATGAGTCATCATGAAACTCATCCATCACAATTAACCCAAGATTACGGATAGGTAGGAAAATACTTGAGCGTGGCCCTACAATGACTAGGGGTTTATCAGAAGCCAGACAGTTGCCCCAAACTTGCTGTCTTTGTTTTGGTGTTAAGCTAGAGTGAGTAAAAATTGTGTTCAACGGAAATGCTTTAGCTACCTCTGTTGCAAGCTGTGATCCCAGGCCGACTTCCGGCGACAATAGTAGGCAAGAGCGACCGCTTGCTAGTTGCTCGCGAACTAGTTCTAGGTAGACACGTGTTTTTCCAGACCCTGTTACTCCATGCAGCAAAACCGGCTTACTATCATTATCGCGGATGAGTTTGATAGCTTGCTGCTGCTCGTGTGTTAGTTCGGGTAACGACACAGGCTTTGTCTGTCTACCCGGCATTTCGATTTTTACTGGCTTTGTTTCGATATGGCTCAAGAGCAATTGAGCGACTCCAGATAGGTCTATTCCTGAATTCCGAGCAAGCGTTAGGGTAGACGTCAGTAATGGCCTAGGTATGACTAGGTTGCTCTCCGGAATACATTCTTTTGCGGCCGAATACGCAGTTGAATTATTTACAACGACACCTTTAAGAAATTGATTTCTAAAAGGAACCTTAACAATTTGACCTTCAGTTAGTTTGAGGCTACTTTTATAGGTGAATAATTGGTTATGCTTCGTCTTTGACGCAACCAGCACATCGTAATAATTCATACATTCATTGTAGTTCGAAAAAAAATCTTGCCAAATTCAAAATGATTCGGCATACTGTTGTGTGAAAGACAATAGAGGTTATGTTAGACGTATTTATTACATCACGAGTTCGACGAAAAATTGTAGTTGTGTACGCCAAGTACCCAGACTTCAAAACACACGTTCGGGGTCTTGCTAAACTTATCAAAGAAGATGCAGGCAACATTCAGCGTGAGCTCAAACGACTCGAGAAAACAGGCTTTTTAGTAAGCGAAAAGCAAGGTAATACCAAGGTGTACTCAACTAACAAACACTTTATTATATTTAAAGAACTCCAAAGCATTGTTTTAAAAACTCAAAAACCATCAACCCGCCGAAGTGGTACTGGTGGCATGACAATCTAGGCCTACTAGTTTAGATACTTGCAATAATCTTACCCCTATAGTAAACTGTGCAATCGATGATACAAGTTACCCGCAAAGATGGAAAAGAATCGGCCGATGCAATGTTGCGTCGTTTTACCCGCAAAGTTCAGCAATCTGGTGTTTTAGCTGCCGCAAAAAATCAGCAGTTTCACACCAAGCCACTTAGCAAAGTCGAACGTCGTAAATCTGCCATTGCCCGAAAGAATTACAAGGCTAAAACCGGGAAGCGCTAAGCCATGCAGCGCCTGGATGCAGAGCTAAAGCAGGCACTGATTAGCCGCGACCAAGTTCGAGTTGATGTATTAAAGATGCTTAAGAGCGCCGTAAATCTCGAGCAAAAAGAAAAGCAAGATTATGATCAGTCCGACTTCATTGCCACCGTACGCAAACAAATAAAAATGCGCACAGATGCAATTGAGCTGTATATGCAAGCAGGACGTGATGACCATGCCAAAAAAGAGACTGCCGAGGTGGCCGTACTCGAAGAGTTTCTACCTAAGCAACTAACCGAGCCTGAACTGCTAGCAGTGATTCAAGAAGTAGCAAAAACAAACGATATCGCCTTCGAGAAACAGAATATGGGCAGGCTAATCGGTTTAGTTGTCGGCAAAGTGGGTGAAAGCGCCAGTAAGGCAGACATTGCTAAGGCAATTAACTCTAGGCTAAACTAGTAGAATGTTTATTATTTCAGGACCACCCGGAGCCGGTAAGACTACCCAAGCAAGACTTCTGTCAGAGCGGTCTGACTTTATCTGGATATCAGCTGGAAATTTATTACGCAACCAGGCAAAGGGCGAGGAATTAGCCGAAATGCTCGACGGAGAGCTAGTCGACGACGATTATGTCGATAAACTTGTAAGTACTGAGTTGGATAAATATCAAGAAGACCATAGCCGAGTTATGCTCGACGGTTTTCCGAGAGATTTCTACGAGGCTCGATGGTTGGTAGAGACATACGGTGCCGATGTTGTCGGATACATCATTATCCAGGTTGACGAAGCCGAGATAAGACGTCGCATGCAATTGCGCGGTCGTCAGGACGACAACGCAGAGGCTATAGAAGAACGCATCAAGATATTCCATAAACAGACAGAGCACGTGGCCGAATATTTTGCCGAACAACTGACGCCTATCTATATTGTTGATGGTAATAGCGATGTGGAGTCAGTATATTCACAAATAAAACAGATAGTTGAAGAAAATGGGCAGAATTAAAACCGACCAGCAAATTGCCGCCATGCGTGAATCGGGTTTAATTTTAACCTCAGTTCTAGATATGCTAACGGCAAAAATCACTCCTGGTATATCCGGTAAAGAACTCGCCAAAATGGCTCGCGATGAAATCAAAAGACTGGGGGGAGAACCGGCTTTTCTTGGTGTAAAGAATATGCCTGGACTGCCAGATTTCCCAGATGTTATATGTATTTCAATCGCAGACGAAGTTCAGCACGGAATTCCTAGCGAACGAATAGTCAATGAAGGAGATGCGGTCAATCTCGATCTGGGTGTTCGCTACAAAGACATGATTACGGACGCTGGTAGAACGGTGTGTGCTGGTCAACCAAGCAAAGATGTAGCCAGATTAATTAACGGTACCAAAGAGGCGCTTGCTGCAGGTTTGAAGCAAGTAAAAGCCGGTGCTTATGTTTCGGACATATCCGAGGCTATAGAAGCGGTTCTGGAGAGACATCGACTAGGAATCGTTCTTGAGTTAGTCGGTCATGGTGTTGGTGAAAAGCTTCATGAGGATCCAGAGATCCCTAATTATTTAGCCTATGCGCGTCCTTACCAGCTTCAGGCGGGAGAAACAATTGCTATCGAACCGATCGCTACACTTGGCAGCGGTCAAATATATATTCATGAAGATGGCTGGACGATTCTGTCGGCCGATCGTACTCAAGCTTCGCAACATGAGCATACGGTCCTAGTTACAGATAAGGGTTACGAGATAATCGCACGCTAGGCTTGCTTGCCGAGGTAATCGCTTAAGGTTATAATTTGGTGCAGTCATGCGTAACCAAAGCCTTTTTGCTGGACTAGACATTGGAACTACAGGTGTCAGGTGTGTTGTAGGTGAACCAGACAGACTCAACGACGGAGCCTTAAGTATCATTGGTTTTGGATCTAGTCCAAACCGAGGAATGCGTAAAGGAGTAATTGTTCATCCCGAAGAGGTTGGGCAAAGTATTGCGGCTGCGGTCGAGGAGGCCGAAAGAGTGACAGGTCACCGAATTCAATCAGTAACAGTCAATGTTAACGGCAGTCATGTTGAATCGGAGACTTCACGGGGTGTGGTTGCTATTAGTAATTCAGACCGGACGGTGCATGTTGATGATCGATATCGAGTCGAGGATGCAGCTACGATTATGCAACTACCCCCTAACAGGGAGATAATCCAGCTTTTTGCGAAGAACTATTTTATTGATGGGCAGGGTGGGATCAAAGATCCTGTTGGTATGCAAGCTGTAAGACTGGAGGTTGATGCACTAATCATGACGGCTAGCACACCGATTTTGCGGTCGCTTGACGATCTACTGACTAATAATCTGAGACTTAACATCAATCACCATACTACCTCGGCACTAGCAGCTGCAGAGGCCGTCCTAGATAGAGAGAGCCGTGAGTCTGGATCTGCAGTTATCGATATTGGTGCGGGCACAACCAACATTGCTGTCATGGATGAAGGCGAAGTTGAGCACGTTGCGGTCATACCTGTTGGCTCGATGCATATCACGAACGATCTGGCTATTGGCTTAAGAACAGAGCTAGAAGTAGCCGAAAAAATTAAGCGCGAATATGTCGACCTAGAGCAAAAACAACGAGGTACAAAACAACTTGCTATAGGTAGAGAACACCTTACTTTTAGTCTAGAAGATGTTGATATGATTGTACGCGCAAGGCTAGAAGAGTTGGCTGAGCAAATCGATAAAGAGTTAAAACGCGCCGGCTACTCACGCAAGTTACCAGGAGGCATCATTATTACTGGCGGAGGCGCTCAGCTTAGTGGTATCGAGCATATTTTGAAGGACAATCTTCAGTTAGCGGTCAGAAAAGGTAAGCTAGCCGGATTTAGTGGTCTGTCGGACTCTGTGAGTCAGTCACACTACCATACGGCAGTTGGTTTAATGACATTGGACATGCTTCTTTCGGGCATTCAGGATGCCCATGTTAAGGGCGCTCAGTTGGATGGTCTAGGTAAGCTGAAACAAATCTTTCGTCGACGCTAAATACTCTGAGCACAAAAAAATCGCATTGATATAAACAACTTATTCAGTTCGTGGTACACTGGTACATATTAAAGCGAGGAGAATCCTACATAGCTATGGCCAAGCAAGTTGTACCAGAGATAGAAACGTTTGCAAGGATTAAAGTTGTTGGTGTCGGCGGAGCCGGAGGAGCAGCAGTTAACCGGATGATTGAGTCTGGGGTTCAGAATGTTGAATTTGTTGTTATTAATACAGACGCTCAGGCCTTACATCATTCGCTAGCAGACAAAAAAGTGCATATCGGTAAAGAAACTACACGTGGTCTCGGATCTGGAGCGGATCCAATGGTCGGCCAATCAGCCGCCGAAGAATCTCGCGATGAAATTGCTAAAGTACTTGAAGGCGCTGATATGGTCTTTATCACTATTGGGGCTGGTGGTGGCACAGGTTCAGGAGCTGCTCATATCGTGGCCGACGTCGCTCACGAGCAGGGTGCGCTTGTAGTAGGCTTTGCTACTAAGCCATTCCTGTTTGAAGGTGATCGTCGTCGTCGCAATGCTGAGTTTGCAATACATCACTTAGCGAGCAATGTCGATACGCTGATAACCATCCCAAACGATCGACTTCTCCAGACAATTGACCGCAAAACTCCTCTTCTCGAAGCTTTTAAGATTGCTGATGACGTCTTGCGTCAAGGAGTTCAGGGTATATCCGATCTAATTACCGTACACGGTGTCATTAATCTCGACTTTGCAGACGTCAAGACGATTATGCAGAACTCTGGCTCGGCGCTTATGGGTATCGGACGTGCCAGTGGAGAAGACCGAGCGGTTGTGGCTGCTACCCAAGCAATCGAATCGCCGCTTCTTGAAGTATCTATAGATGGCGCTAGAGGCATATTGTTTAATGTTATTGGTGGTTCGGACATGGCCATGCATGAAATCAACCAGGCCGCCGAAACAATTACAGCTGCTGCAGATCCTGACGCGAATATTATTTTTGGAGCTACAATTAACCCAGAGATCGAGGGCGAGATAATCGTAACTGTTGTAGCAACAGGATTCGACGAAGCTTACTATAATAATCGATCAAAAGCTCCTACCAAAGGTGTCGCTGACGAAGCTGCTCGTGCCGAGGCAGCAAAGCGAGGTGAGCCTCTAGACGATCATTCAGAAGTCAGAATCGAAGACCTAGCCAAAGATATCGATATGAGTCTCCAAGACGAAGGTGCTCTAAATAAAGAAGTGATCGATAGTTTTAACACCGACAATACAGTCAACATGTGGACAGACGATGTCGAAGCAGAGCTCGATAAGCCCTCATTCTTAAGAAGATTAAAAAAGGGTAAAAAAGACAACAAGAAATAACGTCCCAACTTCTTAAAATGATGCGTATTATACAATTGCAAAACGCTACTGCTAGGACTAAAATAACCATAACTACGCTACATGTAGGGTACGTTGATAGGATATTAGATGAGATGTACGCAATGTGATTTCGGTGATACTCGGGTAATTGAGTCGCGAACTGTTGGTGAAGGCGAGTCGATTCGACGTCGTCGAGAATGCCCGATCTGTAAGGTTAGGTTCACTACGTATGAACGTGTCGAGCTACCCCAACTTGTAGTTGTTAAGAACAACAATACAAGAGAGCTATTTAGTCGAGACAAACTGCTTGCCGGCCTAATCCGTGCTTGCGAGAAAACTCCCGTATCTAAGATGCAGCTAGAATCTGTGGTTGATCATATCGAAAAGGAGCTGATTGAAGCAGGCGAGTCCGAGATTTCAAGTCGCGCAATTGGCGAGATTGTGATCGAGCACTTGGCCGACGTTAATGAAGTCGCTTATGTACGATTTGCTAGCGTTTATCGGCGATTCGATACTTTAGCGAGCTTCGAAGCTGAGCTAGCTAGAATTCGCGCACATCGTAAAACAAAAAAACTTTAGTTCTTAGTAATTTCTAGATATCTCAAAAAAGTCTTTTTGCGATATCTAGAAGCATGCTATGTGTGAGGTGTGTTTCAAAACAAACAAATATTAATTAATGAGGGTACAAATATGACACAAAATACGCTGTTGGCGCCAAAGCGCTTATTTACTAAACCGGGGAGCAAAGCTTACGAAGACCTCCAGTGGGAAAAGCGAGAATCAAAACTAGTAAACCCGTCGACCGGAGAAATAGTTTTTGAGCAAAATAATCTAGAATTTCCGGTTGGCTGGTCGCAGAATGCGATAAATATTGTTGCCCAGAAATACTTTACTGGTACACCTGGTACCAAAGATCGGGAACACTCCCTAAAACAGCTTATTAATCGTGTTGTCGAGACTGTTGCCAAACACGGCCTAAAAGAGGGTTATTTTGCGGATGAAGCAGAGGTAGAGGTTTTTTGTGAAGAATTAAGATACATCCTAGCTACTCAGAGGGCCTCGTTTAATTCACCTGTATGGTTTAATATCGGCGTTCCAGACCGCTCGCAACAGGCAAGTGCCTGTTTTATTCTGGGTGTTGAAGATACTATGAGCTCCATCCTAAACTGGTACACCGAAGAGGGCGTGATTTTTAAAGGTGGTTCTGGGGCCGGAGTTAACCTAAGTCGGATTCGATCCTCGAAAGAGCTACTATCTGGCAGTGGCGGCTATGCGAGTGGACCAGTTAGCTTTATGCGTGGCGCCGACGCAAGTGCCGGCACAATTAAGTCTGGTGGTAAAACTCGACGAGCAGCCAAAATGGTAATTCTAGATGTCGAGCATCCAGATATCGAAGAGTTCATCTGGTGCAAAGCTCGCGAAGAACGTAAAAGTAGAGCCCTAACTGAGGCTGGTTTCGACATGAGCTTGAATGGTGCTGATGCTTTCAGCATACAGTACCAGAATGCCAATAACTCAGTTCGTGTGACTGATGATTTTATGCATGCAGTTGAGCAAGACGCAGACTGGAGCCTGAACGCGGTTACTACCGGTAAGGCGGTTGAAACAGTAAAGGCCAGGGAACTATTTCACCAGATAGCCGAAGCCGCCTGGGAATGTGCAGATCCGGGCCTGCAATTCGACACAACAATCAATAAATGGCACACAACACCAAATGCTGGTCGGATTAACGGTAGTAATCCCTGCAGTGAATATATGCACCTCGATAATTCTGCCTGTAATCTAGCTAGTATCAACTTACTCAAGTACCTGAAAGCCGATGGTAGCTTCGACACTAGTCAATTTAAGCACACGGTCGAGATTGTTTTTACTGCCCAAGAGATATTAGTAGGTTATTCAGAATACCCAACCGAGTCTATTGCTAAAAACGCTAGAGCATACCGTGAGCTAGGAATGGGGTATGCAAACCTCGGTGCACTGCTAATGGCACAAGGATTACCATATGATTCAGATGAGGGTCGAGCACAGGCTGCTAGCATCACCGCCCTAATGACAGGCCATGCCTATGCTACCAGTGCTCGAATAGCCAGAAGAGTTGGGCCTTTTGCTGGGTATCATAAAGATCGTGAAAATATGAACAAGATAATTAAGCTGCATCGGCAAGCCGTTTCAGATATTGATGCAAGTATGGTTCGTGAAGATCTCCTCAGTGCAGCCACCACAGCTTGGGATGAAGCTGTTGAGCTGAGTGAGCTATATGGAGTGCGCAACTCACAAGCTACCGTGCTAGCACCTACCGGCACCATCGGTTTAATGATGGATTGCGACACAACCGGCATCGAACCAGACCTAGGCTTAGTAAAACTTAAGACCCTTGTGGGTGGTGGTTCGATGACAATTGTCAATCAGACAATTCCACAGGCTCTACACACTCTTGGCTACAACAAGGCACAAATTAAAGAGATAACAGAATATATCGATGTAGAAAAGACAATAGTAGGGGCGCCACATCTTAAGCAAAAAGACCTCCCTGTCTTTGCTTGCTCTATGGGTGATAACCCGATTCACTACTTAGGCCATATTAAGATGATGGGCGCTGTTCAGCCATTCCTATCGGGCGCAATTAGCAAGACGGTTAATATGCCAGAGAATGTTTCTGTTGAAGAGGTAGAGCAGCTTCATATGGAGTCGTGGAAGCTTGGCCTCAAAGCAGTCGCAATATATCGTGATAACTGTAAAGTTGCTCAACCGCTCAAGATGGCCAAAAAAGATTCTGATACTTCGGATGTAGATAAGACCGTGCCTTTAACATCTGATGGCTCAAACAGTGGATTCATCTTAAAAGGCGCCGTGCGCAAGAAAATGCCGAAAGTGCGCAACTCGAAAACATTCTCCTTTAAAATTTCTGGTAGTAGTGGCTATGTGACTGTTGGTGAATACGAAGATGGCAACCCAGGAGAAGTATTCATGAGTGTGGCCAAGCAAGGCTCAACTCTGGCAGGCATCATGGACGCGTTTGCGATTAGCGTTAGTCATGGTCTCCAGTACGGGGTACCTCTCAAAAGCTATGTAAAGGCGTTCATAAATATGTCCTTTGCCCCAGCCGGTATCACCGACGATACAGACATCCGGACAGCTAGTTCGATAGTCGACTATATTTTTAGAAAGCTGGCTGGATTATACCTGTCTTTCGACGATCGTTTAGAGCTAGGTCTTGCAAGTATTGATGACATGGAGCATCAAATAACAGATAGGCAAGTTAGTTTAGATGTAGACATAAGCACAACGGATAGTTTAGGCACAGAAGATGAAATAATCGAGTCGAGCACTAAAATAACTGCTCAAAAAGTAACAAAAGTTCTCGACACATCTGGCCCAATGTGTTTTAACTGTGGCAATCAAACACAAAGAAGTGGCAGCTGTTACGTGTGTACGGCGTGTGGGACAACAACCGGCTGTAGCTAAAACAATAGTGTTTATGTATAATATACCCTCAGAGATGAGGGTATATTTATTTTATCGTTCACATACCGAAAACGAACCAGTGATTCGTGATTTTATGCATGATCTTAAAGGTCGTGGAGAAAATGATATTCAACTTATGGACTTAAATACCAGAGATGGCAGCTCGCTAGCTTCGCTGTACGATGTTATGCAAACACCAAGCCTGCTCGTAACATCCGACGACGGTCAAGTGGTTAATCTATCACAGGGCACTCTGCCTTTAGCAAACGATGTGTCTTACTACACACATCAATAAACAAGTACTGTCCCAGGGTACGACCTTGCAATAATTTCACTCTTTATAGTACTTGTGTTACAATTTACTCACAATTTACAAAATACGTTTCACAAACAGTGAATGAGTGGTTATCAGCCACGAAGTAGGAGAAAGAAAGCCATTACGGCAAGTAAAATCTCTCGCCAGATGTCCGCGTAAGTGACAGTAACCAAAAGTGTCTGTAAATCAGAAACTTGGATGGTACCTCCTATTACAAGGATCCAAGCATATAACATATAGGGATTCTTATGAAATACACTAAATTACCCAAAACTAGTCATGCTGAGCTTGAAAAAAAGCTTATTAAAAAGTGGAAAGCAGATAAAACTTTCGAAAAAAGTGTTGCTTTTAGGAGTTCTGATAATGGCTATGTTTTCTACGATGGTCCACCTTTTATTACAGGACAACCACACCACGGTACGCTGCTATCTAGTGTCGTTAAAGATGTAGTGCCTCGATTCTGGACAATGAAAGGCAAGCGCGTTGAACGGCGTTGGGGCTGGGATTGTCATGGACTACCTGCAGAGGTTTTTACAGAGAAAAAGCTCGGAATTCACGACAAACGCGATATAGGCAACAAAATCAGCCTCGAAGATTATATTATTACCTGTCGTGAAAACATGATTCAGACTGGCAGCGAGTGGGAAGATACTATCGACAGAATTGGTCGCTGGGTCGAGTTTAAGAATGCCTACAAAACTATGGACAAAGACTTTATGGAAAGTGTCTGGTGGGCGTTTAAAACGCTATACGACAAAGGTAGTATCTATGAAGGTGAAAAAGTCCTGATGTACTGTACGCGAGATGCTACGCCGCTTGCAAAGGCCGAAATAGCCATGGATAACTCTTACCAGGATGTGACAGATCCTAGTGTCTATGTACGTTTTAAACTTTCTAGAACTGCCAATACCAAACTTGGCCTAAAAAGTGCAAGCCTACTAGCTTGGACTACAACACCGTGGACTTTACCGTCTAATAGTGCTTTAGCCATAGATCGAAATATAAACTACGTGGCCGTTGAGCTCGATGGGGAGATACTTGTACTTGCCGAAGATTTACTCGATAAAGCTTTGACCGACGAAAAACACCAAGTATTGGTATATAAAAAGCTTAAAACAATCACTGGAAAACAGCTCGAAGGCATGAGCTATGAACCACTTTTTGAGCCCGTAGAAGTACTCAAGCACGAAAATGCTTTCAAGATATGGCATGCAGATTTTATTCATACAGATGAAGGCACGGGTATTGCACACGAATCACCCGCATATGGTGAAGAAGACTACGAGCTGAGTAAGCAGAACGATATACCCTGGGTAATGTCTACAGATGAGAATGGCTTTTTTACCATGGGAGATTGGCTGGGTCATAATATCTGGGAGGTAAACAAACAGATAGCCAAAGAGCTCAAAGAACGCGGTATAGTCTGGAAGATTGAGTACATTACGCACAGCTATCCACATTGCCATCGCTGTCAAACAAAACTGATGTACCGGGCCCATCCTAGCTGGTTTATGGATATTGCTAGCCAAAGACACGAAATGCTTGAAACGAACAAAGAAATTAATTGGTGGCCGAAACATATAAAAAATGGTCGATTTAAAAATACTGTCGATAGCGCACCGGACTGGAACTTGTCTCGTGACAGATTTTGGGCGACTCCACTACCTGTATGGCGTGGTAAAGACGACAACGGAGTAACTCACACCAAAGTGTTAGGTAGCTACAAAGAACTAGAAAAGCTGTCTGGCGTGGTCTTAAAAGACTATCATCGACCGTGGATAGATGATGTTACATTTACAATAGATGGTGTTAAATATGAACGCATAGACAAGGTTATGGATAGCTGGTTCGAGGCTGGGTCTATGCCTTTTGCGCAATATCATTATCCGTTCGAGAATAAGCAACAGTTCGAACAAAATTTCCCCGGAGACTTTATTGTCGAGTATGTAGCTCAGGTGAGAGCCTGGTTTTACTACATGCATGCTGTTTCTATAGGGCTGTTTGGTAAACCAGCTTTCAAAAACGTTGTAGTAACGGGCACGATAGCCGGTAATGATGGTCGCAAAATGAGCAAAAGTTTTGGCAACTATACCGATCCAGTCGAGCTTGTCGATACCTACAGTGCCGATGCGTACCGACTACTATTAGTCGGCTCACCACTATTAAACGGCGAAGATTATGCCTTAATCGACAAAGATGTAGCGGATGTCCATCGTAAGTTAACTACGTTAATGAACACATTAGATTTCTTTATTTTGTACGCTGAGGCAGATAACTGGCAATCTAAACCAGAACACCTAATTGCTCCAGACTCTACCAACATCCTTGATCGCTGGGTGCTATCAGTTTACGAAGATCTAAGGGCTCATGTAGAGCAGCATATGTTGGTCTACGATTTACCTAACGCCGTAAAGACAGTTGGTCAATTTATCGATGATCTTTCGAATTGGTACGTTAGACGCAGTCGAAAGCGCTTCTGGAAGTCGATAAACGACAACGACAAGGAGATGGCCTACCATACTCTGTATTACATATTAGTTAACTTCTCGAAAGTTTTAGCACCGTTTGCACCGTTCATGGCCGATTATATCTATCAGCAGGTGAGTGGTGATGAACAGTCGGTCCACTTGCAAGATTGGCCTGATGCAATCGCTAAGGATGCAGATTTACTCGAGGTGATGCAACGAACCAGAACCTATATTACGGATGGACTAGCCGCTCGAGCCGAATCTGGAATTAAGGTTCGCCAACCGCTCGCCAAATTAACTATTTACGACAATCAAGAGCTAGCCGCCGATGTGCTAGAAATAGTTGCCGAAGAAATGAATGTTAAGCAAGTCAGCTTTGAAGTCTCTAAGCAATACAATATATTGCTGGATACAGATCTGACCAACGATCTTATTGCAGAAGGTGCAATTAGGGAATTTGTGCGACTTGTTCAGCAAAGTCGAAAACAAATTGGGTTAGATATTAGCGACCATATAAAACTAGAGTTTAAAGCCGACACACTGGCAAAAGCGGCAATTAAAGACCATGAGGCATATATTCAGACCGAAACCCTGGCAGATGCGGTTGAAGAAGTCGTTGGCCTAGAGGGTGATTCGGAGAAGATTTATAAGTCAGATGCTTGGGGTGTTGTTTTTAGGGTATCTAAAATATAGCCAGTCTCTTGTAAACTTTGGGTATATCTGTTAAAATTTGACCCGTATTTTAAGGAAAAAGAGTTAAACACAATGAAAAAAGCAGTTATCAGTACCGGTGGTAAACAGTATCTTGTAAGCGAAGGCGACCAAATAAAGGTCGAACTGCTTAAGGGTGTCGGCAAAACAGTAGACTTTAGCCCACTTCTAGTGATAGATGGTGATTTAGTCAGCGTAGGTAAACCTGAGGTTGATAAGGCCAAGGTCAGCGCCAAGGTGTTAGAAGAAATGGTTAAAGAAGACAAAGTTACCTCTATCCGCTACAAAGCCAAAAAACGTGTTCATAAACAGCGCGGTCACAGGCAGCAAAAAACAGTTCTAGAGATTACTGAAATAGCTTAGTAGTTGTCTTGATTCTGGCTGTGGAAAACTCATCAGAGAACAATTAGTTAGTCCAGCCATATAAGTTGTAAAATATTGCTGAGTGAACAAATTTTTTGTCTAAATAAATACAAACATCACTCAAATAAATACAAACAAAAACAGAGGTAGTAATGCACCAAACGGGAAGGGACTCCCTAAAATCGTGCTGTACCAGTCGGAATGGTAAAAAAAGCGCCTACAAGCGCTGTTTTGGCATGTCCAGACCTAAAATTTCAACCAGCACACTGCTGCAGCGAGCAATTTTCGTACTGTTCGCTGTCATCGTCCCCAGCAGTGTGCTGTTTGGTGTTTTAGCTAAACCTGCCCAAGCCGCCCCCAGTAGCCAACTAAACTTCCAGGCTAGACTTCAATCTAACACTGGGGCTCTAATCCCTGATGGTAACTACCATGTAGAGTTTAAGATCTACGACTCTCTAGCCTCTGGAGCCTCAGCTCAGGGTGTCTGTTCACTCGACAGTAGCACTGACGACTGTCTGTGGCTGGAAACTCGAACTGGAGCTAACGTGATCGCTGTCCAGAATGGCTATCTGACAGCCAACCTCGGTAGTGTCACTGCCTTTGGTTCTGGCATCGACTGGAGTCAACAACTCTACCTCAGCATCAACATTGGTGGTAACGGTGGCTCCCCAAGCTGGGATGGTGAAATGAGTCCAAGGTTGCAGATAACCGCCACACCATTCTCGTTTGTCTCGGCTATCTCTAGAGCTCTGAACAGTGCCGACACTAACTCGGCCTCAACTGACTCGTCAGACGTCGTGATTGGCTCAGGAGATGCCAGTGGAGCCACATCAAACTCTGGAGACATCCTGATCGACACTGGTACAGCTACCGGTACTACAGGTGTCATCCGACTCGGTGCAGCTAACGCCAGTGCTCTCTACTTTGGTAACGCCACTACCGACCCAGACTTCACCTTCAGTGGGGCTGGAGCCTTCACCATTGCCAGTCTAGACTGTACCGGCAATGCCAATGGTGGAGCACTAACAGCCAATGGCTCAGGAGTTATATCCTGTTCTGATGATGATGGGGGAGGTGGGGGGTCGGGTGTTACGACAGTCGGAGCATTAGATGGAGGCACGCCAGATGCCAAAGGTGCATTTATATCTGGTACAACCATCTATCTGCAATCTGCAAGTGCTACCTATCCAGGACTAGTCAATACTACCACTCAAACCTTTGCAGGGGATAAGACGTTTAGTGGTTCGCTAACAGTAGCAAATGTTGGTGCAATTGCGACTCAAAAAGGAACGGACTATTCTACAACCGGTACTTCTAATAACGTTAATTTTGGCAATGCAGGACTTTACCGCCTAACCGGCGCTAGTGCTCAAACTATTACCGGTATCGCTGGTGGTGCAGATGGAAAAATCCTAACCATAGTTAATGCCGGATCTGCTAGTGCTACTATATCTAACAATTCTGGCTCCTCAAGCGCAGCTAATCGTATTACGACCGGTACTGGTGCGGACGTGTCGTTGCCAGTCGGCTCATCTATTACTCTTATCTATGATGCGGCCGATGCACTATGGCGAGCAAATGGTGATGTAGCCGGGGGCTCCGGCTCCGGCATAACTAGCTTTACCTTAGCCGGGACATCAGGCTCTAATCAGACGATTACCAATGGTGACACCTTAACGATTGCTGCCGGTGGCAATATTACTACGACGGGTGGAGCGACAGACACAATAACCATTGCTACAGTTAATAACCCAACATTCTCTACTAGTGTATCCACACCATCAATTACATCTGCTGGGGCGCTCGCCATTAGCGCCGCAACCGCAACTGATACTACAATTAACGCTGGCACCACTGGCCAAGTCCAGATAGGCGGCACAAGCACTGGTGACATCCTCCTAGGTGGTGGCTCAGGCTCAACTGGCTGTACAGTCACTAACTCTACTGGAGCATTTGCTTGTAGCTCTACACTAAACGGCGCTACTATCTCTGGTGGTACCATCTCAGGTGGTAGCCTAAGTGCTACAGCCGTCAATGGTCTATCTGTTTCAGGTGGAACCATAACGGTCGGTACCTGGAATGGCACAGCCCTAACAGATGCCTATGTCTCAGATACTCTAACCTCATCTATATTTATTGGTTCTGGCTCGACCACTGATGCCATAGATCTAGCTACAGCTGAAGTCGCTGGTACGTTAGCTGACGGTAACGTAAGTGATACTCTAACCATTGGTTCATCTAGTACTGTCGATTGGACAGCTCTATCTAACTACCCAGCAGCCTGTTCTGCTGGTACAGCCGTAACCACCATAGGTGACACGCTGACATGTACAGCGTTTGCCCCATCCTCAGGATCATCTAACTATGTACAGCTTCAAGGTACTACACCGGGCTCACAACAGACGGGTCATCTAAATATATCTGGCACTGGTATCTTTGGAAGCTCAGTACTTACATCAGCACTAGATACCTCAGCAGCTGGAGCGTTAGCAGTTGGCAATACTACGGCTACTAGCGTTTCTATCTGTAACTCCGCTGCCTGTGACACCCTCACTCTAGCCAACAATGCTGATGCTGACACGATCACGATTGGGGATAGCTTAGATACTACTGCCATCAACTCAACTGGCTGGTCTGTTACCGGAGCCGGAGCGCTTAAAGTAGTATCCATAGACTCAAATACTGCTACGACTCTAGGTATTGGTAATACTACAGCCACAGCACTAAGTCTATGTAACTCCGCTGCCTGTGACACACTGACTCTCGGAACTAACGCCGACGCAGATACGATCACAGTAGGGGATTCATTAGATACCTTCAGCCTTGCGTCGACAGCCTTCACAGTTTCTACGGCAGGAGCCCTCTCAGGAATTACGACTATATCTACTAGTTCAACCATTAATACCAACACCTTCAATGCCACAACACTTACATTCTCAGGTGCTAACCCAAGCATAAGTGCTTCTACCGCAGCTACTAACATTAGTCTTAACGCTGGCACCACTGGCCAAGTCCAGATAGGCGGCACAAGCACTGGTGACATCCTCCTAGGTGGTGGCTCAGGCTCAACTGGCTGTACAGTCACTAACTCTACTGGAGCATTTGCTTGTAGCTCTACACTAAACGGCGCTACTATCTCTGGTGGTACCATCTCAGGTGGTAGCCTAAGTGCTACAGCCGTCAATGGTCTATCTGTTTCAGGTGGAACCATAACGGTCGGTACCTGGAATGGAACACAAATAGGTGCAACTTATGGCGGCACTGGTCAAACAACGGTGACTACAGGCGATTTACTTTATGGTTCAGCAGCTAACACATGGGGTAAGTTAGCAGCCGTAGCTTCCGGTTCGTGTCTAATATCTAATGGAGTAGGGGTAGCTCCTAGTTGGGGTAGTTGTGGAACTGGTTTATTCACCGATGCCGGCGCACACACCTATCTCACGTCTACGTCTGATCAACTTGTTGTCGGTTCTAGCTCATCGCAAAGTGCCAAATTTGCCGTCGTAGGCACTGCAGACGAAATCCAACTATTGATTAAGGCGAACGCAACTCAAACAAATACCGCAATCGTTCAGGGTCAAGACTCAACTGGAGCTGAGCTATTTAGCATCCGTGCCCCAGATGAATATACAGTCTATTTAGGATACAGAGCAGGCTATATCGATGACGGTTCTGGAGGTCAAAACGTTGGCGTAGGTAGTAACGCGCTCCTAAACAATGTGGCCGGATACTATAACGTAGCAATCGGCTCTAATGCTCTAAGTTCTAATGATGACGGTGCTTCAAACATTGCCATCGGTCAACAAGCATTAACTACAAACGTTAGCGGTACTCAAAACACTGCAGTCGGTGGCTCAGCATTAATAAACAGTACTGGCAACTACAATACTGCCCTTGGCTTTGAAGCTGGCTCTACTACAACAGGAGCAGAAAACCTTTTCTTAGGCTACAAAGCAGGAGATAACTTAACCACAGGTAGTTACAACATCCTTATCGGTAACGAGATTGATGCAACTTCGGCAACAGGTGATTACCAGTTGAATATTGGAAATATACTGTATGGGACAACTATTAACGGAACAGGCACAACACTTAGTACAGGTAACCTTGGTGTAGGTACCGCATCCCCTGGCGCAAGACTAGAAGTTAAGTCTCAAGCAGGTGGCTCACAAGTAGGACTGATAGTAGATAATAATACTTCTACGGGGGATATCTTGCAGCTTAAAGATGGAGGTTCAACAGTATTTACCGTAGCGAATGGAGGTAATGTCACGATTCAGGGAAATGTTCTACCGGGCACAGACGACACTTATGATTTGGGCGACAACACTCATAGATGGGCTAATATTTACTTGGGTGGCGAAACAATTCACCTTGGGACTTCAACATCAGATGAAGCTACGTTTGGGTATAACACAACCACAAATGTACTTACTGTTCAAAGTACAGGCAGTATAACCTTGGCAAACGATACAACAGTTTCTTCAAATACTATCTATCTTGGAGTTAACGATTCTGGTTCAGGTGATAGGCAATTAAGGATTTATGGTGGTGGTGCGGGTACATCAGAAGGTGGACAGATAACACTTTACACCTCAGCTGATTACGATACCTCCATAGACAGCTATGTACTGGATGTCTACCAAGACTCCTTTAGAATTTTTACGGGTGGTACTGTAAGATTCTCAATCCAATCTACGGGTGTCGCCGATTTCGCTGGTGATCTCACGGTTTCCGGGGGTAATCTGGGAATAGGCACCGCAGCTAACTCATCATACATCTTGTATGCCTATTATGACTCCGACACCTATGCTCGGCTTAACAATGATGACAACGGTGATTTTTACATAAGCGGAGCCAATGCAGATCTATATGTAGTAGATGATACGAACGCATCGTACTATACGCGTATTCATCATAATGGAACCAATGGCTATATAGATACAGGAGCAGGGGATCTATACCTTAGGCCAAACTCTAATACTGTACGTGTAACGAACATAAATGCATCGAATTCAGTTTTTGGTGGTTACATAGGTGGAGGTATAGCGTCTTCAAACACAGCCGTAGGCGCTACAAACGCTTGTCGGTCTACGGCGACAGATGGATTTGGTGCTTACATAATTGGAACCTGCAGCTCCCTAAGAAAGTTTAAAGACAACATAGCGGATCTTACGCTTGACATAAATACGTTAAGGTTACTGCACCCGGTCGAATTTGACTGGAATATTGACAATAATCAGCATTCGATTGGTTTTGTTGCTGAAGAGGTCGAACAAGTTAGCCCATTATTGGCAGAGTACGCAGACGGTCAGCTGTCTGGAGTTGCATATAACTTGATGTCATCACTTCTGGTTAAATCAGTCCAACAACTCGACGTCCAAGTCCAATCCATGGATGCTCGACTATCAGTGGTCGAGTCTGGAAACTTCTCTGGTAACTTACGTGTCGCTGGTAACACTCAATTAATCGGTAATCTTACTGTAGCTGGTTATACAACTCTAACCAACCTAACTGTAACTGGCAACACCACCGTAGCTAACCTAACGGTCAATGGAAAGATTATCACCGCTGGAGCTACTCCAACAGTAGTTCTTGGCGCCAACACTGTAGTAGGTCAAAACGGAACAGTATCAATAGAAGGTAATGACACAGCCGGAACAATAACCTATATCAGTGGAACTCAAAACTTACCAACTCATGACCTATCAACAGGAAAACAGCTGGAGGTAACATTTAGCTCTGAGTATGGCTCGGCACCAAAAATAACCCTAACATCCACTAGTAGTTCAGCTTCACTTGTGAGCTACTATGTTACCAAAACGACTACGGGTTTTGCGATTAACTTTACATCTGCTCCCGCTGCTGGGCAGACATACTCGTTTGATTACCAAGTTGTCCAATAATCAAAATAATATATTTCAAAACTGTATGCTATAGATATGGCCGGCAAACTACCCTCTATGCACAATTACTTCTAGGATATCACTGCTAGTAGCAGTTCAGAATATTTCAATGAGAGTGTGAGCTATATAAGGACTGTTCTTAGGACAGTCCTTGACAACTTAAATTAGTTAAAATAATATATAAGCATGCCAGCAAAAAACACTATTAAAAATTTTTTACCAAACGGCTACTACCATATATTCAACAAGGGCACTGGATCGGCAAAAATATTTAAGTCCGATCAAGATTACATACATTTCTTGAGACTGCTAAAAAAGCATTTAGAAAAGCACCCCAAGCAAGACGAATATGGCCGAGTGCCTGTAAGTTATCACAACCAAATCGAGCTACTCGCGTACGGCTTAGAGCCAAAAAGCTTTAGTTTGCTGGTATATGTTGGAAACGAGCCAAGAGCCATTAGTGAGCTTATGCGCCGGGTATGTACGGCCTACACAATGTATTTCAATCACAAATACAACCACTCTGGGACGATTTTTGAAACACGCTACAAAGCACGTTTTGTCGACGACCACACAAGCTTGCCAAACATTACCAGGCACGTTCATCGATTGGTCGACGATTACAAAACGTGGCCATACTCAAGTCTGCAATACTATATAGGGTCGGCCAAAAGTGATTGGGTTCGGCCGGCTAAAATATACAAAATGTACGAATGGGGTACTTACGAAAAATATTTAGATAGTTATGGATCAATGAATCACGACGAGGCCGAGCACATGCACTCGCAACTAGCCAATTATTAGCTTAAGCACTGTGGATAAGTACCAGTAATAAACTAAAAATAGACTAGAAATTGTGAACACATTTTTGATACAATTTTGTTAATCTGTTAAGCACAACCGTGTATAACAGAGGTACAGGGCGCAAGGATTAGATTTATCTCGCAGATGTCTAATCACTTGTGTTGCTAATAAAAAAAGCAACACATGAAAAAAACAAATTATCAAACACACCAAAACAAAAACGTTTATATACGTTTAATAGGGCTTACTCGCAGAGCCCTATTAAGCATTTATAAACATTGCGACCAGCACAAACTAGGCTCAGCCCTCCGCGCCCTTGGACTGAGCTTGTTTGTGCGTGTAAAAGTCCTGCCTAGTCTAGGCTCAGCCCTCCGCGCCCTTGGGTTGAGCCTAGTTTGGGTTGGAATTGCAGCCTTGGTGGCTGTACCGACAATCCTAAATGTTGGCTCTGCCCAAGCCGCCCCCAGTAGCCAACTAAACTTCCAGGCTAGACTTCAATCTAACACTGGGGCTCTAATCCCTGATGGTAACTACCACGTAGAGTTTAAGATCTACGACTCTCTAGCCTCTGGAGCCTCAGCTCAGGGTGTCTGTTCACTCGACAGTAGCACTGACGACTGTCTGTGGCTGGAAACTCGAACTGGAGCTAACGTGATCGCTGTCCAGAATGGCTATCTGACAGCCAACCTCGGTAGTGTCACTGCCTTTGGTTCTGGCATCGACTGGAGTCAGCAACTCTACCTCAGCATCAACATTGGTGGTAACGGTGGCTCCCCAAGCTGGGATGGTGAAATGAGTCCAAGGTTGCAGATAACATCCGTGCCATACGCATTTGCTGCGGGCACAGCTGAAAACGTCAAGAGTACCGATGTCGATAGTGCCGATAGCGCAGATGTAAACATCTCGACAGGTGATTCGACTACTAGCGGTACCACAGGTGACATTATTGTAGACACTGGGGTTGGTGCAACCGCTAATGGTGGTATTACACTCGGTGGAGTTAACGCCAGCTCGGTAAGTATCGGTAACTCCGGCGCTGTATTAACTTTAGCCGGCTCAAGTATCCTACTTAACTCAGCTACCCTACAAAGAACAGCTACTGGTACCACCAGCCTAGATCTAGTAGATGGATCAGACACTACTCTAGCACTCCTAAACTCCGGAGCAGGTGTAGCTAACCTTACAGTAGACGGTAGTATTACTGTAGCTACACTAGGTTCTGCAGACTCTGATGCAGTAATATGTAGAAATACATCCAACCAACTAGCTACCTGTAACTCTACCTTCCTAACAAGTGCTAATGCCTTTGTGCAGAACGGCAATAGCTTCACAGCAAATGCAGTACTGGGCACTAATGATGCATATAGCTTACTATTTGAAACTGGCGGTAACACGCAGGTAACTATTGCTGACGGTGGAGCTACTACGTTCAAGAACTCAACTAATTCAACTACTGCATTCCAAGTACAGAACTCATCATCTGGTTCCGTTTTCAATGTTGACACAACTAATGGTAGAGTAAGTTTAGGCACAACTACTACAACAGCAGGACAATTAGTCGTAACAAGTTCAAATGCCAACCCATCTAACAACTACGCAGGAATTGTATCGACACCAACAATAGACTACACAGCATTATCCACCAATACAAATTATGCTGGATACTTTAATATAACAAACACATCTGCAAACGACACAAGCGGTACATTTACCGGTGTTTATGCTCGTGCTCAACACACTGCTGGCTATGACACTACGTATTTATATGGTGTTGATGCAAGTACGTTCAGTACAGGAAGTGGTATTATTACTACCAATTCTATAGCTATCAATGCTTCGAATACTTTACAAGGCTCCGGGTCAGCCATTAACGCAACAAACGTTAAAGGGTTAAATGTTGAAGCTCCTACCCTTAGTACAGTATCGGTAACAAATAGTTTAGGAGTAGATATAGCAAATCAAGGCTCAGCGTCCGTTGCTAACACTTATGGAATTCGTGTAGCAGCACAAACTTCATCTACTACAACCAATGTAGGTGTTGCCATAGGTGAGGCTGCTAACAATAACAACACTAACCTATTAATAGGTACCACAACAGCTCCATCAGGTAGTTTCTCGATTTACAACAACTCAGCCGACGATAATGTATTCGCTGGTAACTTACGAGTCGGTTCTACTTCTGCCCCTACTGTCGCATTGGATGTAACTGGTGCTGGAACTTTCAGCGGTTTACTAACAGGCAGTGCTGGCCTAACAGTAACCGGTGGCACAGTAAACCTTAATGCTTCAAGCAACAACAACACCAACATCAACACAGGTACATCAACTGGTACTGTAGCTATTGGTAACTCAGCTTCTACTACTACAGTATTAGGTACTACTACTATTAACACTACTGGTACAGCTACCACTGGAATAGGTAACTCAGGAGCTGTATTAACTCTATCTGGTTCAAGCATCCTACTTAACTCAGCTACCCTACAAAGAACTGCAGCTGGTACTACCAGCCTAGACCTAGTAGATGGAGCAAACACTACTCTTGCCCTAATAAACTCAGGAGCAGGAGCAGCTAACCTCACAGTAGATGGTAGTATTACGGTTGCAACATTAGGATCAGCAGATACTTCTAACTATCTATGTAGGAATTCCTCAAATCAGCTAGCTACTTGTACCGGTTCAATATTGTCATCTTCGTTGACTGACAATATAACTGATGCTTTTGATCTACAAGAAGGCACCAACAACTACATAAACATTAATACCACCAATGGTTCTGAAGAGATTCAGTTCGGAAACGCAACCACTAACCCTGACTTCACATTCTTGGGAAGTGGCAATACAAACATCGCAGGTCAACTGACAGTAAATGGTACAGCAGCTGATCAAATTCAGCTGGTAGTTAAAGCAAACGCTTCCCAAACCGCCACAACTCCTTTATTCCAAGCTCAAACATCTGCCGGTGCAGAAATATATAGCATCCGCGCCCCAGATGAATATAGTGTCTTCCTAGGCTATCGAGCCGGTTACATTGATGACGGCTCAGGTGGTCAGAACACTGGCGTAGGTAGTAATGCACTCCTAAACAATGTAGCTGGATACTATAACGTAGCTGTCGGTTCTAATGCTCTAAGTTCTAACGATGATGGTGCTTCAAATATAGCAATAGGTCAGCAAGCATTAAACACAAACGTCAGTGGCACACAGAACACTGCAGTTGGTGGCTCAGCATTAATAAACAGTACTGGCAACTACAATACTGCCCTTGGCTTTGAAGCTGGCTCTACTACAACAGGAGCAGAAAACCTTTTCTTAGGCTACAAAGCAGGAGATAACTTAACCACAGGTAGTTACAACATCCTTATCGGTAACGAGATTGATGCCGTATCGGCAACAGGTGATTACCAACTCAACATCGGTGATAGTATCTATGGTGATTTGCAAAATGACCGAATCGCGGTCGGAACTTCGACTACAAGCGCTGCTAGGTTGACTGTCAGCAATTCTTCATCAACCGATGCAATATTTGTAGCCCAAGATAATGCGACGGCCGTACTAACTATTGCTAACGGTGGGGCAGCTACGTTCCAGAACGAAACCGATTCAACAACTGCATTTAGAATTCTACAATCAAGCGGAGCAGGCGGTGGAGCCTTACTAACAGCCGACACTACAAATTATTTGCTCAAGGTAGCGCCAACTCAGTTCGTTTCTTCAGGATCTACCCAATCCTTCGCCGCAAATGGCAGTGTAACCGGTGTAGACAGCTATAGCACAATAGCAGTTAACGCCACTGTTGCCGGAGTCACGGTAACAATCCCAGCACCTGCTGCCGGCGGGCAAGTTGTTGGACGTGTGCTTTATGTTGCAGCTGTGAATGGCTCACAAGACTTCGTGCTTTCATTGGCTGGGACATCAGTAGATATAAATATGAAAGCAAACAGCACTGCAACACTTATTTGGAACGGTACAGGTTGGACGGCTGCAGGTGCATCTAGTTCGACAGACTTGCAGGCTGCATATGACAATACCGCAGCAACGGCAGGTGGTGCAGAAATAGTATTGTCATCAACGGGTACGGGTGGTTTAACAATCAGAAACGATGCCTCGACTCCTATTACGGGTGGGTTATTAGAGATTCAAACATCAATTGGTTCTAACTTGTTTAGTGTAAACAACAATGCCACAGAGTATGCATCAAACGGTGGTGCCGAGACATCATCGACATTTAGCTCTGATTGGGTAGCTCACGGTACGGGTCCATCAATATCCAGATATACAACAACAGGCAATAACATTGCTACTGGTGTGGCGTCAGTGTTCGTAGATACAACCTCAACAGCTAATACTGGTGTCAAGAACGTACTCAACACAACTCTAACAGCAAATCTTAAGTATAAAGTTTCTTATACAGTACGTCACACATCTAGCACCTCAACATTCACAACTTTAGATACATATTTCTCATCAGACGGTACGACGGCATCAACTGCATGTAGTACTGGTGACACAGTTACATATAATCAGTGGACAAGAATTGACTGTACCTTCACACCAACATCAGTAAGCTCGTCAAATGCAATAATAATCCGACATAGCGATGCCGTTGAACATGACTTCTATGTAGATAACTTCTCGGTAACCGTTAGCGCGGATGCCAACCACGCAGTAGACGGAAGTGTAGATAGCGCTCTCGGCACAAATTGGCAAGCATATGACGCAGATGGTGGTGCAGGAACTTCAGGTGTGGCAAGAGATACTACCAATATCTACGACACAAGTGGTTCTGTTGCAGTTACGACAACAGCTGGCAGTGCGGAAGGTGAGGGTGTTCGCAACAATATGGCCATCGCACCTTCAGTTAGCACACAGTATCTTGTAACATTCTACGCCAAGAGTTCAACCTCTTTCAGCGATATTAAAGTAGGCTTCCTGCCTGCAGGTGGAAGTAGCTTGCCAAGCGCAGCTCAACTTTGTGCAGATTACAACACCCAGAGCGTGTCAACTAGCGGCTGGACAAAGATAACTTGCGTATTCTCAACTCCAAGCTCAGGAATCAGTGATCCAGACTTAGTTATATATCAAGGCTCAGCTGCTGCGAGGACATTCTATGTAGACGCGTTGTCGATTACGTTGAACACCAATAATTCATCTAATGTCCAGGTCGGTGGTGGTCAAAAGGGTGGTCCAACAACCCTATTCACTCTAGACCGATCAGCTGGCGCACCGATTGCAGATAACAACGACGCCTACTTGGGATCGATGTATTACGACACCGTAACCGGTAGGATTCAGTGTTACGAAGCTGATGGCTGGGGTGCTTGTGGTGCTGCGCCGGATAACATAGTAAACCTTAACCCAGAGTATTCTGGCGCTGTCCTCAATGGATCGGGTGTCGGAACAATGACAGCAGACTTCTGTTCGAACGACACAGCTCTATCAGTAAACGATACTTTGTGTGACACAGGTGAAGCCAAAAACTACTATCGATGGACTAGTCCACAGGCGACACAACAAACTTACTCTATCTATGTGACTTATCAGCTACCAGCGACATTTAATGGTTTTGCGAGTGATGATACTGTTCAACTCACTGCTCGAGTAGATAGTACATCAAATGCATCGGTAACATACGAAATGTTTAAGAGTACAGGTAGTGCAGTAACTCAGTGCGGCACAAGTGAGACCGATGTAATAACTGGTGGTGGCGGATCAGCGGACACCTGGCATACATATGGCATAAATGGAAATGAGGCAACAGGCTGTAGCTTCACCAGTAGTTCTGCCGGAGATTTTATAATCTTTAAGATAAATCTCAAAGCCAATAGCAATGCGAATGCCTATGTCTCGACCCTAAGCTTTACAACAACTGGTAGATAAGAGTTTGTTGAGACCGTAATCGTGCTATAATTTAAGCTAAGCTTAAGAGGTATAAAAGTCTACAAATCTATGAAAAATATGGGTTCGGTTTTTCTAGAGAGAAAAAACAAAAAAAACCAGTCTCCTAAAGGTAATCAGTTTAGTATTGGGCAAAATAGCGAGCCAAGCCAAGCCAAAAAACACAAATTTATCTCGGTCAGTACAAAAGGGTCGATACTTATTCAACCCCCGAAGACTCTTAGAAGAATTGCTGTATTCCTCAATACCCATAAAGTTTTCCGAAGACTACTGTATATTTTTATGGCTTTATTAATTTTATTTGAAGTCTTTAATCAGAGTTTTGGAGGCTTAATAAAGCAGATTGAATATAAACTTTCGCCGAAGGCAGAGGCGCTACTTAACACGCAAGTTGAACAATATGGCGATAAGCTCGTATACGACAACAACTCGGACTCCTACGAATACAATAAAGACTACAAATCAGCTTATACCGATGTCGCCGGTCAGGTGTCGGGCCCAAAAATCACGGCTAATTTTCCAGCTAATCCAGAGCTAGGGACGGAGATTAAGGATCCTAAATATGGTGTGAAGGTGAAGATTGTGCCAAAGTTTAAATTGGCAACACCAAAGAAGGTTAGCAATCGTCTCTACTACCCGATAATCGGCAAAGACGCCATTAAGGTAATTTCGTTGGCTGCATCTGGCTATAAGGAAGATATAGTTTTCGAGAAATTTAGCAGTCAAGAAGTAAACTTCGATTACGAGCTTAGTCTACCAGAAGGTGTCGAAGCTAGATTGGAGTCAGATGGCTCGATTGGCATATATGGATCAAATAATACGGCTTTACTTGGAGATGTTAGTGCTAGTAGCGAGAGCGACTCTACTTTATTGGCAAAAGCTCGACAGAATTCGAACAAGACAAAATTATTATTCACTATTCCTGCGCCATTTATCAAACAATCTGGTCTCAGGCCCGTCTATAGTAATGTACGCTATAAGTTAGAGGGTAATCAACTGACAGTTAACGCTACCAGCATGGATGCGATGGTCTATCCGCTAAGTATTGACCCAAGTATATACGTCGAAACAGCGGCCAAGTTAATGCGTGGCAACAACGAGACAAATATCGATTTTGATGTTGATAATGAATTGATTCAAAAAAGTCAGACTACTGGTGCGCGGATCGATGCGTGGTCTGGCAACTTAGACATGACCGAGGGTACTTGGGGTCAAGGAACCACAGCGGCTGGTGGCTATGTTTATCGGACTGGAGGCGAGACAGGCTTATACACAAAACCATCTATTGTCGACCAAGAAGCATCGGCACAATCTTCCAACAGTACCTCTTTTGTAATGAATATGCCTGACACCCGTCCCGAAGGTGATTTATATATTGCGCTGATGTGCCATGATGGAACTGGTGCTATTACCCCACCGAGTGGTGGTGGTTGGACTGAATACGCTGATACCAGGGAGCATGCTGCATACTATAAAGTTGGGACAGATGCGGGTGGTGGGAGCGAGGCGTCGAGTTACACCTGGACGGGCAGTAGTGAGGAGTGGTACGGTGTGATAATGCGGGTGACTGGCTTTAACGCGTCCGACCCGGTAAGTGGCACGCCCGGAACTGGAAGTAGTGCTAGTGACGCTGTGCCAACATTGCCGGCTACAACCCCAGATGCAAGCGCCACGTTAGTGATTAGTTCTACGGGTGTTGATGACGATATCCCGGACGACACCAGCTGGCTACCTTATGGGTATACTATTATCGCCTCAGGCAATAGCAACAGTTCGACACCGACAGATACAAACGACTGCGGTTTTGCTGCGGCCTCTTTAGATACTCCGCCAACCAACGGTGTATCTACAGGCACTACCGACCTAGTAAGTTCATCACTGTTAGATACATACGGTGCCAGCACGATTGCAATTAATCCGAGTGGCTCACCATCTAGACCCCAAGTTGAAGACTCGATTGAGACCCTCCAAAACTCAAATTCAACGAGTTTTACGATGGATATGCCGACTACACGTCCTGCTGGTGATCTTTACATCGCTGTAATGTGCTATGACGGCGATAGTGGTGATGGCACTGGTGGAAGTAACAGTGGCAATACTATAAGTACACCAAGTGGATGGACAAAATATGCAAATAGAAACGGCCATGCGGCGTACTACAAAATAGGGACTGACGCTGGCGGCGGTAATGAAGCAGCGTCTTATACTTTTTCTGGAAATAGCGAAAAATGGGGCGGTGTAATAATGAGAATTACAAATTTTGATAGTTCTGACCCAATCAGTGGAACACCCGGTGTTGGTCATAGCAACTCAGCAAGCCCTACACCAGTTTTTCCAGCAGTCACACCTGACACTGACAACACACTTATCATAAGAGCTGTAGGTGCAGATAACGATGAACCTAGTGCAACGGGATGGGTACCTTCAGGTCACACAAAAATTGCTTCTGGTGGCCCGACTGGTACGCAAGACTGTGCATACATGACAGCATCATTAGATGCTTCGCCTGCATCCGGAGTATCTACAGGTACCGCAACCATGGGTGATACTTCCGTACAAGATACATATGGAGCTAGTTCAATAGCAATTAACGCAGTTCCTAGCTCAACACCAACACCTTCTACTAGAGCATCATTAAACTGGGCGCAGTTCGATCCGGCAACATCACAGATTACTAGCCCAAATCCAGGCACTGGAGTCTGTGATGGTTGGTGTACTGATCCGACGTACGATTTACCAGCTGGACGTAAAGCACACGCTATGGTTGCGTACAACGGTTATCTTTATGTTATCGGTGGTTTAGATTCCGGAGGCAATCGAGTGTCTACAATATATATTGCAAAACTTGGAGCAAACGGCGAGCCGCAATTATGGCACCCAACTGATAAAAACCCAGATAACTGGCTATATTGGTATAGCGACAGCGGCTTGAGTAGCGGGACAGCGCGCAGCTACATGTCAGCGGTTGCGTATCGAGACAGGATGTATATTTTGGGAGGAGACACAGACTCTAGTCCTGGTGGTATCACGACGGTCGAAGTGGCAGATATATTACCGAACGGGACATTAAGTGCTTGGAGCACCTCTGGCATGCAAGCCTTACCTAGTGGTGCTGGTACCCATATGATGGGTGTAGAAATCTACAATGATGTCATGTATGTGTTGGGTGGATTTGAGGGAGTGACTACATCGTCTTCTAACTTACGCAGCTCGGTATACTATAGTCGCCTCGATAGCGACGGCTCAATGAACACATGGCAAACTGGGGATAGTTTTAGTACTGCTAGATCTACTTTCGGAGGTAATTTTAGCTATATATGGGGAGCATATATATACATATCTGGTGGTTGTACAACCGTTAACGGTAGCGGTTACTGCACGGCTTTTGCAGAGGATATGCAGGTAATTAGTATCAATTCTGACGGCAGTTTAGATGGCTGGCATGATATGGGTATTAGTACAGCAAGGTTTGGCTATAATCTAGTAGGTTGGCAAGGTGGACTCTATCGAATCGGTGGCTGTACAGAGCAAGACAGCAGCACCGGAGAGTGCATCGCTTCTTTAGCAGATGTTGATTTTGGTATCGTTAACCCGGCGGGAGAAGTTTCAACGGTTAGTATTTCTGAGCCCTCAGGCAGCGGTGATTGTACGGGTGGATCTCCATTTGACTGTGATTTGCCTCCACCAGGGGATGATGCTGGAGAAGGCGGACAGTTGTTGGCAATGTCGGTTATCTTAAATGGGTATCTGTATGTTATTGGAGGGTGCGTAGATTATGACTGTAACGGCACAACTCCGGCGAGTGATGATTATGATGCAACTGGCAACACCTCGTATGTAGCCATAGCCTCAGATGGAGGGCTAACAAAACCTACATCTTGCAGTGGTACCAGTTATGGTGCTTGGTGCGTAGATTCAACCAATAAGATAAACAATACTGGTAACAACCAAACAGACGGTGTAGCTGCGGCTGGCGTGACAACTTTTAATAACCGAATTTATATAGTTGGAGGTTTGACCGGTAATGGTATATCAACCAACATTTACTATAATTCGACCAATTCCGACGGAAGTTTATCTGGGGCTTGGTCATCTGTCGATACGACTACGGTTGGTGCTACAGACGTAGCCTATACGTACTCTTTTGCTCGAGCAAACCCATCATCTGCAGGCACCAATCCTGGTAACCTATATATCTTGGGTGGTTGTGGCACAATTTCAACTGGTGCTGGATGTGGTTCGAGCGACTACCGACAAGAAGTTTACAAGTGCAATATTACTACATCAGGAGCAGTTTCTGGTTGTTCTACTAGTGGTCAGTTACAGATTGACTCAACTCCTGGCTATGGTAGTAGTGGTGATGGACTAGGAATTCACTCTGGGACCCTATACGCTAATTATATTTTCTTGATCGGTGGCTACAGCCAGTCCGAGGCTGATAAAGATGATGTTCTGTATGCAAAAATCGACAACAGCAATAATATAGTTGCTGTGAGTGGTAGTGACTGGATAGAGTCATCGTATAAGCTGTCGGTAGGTAGGCGTCGTGGCTGGGCTTTTGGCTACAATGGTCACATATATTCCCTAGGTGGATATGATGCAAGTGGTGGGGGCGTCGGCGGGATTATCCCATTCATTGAGTGGTCAAAAATGAATGTCAGTGATGGTAGTATTGATGAGTTTATTACATCAAGTATCACCATAAATCAGAGGTGGGGATTAACAGTTGCTGTTTCAAATGCCTATGCCTATGTTATAGGAGGTTGTGATGTGGGTGCCGCTCCTAGTAGCTGTTCTAGTTTTGAGCCATCAGTACAGACCTTCCAGCTTTATAATAACGATAGTGGCTCTATAGCAGACTTCACAACTCAATCAGATCAAACATTTACTACCGATACAGACAGATGGGGCGCAAGTTCGGTGGTCTATAACGGATATCTATATGTAGCTGGTGGATGCATTAGCGCTACCGATTGCACAGATGCCACGAGCAGTGTTCAGTATGCAGCGATTAATGCTGCCGATGGTAGTGTTGGTACATGGTCGGCAGGTGGAAGCTTGCCGGCCGATAGAGCTTGGGGAAGCTTAGAAGAAGTGGGTGGAACACTATATTACATTGGCGGTCAGGATGACACTGCTACCAATGAACAGTCAACGGTCTATTACACCTCGTCTATCTCTTCGGGTAATCCAACCTGGAATGGGACTGCGGCCACAAATGGCTTGCCTGCAGCAAGAACCAAATTTGGATCGACTGTATGGAATGACAGAATGTATGTGGTTGGTGGGTTAGATGGGAGCGCTACTTCAGCATCAACTGTGTATGTGAGCCCAAAACTTAGCACTGGCGGTGATATAACTAGCTCTTGGTCGTCAAGCACTGCCTTCAATGTGGCTAGGTCTGGCTTAGCCGTTACTTCATATGCCAATAATCTATATATATTTGGTGGCTACGACGGCACAAACTATCTTTCAGACGTTCAATTTGCGTCTATAGGCTATAAGACAGGCACGATAAGTCAGTCTGGCACCACCACAGTCACAGGTAGTGGTACATCTTGGACGACAGCAATGGAAGGTAGTCAGCTACTTTACGGCGATGGTTATACAGCTACAATTGTGACAGTTTCTAGCACAACATCGATGACGGTAGATATTAGTAGGACGGTCAGTGCTGGCTCTATCTATACTATTGATGATGGTTCGGTGGGTTCATGGTCCTATACCAAAAGTCTATCTGGCTCGCTCAGAAATTCTAAAGCGCTATCTGCGAATGGCTACGTATATCTAGTCGGTGGACGATCGGCAACCTCAACCTGTAAGCCAAAAGTACTGATTGCTCCAATAAGCGCCAATACCACAATTGCAACTGGTAATAACCCAACGGGCGTAGGCGAGTGGTACGAAACTAACACACGTTATGACGGTGGAAGATATGGGGTTGCAGCAGCTTATTATAACGGCAAAATATACACTATGGGCGGTGGCTGTACATCGCCACTTGGGACGGCCTATACTACTGGGACAATGTCTCAATCTGGCACCACAGTAACTGGTAGCGGTACTAACTGGACAGACAACTACATTGGCTCGACGATAACATACCACGATGCAACCACGGCAAAAATTATTAGCGTAAATAGTACCACTTCCTTGACAGTCGATACTAGTAAAACAGTCTCAGCCGGTAACACATATTCGATTACCCCTAATCGTCATTTCTTGTCGTCTGTAAACTCGCAACCCCAAGTGGCTGCCTATTCAAGGTTAATTGATACCGATACCGACGTATTCCCGAATTCTTGGCTAATGAATGGACTAGATAACTCGATTGGCGCTAGGTGGCGAGTTAGCTATAAGACTATGAACGATACCGATGGTGTAGCCACAGATTGCGGTACAGCCGATATGACCGATTGGGGCCAGATAACCGATTATGGTGAAGTTACACTTGGTGATGTTGCACCATATGTGCCAAAAGATGGGAGTGGTAATGATATTGAATGCGCTAGGTACTATTTCTTCTACGTTAGTATAGATGCCTCTAAGACTTTCGGCTATCCAGAAGATGTTAATCGTGGTCCAACAATATCAGACCTATCATTATTCTTCACCTCAGATCCGTCAAAACGTTTACGGCACGGCAAGACATTTACGGGCGGTGAACTTCAGCCTCTCGACACACCTTGTCGGCAGAACGAAGACGCTGATTGCCCGTTGCCAGCCCCCTAAGTGTTTTGTAGTACTATTTTGCTAAATATTCGTAGGCTAGCTTAGAGAGATTCGCGATATGGGAGTTAGTGGTGTCGTCGTCGTTACCCTCGAGCATAATACAGATTACATAGTTGTTATTCTCTAAATAGACTATGCCACAGTCACTTTGGACTTGCATGTTAAAAACGCCAATCTTATGTGCGATTTCAATGCTTTTATCATCCACCCCAGCAACGATTCGATTGTCAAAGCTAGTTTTAGTAAGTAGCTCTAAGATTGCTTGAGAATCTCCTTTACTGTTGTAGCAGGCAAAGTATAGACATTTCAAGAACGAACTATACGATCTCGTTCCGATATCAATCGAACCGTCATTTGCCATACTAAGCTCGATATCGAGTGCACCAAGGGCTCGATCTTGGTCTTCTAAAATCGGGGTTGTTGTGTCGAGGATCGCACGGAGCGCGGTATTGTCTGAGTCTGTTAAGAGTATTTCAACCGCTTCACCCAAACTTAACATGTAGCCGGCACCTTTTTTGTAAAGTTCGCCATAGCCATCGTTTAGCCACTCTTGCTTGAGTTTGATTGTGTCACTAAGATTTACTTTACCCAATTCTTTGGCCTTATAAAGTTCCATAGCTACAGGAAGCTTTATTAAGGATGCGGCACGATACTTGACGTCAGGATTTACCCTTACAGATGTACCTGTAGGCAGGTATTCGAAATATAACGAGCCCGACAGACTATTGTCGGAAAAATATTGTCTAAAGCTTGACCTAAGGCTGCTAAAATTTATACGTTTATCATTCGGATTATCTAAGAATAGGCGCTTTGCGAGCAACCGATAACTTTGGGAGCTGGAGCTGTCTTGAATATCGTTAGAGCTGTTGACTGCATTGAATAGTATAATATTGCCAATGATCGAAACTATGAGTAAGAGGGTTATGGTAAATGATAGCTTGTTTAGCCGTCTCATGATGTAGGTTAAGTATCTCAGACATATAATCTCTCCACAAGCCCACTCGGAATCAATATATAATGCTAAAAGGGCACATAAATCGTATAATATATTCTATATGGATGGCGGGAAGAGAAAAGACGTAGGTAACGCGCTGCTTAAACGGCTTCAAGGCGTACAGGCTACTAATCGAGATATTGGTGAAATATGGCGCAGTCGCAATAACGTAAAAAACAAAGAGCTAGCGGAAGATGCTCAAAAAAAGCAAAAAGCTAAACAGATTCGACAAAAACGTCTTAAACAAACCGCTGCGCGTACAAAAAACATCTTAAAACCAAATAAACAAAAAGCCACAGTGGTTGCGACACTACTGGCCATAGTTATCTTTGCAAATACGCGCGGAACAAACAATATTGCGCAAGAAGTATCAAAGACGACAACTACAGTACTAGGCGATCAATCTAGTCAAGAAGATATACCAAAAGTAGACTCAAGTGATCTTGAGTTTCAACTACTTTATCCTAACGGTGACCCCAGCAACTATACCGTAAGAAAGATAAATCCGCCGAATACCGCAACTACTTACACGTATATCGTTAGCCTAGACAAGCAATCTGAAATATACGTAAGCCAACAACAGGTACCAGATAATTTTGACCTCGCTAAGGTAGCAACTGACTTTCAGGCCACTAATATTATTGAAGTCGATAGCGTAAAACTATATAGCGGAATATCCGAAAAACAGGGCATACAATCTGTAGTGTTTATTAAAGACAACACACTATTCTTAATTAAAAGCCCGACAAAGCTATCCGATGATGAATGGGTAAGTTTTTACCTAAGTCTCAGGTAGCCGTATATGGTTAGTACCATAAGGCTGTGCATTATCAAACTAGTTTAGATTGTCTCGAGGCACAACAGATGAGACAATGATGGTGGCTTAAAAAAAACCAATACCAAAAGCCAAAACAAAAACAAACAACAATATGCTAACTTCTCTCGTAGATCGCACCTACGCACGGTTGAGGGTTATGGTAATCATAGCTCTTGGCACGCTGTTGTTTGGCGTTGTTCTGCTAGTGTTAACCCGATCGGCCTCAGCCGCCACAAGTGCTGAACTAAATTTCCAAGCTCGACTGCAAAGTAACACTGGTGTATTAATCCCAGATGGAAATTATCATGTAGAATTCAAGCTTTATGATGCTGTATCTGGAGGCTCACTTCTTTGGACAGAGACCTACACCACCGGAAACTTGATTACAGTCAAGAATGGCTACTTAACGACTCAGCTAGGGTCGTTAACTGCTTTCCCGGGCACAATTGACTGGTCGCAAGAGCTTTGGCTGAGTGTGAATGTCGGCGGTAATGGCGGGGCAGCTAGCTGGGACGGCGAAATGTCGCCAAGACTAAAACTAACAGCAGTACCATATGCTTTCTCGGCCGGCTCAGTGCAAAGCAGTGTTGGGGCTCTGACTGGTGACGAATTAGTGCAACTAGCACCTAGCACTATTCAATCGATTGGCGATGCAGTCAGCGCGCTCAGAATAAACCAAACCGGCCTTGGTGGGCTACTGCAGTTACAAGGGGATGGGTCGGATGTATTTACCGTCAGCAAAAATGGCGAAACGACTATTGGTGGTGGACTAAAAGTTGGCAACAGTACGTCTACGATTGCTGGAACCATTCGATGGACGGGCGCCGATCTAGAAGTATATAGCGGCGCTGGTTGGGTTTCGTTAACTACGGGAAGTGGAGGAGGTGGCTCCACCGGAACCTCTGTAACCTATACTGCCGGGTTAAAAAATGCTCCGGCTAATACCACTGGTTTGGCTGTCGAGACATTGATCTTCACTTCGGCGACAGCTGTATCGAACACAGCTGGTGTGACAGGATTCACAGCTCCAGCAGACGGTAGTTTTCGAGCATGTTTGGTTAAAAACAATGCTAACGTAACCGGCGGCACCTTTACGATACGCTGGCGGGTAAATGGTGTATCTACTGGCTCTGGAGTCTGCCAGATGAGTACATCCAACAACCGCCAGAGATCTGAGCTTATAGATGGGGGCACGGTAACATTTAACGCCGGTGACACTATTGGCATAGCAGTCGATACCGTTGGTCTTGCTCCAACAACAGATGACTTCACAGTTTACTGGACCGTAGAATACAACAACTCAGCTACTAGTAGTTATTTCCAGAACGGTGGGAATGATTTCGGAGGCCTGGCAAGTTTAGGTACGAGCGCAGGGACTGGTGATGGCTTAAACATCATTACGGATGGGGCGACAAGATTGTCGATATCTGCAACTGGAGATACCACGTTCTACAATGGGCTAACTGCTAGCAATGGCTTAACCATCTCCTCCGGTGGTCTCGACCTTAACACTACAGGCCTAACCAACGCTGGCGCAGTTTCTGGTCTAACTAGCTTGAGCGGCTCTAGTGCATTAACTTTACAGAGTGGCGGAGCGGGAGACCTAACTCTAGACTCAGCTAGCGACGTGCTTATTCTATCTGACCCAACCCTACGTCGAATTGCCGCTGGTACTACCACAATAGATTTGTCCGACAATACCGCCGATACAACCCTATCCATCCAGAATAGCGACGGCACATATGTGGCTGGACTAAATGTAGAAGGTGGTATAACAGCCAGTAGCTTTAGTGGTGACGGGTCTGGATTGACAGATCTAAATGGTAACGAGATAACAAGCGGAACAATCGACGATGCTAGACTTAGTGCAAATGTAACTCTTCTTGGCAATACGTTTAATGGCACAAACCAACTAGTACAGTTGGATGGCTCGGGCAACCTACCAGGACTGGACGGATCCGCACTTACGAACCTGAGTGCAGCTAATCTGACTGGCGTCTTACCCGGACTAGATGGATCGGCATTAATAAATTTGAATGCGTCAAGCTTATCAAGTGGAACTGTATCAGACAGCTTATTAACTTCAAATGTCGCACTCCTCAACGGGACACAAACATTTACAGCAGAGCAAACATTTAATGGTGGCTTAGTGATTGGTGGTGGTGGGTCGGCAGTCGCGGGTACTATCAGATGGAATGGGGTTGATCTAGAACTCTACGACGGATCTAGCTGGGTATCATTAACCTCAGGTGGAGGTTCTGGGCCATTATCTGTAGCATTTATTCAAGCCTATGACACTACTGGTGGAACAGATTTAAATACTGGAACACCTACTGCAGTGCCTTGGGATAGTGAAACCAAGAAAGACACCGGATTTACACACAGCAACGTGACCAACAATACCCGCATCTATCTAGACGACCCGGGATGGTACAAAATAAGCTATAACATTAGTGGAGCAAACCAGTCTGCAAATCGAAACACAACTTTCTGTCAAGTTAGGATGAACGGCTCCACATATAATACGCCTAGTGGCTCTTATTCTTATGCTCGCAATACTACCGACGCCTACACTACAAACAGCTCGTCAGTATATATCCAGACTACTGCTGCAAACGAGTATTATGAAGTTCTGTGTTCTCAGGCCGGATCGTCCGGTGCGCAATACGCTGTCGCCGGTAGCTCGTGGACAATAGCAGAGCTAACCACAACACCTACAGGCGGTTCGGGTATTTCTTTCGATCAAGGTGGTAACTCTTTCGGAAGCGCGGGAGTATTAGGTACGACAGACACAAATGGCTTAAGTGTCATCACAGATGGGACTACTCGAGTAACAATTACTTCTTCCGGAGATACGACTTTCCTTGGCTCCGTAACCATCTCCTCCGGTGGTCTCGACCTTAACACTACAGGCCTAACCAACGCTGGCGCAGTTTCTGGTCTAACTAGCTTGAGTGGCTCTAGTGCATTAACTTTACAGAGTGGCGGAGCGGGAGACCTAACTCTAGACTCAGCTAGCGACGTGCTTATTCTATCTGACCCAACCCTACGTCGAATTGCCGCTGGTACTACCACAATAGATTTGTCCGACAATACCGCCGATACAACCCTATCCATCCAGAATAGCGACGGCACATATGTGGCTGGACTAAATGTAGAAGGTGGTATAACAGCCAGTAGCTTTAGTGGTGACGGGTCTGGATTGACAGATCTAAATGGTAACGAGATAACAAGCGGAACAATCGACGATGCTAGACTTAGTGCAAATGTAACTCTTCTTGGCAATACGTTTAATGGCACAAACCAACTAGTACAGTTGGATGGCTCGGGCTTAATCGTCGATTCTTTGCTTACAACCAATATTGCCAGACTAGACGGCACACAGTCGTTTAGTGGCACAAACACATATAATAGTGGCGGTATAGTACTAGGGCTTTCGACATTCTCGACTTTGGCAAGTTCCTCAAGAAGCATTGTTCTACCAGATGCAAGTGGCACGCTGTGTATTAGTGGTACTGCGGCATGTGGTTTTGTGCTGTTTGGCCAAAGTAGTGCACAGGTAGACTCTAGTACAGATAGATCGATATATATTAATAAAACAGGGGCTAGTGGTAATATACTTGAACTTCAGCGCAGTGGTACGGGGGTCTTTACGATTGCAAACTCTGGTGCAGTTAGTATTATGCTTACCGATACAGCGGCATTATCAGTTAATAATGCTGGTGGCACTCAGTATCTAGGAGTTGATACTTCTGGAGGAATAATAAATATTGGATCAAGTACAACCGATGCAACTTCGATACTGTTTGTTCTAGATAGCTACAATTCAGGTACGGACCCAAGTGGCTATGCAGGAGCAATGTACTATAACTCTAGCTTAGATAAGTTCCGTTGTTACGAAGGCGGCTCCTGGAAAGATTGCATTGGCACAAGGCAAGTTCGAAGTTTTGTCGATACTACTTCAGACGCCGCCGCAGATAATAACACGACCGACTATTGGGATACAGCGGCAGAGAATAATAATTCTTTTGCAAACCTAACACCAAGTTCAACAGCTAAGTCAATCACAGGTAGTGTTAGTTTTGAAACTCAGGAAACAGGCAGTACGGCAGATAGATCAATTGTGGCGAGGGTCGAGCGGGGCATTGGTTCTCCGCCTACATGTGGCAGTGGCACACCAGTCGGCACCATACTCAGTACCTTCACTACCAACAACAACGAGCAAGCATCTAATACCATGATCTTCCTTGACTCACCATCTACTACTTCGACTGTCTATTACACTCTGTGTGCAGATACAGCTACAAGTAGTGCAGCTAACATGACCATTAACCGGATTCGTATCACCCTTGAAGAGGCGAATAACACAAATTAATCATGAAAAACTTTACCTTTACCACACCAGTAACAAACCTAAATAATCTTACCAAGAACATATTATATATTGGTGCAGGATTAACCCAAAAGAACGTCGTAAAATACATTTCTACATCTGCTAGCATCAACTATAGTAGCAACTGGCTAAGCGGAATCATAAGCCGCGTCTATCGATACATTCAGCTCGCAGTTATCTATCAAAAAACTCTTGATGACCCATAGCTTTAGGGCTATCGATATTAATTTTCTCGTATGATATTGATTAAAAACTAAAAAAAATTTTTGTTTAACTGTATAATACCTCGGTGATAAGTATGAGGGTTATAGGTTAGTATGGTTATTTCTGTGATTAACCAAAAAGGGGGAGTAGGCAAAACGACTACGTCTATCAACCTCTCCGCAGAACTAGCCCGAAATGGCAAAAAAGTACTACTTGTAGATTTAGACCCACAAGGTAATGCTACGAGTGGGCTTGGTATTGGTATAGCCGAAAATTCTTTTGGAGTCGATAGTTTACTTAGTGGTGAGGCGGAGCTAGCTGGAGTTGCTCAAAAACTTGTAAATTTAGGTTTTGATCTAGTGCCTTCAGATGGTTCGCTAGCCGGACTAGATCTGCAGCTAGTTAACCACGAACACCGTGAACATATCTTGAGTAATGTACTAAAAGGCGCAAGCTACGACTATATTGTAATTGATTGTCCACCTTCGATGGGATTATTTTCGATTAATGCTTTGACGGCGAGTGATCAAGTAATAATTCCAGTTCAAGCGGAGTATTATGCGCTCGAGGGGTTGGGTCAACTTTTACAGCTTATTCAACGTGTCCAAGAAACAGCCAATCCCAATCTGAGAGTAATGGGGTTGTTGTTGACTATGTTTGATAAACGAACAAGTCTTTCGACGGATGTTAAGCAGCAACTCCAAAATCATTTTGCCGATCTCGTAATGCAGACTGTTATCCCACGGAATGTTCGTCTAGCCGAAGCACCAAGTTACGGATTACCGATTTATCAGTACGATAAGTGGTCAAAAGGCGCCAAAGCCTATAAACTGTTGGCTAAGGAGGTTACGCAACATGGCTAGGGGATTAGGCAAGGGAATTGATGCGATTTTACCTAACGATATAAATATCAACCGACTTGTGCCGGGTGTCGTAGTTCAAGAAATTGAAGTGACTTCTATAGTCCCAAACCCAGAACAGCCACGTCGTACAATATCTGAATTTGAATTGTCTGAACTAGCTCAATCAATCGCCGAACACGGAGTATTACAACCACTATTAGTAAGTAAAACAAGCAGCGGTTACCAGGTTATTGCTGGCGAACGTCGCCTAAGAGCCGCAACTCAAGCTGGCCTCAGTCGGGTACCATGTATAGTCAGAACACTCGATGACCTGCAAACACTCCAAGTGGCTCTAATTGAAAATATGCAACGCCAAGATCTGAGCCCACTCGAACAAGCGGTTTCCATAAAGCGTTTACACGATGACTTCGGACAGACATACGAGCAGGTAGCTAAAAGTCTCGGTAGGGCATACGCATCTGTTGCGAATACTGTACGCTTACTTAAACTGCCAGAAGAAATTCAGAATGCTCTTGCAAAAAAGCAGATTAGCGAAGGCCATGCCCGTAGTCTGCTTGCGCTTCAGGATACATCTGAGCAAATGATATTATTCAAGAACATTATCGAACACGGATGGTCTGTAAGACGTGCCGAACAGTACGTAGTCGAGGTCAAAGCTTCGGCAAAAATAGAGAATAAAAAAGTTGCTCAACGCCATACAAACTACCTTGAAGATGAATGGACTGCCAGCCTTACTAAGAAGTTGAATAGCCAAGTAGTGATCCAGCCTACAGCTAAGGGCGGATATATAAAAATTGAATACAAAAATGATGATGAGCTAAGTCGAATTAAATCACAACTCAGCCAACAGGAAACAAACGGACCGTGAGTTGAGTATTAGAAGCGATCGATTTGATCAAAAGGGTACATGCGCAAACTTAAAACCCCGACAATATCTTTTGAGCTCACTAGGCCAAACACTCGAGAATCTAGCGAGGCACTCGGTAATCGATTGTCGCCAATAACATAAATCGTGCCTGCTTCGACCACTTGATCTACATTGCCTTCGGTGTATTTGTAGAGATCTAAATTTTCCAGTTTGTCTGGGTTAAAACCATCGGGATTTTCCTGATTATAAACGGTAACTGTACCTTGGCTAACAACAACTCGGTCACCAGGTATACCGACGACTCGTTTTATGAGCTGTTTCCCAAGTTTATCGCTGTTAAAGATAACTATATCGCCACGACTTGGAATATAGTCGGTTTGGGTAATACGACTCCAGGTTTTGCCTGTTTTACTAACTATAAGCCTGTCGGCATTGTGGAGAGTTGGTTCCATGCTACTGCCTTCGACTTCGTAAGGTTGAAACACGAATGCATTAATCATTAGTGCCGTCAAGAAAGCGGCACCAAACAGCATTAGAGATGATAATAGACTTTTATGTTGCCGATAGAAGCCCTTCAGGCTCCATTCATTCGATGTAGTAGGCGTCTGTTCTGGTAAGTTCTGAACCGGTTTATTTTCTTCATCCATGGGTTCATATTGTATCGCTTTGCTGTCCAGAGCCAAAGCTTATTTTGTGTAAGCTTATATAAAATGGCGTGTTAAAATGTATTGGTGTTTAAATACAGAAAGCACAGTACTACAGAAGCCGACAATGCCCAACGAAGTTTGGATGGTTTTGCGCGATCTGGGAATAAGTATACGGAAGGCTTTAAGTACAATAATCGTCAGTCAAATTTGGATTTGTCTGGCAAGGTAGATGATGAGCAAAAGAAACAACATAGGACAGATGAACAGCAAGAAGCAAGTTTTCCAGGACTATCTGTAGCGTTTCAGCAAGGTAAGACAATGATTGATTTAGAAGGCATAGATGAGGCACCTCGGAAAAAACATAAAAAACGCCGACGTTTTGGCAAGCTTTTTAAACGACTAGCACTGGCATCGACAGTCATAGTTTTATCAACAGCGGGGTATCTAACCTACAAAGGCTTAAGCACTGTCCGCACAGTTTTTAAAGGAAACGGTGATGGTTCTTTGGCATTAAACCAAAATATCGACCCAAGCTTACTCAAAGGCGAAGGTGATGGCCGGATAAACATTATGCTACTTGGAAAGGGCGGTGAAACACATCCAGGTGGTGAGCTGACAGATTCAATGATTATCGCGAGTATCGACCCATTCAACAAAAAAGCTGCCCTACTAAGCATACCTCGCGATCTATATGTAAATGTACCGGGATTTTGGTCTATGAAAATTAATGCCGCTTACGTATCTGGTAAACAGAAAGCTTACGATCAGGGATTAAATGATGATCAAGCTGAAGCCGCCGGCATAAAAACACTCGAGGAAACGATCGAGACATATATTGGGGTACCGATACATTACTATATTATGATCGATTTTCTTGCCTTCGAAGATGCTGTCGATGCAGTGGGTGGAGTTACGGTAGATGTAAAATCAAGAGTCTACGACACTAATTTCTTGCCGACGTACTTGCTAGATATTCAGCCTGGACCACATAAGTTTACCGGACCAGAAGTCTTATTCTATGTTAGGTCGCGCTATACTAGTCCTCGAGGTGATTTTGATCGTGCCCAAAGACAAAGAGAAGTTCTGTTAGCGTTGAAAGATAAAATATTGTCGGCAGGTACTTTTGCAAATCCTCTAAAAATATCAGGTTTATTAGATAGCATAGGCAAGAATGTACACAGTAGCTTATCTGTCGATGAGTTACTGGCCGTATATAATATTGTCAAAGATGTTCAGCCAGCAGACATAAAGTCACTAAGTTTTGTCGACGACACCTTACTTGTAACTACTGGATATGTAGGTGATCAATCGGTTGTCTTGCCACTTGCTGGACCGAACGACTTTAGCCAGATTCAAGAATATGTTCGGTCAAATTTAGTTGACGGCTTTATCACTAAAGAGGCAGCTACAATCACCGTACTGAACGGTTCCGGATATGTCGGCAAGGCATCGACGGCCACTAAAATGCTTCAATCATATGGGTACAATGTTACCCAAACAGCCGATGCCCCAACCAGCGATTACCTAGATACAATAATTATCGACAACACTAATGACCAAAAACCATATACACGTTCATATCTAGAAAAGCGGTTTGGCGTAACTGCAGTCGATAAGTCACCCAAACCTGGCCTCGAAGCCTATCAGAGTGATTTTGTGATAATATTGGGCGCAAATGAAAAGAGCATTTAGCTTTCGCAAAGGTTTCTCGAATTTTCTACACGAGCTTAGTCGAGCCTTACTGCCACTAATTGTATTCGGCTGGGTGCTGAGTGGTCTAACGGCGGTTGCCTATGCATCGATATTCATATATAAATGGCGGATTTTAGCAGTTAAGTCACGCTTTTGGGCAGCCAATATTCGAGCCAATATGACTGACATCTTAATAGGCTTGTCGATGGCCAAGTTTATGAGCATCTCTAGCCTGAAGTATCAGCTGGCCTGGCTAGGCTTCTATTTAGCATGGGTCTTATATATTAAGAAGCTTTCAAATCGAGGCGGGATCATGTTGCAAGGACTGACTGCTTATGCGATATCGTTATCTGCTTTACTCTGGAGTTTTAGCACCATGGAGTTTGGAGTGATGCTTGCTGGTGTTTGGCTTATAGCCTATTTTTGCTCGAGGCATATCCTTGGCGCCTTTAAGGAGGATCACGCCCCGGTTTTGGCACATGTATGGGCACTAACAGCTACCGAGATGGCCTGGATACTCTGGCATTGGCAGGCTTGGTACTGGTTTGTTAACCAATTAGTCTTAGTGACTTCAATCGCCTTAATCGGACTATCTTTGGCATATTATATGTCGAGAAAAGAATCGCCAAATTCAGCCGCAATTAAGCAAACTCTAATAACCTCAGGTCTAATGATGCTAGTCGTTATCGTGCTACATAATTGGAGAGACACAAGTTTCTAAATGAAAAAACTAAGTACCGGAATGGTGATAGTTATTAGTTTGCTAGCAGGTCTAGTTGGGGGCTATGCTGGGTCTGAGTTGAGTAATGAGCTTGGCCAGTCCGAACAAGCAAACCAAGAGTCTAAGCTGGTTATTGATAGCCAGAGCGATCTAATAGCTAACATCGCCCAGACTGTCGGACCGAGTGTGGTCTCGATTACTTCAACCACGACTACAAACTCTTTCTTTGGAAGCTACGATGAGCAAGGTTCTGGCACGGGGGTAATTATCTCGGATAATGGCTACGTATTGACTAATCGACATGTAGTTCCAGAAGGAACAACAGCCATCCAGATAACTTTAGAAGATGGTACAGAGTATAACGATGTCGAGGTGATAGGTCGCGATCCACGAGGCGGAGTCGACTTAGCCTTTCTGAAGATAAACGATGTAAAAGACCTAAAACCAGCCAAGTTTGGTGATTCTGACTCAGTTAGGGTTGGTGATAGCGTAATCGCAATCGGCAATGCCTTGGGCGAGTTTCAAAATAGCGTCACTACAGGTATTATCTCGGGGCGGAGTCGGCCAATTGTAGCCAGCGATGGTTTGAGTGGTGAAGCTCTAACCAATCTCCTCCAGACAGATGCGGCGATTAATCCTGGAAATTCAGGTGGGCCTTTACTTAACCTTGATGGTGAAGTGATTGGCATAAACACAGCCCGGGCTGATGCCGACAACATTGGGTTTGCTATTGCAATCAGTGACGTAAAAGGGGTAATCGATGGAGTTATCGCCAATGGTAAGCTCGAAGTTCCTTATCTTGGAGTCCGATACCAAACAATCACAGATGCAACCGCCACGCGGGAAGATTTAGCTAGCAAGCAAGGTGCCTGGGTACGTGGCACACAAGGTTTTCCGGCGGTAATTAAGGATAGTCCTGCAGACAAAGCTGGTATAAAAGATCAAGACATAATTATTAAAGTCGATGGACAGGAGCTAAACCAAGATAATATACTTAATGTGATGATCGGTAGGCATAAAGTTGGCGATCAGCTAAGTCTAATAATTATTCGCAATAATGAAGAAATTGAGACCAAAGTTACTTTGGAGGCGGCTCCGACAAACCTCGAGTGAGACTAAGCTCGGTGTAGTTGTAAGCTTTCTGTTGGCGTTTGGGTTTCGGCCATCTTACGAATTTGTGGTCGGGACTAGCAACATACAACTCAGTGTTGGGCTGTTAGCGTTTGTGCTTACAGCAGTAATAATAGGGCTGATATTTGTAAAAACGGCAGCCTATAAGCATATCTTGCCGGTGTTGCCGATCTTGTTCTTTCTGGCCATGCAGATGCTGTTCCAGTGGAACGGTCCCCGCAGTGGGCTACTATTTTTGCTCTGGGTTGCAATTGTCGTTTTAGCTGCATCTAGAATGTTCAATAAGAAATTTGTCCGCGGTTTTATATATGGATTGTTTCTGGCAGCCATCTTTTCGGTTGCTCTTGGGGTGCTGCAGATCGCGCTCGATAGCTTTGGAATCAGGCTTTGGCTGAGCCCAGAGTATACCGGCGATGTTTTTGGATTCGCTCGGGCACAGGGTCTGTTTGAAGAGCCACAGTTTCTGGCCAGTTTCTTAATCTTGCCACTGTTTGCGAGTCTGATAATTAGACCGAAATACTGGAGACTAATCTTTATGGTTTGTGTCTTTGGGGTCACAATTACTATGTCACGGGGTGCTGCAGTAGCAATGTTGACTGGAACTCTAAGCTACCTATGGCTCAGCCGTTCAACAGATCTACTCAAAACTGCCTATGCAACTAGCGCAGCGATAATTCTTGGACTAATAGTTGTTGGTGCAACTGGTTATGTGAGGAGTGACTACAACACTGGGCCGACATATTTTCAAAAGAATTACTTGCAACATATGCTAGGCCAAGAAATAGACAACAAGCTGGTAGTGCGTAAATATGCTGTTAATCCTAAAACTTCGCAAAAGGCATCTGGCCAGATAAGCTCTGCTGGAAGCCGTGTCAGTACCGCCAAAGAGGGTTGGGAGCTGGTAACTCGCGATCGAAATTGGTTTTTTTACGGACATGGCTTGAGCGGCTATGATGCCTACAAGACCGATCAGCTAGGCACGACCGGATCTGGTAAGGGGTATACCGTTAATAATATGTATCTCGAAACTTGGCTGGAACTGGGTTTGATAGGCTTGAGTATGCTTTTTGCCTGGACCATAGGCGTTATTGGTAGGCTGATCAAACTTGCCAAGAAGCAAGATATTCTGGCGTTAGCTCTAACGGTAATGTTGGTTGCGGGTTCTACTCAACAATTATTTTTCAGCTCGCTAGTCAACAACTTGCACTACTGGCTACTATTAATACTGGCGACTAGCTATGTCGACAAAAACAACGCGCCAGACCTAAGGTCGAAACCAAAGCAAAACCGGCTTTCGCCGCCAAAGCGTCTAGCTCGGAAAACTGCTTCTCGAGACACTCAATAATAATATATTTAGGTTTTTGATCGAGTTCGGTTATCTGTTCCCAGAAACGACGGTAATGATCCAAACCATCTCTACCGCTGAACAAAGCTATGGCTGGTTCTTTTGTAATCTCGGCCGAAGTAATCAGGTTATCTGGGACGTAGGGTAGGTTGGCGAAAACCAAACCATCGCAACGACTAGCTGCGTACTTGCTTTCCAGAAGATTAGACACAGCGTACTGGGCGCGAATCTTGTGTCTACGTGCGTTGAGCTTGGCAACAATTAAAGCCTCAGGACTGATGTCACATAAAGTTAGCCAGTGGCGTGAGTTTGAATCTGGGTTGGCTTCAAGTGCGTAAGTTATTCCGAGTACGCCCGAGCCGCAGCCAATATCGGCTACAGGATAACTGTCTGGTAATTGCAGTTTTAAGGCTAGCTCGATCATAGCTTCGCTCTCTGGGCGAGGGATTAAGACATGTTTGTCGACATAATACTCACGCCCATAAAACTCTTTGTGGTGTAAAAGATAGGCCAGTGGAGCTCGCTTTGCCCGCTCATCAACCAGTTTCTGGATTTTTTGAGCCTGCCGAGGTGTTGGCTTGGTAATGTCGGCTATAACTAGGCTTTTATCGACATCTAAGACATGTGCAAAAATTGCCAATACGTCTAAGCGACCGGTATCTATACCAGCTTGTACCAAAATACTCGTCATGTCTTCGACAGTCATAACAACAGTTTATCATTCGAATATGGATACGCTTTGAAATATCTATCTCTAAGATTAGAATTGTGAGTCTATGGGAGTTATTTACACACCAGAACGATTCAGGTCCGGTCAAGTGCCATTCGGCGAAGACCTAAGCAAGGCGGTCAGAGAGCTGCAAAAACTTAAGCCTGTGGCTGAAGATAATGGCGTCGAGATGGTTCTTGTTCATGGTTCGGTGCCAGAGCATCGCCACACTCGAAGGAGTGATGTCGACGCACTAATAGTATACGATGACACAGCCGAATCTCGAGTGCTCGATAAAATCAGGCAGGGAATCGCACAAATTTCACTCGAGACCCACGCCCAAGTCGAAGCTACAGTGATCCCAGGTTCCTGGACACAAGCAATGGTCGATACGTATTTTGCCGATCCCTTGTTTGTAATTTACCTTCAGAATGTCCTTTCTTCAGTTGGACCAAAAGTTTTGAAGGGTAGGCCGGATCCAAGAATTATGAACATACCCAACCCCGGAGAACAAGTCTGTAAGCAGAGTCTGGTAAGTTATTTTCTAGAAAAGTTTAGTAAGTTCGATGCTGCACTAAGTGCTCGATACACTCAAGGACAGTTGAATTACAAGGTACTACAGCGAGCGTTCGAACTACCTAGATCAACAAAGCGTAAACTGCAGCAAGCTTTCCCTAATCTTGCCAACATTAGTGAATTTGACGCGTTTATAGAAGCGTGTCTAGAGGCTGGCTACTTCGAGGTAAACGATGGTGCAGCCCTAAATCTCCTTCGGCAAAGAGATAGCGAGTATACAGATATAGTCGAATCTGCACCGCTGCGCGGGTTTCCCGATTGGCGTCTAGCGACCAAGCACGAAGAATTTATTGCCAAAAATTTTGATAACGCACTCAGACTAGCATTCCAAACAGTAGGATCAATCGCAGTCAAGCTTGCCAGAAAAGGTTAAATTTAGGGTTTAGGTGTTTTCGGCACGCAGCAGTTCGGTCTCTTTGGCAATCAGGGCATCATGAATATCATCGATATCACCAGCCAAAGCCCCCGGAATATTGCTGCGACTATAGCCAACTCGGTGGTCAGTAATCCTATCTTGCGGAAAGTTGTAGGTGCGAATTTTCTCGCTGCGATCGCCACTACCAATTAGCCCACGACGTTCGGCGCTTAGGGCTGCTTGCTGCTCCTCAATCTGAGCTTGCATCAGTCGGCTACGCAGTACACCCATGGCTTTTTCACGGTTCTTGATCTGGCTTTTTTCGTCTTGGCAGGTTACGACCGTACCAGTAGGTATGTGAGTAATTCGCACGGCCGAGTCGGTGGTGTTGACGCTTTGGCCACCATTACCACTGCTTCGGTAGACATCAACCCGCAAGTCGTTCTGGTTTATCTCTAGTTCTTGTTCTTCGACTTCGGGCATAACTGCCACAGTTACGGTGCTGGTGTGGATCCGACCTTGGCTTTCGGTAGACGGCACACGTTGTACGCGGTGCACACCGCTTTCAAACTTTAAGCTTTTATAAACATCGGTGCCGCGTACGGCAAAAACAATCTCTTTGAAACCACCAACTTCACTTGGGCTTTCGTTGATTAGTTCAAGTTTCCAGGAGCGTTTTTCGGCATATCGCACATAGGTCCTGTACAGTTCGCCAGCAAACAAGCTAGCTTCATCACCACCGGCGCCAGCCCGGACTTCAACAATCACATCTTTGCTGTCGTTCGGATCTCTAGGAAGCAATAACTCTTCTAACTTAGAGCTGAGTTCGAGAATTTTGAGCTTTAATTCCTCGGCCTCATGTGCGGCAAGTTCGGCCAATTCATCGCTACCGATGGACATCTGCTCGGCTTCTACTAATTGTTTTTCGGCAGTCTGCTTTTGCTCAAACAGATCTACAATGTCTTCGATTTCTTTTTGGCGCTTTGCGAGTTTAGGGTATTCAGGCGAACTAAAAATATTAGAGTCTTGCAATCTGGACTGGATTGACTCGAGTTCGATTTTTAATTCGCTGTACTTACTCATAGTGCTCCTTTTAGTTTAACAAAAAAATCACCCCCAAAGTAGCAGGTGATATATTCGACCGGAGTAGCTAACGCTTGGTCTTGAGGTTGCCGATTTTCTGAACTTCTTTAGTCTCTTTTTTGGCAACAGGTTTTGTAGCGGCGGCTTTGCGGGCTTCCAGAGCTTTTTTAGCGGCTTCTTGGCGGGCTTTAAACTTGTCGACACGGCCTTCGACGTCGACTAGTTTTTCCTGACCAGTAAAGAACGGGTGAGAAGCACTAGTGATATGCACTTTAATTAACGGGTAGGTGTTGCCATCTGCCCATTTAACAGTTTCTTCACTATTAGCAGTACTTTTGGTTAAAAAGCGTTCACCGTTGTTTAGGTCTTCGAAGACAACAATCTGGTAGTTATCTGGATGTAGGTTGGTTTTCATAACCGGTAGAATATACCAGATGTGCGACTTCTTTGCAAGGAGTATTGCCGAAAACATGGCAATGTGTTAAAGTCTACCTGTCTTAATTGAATTAAATAATTTAACGAAACAGTTTGCCTAAAATAAGACATTCCTCCCGACTATCGGGCGAGGCAAACGAAGGTAAAGGAAAAATGTCCTTAGAACTCATTTAGGGTAACCTTCCGATTGCGAAGCATGCTTGACTCGCCAGGTCGCAGTTTTGCTCCGCAGCGTATCGTCAAGATATGCTTTGTCGCAAGAACTGTACCCTGAATCGAGAACAAGACATACTCCTCATCAAGAAAGGAAACCCTAGATGAGCTCTAAAGTAGACGTAGATATCAAGGCTTTGCTGGAAGCCGGTTCACATTTCGGACACAAAACCAGTCGCTGGCACCCAAAAATGGCCCAGTACATTCATAGTAAACGAGGTGGTAGCCATATCATCGACTTAGCCAAAACTGTCGATTCGCTCGAAGAAGCTTTAGGTGCAATTTCTAAAGCGACTAGCCACGGCAAAAAAGTACTATTTGTAGGCACAAAACGCCAAGCCAAAGAAATTCTTCGTAAGGCAGCCGAATCGGTCGATATGCCTTATGTGGTCGAACGCTGGATGGGTGGTATGTTGACCAACCAAAAAACCATCGGAGCCCAGATCAAAAAGCTTAAAGATCACGAAGCCAAAATGGCTTCGGGTGAGTATGTTAATCGATACAACAAGCTCGAAGTTCAGAGAATTCAAGAAGATATCGATCGTGGCAATATGTACTATGGTGGTATCAAGGACATGGTAACTCTACCTGGTATCGTTTTTGTGTCCGATATGATTACCGATATCACGGCCATTCGTGAGGCCAACAAACTTGGTATACCGGTTGTTGCTATCGCCGACACGAATACAGATCCAACTACTGTCAAATACCCAATCCCAGCCAACGACGATGCTATCAAGTCGATTGAGTTAATAACTGGATATATTGTTAAGGCGATTGAGCTTGGTAAGGCCAGCAGCAAAGCTGCGCCATCAGCAACCAAAGAAACCGAAGCCAAAGAGGGGGACAACTAATGGCGAAAATCGACATATCGGAAGTTAAGAGATTGCGCGAGTTAACAGGTGTCGGCATAACTGATGCCAAGAAAGCTCTCGAAGAAACCAATGGCGATTTCGACAAAGCCCTCGAAGCTATGCGCGTAAAGGGACTTGCAAAGGCCGATAAGCGCAGTGAGCGCGAGGCTCGTAATGGTGTGGTTGGTAGCTATGTTCACAGCGATCGGATTGGTGTAATTGTCGAAGTTAATTGCGAGACCGACTTTGTGGCTCGTAACGAAGAGTTCACTAGTTTTGTTAAAGATGTAGCCATGCATATCGCCGCGAGCAGCCCGCTGTACGTAACCCGCGAAGAAGTACCGGCCGATGTAGTTGCCAAAGAGCAAGCACTAGTCGAAGCCGAGCTCAAAGAGAGCGGCAAACCCGCCGAAATGATTGCCAAAATAGCCGAAGGCAAGATGGACAAATGGTACGATCAGGTATGTTTACTAAACCAAGCTTATATTAAGAATCCCGATCAGACGGTTGGAGACTATCTTAAAGAGCGCATTGCTAAACTAGGCGAGAACATCGTTGTCCGCCGCTTTAGCCGTATTCAACTTGGCGAAGTCGAATAGACTAAGCCTCAGCACCGCCAAAAAGACCCATATATTTGGGTCTTTTTGCTATGAAATTAAAAAAGTTCATATGATGCTCGAAATTTAATTTAAATTTAATTTAAATTAAATTTATAACCAGCGCACAAAACACTAATTAAACGTGCGGTTATTGGTAGTGGTTAAGTAACAGTAGGGGAGGTGGTGCGGTCTTTGGAGAGAAGTTACAGTTAACTTTTTAAAACGCAAAGCTTTCCACCCATTTCTTTTATTTATGTACAGACAAACAATCCCTACCTTTTTCTAGAAAAAGGTAACAAAAAGCTTCTCAGCCAGAACTAGATCTTAGATCTCGGATCTTAGAGCTAACTCACATACTTAAGCTCAGTAAGCTTGCTAATCTCGGGTTTGGGTTCATAAAGATCCGTTTAGGTTTATCTGAAAGTTTAAGTCAATCTTATACTTCTGAGGACTACCAGGTTAGCGATAGCTAAACTTTCCGCAAGAACAGATTTAAACTTATAGATAAAACTAGTAGTGATCTTCATTCTACCCAAGAGCTTTTGTAATACTTTTGGCGGGCAAAAGTATTAAAGATACATTTTCGCTTTACATCCGCTAGCTAGCGGAAAGCTCATCAGTTACAGTTTAACTGTAATAATGTATTCACAAGGAGAACACTGCCACCGGCTCATTCGCTATTGCTAGCGAAGAGCCGGTGGCAGGTGCAGTCACGAGGCGGTGATGTCGCCTCGACTGTTGTGGCTGCGGTCGAACAGGTTGGCCACGTTCGAGCCGTATTGGGCCCGCAGCTGGTCCCGCAGGTCGGTGTCGTTTGTCGGACGGATCTTGCGTAGCGCAGCACTGTTTACCTGGCCGTTCATCAGCTGCCGGCGACGCTCGCTGAGCACCTGCCAGAGCTGCCGCCCGGCGGCGCTGACGCGCGTCGGCTGGATCACGGTCATACGACCGAAGATCAGCCAGAGCACGCCGGCAATCGCCAGACGCTGCAGTGTCAGCTCGCCGATGTCGGTGGCGCCAGTCAGAAGCGGACTCCACTCGGGCATGGGCTGGTAGGTCCAGTCTGTGGCGTAGTCGAGCAGCGCCCAGGCGGCCACGAACTTCCACGCTTCGTGGAAGAGCATCGCCAGCGTGCTGAGCACGCCGAAGATATAGATCATCGCAGTGACGGCAGCCGCCACTGCGATGATCAGGAACTCGGGGCCTGTCAGCAGGTCGAGCATGGTGTTTCTCCTTGTGGTGTGCGTCGACGGGTAGGCAAGACGCCCAACCTCACTAATCGAACAAACATATTATAGCACAAAGTAATAAAAAAGTAAATCAGTGCACTAATTTCGATAGGTAAAATGCCATAGCTCTAGACTATGCAAAGCCTTAAACAAACATTGACAAACCGTAAAGCTTATGCTAATATGTATGCATACTTATTACATACAAAAAGTATTAAACAGTTAAGCAAAAAATAAAAAGAAATTTTAGGTAAGCAAAAATGAGCGAAACAGCACCACAATCTAACTACGAACAAGAACTCGACAAAGCCATTGGAGACATGGCAGGATTCGATCAGCATCGAAGGGCTGGTTTTGCGCCGGGTAGGTTCGATAATAGGGGTTTTGGCAATGTCTATGCAGATGCGAGTCAGGACGCCAGCACACTAACATATGGCGACATTACGGGTGGTGAGGGGCAGCCTAAAATTGTAGGAGATTTGTATTTAGCACACACTGACAATGCTGGCTACGGCTATGATCACGACATACTAGTAGACAGAAGTGGTGGGAGTGGCGCAACAGTCGATGAATATGTTGCAAAACACGACGGCGACGTAACTATCGAGCGGATTGATCGTAACACCGGGCAGACAGTTTATGAATCAAAATTATCCGGCGAGAAGGCGGCCAAAGCTAAAGAAATTTTAACCCGATTAGCACTACGCTATGCGAACGAAAAAATCGAAGCTTCCAACGACCCTGAGTTAGTTCAAAAATATGTCGACGAAGCATTCGAACATGTTGAAGCCCAAGTTGAAGATGAACGTAAAGACTTGCGTAGTGGTGACGAAAAACAAATCCGGGCGGACGCACTTTTGTATCCCGAGACTCATCATTTAGCAAAGCTTGAGGAAAACGACGCCCAGTCATGGGGCCGTGAGATAGCTTATGTGTTAAAAGAGGATCCACTATATATAGAGCGAGCTTTGCCTCAACTCGAGGCGGCTAGCCCAGAGACCGTCGAACAGCTCAAGGATATGATAAAAAATAAACTACGACTTCAGCGAGCTGCCAAATATACGCTGAGTAGACACAAAGAGTACTCTACAGCTAGTCAGCTGTATAGCGTGCTCGAGCAGCTTGGGGTTAAAGTTGGTCGTTACGATAGGCTAAGTAACCCTGCACTCGAGTCTCAGATAAACGATCTTGCTACAAGGTTAAAGACAAACATGAAGGTTAGGCGCGTTCTCGAGGGTACATTTCGTTCAGCTTCGTCTAGAGTAAATTATCGTCGCCGAAATGCCCCAAGCAATCATCTGGCAAACGATAGCCCCACGCAGCTAGCCGCCTAGCGATCAACCAGATCTTAGCGAATTGCAAAGATTGTTCGTGCTATAATATTAGTCTATTAAGGAGTTATTTTGGTTTTATGGATGGTCAACAATACGTAGTTTCTGCTAGTAAAAAGTTTAACGAGTCGGTCGAGCATTTCGAAGCCGAGGCCTCGAAAGTTCGAACTGGTAGAGCTCACCCGAGTATGCTCGACGGCATTATGGTCGAAGCTTACGGTACCGAAATGCCACTGATTCAGTGTGGTAGTATTAGCGTCCCCGAAAATACATTGCTCCAGATTACTCCATTCGATCCAAATAACATCCAGGCTATTAGTGCGGCAATTCGCAACGATCAACAGCTGGGCCTCAACCCAAGCGACGATGGTCGAGTTGTACGCGTGCCGGTACCGCCGCTAACTAGTGAGCGTCGTCAACAACTTGTTAAAGTGCTCAACGAAAAGAAGGAAGATGCCTTTATTAGTATGCGTACATCACGCCATGACGCCCTAAAAGAAATCAAAGATAATGTGCCAAGCCAAGACGAAGCCAAGCGTCTCGAAACTCAAGTCGACGAAGCTATGAACAAAGCTAAAAACCAAATCGAAACTGTAGCCAAAACCAAAGAGCAGGAAATCCTTACAGTCTAATTTCCTAGATCTTGGATCTTAGAGCTCAGAGCTTAGAGTATGTCGACCTACGATTATAAAAAACTAGAAGTCTGGCAGCGTTCCATGAAATTTGTAGTAGCAGTATATTCGGTGTGCGAAAAACTACCCGACTACGAGAAATATTCATTAGCAGATCAGCTTCGAAGAGCTAGCGTATCGATCCCGTCGAATATTGCAGAGGGACAAAAGCGTGCCAATAAAAAGGAAACTGTTCAGTTTACTTATGTTGCCATTAGCTCGCTAGCAGAAGTTGAGACGCAGCTGATACTTGCAAGTAGACTTCACGGCGTAAAAACAGATGATTTATTAACAGAATGTGAGATAATTGGCCGCATGCTCACAGCACTAACAAACTCTTTGAAGAGGATAAAATGAGCCTCCAAGATCCAAGATCTAAGATCAAAGATCTAATTCCAAAGCATATTGGGATTATCTTAGATGGTAATCGGCGGTGGGCCGAAGAAAACGGTTTACCGACAATGGAAGGCCACCGAAAAGGTGCCGACAATATCGAGTTCGTTGCCGAAGCCTTGTTTGATAAAGGTGTCGAGTATGTGTCTTTATTTGTATTTTCTACCGAAAACTGGAAACGGACTACCGAGGAAGTTGGCTATCTGATGAAGTTATTTGTAAAGCTGTTCAAAAAAGACAGCCAGCGTTTGATTGATCGAGGTTATCGAATTCTGTTTGCCGGACGACGTGATGGCAAGATTAACAAAGATATAAGTGAGGCAATCGAAGATCTCGAAGACAGTTCTAAAAATGGTAAGAATGGCACACTTGTTTTTTGCTTCAACTACGGCGGCACAACCGAGATAGTCGATGCGGTTAAAGGTATTGTTGAGTCTGGCATAAATCCCGAAGATATCGATGAGCAAACATTGTCCGAAAACATGTATCAACCAGAAGTCCCACCAATCGATCTGCTGGTGCGGACAAGCGGCGAACAAAGAATCAGTGGTTTTCAGCTATGGCGAGCAGCTTATGCAGAACTGTTGTTTATTGATAAACACTGGCCAGATTTTAGTCCGGCCGATGCTACAATGATTATCGATGAATTTTCGGCGCGTAACCGGCGGTTTGGAGGCTAAGTGAATATATTTCTGATTATCCTTGGGCTTGTATTATTTCAGTTACTAGTAATACTGCATGAATATGGTCATTTTTTGATTGCCAAGCGCAATGGTGTAGATGTTGAAGAGTTTGGTTTAGGCTTTCCACCAAAGATTGCCGGCAAAACAATGGGCAAGGGCATCTTCCGGGGTTACTACACAATCAATTGGTTGCCATTGGGTGGATTCGTGCGCCTTAAAGGCGAAAACGATAATGCAAAGGGTAAGCGTACCTATGGTGGATCGAGCTTAAAAGTCAAAGCAAAAATTATTCTTGCTGGTGTAGCCGTTAACTACATAATTGCCGTAATTTTATTTACGATTCTTGCCGCCGTCGGTATCCCTAAACTCCTGCCTCTAGAGCCAATCACAACCGACCAACAGTTCACCGTGGCGCGCGATACAAAGATTATCGACCAGCGGACTTACATTAACTATGTCGACAATAATTCGCCGGCGGCAATTGCCGGAGTCGAACAGGGCGATAAGCTGTTAAAAATTGGCGAGACCCAGATCAATAGCTACGAAGACTTAAAAGCCACAACTCCGCTTTATGCTGGGCAGACGGTGAATGTTGTCCTCGAGCGAGGTGGCACCGAACTCGTAAAACCGGTAAGCTTTATAAGTGAAGACGAGCATAGTCAAAGTGTTCAAGAATTTGACTCATGTATGACGAGCGGCGCGACAGATTGCGCTACCCCGAAAGGCTATTTTGGAGTGCTATCACAAGATTTTGTACTCCAGCGAAGCACCTGGTCGTCACCGATCACAGGCGTTGTCTTGAGCGCTCAGTATACAAAAGTCACTTTTCAAGGAATATGGCACGCAATTAGTGCACTTTTTAGCGGCAACACTCAAGAAGCCGAGAACTCGGTGGCTGGTCCGCTAGGTATATTTTTTGTAATCAAGCAGAGCGCTAATTATGGGCTAAGATTCTTACTGATGTTTATTGCCACGATATCTCTAACCCTGGCGATTATGAACAGTCTGCCGATTCCGGCTCTAGACGGTGGCCGTCTAATGCTCACAGTCTTGTTTAGAAAAGTGCTTAAAAAACCTCTTACAAAAAGCCTCGAAGAGCGAATTGTCGGCTCGAGTATGGCTGCATTGTTGGCATTAATGCTATTAATCACGATTGTCGATGTCCGTAGATTCATTCTATAAATCCAAGAAGTTCTTTGCACTAGTAACCGTGTTAACTGCGACTGCAATCTATTTTGTTGGTCAGTTTGTAGCCGCATTTGTATATTTAGCACTGACCAAAAACCAGCAAGTCGACCAGCTCGAGCCTTGGCAAACAACAGTTATCAGCCTAGCTTTTGGAGCGACTATTCTCGCCTGTATTTATTTAATTCTTAGAAGGCACGCCAAAACTCTTGCGGCGATGGCTCATAAACTGGGTATACGTAAGCCGACCAAAGAAACTTTTACTTATGCCTTACTAGGTTTTAGTGCCTACTTTGTGATCTTCTTAACCATAAGTATAGTCTTATCGCATTTTCAGCTAGTCGACTTAGAGCAAGCTCAAAAAACTGGTTTTGAGAATGTTTCGCAGCACAGCTTAGATATAGTTTATGCATTCTTAACTTTAGTGATAATCCCACCGTTTGTAGAAGAAGTGTTGTTTAGGGGGTTTTTGTTTCGTCGCCTCAAGGGCTTAGTAGGGGTAGTTGCGGCTGCACTAATTACTAGTGTTTTATTTGGAGTTGCACATTGGCAGTGGAATGTCGCCATCGACACGTTTGTGTTGTCGATGGTAATGATTTACGTTTTGCAGATACACGACAATCTGGTGGTAACAATGTTGATGCATATGCTCAAGAATATCTTGGCATTTCTAGTTATATTTCATGTTTAGCAACCTTTGTTTTTAAATGATATCTGATTTATACTTTCGATAAGTGGTTATACAAATATGAGATACAGTAAAGCATTTGGTAAAACATCTAAAAACGAGGGTACCGACCTAAGTGTAAAGTCGCACCGTTTATTAGTGCAGGCAGGATATATTCGGGAGTCGACAGCAGGCCGCTATTACTTACTCCCGCTAGGCATAAAAGTGCAACATAAAATCATCGCGATTATTAAAAAACATATGGATCAGGCTGGAGCACAACAACTCGTTACACCAACACTGCACCCGCTAGAGCTCTGGCAAGAAACTAATCGAGATAATGCAGCTGGTTACGAACTGACCTATGTTACTGATCGTCGAGGCGCAAAGTTTGCGCTTGGGGGCACAGCCGAAGAAATGATTGTCGATCTAGTGCGTAAGTTTAATATAAGCTACAAAGATCTACCTTTTAATGTCTATCAGTTTAGCTTGAAGTTTCGCGATGAAATGCGCGCTCGAGGTGGTTTATTGCGAGTTCGCGAATTTACCATGAAAGATGCTTATTCGTTTGGTAACGAAGAGCAATTCGAAGAAACTTATCAGACGATGCGCCAGACATATACAGATATTTTTAAAGAGCTGGGGCTCGAGACAGCAGTCGCAGAAGCCGATAGCGGTTATATCGGGGGCGAGTATTGTCATGAGTTTATCGCCGATGCCGAAGTGGGAGAGAGTACCTATTACACCGATGGTGAATATGTAGCTCACGAAGATGTTGCAGTCTTTGAACTCGAACCGCTTAATCTAGAAGAACCAGAAGCTGAGCTGAAAGAAGTTGACGCCGAGCGCGGTACAACTATGCAGGACGGTGCTGCAATGCACAATCTGCCGATGTGGCAGCAGATCAAAGATGTGATGTATGTAGACGAGGCCAATAATCGCTATATTTTAGCGGTTATACGGGGAGATTTTGAAGTTAACGAAACCAAGTTGATGCGAGGCTTGGGCCTGCACAATCTACGACTGGCCAACGAAGAAGAAATACGCGATGATATAGGTAGCGAACCCGGCTTCATTTCGCCGGTAAAGATATCTAAAACAACAAAATCTGGTCGACAGCTAATTGTTGTCGGCGACCCAAGCTTAAAAACTGTTAAGAATGCGTATGGCGGGGCCAATAGCAAAAATCGCGATTTGCTTAACATTAATTTTGGGCGCGACTATCAGTTAGATCAAGAGTTTGATATCGCCATGGCCCAAGCAGGCTTTAAGGCAAAATCTGGCAAACCTCTAGAAATGCGAAAAGGTGTAGAGGTGGGCAATATTTTTCAGCTTGGCTACCATTACTCAAACTTAATGAAAAATGCCGAGTTTACAAATCAACAAGGCTTTCGCCAGAAGTACTACATGGGTTGTTATGGGATTGGGGTTGAACGCACACTAGCTACAATCGCCGAAGTATACGCCGATGAGCATGGGCTTGTCTGGCCGGCGAACGTAGCTCCATACGAGGTTTATCTTGTAAGTATTGGCGATATACAAGACCGAGCCGATGATGTTTATGAGCAACTCACTAAAGCCGGAATAGATGTACTCTACGACGATCGCGATGTGCGGCCAGGCGAAAAAATGGCCGACGCGGATTTATTAGGTATACCGATACGGCTCGTAATTAGTCCACGGAGCCTAGAAAGTGATCAAGTAGAAGTAAAGCTGCGCACCAGTGCTGAATCCGAACTTGTCGAGCTTAAATCATTAATCAAACATATACATCAACTGCTTTCAAAGTAGTTTTTTGGTTGTATAAAATAAAGCTGTACAACCGGCATTTGCTAGTGTAGACTGAAGCGCTAATAAACTACTTTGAGCCAGATACGTGGGGACATCGCTGAGTTGTTAAATAGGAGTATTATTATGAATAAACAGTTTCACTTAACCAAAGACGGAATCGAAGAGCTAAATGCAGAAATCAAGCAGCTGATGAGTCGGCGAGTGGAAATCGCCGAAGCTATTAATATTGCGCGCCAACAGGGCGACTTGTCCGAGAATGCCGAATACACTGCTGCAAAATCCGACCAAGAACGTACTGAAAAGCGAATTGCCGAAATCGATCACATCCTAAAGAACGTGGCAGTTATTAAGCAGCGTAAATCCGACAAAGTTGTGCTAGGTTCGGTGGTTGAATTAAAAAATGCAGAAGGTAAAGCCACTTTTACAGTTGTCGGGACAGTTGAGGCTGATCCGCTTTCTGGCAAAGTAAGCGATGTCTCGCCAATCGGTAGTGCACTTTTGGGTAAATCAGTTGGTGATGACGTCGAGATCGTCTTGCCGAGCAAAACCAAGAAATATAAGGTCGCAAGCATCAGCTAGCGGTTATAGTTTTTGTATTACTTAGACCAGCTAGCAGTAGCTGGTCTATAAAGTTTAAGTAAGGTAGAATAAGGCGAACTATGGCAACACTCAAAGAATATCGAGACGAGCAGTTAGCAAAAGTATCAAGACTACGCGAAATGGGTATAGATCCGTATCCAGCCAAGAGCTTTCGCGATACTCAGGTTTCTGAAATCATTAACAACCCAGAATCAAAGATGGGCCAAGGTGTCTGTATAGCCGGTAGGTTAGTTGCACATCGTCAGCACGGCAAGGTTCAATTCATCGACCTAGAAGATTCCGGGGCCACAATCCAGGTGATAGTGCACGATGGCTCACTCCAACCAGAGTATCCAAAAGGCTTACTTGGTTTTGCAGATCTAGGCTTATTAACGCGAGGTGATTTTGTAGAGGTAGCTGGGGTAGTAGCCAACAGCCAAACCGGTCAACTCTCGATCGAGGCCAAAGGCGTGCGCATATTAACCAAAGTACTCCGACCACTGCCAGACAAGCTCGACGACAAAGAATCACGCCTACGCCGACGTTACCTCGACATGGCGGTTAACCCAGAAGTTCGTGAGCGATTTGTTCGTCGGAGCAAGTTTTGGCAAGCAACTCGTAATTTTTTAAACGGTGAAGGTTTTACTGAAATCAATATTCCTGTACTCGAGCATACGACTGGTGGGGCAGATGCCAACCCATTCGTAACTCATATGGACGCGCTTGGCGAAGACTTTTATCTGCGGATTAGCCATGAGTTGCCACTCAAGCGGTTACTGGGAGCTGGTTTTACTAAGGTTTACGACATAGGCCCACGCTTCCGCAACGAAAACTATAGTGATGAACATTTACCCGAACATGTAGCTATGGAATGGTACTGGGCTTATGCCAACTGGGAAGATGGCATGCAACTAACTCAGAGAATGGTGCGCTACATTGCCGACAACACTTGGGGAACCCGCCAATTTACGCTAGCCAACGGTATGCAAATCGATCTAGGCGCCGACGATCAAGATTGGCCAAAAATAAGTTTTGTTGGCTTACTCCAAGAAAAATATGGTCTAGATGTGCACACATGCAGCCTCGAAGAAGCAGTAGCCAAACTCAAAGAAGTTGGTGGCGAGGTCGAGAAAGTCGAAAACCGCAGCCGGGTAATCGATAAACTTTGGAAACTCGAACGCATTAAAATTGCCGGGCCGGCATTTCTGATTGAAGTACCTGATTTCTTGCAGCCGCTCGCCAAACTCAACAATTCCGACAACCGTTCAAGTGAACAGTTCAACCTAATGCTGGGTGGCAGCGAAGCTTGCAAAGCATATAGTGAGCTTAACGATCCGCTAGATCAATATGGTCGGTTTGTGCAGCAACAGCAGATGCGTCAGGCGGGTGACGACGAGGCGATGATGATGGATGTCGACTTTGTCGAGATGCTCGAGTATGGCATGCCGCCGGCATGTGGCTATGGCAATAGCGAGCGATTATTTTGGATGCTCGAAGGTGTAACCGCCCGCGAAGGTGTCGTGTTCCCACAACTTCGCAGGGAAGTTGACGAGACAACTAAGGGCATTTACCCCGAAGTATATGCTGCCGATGGTTTGCTCGCCAATGCCAGTGGCCGCGAGCAGGACTTTACCAAAAGGATAGTCGCGGTGGTCAACAAGCAACTAGAGTCATGGCAAGTAGCCAACACGGCCGCCCATATGAGCGCCTACCATGCTCACAAAATGGCCAAAGACGAATTTGATAGTGGTGAGTTTTTTGTAACAAAAGATAACCACATGTTGCCCCGCAACAGCCAGCACCCAATCCTTATCAAGAAAGCCGAGCTCAAAGAGCTACACAAGCTGTACAACAAAGCCAAAGAAGCAGGTATCCGGCTGCATGTATTTATAAAAGAGATGATCGATACAAATAGTGATGCCGAGATAGTTGAGTCGCTCAAATATCAAACAATCGACGAAGTAGTAATCTATGGTATCGCGCTGTATGGCGAAAACGAAACGGTCAATAATCTAACTAAGCATTTCCAGCTCTGGAACTAAAAGCCTAAGCTTTCAATATATACTGTTTTGGTATAAAATATAAGTTATGTCAAGAGAGCATGATGAACATATGCCCGAGCAGTCAGGTCACGATCACGATGTCGATGATAGATTGCCTTGCGCCGATCAACACCAGCATCAACACGACCATGCCGAGGCCGGCCATAGCCATAGTTTGTCCGATATCACGCTCGATGAAGCCGAAGGCCACTTACGAGATGATGCAAGGGTTCTGAGCGCAGTTGGCGGTGCGGCTGTTGTTAGCGAAGCAGTCGGTTTGTCGTATCTAAAAACAGTTTTTTCGCTGGGGGGTGAAGATGCCTGGTGGGTAATTCGTAATGCTCGCAAAGCCTGGCGCAATGAAACAGGTAACCGCTGGCGAAAACTAAATGCTGCTTTCCAGGCAAGCAAAATATCTTTAGCTACAGTTGTGGCAGTTTCGGCATTTGCCGCACCGGTTGTCGAGTACATGGTCGACCACTCGCCGAAGCTTGCGACCACTGGTGTTTTTTGTGCTGCCGCAACTGCAACTTCCACAGTCGCACTAATCGAAGATGCCCGAAATGATCGCCTAAATCATGTGCATACAGACATAGCAGAAATGCACGCGCGCCAGTTTCGCACAGAGGGCATAATTGGTACGTATGTTCTTGGTTTTGCAGGCTACGAACTTATTGGTAATGGCAACCCAATCTATATGGCAATTGTCGGCGGCACAGACTGTTTATGGACAGGCTTTCGTAGTTGGCGATATGTTTCTAGAGTTTCTGAGCTGCACAATCAGACACGATAATTAGCCAGCTAGTAATACAGATGAGTTTAATGTAAACTATTATTCGAATTAAGGGGATATTATTAATTATGGCTTCGTCCAAACGTACGACTACTAAAAAACCTAGCACAGCACGACCAAAAGCTGCCAAAAAACCAGCTGCGAGCAAGACAGCCGCTGTCAAAACAACTTCTAAAAAACCAGTTGCAAAAACGGTAGCAAAAAAAGTAACCAGCAAAACAACTGCTACTAAGGTAGCAAAACCTGCAGCTAAAAAGAAAAACGCTACAGATAAGTTTATGCAACTAAAACAGTGGAACCTAGCCCTAGGTGTACTTCATGCTGCTCAAGCAGTAGCGGTGTTTTTACTGGCCAAGGATTTCCGAGTGCCTTTTAGAACAGAATATCTAACGTTTAACGAAGCTACACAGAGTTTAGAGTCGGCTTCGCGTTTGCTATTCGAACTACCGCTAGCTTGGCTAATTGTGGCCTTTTTCGCGATGAGCTCGATAGCCCATTTTGTAATTGCCGGACCTTGGTTTAAAAAATATAAAGCTGATTTAGAAAAAGGTATGAACCGTGCTCGCTGGGTAGAGTACGCTGTAAGCGCCAGTACGATGATGGTCGCGATCGCAGCATTAGTTGGTGTAGTTAGTTTACCACTAGCCTTTAGCATGTTTGCATTAACTGCAGTCATGAACTTACTTGGTTTAGTTATGGAAACGCACAATCAGGGTCAAGCCAAACCAAATTGGCTGAGTTATTGGGTTGGCACAATTGCCGGCTTAGTACCTTGGCTTGTTGTTGCCAGCTACTTTGTTAGTAACTGGTTTTATGGCAGTGGCAATCCGCCAACCTTTGTTTACATTATTTTTGTAAGCATTTTTGTAGCCTTTAGTAGTTTTGCAGTTAATATGTGGTTGCAGTACAAAAAGAAAGGCAAGTGGGCCGACTATCTTTACGGCGAAAAAGCCTATATGGTTCTTAGCCTTGTTGCCAAAAGCGCCTTAGCTTGGCAAATATTTGGCGGTACTTTGCGCCCATAAATATAGAGGATTATCTGCGGGTTAATGTAAGTTATTCAGGACATTATCTTTCTAAAGAGCGGTTTTAATGCAGAGATTTGCAGCTTTCGATATCGATCAGACGTTGTATGCGGGTACGCTAGCACATGATTTTGTTATCGAACTTATCAATCATGGCGTAATTCCGAGCGATCTAGAAGAGGTCCAAAAATATTTTACTAACACCTCGGATGAGGCACTAGTAAACGCACTCCAGCAAGCACAAAGTTTAGGCCAGATGTCGTTCAAAGATTATGTTCAGGTGGGCATAGATACGGCTGTGAGCGTCGCCATTAATACTAATCGTGCCGTCTATGACCTAATGCACAAAGCATGGGCAGTCGACGGCATGACAACCATTGCCATCTCGACTTCTCCGTATGCGGTCGTCAAACCATTTTGCGATAATGTTGGTCCATTTGAGTTTGTGATCGCGCCGATGGCTCAGAATATCGATGGATTTGTTGGACCAAGATCGATAATTCGTGCATCGGAGAGAACAAAAGGCGAGTGGCTACAGGGTTTGATTGACCTTTTTGGTTTTGTTTTAAAAGATAGTATTGCGATTGGTGATTCGGCTACAGACATAAGTATGCTTGAGCTTGTCGAGCGACCAATAGCCTATCGCCCAACGCCAGAACTTCGCCAGGTTGCCGAGGCTCGAGCTTGGGAGATCTGGAACTAATTTCATATAAAAAGAGAAAACCCCGGCCAACGAGTGGCCAAGGGCTCTCTAGTTGGTCGGGGCGTTGCGGTGTTCGCGAGCGTACTTCGATAGCAGGTAGAACATAATTCCAAGTCCATACCATGCACAGAAGAACATAGCTGCGCCGAACAAGTTTGATTCCGCAAGGCCTCCAAGGTAAACCGCAACCCCGAGCGGGATAAACGGTATGAAAGTGAACAAGAACAAGATCCACGAAATACCGTAGGTAAGCCTCCAGGGCAAACTACAGCCTTCCGCGTCTTTCGAATGCTGCCAGATGATGAAACAGAACAACCCCACCACCAGAAACAGGGCGACGATGTCCATTACCATATCCCAGATTTCTGAGGTGGTCACGCGAAATCTCCTTTTGTAAAAGAACACCTAAGCAGTAATTCTACACAATATTGGAGCAGGGTAAAGCACGAGCTTTATTTAAACTAGTTGATTTATTGACCGAAGAGCTCTTGAGCATATTCGACGTTAGCATCACGCACTGCCGTCTGACAATCAAAATAGATATTAGGTCCTGCAGACATGCCGCAGGCTACATTTCCCATATATTCCTCGGAAAATCCCAACTTTCCATGTGGCTTATCAGATTTTGTAAATTTAGCATTTTCATCAATATATTTCGTAAATGTATTGTATTGTTGGGCATCTGATTCCGGGTAGGTGATTGTTAGATAGCATATTTGATTGCCTCCATACTTTTCCTGTGTAATTCCGCAAGAGTTAGTAAACTCAGCATCAGCTGATATGGATGAGTTTGTAAAATCAACTAATTCATTAAAGTCTCTGAATAGGTTAGTCATAAAACGGCGATTCTGCCAATCGTCGTATTTACCATTTAGCCATATACTCAAAGGTATAAACAAAAGTAATATAAAAAAGCTAACCAGTTTATGTTTAAAGGCTAAGCTAACAACTTTATGCAGCATAGAGACGTTACTGGACTGCTTTGAGACTACTTTTGGGGTAGCTTGCTTGCTGGCTGGAGTTTTCTTTTTCGGAGTAGTTTTACTTGCTCTGGGCATAGATTAAGTATATTACTTATGCTTATTTACAGCAAAAGTAACTCCTACCATAGCACCAAATAAACCTAAGACAATTAGAAACAGCATCCAATTATGCCCAGCTAATTTGTTGTCGGTGCTTGTGTCGCTATTTTCAGGATTGGCTATTGTTTGGTTGTCGGACTGAGCACCTAATACCTTGGTGCTTTTATTTCCTGCTGTAGATTTCGCGGAATTAGCAGCTGAAACTCCTGCAGCAAACAGTTGGGTGACTTTATTTGTAAGGGATAGAGCCGGAGTTATGACCGACACATCGCGCTGTGGTTTTAGATTGCTAGGGTCGGCTGGGTCGTCGTTATTACCACTATTACCATGCAGTTTTTCGGCACCAACATTAAGGTCGCAGATATCATCGATGCCGTCTCTATCGGTGTCTTGACCGGAGTTGGGTACAAGTATGCAACTATCTATTGTGTCGACTATCCCATCGCCGTCAAAGTCTTGCTGGTCGAAACCAAGCAGAAAACTATCGATGTATTGGTGCTTTTTGCCATAGATATCGACTGCATCAATAACTATCTCATGGCTACCAGGCTCTAGGTTGTCTGGCAGTGAAAAGCCGACTGTTAGCTTTCCGAGCGTATCTACTTGCCCGGAAAATACAAGCTGCGGGGTAGAGTGTACGTATACATCGACCACCGAGCCTGGCATTAACCCAGTGATTTCTTTGGAGATCTGGCTAGGAGTACCTGGATCTGGATAAGTTAGCTTTAATGGATCAATACTGTATTCATCTGCCAAGGCTTCGACGACGGCGTCGCGAGCATCATTTCCAAAGACAACTGAGTCGGGCAATGGTGTAGGCGATGCAGTTGGTTCGGGCATCGGCTGGGTTAGATTGCTGGTAGCTAGGAGGATTTGTGACTCATATAATTGGTGGCCTAACTGGTTTGGGTGGTACGAGCTGTTACCAATACACTCGGTCGGACAGAGTCCAAATAAATCTGTATCGGTCTCGATATCTAGCCCATTCACTGCGATTAGACCAGGGTCCTTATTCGAACACAGCCAGTAGCCGTTAAAAGTATCTTCGACATTAACATAAAATACCCCAGCTTCGTCGGCGGCGGCTTTAATAATCTGGTTGAGGTACTTGGTGGTATTAAAAATAAATTCTCTCTCTGTCGCGTTAAATAGCACTCCGATGTGGCAATCGTTGGCAGTCGGGCTGGTGATTGTTGGGTAGCCAAGAATATATATACGACTCTCCGGAGCACTTTGTTTGAGCTTTAGATAGGCCTTAACTAGTTTTGGTTTAACTTTGGCAATTCGGACAATTGTCTGTGCATGTTCAGCTGTGCCGGGCTCGGCTTGCGGACAAGTACCCGGACTGCTCGGAAAGATACAAGCTTGAATGAAATCCGAGAAGAATGCATCGTTCCCACCGATACCTAGGGTAATTTGTTCGGGGTTACTATAGCCTTTACGGTTCAAATTGTCTGGTAATAAACCGGGGTGTAAAAAACTTTCTTGGGTAGATATTCCTGATTGCCATTCCTCCATGAGGCTGGATGCACTAAAGCGGTACTGATTATTCGTAGAAGTGAACTCTTCTTGTGTACCATCACTCTGCTTTTCGCCAAGCGGGCTTCCAATAATATTGTGAGTTTTGGCACCACTGCAGGCAACCGAATGAAACAAACCATCTGCTGGCGGTTGGCTTGAATTGTCTAGCAGGTATCCAAGTTCCATCGCCAGAAGGTAAGAGTAGCTTTTGCGGGAAATATGGCACATATTACGTTCCGCATAGGTACTAATATCACCCTTCTCATCTGTGCCTGGCTCGTAGTCATAGGCGCCTTCGCCGCTAGAGTAGCTATCTCCCATAGCCAGATAACCTTCTGCACCGTTCGGTTCGCCCAAAGAATTGGCCCGACTAGCAGGGTAGAACTCTAGCCGAATATTCTGGCCTGTAGCTGGGTTGGTGCGATCATGAATAAAACGTAGCCCATCTGGGGTTATCCACGAGCCTAAAGATTTAGTGTAGTTACTAGTATAAGGTACTAAATCTGCAGCGCTATTGTAACTCGGCACACAAGTTGCCGGCAGGTTGGCGAAACCGTTACTCGGCCAGTTGCCATCGGAGTACGAAGTACACAATGTTAGGTCGTAAACTACTGGTAGCCCGCTATCTACTACAACATATCGACCATATGAGTCGACGTTAATATCGAGAAACGGCATAGTTGTTGACTTGCTAATTGCAAATGGGGTGTAGCTACGCGTTTGTAGATCTATCATTGCAAAACCTTGTCCATAAACCATTACCGCTGCGTAGCGTCCGTTAGCCGAAAACCAGATGCCCTGAAAACTCAATACCACGTATTGATTATCGGAATACCTATAAGCATCTGTAAAACTAGCTGGGTCGACTGTAAAACCTTTTTGTTCAAGCGCTGACACACCACTGCCGATTGTGCGAGTAGTAAATTTGCCATTTGTGCCGGCCTTGAAACCAGAATTAAAACTTAGATAACGGGCGTAGGTTATACGTGGATAGGGCTGAAGATAAAGATAACTATCACTATTCGGGGCAAACCATAAATCACCTTGAGTATTGCGCAGCTCATACATTTTTTCGGGAGTATCGAGGTCTGGCGCCCAGAAACCCGGCCAGTGATAACCAGCGTTGCTTCGAGTTAAGCAATAGTCGCCAAGTGGTTGGAGAATCTCCTCGGTAGTATTGGTGTATTTGTAGGAGATGAGCGGGCTATTTTGGGTTTCGATTTCTTTAAGCAAAACCTTATTGGTGTCGAAGTAGGCACATGTCCCCATCTCGCGAGTATCTGGATTAGATGGGAAATCAATCTGTCGATTGATAACTGTGTCATTCCATTCACTGGCTGCTTGTAAAGTAGAAGGCAGGGAAATATAGGTTATAACAAAGAATAAGACTAAACCAAAAAACCTCGCACCTCGCATTGCACATATATTGTAGCAAAGCTTAAGCGCCTATGGCAGTTATTCTATGAAACCACCAGATTGATGTTGCCAGAGCTCGTAGTAAAGACCTTTTTCCTCGAGCAATTCGGCGTGGGTACCGTCCTCGACAATCCTGCCATCGTCCATAACCACAATTCGATCCATATGCTTTAATGTGCTTAGTCGATGTGCGATAACTATACTGGTTCGACCCTTCATAACGGTGTTTAAGGCTTTCTGAATGTGGGCTTCACTCTGGCTATCGAGGGCACTGGTAGCCTCATCGAAAAGTAAAACCGGCGCATTTTTGGCTAAGGCTCGTGCGATAGCTACTCGTTGACGTTGACCTCCAGATAGCTTTATACCTTGGTCGCCGACAACCGTGTCCAGACCTTTGGGTAGGTCTTTTGCGAACTCGTCTACGTATGCTTGTTTAGTAACCCGCACAAGTTCTTTTTGATCGAGTTTGCTCGAGCCGTAGATGATATTATCTTTAATACTTCGCCTAAATAGAGAGGGCTCTTGAGGTACATAAGCGATTACTTTGCGTGTGTTCGCCGAACCTAATTTGTCGATATTTACACCTGACATATAAATGTGCCCGTTGGTAGGTTCGTAGAGCCTAAGCAAAAGTTTGGTTAGGGTGGTTTTTCCCGATCCGGACTTGCCGACAATACCAACTTTTTGTGAAGCAGGGATTTCTAGATTAATCGATTTTAACGATTCGGTGTTTGAGTCTGGATACTGGAAGTCTAGGTTATTGATACTAATAGACACTGGGCCTGCAGGTAACTTTTTACTTGTTTTTGGTTCTGAGACTTTCTGATATTTCTCTTCAACTTCGTCGAGGCCGGTGGCAAGGCTAGTTTCTTCGCTAAAGTTTCTGATAAAGTGAGAAATATTATTAACATTGCGAGTTGTCATAGCTACATAAGACTGGAATAACACATATGTACCAATGGTTATGTCGCCGCGTACAAAAAACCATAAACCAATGATGACGAAAAGTGCTTCTAGGGCAAAGCCACTAAACTGGACAATCATTTGCTGGCGTACAGCATAAAAGGCCCGAATAAAGCCAACTTGCCATTGTTTTCGACCAACCTCTAGTAGTCTTTCTAATTCTCGGGTCTGTGATTGTTGCTGTTGTACAAGCTCGGCATTTTGAATTGTGTCGGTCAGCTCTGTACCCCAGTCGTCGAAAGCTTGGTTAGAAGTTTTATTGATCTCGACTCGCTTGCGCGCAAACCAAATTAAGAGAATGCTTGCTGGTATAAACACACCCAAATAGATAAAAGCGAAAGTTATACTCTTTGAGGCAATCACACCAATCGTGATAATTGTGGTAATGATGATGTTAATTAACGACTCGGATTCGATTCGAAAAACATTTATATACGAGGCTTTGCGGTTGCCTTTTAGCTGTAGGTCGCCTTTACCGTTGTCTACCAAGGCAGCGTAGGGCAAGTTATGAATTTGAAAGACACCTTTAGCACGCCGTTCCAAACCAAATTTTTTGTTAAGTATCACATCGGAGCGTCTAGAAATTGAGTAGAGAGCAAAAACTAAAGCCGACAAGCCGACCGAAAGACCAGCTAAGAACTTCCACTTGCCGGACAAACTGCCATTTGCCGCCGAATCGATTATATATGCCGACATAAGTGGGATAGCCTGAGACGAGATAACATTAGCTGGAACAGATAGGTAGAAACCTATCGTATGCAGCTTTTCGGCCCACATATCTTTTAACACATCTTTGATAAGGTTTTTTAAGTGATGGTTCAAACCACGTACTCCTATGTTAAGACTATCAAATAGTACAGTTTTATATTAAAAAAACAATTCTTGATTTTTGCAAGCATATCTGCTACACTGTAGTCACAATCATCAAAACAAAAGCTCAAACATTAAAAATGCATAGGTTTTATATTCCATCAGAAGATCGTGAACTCCGCCAAGAGTTGTGGATCGACGATAAAGAACTGGTCCACCAGTGGCAAAAAGTGCTGCGCTTTAAGGAAGGTGACGAAGTTGCCTTGTTCGACGAAGAGTGCGAAAAGCTTTACAAAATCGATAGGGCAGAGCCCAACGCCTACCGCTTGCAGCATGTGACCGATTTAATGCGTAAAATTCCTGCTAAGCACGTTTATTTATTTTGGAGTTTACTTAAAAAAGATAAAAACGACTGGGTAATCCAAAAATGTACCGAACTGGGCGTGAGTAATTTTGTGCCAATTATTAGCGAACGGACAGAAAACAACCAATTCGATATCGAACGATCGCGTAAAATCGCGATCGAAGCCACCGAGCAATGTGGTCGAAGCGATATTCCGACGATTCATGAACCGATGAGTCTTGAGCAAGCAATCGGTACATATATAGATAAGCTGGCACTGTACTACACTCATATGGAAGCTGACGATGTAGCTGACTCAACCGAAGATAAGCTTGGAGTATTAGTCGGTCCTGAGGGTGGCTGGTCTGATGCAGAGCTAGAGAATTTTAGACAAGCTGGCCTAAAAAGTATTCAACTTGGAAACTTTGTCTATCGAGCAGAAACAGCATCTATCGTGGCTACAAGTAAGCTCATCAACTGATTATTATTTACTACCAGACCTAAAAATAAGTCGGCACTTTAGGCTGATGCAAGACAATTTGCTAGACTATGTTTATGAGTTATCAACGATGGGAGAGAGCTGCCTACCAGCCTGGTCAGACGAGTGCTTACAAGCTGAGCCGAAGTCGGATTGAGCTGTTTACCCAGTGTCGGCGTTGTTTCTGGCTAGATGAAAGGCTCAAGATTAAGCGGCCATCGAGCCCACCGTTTTTGTTGAACTCGGCGGTCGACGAACTGCTAAAGAACGAATTCGACAGCTACCGGAGTAAAGGCGAGCAGCACCCATGGCAGATAGAGTTTAAGGTACCGGCCAAGCCATTTGCTCACAAAGACCTCGATAAATGGCGCCACACTTTTACAGGCGTACAAACTGTTCATAAACCAACCAATTTACTGATATTCGGAGCAGTTGATGACGTCTGGATTACAGAAAAAGGCGAGCTGATTGTGGTTGATTACAAAGCCACCGCCAAAGACAAAGAGATCACCGATCTTGATCCGTTGGGTGGTTGGCACGATAGCTACCGTCGACAAATGGAAGTATACCAATGGCTGCTACGTCAGAATGGCTTTGAGGTCAGTAATACTGGCTACTTTGTATACGCAAATGGGATTGCCAAAAACCCTAGTTTCGAAAACAAGCTAGAGTTTCGAACAAACATCTTTCCATATGTCGGTGACGCTACTTGGGTCGAGCCAACGCTCAAAGAAATTAAAGCTTGTCTCGAAGCCGATATGCCAGTTAACGCCGAAGCCTGTGAGCACTGCAACTATGTAGCATCGCGCCTAAAGCTGACTTTCGAAGCCTTAAAAACCAAGAAAACTTAGATTTAATTTTTGGGTTATTAGCGATATTATTTAGCTCAACAAGGAGGGTTTAGTGATACCCGAAAAACGCCCAGGTGCGCAGCAGCTGAACATACATCAGATTATCGACTGGGTTTTGAGTGATTGTTGCCTAAACACGGCCTCGGCGGGCTTACTGATCGACCTGGTCAGCGATCGATACGATCCAGACGCCAAAGCCAATCAGTATCCAGAAGGATTCCGGCGTGTAGCTGACTGGTTCCTGGCAGGAGCAATCGCTGCATTAGGAGAGTCTCCGGAAACGGTCGAATTTGCTCGAGCTGAAAGAGTTAGACAGGTTCTCCGAAAAGTCTCGGTAGAGCTTGGCCCCGACAGCGATCTGGCGCGGACACTTTATGCAGCAAACGTCTAAACAACTGGTGTAGGTTCAATTTGTTAGATGGTTGATATCTTATGAGAATGATATAATTTTTGCAGAATAACTAGGAGTAATTATGAAATCAACCGAGCAAAATCCTCAACCTCAAACAGCCCCGCAGCCAGCCCCAGAGAATCCAACTGCGCCACAACCTGTTCAATATGTTGTAACCCAAGAATCGCTAGACGGCATAGGTGGTTGGCTACTATTCTTTATGGTTGTTTTTGCTCTAACTGGTTTAGGCTACATCACAACCTTCTTTGCGGTGTTAGAAGAAGGCGTCGACAACACCAACAACTTGTTAGCCATGGTATTCTCGCCGATTATTGCGATTCCTGCGATTGCCGCTGTGGTACTGATGGCTCTACGCAAGAAAATAGGTGTCTACGCGTCTTTCTTAACCCTAGCTGCGAGTGCTATATATGCGGTCTTAAATGTAATCGTTGCCAGTAACGATGCCGATAATCCGAGCCTGGCTGTAACTGTAAGTTCGGTCATAACCATTCTTGTAGTCTTTGGCTTGTTGGGGCTCTATTTCTTTGCCTCCAAACGAGTTAAGCAGACTCTAACCAAGTAATACTAACAAAATCTGTAAATGATGAGTTCACTAGGCTTGTCTAATGGGAGTATAATGTAAGTAATGCTAGATATTGATTTTATCCGTAATAATACCGAAATTGTAAAAACGGCTGTAGCAAATAAAGGTGCGAGCGTAGATATAGGCGAGTTACTTGAGCTTGATCAGACAAGGCGCGGTTTAATTACCCGAATCGACGAGCTGCGCGCCGAGCGCAACAAGGTGGCCGACCAGATGAAAGGTGGCAAGCCGGATCAGCAACTTATCGACCAAGGCAAAGAGCTAAAAGATCAAACTGCCAAACTCGAAGCCGAACTTGAGCCGTTGTTGCAAAAGTTCGACGAAATGCTGTACGCCGTACCGAATATGCCAAGCGATGACACTCCAGTCGGCGACAGCGAGGCTCAAAATGTAATTACTAAAACTTGGGGCGACAAACCAAGCTTTGATTTTACGCCAAAAGCCCACTGGGAAATGCCTCAGTTTATCGACGAAGAAAGGGCTGTGCGCATAAGTGGTGCACGGTTTGCGTTCTTGAAAAATGGGCTAGTAAAACTCCAGTTCGCTTTATTGCAATTTGGGTTGGATACGCTGACATCGGAAGATACTATTAGCAAAATTGCTGCCGAGGCTAACCTGAAAGTGTCGGCCAAGCCATTTATCCCAATGCTCGCTCCGATGATGCTGCGGACCGACGCCTACAAAGCGACTGGCCGACTCAAGCCAGAAGAGGTTACTTTTAAACTCGCCAATGACGACCTATGGCTAACCGGTAGCAGTGAACACGCACTGTGTGCCTATCATTTGGGTGAGACTCTCGATGAGGCAGACTTGCCACTCCGCTATGTTGGCTACAACACAGCCTTTAGGCGTGAAGTAGGTAGCGCTGGCAAAGATACTCGTGGGATTATTCGTCAGCATCATTTCGACAAGCTCGAGATGGAATCGTTTACGACTCCCGAAACATCCCGTGCCGAACACGAACTACTAATTGCGATTCAGGAATATATTATGCAAAGCCTAGGTATGCCATACCAGCTGGTGCTTAAGTGTACTTTCGACCAAGGAGGTCCAAACATTCGTGGGTTAGATGTTGAAACTTGGATGGCCGGGCAGGGGACATACCGCGAAACCCACACTGCCGATTATATCGGCGACTATCAATCTCGAGGACTCAACACAAAATACAAGACTTCTAATGGCGAAAAACTCTTAGTCCATACAAACGATGCGACTGCCACTGCTCAGCGAACTCTAGCTGCAATACTTGAGAATAACCAGACTGCAGACGGCCGAGTTAAAGTACCCGAAGTCTTGCGTAGCTACATGGGAGGCGTTGAGTATATCTAAATGGTTATAACGGATGATGTAAATAAAAGGAGGATCATAAAATGATCGAAAAGATGGAAATAACTAGCATCAAGACAGAAGTTAAGCCAGACCTTGAAAAGTACATCAACAAGAAGATAGGTCGGTTAGATAGATTCCTGCCTAGGCATGCTCGGCGGAGTGCTCATGCCCAGGTAACCTTAAGGGAGTCGGGCCGAGGTAAGGTGCGCAATCTAATGTGCGAGGTTACTCTAAATATTCCGGACAAGGTTCTGACTGCCAAAGAAACCAGTACGAACATGTTTAGCAGTGTTGATATTGTCGAATCAAAATTAACTACCCAGCTTCGCAAATACAAAGACATGCACACCAGTGGTCGGAGTAAGCGCTTAGCGCGTAAAGTAGTTGGCAGATTTCGTCGCTAATTATAGATAAGATTTCCTGGAGTTGGTACGTGCTAAATTTAATTTAAATTAAATTTAAATTAAATTTCAAGTCGGTTGCTAGTTCTTACATTTTTTTACTTATATAATCTCTGCTTATTTTGGAATAACTTATACGTATGAATTAATTCAGATTCAATATGCTATTTGCTATAGTTTATCCATGACGGGTTGGGAGAAGGTAGGTAAGAGTGAGTAATTTTCACGAAACAAGAAGAGCAGCAGACAAACAGCGAGTAGCTGATATAGCTGACGGTAAAGTCGGTGCCAGTACGGGCGACCCACTCTTAGATGCTCTGGCTGTGGCGGTTGGGCCGAGGTTATTCGAGTCGGAACCGCGAGCCGAACGATTACTAGAGCGCTATAATCGGCTTTGTCAATTAGCTGTCCCTGGAAAAGTCTTAACAATTGTCTTTAACGATTTCCCGGCTAGATTAATTAATTGCACAGGTTTCGGAGCAGAGCCGAGATATAACCATCGACACTTAATAACATGTGCCTCGATTCTATGTGGGGGAGAACTAGAAGTTGATGCGACACGCAGACTTCCGATCGCAGTTAAAGCAGATTGCTTGGCAATGCTAAACTTCGAAAAACAGACAGATGAGTCATCGAGATATATCGACGGTCGTCCTAATTACGTAGGCTTAACTGGTAGCCAGTCTGGTTTGCGTCCTGTGGTCGAGGAATTTGCCGAGACGGGTATTTTGCCAGTAATCAATTACATAGAACGAGACGAACACACCGATATATTCTCACCAACTGTATATGCAGAAGGCTCGAGTCGGGGGTCATTTTTGCCCGTACATTTCGAGACTGACGAAACACTACCGTTGTGGCTCAAGTCCGTTTCTAATTCCACGATTTTAGAAATACTAAGACTCAGGCGCGGAGCAGCTTTACCAAACCTCGAAAGCGATTTCGTAGAAAAAACACTCAGTCGAGGTGTTCTTGAGGCGGAAACACAACGCCGAGAACGACTAGATAGAGTACATACGGCTCGTGATCGGGTAGAGCAAGCCGAAGACCGCTTGACACTACTTCAAGGCGAATTAAAACTGGCGATGCAAGAACTTAGTTCGCAGGAAGTCGTAACACTCGAACTGGAATCCCTTCGAGCCGACTATGGTTTAGACAGGCAGACTTTGAATGAAGATTAATTTGCTGTAAAATATAATGGATTGTCGGACACCGGTGGGGGGATTCAGACTTGTTCAGTACGTACTAACTAAGAGGGAATAAATTGAAAAAAGTATTAAAGCGGGTACTCGGCGACCCAGAAGCAAAAACACTCAAGCGCTATAACAAGAAAGTCAAAGAGATTAACCAGCTCGAGGCCGGAGTCAAAAAACTTTCAGATACTAAACTCAAGGCAAAAACCGAAGAGTTTAAAAAAAGACTAGCCAAAGAATCGCTAGATGCCTTGCTACCGGAAGCTTTTGCTGTTGTTCGTGAAGCCGCTTACCGGGTGATTGGCCAACGCCACTTCGATGTTCAGCTGGTTGGTGGAATGACTTTGCACGAAGGTAAAGTTGCCGAAATGCGCACAGGTGAAGGTAAAACGCTAGTTGCAACCCTACCACTTTATTTAAACGCCCTAACCGGCAAAGGTGCCCACTTAGTTACGGTTAACGATTATCTTGCCAGAATCGGCGCTGGTTGGATGGGTCCTGTTTATGGTTTCTTAGGGATGAGTTTGGGTGTAATTATGCCCGACGCCTCTTTTGTGTATGACGCAGATTACGACAACAAAGAGGCCGACGACCCAAGGTTTGCTCATTTGCGACCGAGTACTCGCCAAGAGGCATATGCCGCCGATATAACCTACGGCACAAATAATGAGTTTGGTTTTGACTACCTGCGCGACAACATGGTTCGCGATGCCGATCAACTGCGTCAGCGCGGTTTACATTATGCTATTGTCGACGAAGTCGACTCAATTTTAATCGACGAGGCTCGCACGCCGTTGATTATTAGCGCCCCGAGCGTGACTAGTGGCAATATGTACCAGCAGTTCTCGAGGGTTGTAAAACAGCTTAAGCCAGAGCATTACGAAAAAGACGAAAAACGCCGAGCGGTTGTATTAACCGACGAAGGTGTCGAGAAGGTCGAGAAAATCCTTGGCATCAAAGGACTCTACAACACCGAAAACATCCGCACTATTTATCATCTCGAGCAAGCGTTGCGTGCTGAGACCTTATTTATTCGAGACAAAAACTATGTCGTAACCAAAGACGGCGAGGTTGTAATTGTCGACGAATTTACTGGCCGGTTGCTAAAGGGCAGGCGCTATAACGAAGGCTTGCACCAGGCTATCGAAGCCAAAGAGGGAGTCGAAGTTCAGGAAGAGTCGATGACTCTAGCCAAGGTTTCTTTCCAGAACCTGTTCCGACTTTATGAAAAGCTTGCAGGTATGACTGGTACAGCCAAAACCGAAGAAGAAGAATTCCAGCAAATCTACGATCTCGACGTGGTGGTTATCCCAACCAACAAGCCAATCGTGCGTAAAGATCATCCAGATGTAATCTATAAAACCGAAGCTGCTAAATTCAGAGCAATCGTTAAGAAAGTATCAGAGCTGAATAAAAAAGGTCAGCCAGTCTTGCTAGGTACATCGAGTATCGAAAAAAACGAACACCTGAGTGGGTTACTTAATAAGGCAGGTATTCAACATCAAGTCCTCAATGCAAAAAATAATCTTTCCGAAGCCAAGATTGTTGCCAAAGCTGGCACAAAAGGTGCGGTTACTTTAGCTACCAACATTGCTGGTCGTGGTACCGACATTGTTCTCGACGCAGATGTTCGCGAAAAGTTAGGTGGATTGTACGTAATCGGTACCGAACGCCACGAATCTCGCCGTATCGACAACCAGTTACGTGGTCGATCTGGTCGTCAGGGTGATCCAGGAGAGAGCCAGTTCTATGTAAGCACCGAAGACGACATTATGCGGATATTCAACGGCGAGCGAATTGGTTCGCTGATGGGTCGCATGAAACTCGACGAAGACACACCAATCGAAATGCGTGTATTGGGTCGAGCGCTCGAGGCCGCTCAGAAAAAAGTCGAAGGCTTTAACTTTGATAGTCGAAAAAATGTTGTTCAGTACGACGACGTCATGAACAGACACCGTCTGAGTGTCTATAACACTCGCCGTAAGCTACTCGAAGACCAAGACGTGAGTGCCAAGATAAAAGAATTTATCGAAAGCGAAGCAGTCGCTTTAGCTAGTTTGCCTGGCCAAGACGACGACTATGAGCGCCAGATTGTGCATGTCTTTCCTTTTGACGAGCCAACACTCGACAGGTTATTCGATGCCGAAGCCGACAAATTTGCTCAGGTTCTTACTGTCGAAGCACTAGAGCTTTATGCCGCCAAAGAAAAAGTATTTTCCGACAATATATTGCACGAAATCGAGCGGGATATCTACTTCCAGATTTTAGACAACTTATGGATGCAACACCTAGAAAACATGGAGCATATGCAACAAGGTGTGCAGTGGCGAAGTGTTGGTCAGCGCGATCCGCTAGTCGAGTATCGTCGCGAGGCTCAGATCTTATTTGATATCATGCAGCAAAACTTACGTCACGAAGTTGTTCGGTCGTTAATGCACGCCCAACCAATTGAGCAAGCACCAAGTCAACTTCACGAAACCGAACTCACCCGAGCTGCCAGGGGATCGGTCGAGAACGCTGGTCAGATTATTGACGGCGAAACACTTAGTGAAGCCGACTTTAAAGCTACTGCCAAGAAAGAAGAAGTCGAAGCCCATAAGAAAGCTAATAAACGCAAAGTTGCTCGCAAAAAAGAGCGCCAAAACAAGAAAAAAGCCCGCCGCAAGTAGCCTGTGGTTCAGAGTCCAGAGTTCATTGTAGGCGGAAGAGACCTGACATGTAAATCGCATCTGAAAATCATTATCAAGCCTATGCTTTGAGCAAATATCTACTAAGAGTAATATAGAGTGATGATTGATTATATTCCTTATAGAAGTAGGTCTAGCCACACGCAGCGTAGGCTGGTGCGTGGCGACACCGCACATAGTCGTAGTCAACTAAGGGTGGAGTTTCCGACACATGTTGTTGCTCGGCGAAGCTTTTCTGGTGCAAACACACAGCCAACCGATGCCTCGATTGCACCGGTAGAAGTTGTTGGGGCTAGCAAGAACACTGCTGATTACAACGCCATTGGTTCGGCTGTTGTTGGCATGGAAGATATGCATATGCCAGTTATAGATTTGGACTACAGTCTTATACTGCATCGATCGGGGCGTCGTCAAGCGTTAGAGCTACGCGGTGCCGGTATTGGCTATAGTGCCAGAGCTGGTATTTTTATCCGCGAGGTAGTTGCCGACCTCGGTTTAGGAGATGTAGAAATTTTGACAGATACTGTGGGTAGGCTTAGGGGGGGAAGTTATCATACTAGTCACAGTAAGATTATTACTGGTCTTCGCTGGGTTGTCGGTGAAGATGTAGACATGTCAGTTGTTAGTTCGACCAACCACTCACATCTATATATACATCAACCAGTAAGAGGTTCTGATAATAGTGACTTACTCACCGAACTAGCTAATGTTGGTGTTGTCAGTCAGAGGTATCTAGATATTGCCACTTTTTGTACGATGGGTGTAGTCCGAACTCCATGGGAGAAAAAAGCAACCAAGCACCTGGGCTCGTAATCAGAGCTAAATAGTTGTGAAAAAGTTTACATTTTACAAAAACACAACCTGTGCGTAATGTTATTAAAAATTAAGGAGTTAATCTAAGTGAGTTACCATGCCGAAGTTGGCAGGATTAGCCACGAACTGGCTGCAGATATCCCGCTTGTAAATGTTTTTGGAGCAATTGAAAAAGCTATTTACAGATGTAGAAACGAGCAGTGGTTGAATCATGGCCCAGATCATATCCTGAACATAGCCATCCATTATTTATTAGAGAATGGTGATGAGTTGGCACAACAAAAAGCCCTAGAGTTGCTGCGGATTGAGGCACTGCTGAAGCCGAGTCTTGATACGGCAGCTAGCCACTCAGTTACGGCCAAAGATACTCTATTCGAAAGCCTAGAAATGCCAGAAGTTGCCTACAAACTATTCGAGATTGCCGGCCAGCATATTGTAGGAGTCGCAACCGCAGAAGAGTATACAACTGATCCATTGTTGATCTATGCATTTGGGGAAGTGCTTATGAGAGCCGAAGACTGTAGCCAAGACGCCATAGATCAGCTTGGCTTTGTGCCTAGGATTATTGGGCGCGAGCTAATAGATTCTGCAAGGATTGCAATCAAACAAAACCCAGATAGTAGTTTTTACGAAGTTAATCCTGGTTTGGCAATGATCGTTTCTACCCAAAGACAAGTAGATTTTGCGTTAGCTCAGGAAGCCAACGATCTGATTACAGACATATATTGGAAAACCTACGATTTAGTACCACCAGTACCAGTAGATTATTCTGGGTTGTTGGCCGATAAAGACAAATTCCAGAGCGGACCAATCCAAGCAATTTTAGAAATGCAAGATTCGGACAATTACACTGACAAGATAAAAGGGATAGAAGAGTGGGGGCGGATACTAGCAGAAACAAGAAACGATCTCGAGAATCTCGGCCTTGGTCAACTTGCTACATTCAGAGATCTAGCCTCTAGAGCTATAGAACGAATATTAGCGATCCGGGCCGATTATTTTAAACTAGGTGAACGAAGTCGAGGTTACGATAGCCGACCACGAGACGAGGCCTGGTTAGTCGCTTTCGCCGGACACAACTTGGCACTATCGCATATGGTATCGTATGGACAGACAGCTTATAACTCGAGTTTATATTTTACTACAATTGCCAAAGAGCTTGGCCGATTAGGTGATAGAAAAGCATTGCTCCGGATGTTCAAACATGCCGATGGTTTTAGCGAAGAATTTAAAGCGACGCTACTTGAGCATTTCAATCGGGCTAATCAGGGATAATCCACATGCCAATATTTGGCTTAATCTTATAAAAGTGATATAATATATTTATAATGATAAATCGTGAGCGTCGTCGAGAGCGACTAAAAAACATTGCTGTTGCTACTTGGGCGCTAGCGGCTTTTGGGATGCGCTACTGTACCGAACATGAAGATAACAAATCGCTAACCTACGGATACGATGTAGAAGTTGATCAAACGTCTTTAGGCGAGCCGTTATCAGCGGAGTGTCAAGTCATGGTAAGCGAGGCTATCAACGATCTCGAACAGATCGCTGCCGAACGACCCGAAGAGCTATGGATTGACGTCGATCGACTTGGAAATACTTATCCGCTAGACATTTCCATAGACATAGGTCGGGCAAAGTCACGCGAACAAATAATCGAGTTGCTAGAGAAAGCTTTTCCCGGAGTGGTCTTTCGGGTAGAGCCAAATCCTTACTCTCCAGATAGTATTAGACAACTAGAACCACCAAGTATACAAGACACAAGAAATTTTGCAGAAGGCTATTTGGCGGCAATGTCTTCGGTTCCAGCCGAGCTATATCGCCAGACAATTCATACCGACGTGTACTATTGGCCAACATATGATCCAGATGTACAAGATAACGAAACCAATCTTCGTCTTGGTGGTTTCGTTCAGCACAGACCTAAATCGGACCAAGCGACGATGACGATTGGTGTATATAATAACGTCCAAGACTACGCCGATACCGTTGCTCATGAATTCGCACACGTAGTATTGATGAGCTACGAAGACCTTGCCCCAGATAACCGAGAACGAATTGCCGAGTTATTTACTTGTGCCCAGCCTTCGGACTATCCGTACGGATACAGTCAGCTACAAGCACTTTTTGATAATGGCGCTATCACAAACTGTGATTTTAGTGATGGTTCGAGATGTGTACATACAAGTTGGTACGGCAACTCTAGCTATATCGAAGACTTCGCCGAAATATACATACCACATCGTGGTCAGACAAATAATTTTTGGTGTCACCCGGAGGGAGCAGAGACTAAGCCGCCGATTAACTCTAGACTAGATGTCAAACTGATTGCCACTATCTTGGCATTTGCCGGAGTCGACAGTTCGGGCATTCTAGCTCTAGGTTAATACAGGCATAGCCGGCTCAAGCTACTACACACAGCCAGCCATCGGGTCTAGTTATCCGAGCATAACTCTTATATACTTAACTTATGGATTGTGTATTTTGCAAAATAGTCGACGGGGAAATACCTAGCTACAAAGTCTACGAAGACGATAGCGTCTATGCATTTCTAGACATCAACCCGACGACAGTCGGACACACCCTAATTGTCCCTAAATTTCATACCGAGGATTTCACAACTGTTGCCGATGCAGTCTGGGCAAAAATGCTCCCGGTAGCTAAAAAACTCGCCGATCGCTACCAAAAAGTACTCGGTGCAGATGGCTTTAACTTATGGAACAATGCCGGTGAGGCAGGTGAACAAGTGATATTCCATTTTCATCTTCATTTACTTCCGCGCTACAAAGACGACGGTATTCGGCTAGCACAGCCAGCCGACAAAACCATCGACGTAGCGGCTACTCATGCCAAAATTGGCCAAGTAGCTTAACATCTGGTCGCAACTCTGTTAGACTAGCCTGCAATTGTTTTATTAACTAACTTGCGAGAGGGCAATTAGCTTGAAACACACTGTTCGACAGGTACAGCTTAAAAATGGTGCACGTGGTCTACTCGTACATGTGCCGGGGGCTCAGGTGATGAGCTTCGATTTGAACTTCCGGGCAGGCGACTATTTGTGTAGCGAAGATAAGTGGGAACTAGCTCATGTAATGGAACATCTAGTGCTAGGTGCTAACCAAAAACACCGCAGCAGCAACAAGTTCAATCGTGTGCTCGAAGAAAACGGCGCCTACTCGAATGCAGCCACTGGAGCTTATGACATAGACTACTATGCCGAGTGTGCCGATTTTGAGTGGGATCGAATCTTTGATCTGATGATCCTGGCAATTTCTAGGCCTCTGTTTCTAGAAACAGAGTTTACTGCCGAAATGGGTAACGTTAACGAAGAGCTTACTCAACGCTCGAATAATTATGCAGCTGTGTTAGCGCAGTCTGTGCGCAAAGCCCTAGGATTCATGGGCTATACCTACAAAGCAGGCTTAGAATCGATGTCAAAAATCCAGCTAGATGATGTTAGGACTTTTCATAAGCTAACTCACTTTACGCGTAATATGCGATTTATTATCAGTGGTAACATCCGGGGTCGGAGTGACCAGATTATTAGCAAGCTCGAAGCAATTAGTTTACCAGAAGGCGATTCCAACCGTCTGGAATTACCAGAAGAAGTTGGTAGCGGCAAGTGTGATCAGCTGTATTTAAACTATAAAAATGTACCCAATCTGTATTTCACACTCGAAAGTTTGCATCAGAAAGTCTTTACAGAGCCAGAAATCGATGCTGCAAATGTGGTTAACCATATTCTAAATGTTGGCTATACTTCGAAGATATTTGGTAAGGCTCGCGAGCAGGGAATAGTCTACGATTTGAGTTCTAGCTCGTATTCGACCAAAACAACCAGTGGCTGGGGAATCGATGGTCAAGTTTCGCGCGATAACGCACCGAAGCTATTTGCGCTAATTGCCAAAGAAATTAAAAAGATCTTAACCGATGGAGTGGATTTGCGAGATCTGCAGCATGTTAAAAAAAGTGCAATTGGCGGGTATCACATGAGTGCACAGACAGTATTCGGTACTGCCAACGGCTACGCCAACCGCTTTTTCTGGGATGACACGGTGATCCCATACGATTCCTATCCAGAGAGAATAAATTCGGTTACGCGTGAACGCGCCCAGGATGCTTTGCAGAAACTATTTGCCGACGAGAGCTGGATGGTTGGTTTCTTGGGTACAGCCAGCAAAGAAGAGCGCGAGAACCTTTGTAGTACAATAGCTACCATATGGCATTAGCTGATTTACATAAAGAGATACTTGAGCTGCAAGCTCAGGTTAAAGCTGCCACTAATAAACTAGAGATTGAGCCAAAGCTTGCCGAGCTAAAATCTATCGAACTCGATATGCAGTCGCCAAACTTCTGGTCGGATAACGAACGAGCCCAGAAGCAAGCCAAGCAGAAAAGCCTACTAGAAGAAAGTACTATTGCATGGGTTGGGTTACTATCGTCGCTTTCAACTCTCGAAACACTTGCCAAAGAAGGCGACAACGATGAAACTGAACTGCGTCAACTGTTTGAGCAGGACCAAGCTCAGTTCGAAAGTTTAAAACTCGAGCTACGATTTGCAGGACCATACGACAATTTTGAAGTTGTTTTAAGTATTTTTGCTGGAGCCGGCGGCACCGATGCTCAGGACTGGGCCGAAATGCTGTTACGGATGTATGTGCGTTGGGCCGAAAAAGAAGGCTTAAAATCTGAGTTGCTCGAAGAATCTAGAGGTGATGAGGCTGGCATAAAAAGCGTGAGTCTAAAAATATCTAACGGTAAGCATATTTTTGGAAGACTAAAGGCTGAGCATGGAGTCCATCGGCTGGTGCGCCTGAGCCCGTTCAATGCCGACAATCTACGCCAAACTAGTTTTGCCAAAGTTGATGTTATTCCGCTGATCGACGAGCCAGACAAAGTCCAGATTAACCCCGACGACCTCAAAATAGATGTTTATCGGAGCGGTGGCAAAGGTGGCCAAAGTGTAAATACGACCGATTCGGCGGTCCGGATTACGCATTTACCAACAGGCATAGTCGTGGCGATTCAGAACGAGCGTTCACAGATTCAAAACAAAGATACAGCCATGCAGATCTTGCTCTCTAGACTGGCACAGCTTCAGGCCGAACAGCACGCCGAAAAACTTAGCGACTTAAAGGGGCCAAATGTCTCGGCCGAGTGGGGTAACCAAATTCGTAATTACGTATTACACCCTTATAAATTAGTTAAAGACACGCGAACCGGCCACGAAAGTAGCGATCCAGACAAAGTCCTCGATGGCGGGCTGAATGAATTTATCGATGCCTATCTGGCCGAAAATCTAGGTGAATAATCGGCTAACTATAGTCTAGAAAGCAGAGCTCGACTCCTGTATAATAACGCTTACATTTATGATTTTGTTAGACAGGGTAAGCAAGTCTTTTGGAAAGAAAAAAGGAGAGGCCTTAAAGAAGGTTACTCTACATGTTGAGCCAAAAGAGTTTGTAATTATTGTTGGGCCGAGTGGCGCCGGCAAAAGCACCTTACTCAAGCTGTTAACCCGCGAAGAGCGGCCAACTACCGGTAAAATTGTGGTTGGCGGTATCGATTACGATAAACTTCGTGACCGAGACATCGCCAAGCTCCGGCGTAAAATCGGGGTTGTGTTTCAAGATTTTAAACTCCTCCCCAATAAAAGTGTCTTCGAAAATGTGGCTTTTGCACTGGAGATAACAGGCGCCAGCAACAAAGAAATACAATATACCGTGCCGAAAGTTTTAGACATTGTTGGGTTGAGAGGTAAAGAGCAGAGTATGCCATACGAGTTGTCTGGTGGAGAGCGCCAGCGAGTGGCAATCGCGCGGGCAATTGTGCGCCAGCCTAGAATTCTAATTGCTGACGAGCCTACGGGCAACCTAGATCCGAAGCATGCATGGGATGTAGTTAAAGTTCTGGAAAAAATCAATAAATACGGAACCACAGTAGTATTAACTACCCATAATCAACAGATTGTCGACAAACTTAAACGGCGAGTTGTAACTGTCGAAGACGGCCAGATTATTTCCGACCGAGCACATGCGAGTTACCGGGCAGGTGAAGCATGATGCGAACGCTGGCCAGAATATTCACAAATGGTGTCCGCGGATTTATTCGAAATTCTTGGTTGTCGATTGCGGCAACGGCTGTGATGGTGGTGGCAATTAGCATTATTTTGATGGCTTTGGTTCTGAACACGACTGCCAAAAATGCAATTACCGAGCTTAATAAAAATCTAAAAACTTCTATATATCTGTTCGATAACTCACCGGTCTCGGTACGTAATCAACTGCGAGCTGAACTTACTCGCCAAGATTTTGTGTCTACGGTGGACTATATCGACAAACAGATGGCACAGCAACGTTTCAACGATATATTTAGCGAAGAAGCCGGCATTACCGAAGGTCTCGAGATTACCGGAGGTGGAATTTTTCCGGAGAGCTTCGAGGTTAGCGTCAACGACCTAAGCCGCATAAAAGAGATCGAGACTATTGCTCAAAAAGAAGAGTACAAGAGTGTCGTCGATAAGATTTCTCTCGCAAAGACCGAAGCCGAAAAAACAATCGAACGGGCGCACGCTGCTCAGAAATTTGTAGTTCGGGCAGGTGTGATATCTTCTTTGGTATTTGCAGGTGTTTCAATTCTGATCATTTTCAATACTATTAGGATGGCGATTTTTACCCGTAGCGAAGAGATTCATATTATGAAACTAATCGGGGCAACCCCGAGCTATATTCGAGGACCATTCTTGGTTGAGGCCAGTATGTACGGCGTGATCGCAGGAATAATTGCATTCTTTGGCGTATATTCACTGATAGCTTCGATTGGTAGCAAGATGGCAACCCAGCCAGAGTTCGCAGCAACTTATACATATTTTCAAGAACCCTCGACAATCATCTTCTTGTTACTCTGCGCGATAACTGGTGGCATTTTGGTTGGCGTTATTTCGTCGATGTTAGCAATGGAAAAACACCTAAGACTGAAGAATTGGTAGAATAAGTGTACCCAAATAATCCCTATAATAAGTCCAACAAAGCCGGTAGAAGTATTGCGATTGGCTCGATATTGTTAGTTTTAATAACTACTTTCTTTGTCGGTGTTCTGGTTGGTCAGAACGATTTACTAACAAGCCATAACACTAGCGAAATATCTGAAAACTCTCAGCTACCCCAAGACCTCGACTATCAGAGCGTAGAAGAAATCTACGATATCGTGCGCAAAAACTACGACGGCGAACTCAGCCAGGCTAGCTTTATGGACGAACTCAAGCAGGCGATAGCTCGAGCAACAGGCGATCCTTATACAGAGTACTTCAATGCCACTGATGCCGAAGTATTTAACCAAGAACTAGAAGGAAAATTTACTGGCATTGGTGCCGAGCTTGGTAAACGCGACGGAAACCTGATCATCGTGGCACCGCTAGCTGGTTATCCGGCCGAGGCTGCAGGCCTAAAACCACTCGATGTAATCGCCAAGATCGACGACGAAGATGCCACCGGTCTAACCGTTTACGAGGCGGTTACGAAAATTCGTGGTGAAGTCGATACAGACGTCAAACTTACAATTGTACGTAATGGTAAAGAAGTGATTGATTTTACAATTACTCGTATGCAGATCGACGCTCCAAGCGTAAGTTATGAAATCCAAGATAATATTGGTGTAATTAAACTAAGCCAGTTCCAGGCCGATTCGGATGAGCTCTTAGACAAAGCTGCCGAAGAATTACTGAAAGCCGGAGTTGAAGGCATCATATTGGATCTGCGCGGTAATCCTGGCGGCTATCTAGACCAAGCTCAAAAAATACTTGGCGATTGGCTAGATTCGTCGCAAGTTGCTGTCGAAGTTCGACGTGGTGGTAAGGTCGAAGAAAAGCTATATGCGACTGGCGATAGTGTCTTTGCGAATATCCCAACTGTTGTCTTGATTAACGAAGGGAGTGCGAGTGCTAGCGAAATCGTGGCCGGCGCACTTCAAGATTATGGTGTTGCTAAATTAGTCGGCAAACAAACTTTTGGCAAGGGCAGTGTCCAAAATATAGATCAGCTAGATAATGGCCAGTTGCTGAAGATTACGACAGGACATTGGTTTACGCCAAACGGCAGAGGTATAGATAAAGAGGGGATAGCCCCAGATGTTGAAGTCGAGCTGACAGACAAAGATTATGATGCAGGTCGTGACCCGCAGCTAGACAAAGCTCTAGAACTTATAAAGCAGTAATAGTAATAATTTTTTGAAAGCTAAAGCTTCTGATTGCATGTAGCAATAAATACCATAGCCATTTTTGTGGGTAGTTTGGTATGATGTTGCGAGTTGGTATAACGCGCACGTGCTCGTGGCCAAAGTAGTGTAAAAAATGATTTATGAACAAGCCTGAATGGCTAGAAGACAATTTTCTCTTGCTCAATGTATCGCTTCAGATACACTTCGCTCGACAGAGTTTGCTTCCATCTCATTCATCCTAGCCCATAAAACATTCAATACACTACAATGCCCACATGTTTACCAGCGCTAAATATGGCAGAAGATGAAATAATCTTCGGTGGGTCTAACGCCCTCAAAGCCAAAAGCGCTATAACAAACACGTAAAGGCGCGTCTTTTTATTTTTTGGAGGTTATAAATGAAACTGATTAACATTCGATTCTTCACTAAGAACTCAGAACCAAGAACTCAGAACTCTCTGGCAGCAGGAGTTTGCGGTGCGTTTCCGGTAGATCTGAAAACCACGTATGAGGAGCTAGATTGGTTTTTCTTGGCGAGGAAGCTCCAAGGAGATGTAGATTGGCTACTTCGACTGAGCCCCACAGCCAAAAAAATCAAGCTAGCCCTCAAGCAAACTCAGAGTGCCGGGCTTTGCCTGGCAGCAGGAGTTTGCGGTGCGTAGTTCTCAGAAATACATAATTGTCACTGGCGGGGTAATATCTGGTAACGGCAAAGGCATAACCAGCGCCAGTATTGGTGCCTGTCTAAAGGCGCGAGGAGTGAAGGTGAATATGCTGAAATTCGATATGTACCTAAACGTCGATGCGGGTACACTCAAACCAGGCAAACATGGAGAAGTCTTCGTAACCAAAGATGGTGCCGAAACTGACCTCGACCTTGGTCATTACGAACGTTTCTTAGATACCGAGATGACTCACAAAAGCTCAATTATGCAGGGGCGAATTTTAAAAGAGATAATCGACAAAGAGCGGTCTGGCGGCTTTAAAGGGGATGATGTACAAGTCTTGCCGCATGTAACTAACGCCATACAAGATAAAATTCTCGAAGCTGCCGAAGGCTTTGATGTGCAAATGGTTGAGCTTGGTGGTACGGTTGGAGACTACGAAGGCATGGCGTTTGTCGAAGCGGTACGTCAGTTTGCCCACAGGGTCGGCCGCGAGAATATCATCTATGTCCACGTCGTTTATTTGCCTTACTTAGAAGTAAGTAACGAAATCAAAACCAAGCCTGCTCAAAATGCCGCCCGTGACTTGCGGAGTATTGGTATAAACCCAGACTTTTTGGTTGCGCGCTGTGAACACGCCCCGCAATCAAACACCATTTTTAAACTCAGTTTATTTACAGATATACCCGAAGAACGCATCGTGGTCTTGCAAAACGCCTCGACGGTTTACGAAGTGCCTCTAACGCTCGAAAAGCGAGGTATGGCCAGTGAGATAGCCCGGAAACTTGGAGTCAAACATCAACCAGATTTGTCTGCCTGGAAAACAGTGGTTAGCTCTGCCAAGAAGCAATATTCCAAGACAGTAAAAATCGGCATGGTCGCCAAATATCTAGACAATCTCGATACCTACATGTCAGTTACCGAAGCCCTAAAAGCAGCTGCCTGGAGCGAAAAAGTTAACCTCGAAGTAATTTGGGTAAATGCCGAAGAGATCGAAAAGCTTAATCAGCGCGAGTTGGCTCTAGAGCTCATGAAATATCATGGTATTTTGGTTCCAGGAGGCTTTGGTGAGCGGGGTATCGAAGGCATGATTGCCACAGCCAACCAAGCTATCCATGCTAAAATTCCGTATTTTGGTATTTGTCTTGGCTTGCAAGTTGCCACAATCGCGTTTGCCCGCAATCAAGGTTTAGTACGAGCAAACTCTAAAGAATTCAACCCAAAAGGTGATCAGCTGGTGATTTCGACTATGCCTGGTCAAGAAGGTAAGGAAATGACTGGCGGCACGATGCGCCTAGGTAACTACCCCTGTGATTTAACCAAAGGCTCGTTAGCCGAGCAGCTATATGGCAAGCCTAAGATCGTCGAACGGCATCGGCATCGGTTTGAATTCAACCCAGAATATAAAGACATGCTTGTAGCAGCTGGACTGAAAATAACTGGTATATGCCCAGAAAACGGACTTGCAGAAATTATTGAGCTTGGCGACCATCCATATTTTATTGGCTGTCAGTACCACCCTGAGTTTTTGTCGCGCCCAACCCGACCACATCCGCTCTTTAGTGGACTAATCCGAGCGGCTAAGAAACGCACCTAAATTAAGGAATAGACCTATACTTGTCCATAAACGAGAAAACCCCGAGCCCCACGAGAGGGCTCTAGGGGGCTCTCAATCGTGGTTTCGGGGTGTGGTAGATCAGAAAAAGACGAGTAACACGCCGGCTAAAACGGTCACGATGATCATGATCGCAACCACCGACGTAACGAACCAATAATCCTTACTCTTACGCGTCTGCTTGTTTTCGGAAACAAGCAAGATTGTCAGCATCAAGCCCATCAGAAGGCAAAGAATGCCAATAGTAATGTCGAAAACTTTCAACTGTCCTACCTTATAAAAAGTGGTTGCTCCACTACATACGCACCATGCGCAGTAACATGATTATATAATAAAGTAATGTATGCAGCAAAGTGTATTTTGATTAATGTGCCTACGTCTAGTTATTTCTGTTTTTAATCCGATTAACGTGGTATATTAGTGCTTATGGATAAGCAGAAAAAAGTACTTTTTGTAGAAGATGACAATGGCCTAGCAGCCGTATATGTAACCAGGCTCGAAGCCGAAGGCTTTAATGTTCGTCGTGTCGAAAACGGCGAAGAGGCCTTAGCAGCCGCGCTCGAATACAAGCCTGACATTGTATTGCTCGATGCAATGATGCCTAAGGTAAGTGGATTCGATGTTCTCGATATTTTGCGCAACACCCCAGAAACTGCCAATTTGCGGGTAATAATGCTTACTGCACTTAGCCAAGATAGTGATAAGCAGCGAGCCCAAGAACTGGGTGTCGACGATTACTTGGTCAAATCTCAAGTGGTTATTGCCGATGTCGTCGAACGAATCAAACACCATCTTGGCATCTAGACTCAAGAATTGACTCAGGTAACTTGTAATATCAGTATAAAAATGCTATAATATCTTGGTACTGGAAAGTATCCAGTGTTCTTCGAAAAACAAGGGAACTGAGATGGACGAAGCTACGATTATCACTTTGGTGTTGTTCTTGCTGGCACTGGCTTTCATTTCCGGCTACGGCGCTGGACTGGTACTGAGCGAGACGCCGAACAAGCGTCCGAACAAGTATGTCCATGCGTTGTATGCCATGACGGTCGGATTTGCGACCGCTGCGTTCGCGATTCGTTTCGACTACAAAAACCTTGAGATCGGCAGCTACTTGTTGCTGGTGCTTGGGTTTGGACTGATTTCAGTATGGTCTATCAAGGTCGTGGCGTTCGGTACCAACGCTTTCAAGGGTTGGGGATTGATCTGGCAGTTTGGCTATTTCGTCGTCGGCTTGCCGGCGCTGATGGTGGCGCTTGCTTAGGTGACTACTTGTTTTTGATATAGAGGGGAGCACATGGCTCCACCCAGGTTGAGGTTAGCTGGCAAGACTAGCACTTGAACCTCCCTGGGCTTTAGGGCTTGAGATTTCTCAAGCCCTATTATTTTTTGCTATAACCATAACCTTTACAAAAACGCATAAACATGCTAATATTTAAGATGTAAATATCTAAAAACAAAAAAATGCATAACATCGACTCAGATCCCACCTTAACCGTTCCAAGTAGTTTGGTGGAGTTGCGTGAGCAAAGGCACAAACGAACTGCCGAAGCAGCTCTGGCTCAATTTAAATCTAAGCTTCAAGACGTGGCCGACCCATATATTGGTATTGGCTTGTTAGAAGGTACGGTTGAACGTGGTTCGACTACCGACGAGTACACGGTATTTTCGAAAACAAAGGTCATTCTGGGCGAGCTCGGTATGGATGTCGACAGCTTTTTAGAAGGAGACGATGACAGCGCAAAGATCGAGTTACTAGGCAGCAATTTTGTGGCGAGTAAGCTCGGACCGCATGGGTTTAGCCTTAGGGTAGTCGAAAGGCCTGATTCCGGAGAGTTCAAAGCAAAGTTAGCTGCAAAAGTCGAAGGACTGCCAGTATTGACAGCCTGTAATGAGCTACTTGCCAAAGGTGACATCCGTGAAGAGCAGGTGGTCGAAGCCAAGATAACCGATAGACTCGAGCAACTTTGGATACTCGAAGCTATGTTGGATGTGACTTTGGACAAAGAAGATAAAGACCTGCAATTAGAAGCTGCACTAGACCGGGCAATGGCCGATGGCGCCAAACTTACCATGGAAAACAAAGATGGCAGTCGTATCTATCGGCGCTGGAATAGCTTCATCGAGCTCGGAGTCTGGATTCGACCTGGTAAAACTGGCGAAGAAATAGTTGGTTTGTCGGCGCGGATGCATGACCAGGCAAATCAAGAATATCTAAATCAAAATGTATATGTAACCGTAGAGCCACTAATCGAAACTTCTGAGGCAGAGTCGTTTTTTGCCGAGTTGGAATACCGTGGACTAGAGTTAGCCGATGAAATAAAATGGGTTCTCACTAACCCGGGGCAGTCGAATCGCTACGGAGGCCCATACACTCTGATGAGCCGCGAAGTCGCGAAATGGGTCATGGAAGGCGGGGTAGATGAATATAGATTGGCTAAAATTTTTAAATTCGATAGTGATGCCTACCTAGGCACAATAGATGCCCTAAAATCAATAAATGTAGATGTACTCGGTGAAGGCTTTGCAACACTTGTTGGGTTGATGCAAGACTGTCTCGAGCCAACAGGACAGGGTTTACCAGCGATTCATGCCACTAATATTAGAGGCGAAATAAAAGAAGGTGCATGTGCAGATATGGCTACTTATTACCTTAGAGCAAAACTCAGAGAAACTAATATTGGACAAGACAGTAATCATGTGCCTGCTTGGCACAAATTAAATGAAGGTGTAGAAACAGTTATTACCAAAGAGCCGGCGAGTATCAATGGTATCAAGGTACCTCCAGGTGCTTTACTGAAACAACAGGCGGATGGTGGGTACTTACTCCAGCGATTAACACCTTGGGCGCTCGGGCAGTCAGAATCTCGATGGCAAGTTTTTGGTGCGGAACTCCAAAAAGCAGCCTCACTGGGTAACACATTCCATAACTTGAGCGCTATAGCAACTAGATACTTGGTATAAACATAAGCTTTACAAAATAACATAAATATGCTAGTATTTATGATGTAATAAGAAAAATAAATATGTCTACAACTATAGAAAAACCAGTCGGCGCACCTTACGACCAAGATGAAACTAGTAGTTTTGATATGAACTACACCCAAGCCGCCCCAAGGCGTGCCAATGAAATCGGTGCAGCTCGCTTATTTAGCTATAGAGTAGTTGATGGCCAGAGGGTTGAATACTTTGCAGATCGACCGACGGTTAATCGTAATACTTTTCCTATCGAAGGCCATGTCGATGTTAGAAACTGGAATACACGCAATACCGAACACGAATTAGTCGGCATTGCAACAGTTATCGATAGCCAAGGCGAATATGCCGATGCCTATGCCAGGCTGTACGACTCGTTCCAAGACGAACTAGGCGCAGGAATCAAAGATGTAGATATTGCCAAAGCCGCCTATCAGACAGTCCTAAAAAATATCAAGTATGACTTAACAGCGACCGAGCAAACATATAAATTTGTCCGAGACAATCCCGATACTGGTGTGAGCAACAGGGTAGATCTGGGAGAATATATCGATCAGGGTTATGGTGTGTGTAACGAAATGATGCTGATGGCTGGCTGGATTCTTGGGGAAGCAGCTCAGAGAGGTCAAATGAGTAGTGGCGTCAAAGTCTCTTGCCATATTAATCAAGAAACTAAAGCGTATATGGGCGCTCACGCTTGGGTGCGAGTTACATTGCCAACTGGCGAAGTTTATATTGCCGATCCTGCCCAGCACTTTTTCGGGACGCTAGAGCAAGCACTAGAAGATAAGCAACGAGGTGAGCAGCGCTGGGAATACTTTACCGATAAAGGTGAGCGCGATCGCTACAGGGCTAAGCTGGCTGGCAAAGCAACGACTACTCAGGTCGAAGTAACGCCAGATGCAGATCCTGATAAGCTCAAGATAATTCAGACCAATGGCCGGTTTTATGGACTCAAACGAGACGGTAAGCTAATAAGACACATGGAGCCAGTAAATTATATAGTTAAAGATGGAAAAGTAATTGTCCATCTTATGGTTAAGGAAGAAGGCAGGAACGTCGACGACGCTGCAATCTTCTGCGCTTTGCCGTTAAAAGAATTTATTGATCTTCAGCCACCAGGTGTAATGCGCGAACAAGCCGAAGCCGATTACAATAATTTTATGTCAAATACGCGCGGTAAGAGCGATACTAAAGAGGTTCCTCGGCCAGAGATTACCTCTGAGACAAAATTACAGGCCGAAATTAGAGATCAAATTGCGGATGTTGAAGCTGAGCTCGCCAAGGTAGAGGGGGAGTATCAGCAACTACAGACTATGGCCGGCAATCACTTGAATGCTTTAGAGATGGTCGGCTTATACATGGCTCGGAAACGTGACGCACAGGCTCGTGATGACGGCCAAATGTCTAACGATATGGAGAGAGAAGCCGGAAAATACTACCGACAATTACCTAGGGAATTGCAAAATCAGTGGCAGAGATTCTGGAATCTTTCGACCGAGATCGAAGCGTATCAACAGCGAATAGTTGAGCTACGAGCTCAATATAAAAGTAGCGGCCTAATTGCGAGTGTACCCAGATAGCCGGTGACTATTCGACGATAACTTCTGTGCGTGGAGCGGTTTTGCCGGTGAAACGACGAACGTTGCGAGTGTTGAACTTAACTACACCGTCTTTAGCGGCATGAATCGAGAAATTACGGGCCATGTAAGTGCCTTCGCCTGAACGTTTGGTAGCGCCTACCTGACGAACGATGATATCGCCAGTTTTGACAGCCTGGCCAGCAAAACGCTTAACACCAAGCCGTTTACCAGCGGTTTTTTTGGTGTTTTTGGTACTTCCTTGGCCTTTAACCTTTGACATCGACTTACTTCCTTATTTTCTTACTAAAACTAATAATTCTCGCGCAACAACTTGGCCTGGCCTGTGGTAGATCAGATCTTGCCGACGAGCATGTTTAAAATCTAGCCGATTATAGCCGAATTCCTCGAGAGAGTCAAGTAGTGGCAAGTGCTTGAAACTGGAGCTTAGATCTTGGAGCTTAGATCTTGGAGCACTTACTGCCCAGGCAGGGACAGCTATGCACATCCGAGTGCCAGATCTGGTTTGGGAGGCTAAGTTGCGCAAGAATTGGCTAAGCAGGTGATTTACATTGGTTATGTTTTGTTCGAGCTGTTCCAGCTCGGGCAGCTTAAAGTAGGCTTCGCCAAGAAATGTCTCGCAGGCAACAGCGCCGATCTCTGGTTTGGCTGAAACCGGTTGGTTAACATCTTTTAAGAAATCTAGCCAGTTAGCCGAACAGGCATCAGCAGGTTCGTAAGTTGTGTGGCCACCTTCAGGTACAATCGATGATGTTAACTTTTTGTTGGCCCAGATGCCATTGTCGGCGGCCATCTTAACCATTCGCGGCTCAAGGTCGGTGTTCGCCCTATAGGCTAGACCCATTAAGTACGCTTCGATGTTTATGACGCCAGTACCACAAAAAGGATCAAGGAGGTATTCGTCGGATAAATCTTCGAGTTTAGGGCAGGCAAGATTGATGATGATTTGGGCTAGTTTGGGTGGCAACATGCCGACTTTTGCGTCGCGGGCTGGACGGGAACGATCGCGGTAAGTATAGGCGTCGAGGTCTTGGATAGCGACAGTTTGGGCAATGATTGTCTGATTATCCCGCCGAACAAGACAAAGCTCCCAGCCTTTCGAGTGGAGTTTGTTGTGCAGAACCTGAGCGTCGTTTAATGTTTGGCTATAGGTTGGGACAAGCCGGACGTTTCGTCCGGTACGTTTAACTGCTTTTTTGATGTTTAGGCCAAGTTTTTCGATCTGTTTCTGGCCAAAATCTAGACCGTAAACAGATACACCAATCGATAATTTTCCTTCGGGCCACTGCTGCACATGTTCGACGCAGGCAACAGCCAAGAACTTTTCTATATCGGCTAATTTAGTGGAGTCGAGAACAGTTAAGACTTTGGCAAGTTTAGTACTACCACCGAGTCGATAAAATGGAACTTGTCCGGACTCGATGTCGAGCAGGGCAATTTGACCGAATGTATCAGCGATCGCCGCGTCTCCAAAAAGGCTCTCGAGCTCGGCGAGGCTAAGTTTTGGTTGTCGACCCAAAAATATAATTGTTTGGTAGTTCACTTCAAATAAGTATAATTGACTGCAGTCGAATAAGGAATCAAACTTGAAAAGCTCCAGAATTAAACTATTTATCAACCTGTTGACCTTTGTTGCACTTGGAGCATTGATATTTTTCTCGAGAGCTCAAATTAGCGATGCCCTACATCAACTAAAAGAACTGAGTGTTGGCTTTTTGGTGCTACTCGTGCCGACTCAGCTGGTTAGCTACTACGCAATCGCCCAACTATACTATTCTTACTTTAAGGCCACCAATACGCTGGAAAAACTAACTCTTAAAGAAATGTATTGGATTAGTTTAGAGCTAAACTTTGTGAACTGTGCATTTCCGAGCGGTGGCTTGAGCGGCTTCTCGTTTATGGGTTTACGTCTGCAACCCTATGGCATACCGGTGGCGGCGACCACACTCTCGCAGATAATTCGTTATTTTATGACTTTTATAAGTTTCTTGGTGCTATTAGCCGCAGGCACGCTTTTTTTGGCTTTTGGTAACCATGTAAACGGTATTGTCTTGTTGGTAAGTAGCGGAGTCTTTTTTGTGACGGTAACCGGCACCTTGATTGTCGTCTATATTATTAGTAGCGAACATCGGATTAAGTCGTTCATGCTGTCTTTACCAAAGACAATCAACTGGATTCTACGGAAAGTTGGTCGGAGGTCTGGGTCGTACTCGATTAATCTTAATAGGATTGAGCGAGTTTTTTCGGAGTTACATAGAGATTACTTACTACTAAAAAAGGACCCAAGCATACTCAAGCGACCATTCTTGTTTGGGCTAATGACAAACGCATGCGAGGTCCTGACAGTTTACTGGGTATTCTTAGCGTTCGGTTCGCCTGTAAATCCTGGAGCAGTAATTTTGGCTTATGCAGTGGCCAACATGGCATCGGTGATTTCAATTTTGCCGGGAGCTGTTGGCATGTATGAGTCGCTAATGGTTTATGTGGCAGCAGCGGCTGGTTTGTCGCGGGGGTTATCGATCTCGGCAACTTTAGTATACCGAGTGTTTATGCTGTTAATTTTCGTACCTTTTGGAGCAGTTCTTTATCAAATGTCAGCAAATCGACGCAAAACGCAAAATACCCATACTCTAGATGGATAACATAGTTTTGAGCCCGGCAGATTTTGTGGCGCTGACCAATCAGACGCTTGAGTTTGCCATGCCTTTTGTAACCATCGAAGGCGAACTAGCCGAATTTAAGATTCGAAAAAACCAGTGGGTATATTTTAAAGTAAAAGATGACTACGCCAGCGTGGACTGTTTCGGAACAGTTTTTATGCTGCCAGGGCCGCTAGAAGACGGGATGATGATAAGAGTCAGTGGCCGCCCCAGACTACATGAACGATTTGGCTTTAGTTTTTCGGTGCAGTCGATTATGCCGGCAGGCGAGGGAAGTCTAAAAAAAGCTTTTGATTTACTCAAAGCCAAGCTAACCACCGAAGGCTTGTTCGATACACTTCGTAAGCGTAGTTTGCCGTATCCTCCAGACACAATTGGAGTCGTTACATCGGCCGAAGGAGCGGCGATTGGTGATTTTTGTAAGGTTTTGCAAGCACGTTGGCCGTATGCTCAAGTTATTTTAAGAGATGCTTTAGTCCAAGGCGAAAAGGCTCCAGATTCGGTAGTCGCTGCCATTGATGCTTTTAATCGAGATAGTCAACTTGCGGATGTACTGGTGATAATTCGTGGCGGCGGCAGTTCCGAAGACCTAAGCGCGTTTAACGATGAAAGAGTTGTTCGAGCCGTAGCTGGCAGTCGGATTCCTACGATGGTCGCCATTGGCCATGAACAAGACGAGTCGCTTGCCGAACTTGCGGCTGATGCTCGTGCTAGCACACCAAGTAATGCAGCCGAAATGCTAACACCGAGCATAGTTTCAGAAAAGCAAATTTTCGCTGAATATGTAAAATTCCACCGAACGGTATTGAGCCAACTCAAAGACAGACTAAAGCTGGAGTTGTCGACATTTAGACAAAGATTGACCAACAGTAATCGTCGGATACTTGATGCCGAGACCTACACGCTGCAGGCATATCGCAAATCTTTGCAACTACTTGACCCCAAACATGTTTTAAAACGTGGCTATGTTATAGTCCGGAGTCGAGGCAAGTTAATTAAAATGAGTCACCAGCTAAATAACGGACAAGCTATTAGCTTGCAGTTTTATGATGGCCAGAAAGATGCAATAATAAAGCCATGACAAAACGGAGTTATGCAGAAATTAAAAAAGAGCTCGAAGCCGTCTTAGACTGGTTTGAATCTGCGGATATTGATTTGGATGAAGCAATTGCAAAGCACGACCAAGCTCAACGCTTAATCGACGAATTAGATGCATACCTAAAGCAGACCAGTAAAAAATTGATCCAGAAATCATGATCTATATTTTGTTAACGTTAGCAGGCCTAACTATTTGTTTCGCTTTCGTATTATTAATTGGGGCACCATATTTACCGACCGGAAAAAAACAGATTGAGCAGGCTTTAACGTTGTTAGATTTGCGGCCTGGTCAGACTTTATACGAGCTGGGTGCAGGGAGCGGGGGCTTGACTTTAGCTGCCGCTAAGCAAGGTATTCATGTAACTGCTTACGAAGTTAATCCAATCTTGGTGTTGGTACTCAAGTGGCGATGTCGCAAGTTGAAGCATGTAAATATAGTTAATAAAAATTTCTGGAAAGCAAACCTGCAGCCTGCAGATGGCATTTATGTATTTTTACTCGACAGATTTATGAGTGCTTTGGATGTCAAGATAAGTAAGCAGGCAAAAGCCGGAACAAAACTAGTTAGCTATACATTTAAGATTCGAGATAAAAAGCCTGCCAAAACGCTTGGACCAATGTACTTATATGAATATTAGACTACTGGTCTGCCAAAAGAGCTTATGGTAAGATATGCTCTAAGATGAAGCGACTCAACGATTCCAGCCAGGGTAGCGTACAGGTTATTCTACTTATTCTGTCAACGAGTCTACTGGTCTTTTCGTTAATTTTTGGCTTTTGGGCATTTGCAAGTCGCCAAGATTATAAAAATAATGTCGACAAAAAAATCGATGCAGCAGTCGAATCCGCAAAAGCCGACCAGAAGCTAGAAGACCAAGCTAAATACGACGAAGAAGCGAAGTCGCCATATACTAGCTATACTTCTAGTGAGAGCCTTGGGTCTGTAGAGTTAACTTACCCAAAAACTTGGGACGCCTACATAGTTGAAGACGCCGACAGTAGTAATAAACCGGTTGATGCATATTTTAACCCAGGCTTTGTACCTGGAGTTAGTACTGGCTCATCGTATGCATTAAGGTTTGAGATTATCGACTCAACTATCGACAAAGAACTTAGTCCATTCAACAGCAAAGCTACAACTGGGTCGGTGACCGTCAAGGCTTATCGGCCAGCCGCTGTCAAAAATGCTCGAGCTGGCTACCGTATTGATGGAGAAATCTTTACGAATCGCCAAGGTAGCTTGGTTCTAATTCCTGTACGCGACAAAACACTCGAAATCTGGACCGAGCAAGAGAAATACGTCAAAGATTTTGAAAGTATTATTTTAGCCAATTTGAGCTACGTGCCGTAAAGTCTTATGTTTGCAGACAGAATCTAAAGGCTTTAGAATAAATCTCAGCATGGAGGGTAACTTGTATACGCTAGGTGGCGTTCACAAATCTGAGGGTATTTATTTTTCGTTGATTTCTGAACTGCGAAATCCTATCTTAGAACTGAAACTTTTAGCAGAGGCTAGAGGCGATTTACAGGCAGTAACCTTAGCCAAGCAAACACTCGAGCTATTTGACGGCTTTTTATTTTTGAACGATGTTACATTTTCTGGCGATCAGCTTCAATTGGTACCGTGTAATTTGGCATCGGAAACCGATGATATTTTGCATGGTTTGGAGCCACTTGCGCGAATCTATGACATTGGCTTGAAGCGTTCTAGTACAAAAGCTCGCGTTAATGCGGCTCTAGATAAACAAGCATATGCACACGCCACTCACGGTTTGGTATATGGGGCGATTACTAGTCTGCAAAACAAACCAGGTAGTATAATTCAAATTCATACCAGCGGCGGCAATACCCCCAGTCTAAGAGTATTTTCGCCAGATTTAGAGCATGCAATCGAACCTCAAGCATCTGGTAGACTCAAACATATGCCATTACCTCAGAGTGATGGGATCGGCAGCGGCTTTACTTTAGCGAAACTACTATTTCAGCAGCTGGGTAGTAAACTGAAATACACGAATAATCAGTTTGGTCATGGGGTGAGTGCTGGATTTATGCCAACCAAACAACTTTCGCTGGTAGATATAATTTAAGTATGAAATTACTGGTAGTCGATCAGAGTACGGTGGTGCGCAGTTTCTGCTCTAAAACTATCGAGGAACTTGGGCATCGGGCATATACCGCCAGTAATAGTCATCTGGCAATAAAGCTCTTGGATGAAAATATAATTGATGGCTGTATTATCAATGCCCATCTACCCGGCAACAGTGGACTTGAACTGATCTATGAGATGCGTAGCTATAAGGATTTGGCAGACCTACCAATCACGCTTATGGCAGAAGATAAGATCGCTCGAGATTTCGCTATCCAACTCGATAAACTAAAAGTAGTAACAATAATTCAGAGATCGGAATTATCGGAGTCGACCTTAGCTAGGGTTGTAGCAGTAATGCAGAATCGGGCAGCATGAATTACGTCGTAGACAAGGCGATAGTGCTTGGTAGAATTAACTACGGCGAGGCCGACAGGATAGCCACATTAATTTGTGAGCAGACAGGTAAGGTGACAGTCTTAGCAAAAGGTGTTCGGCGGCCAAAAAGCAAACTCGCCGGCGGTTTAGAAATTTTTAATATCAACGAAATTACCTATATTCCGGGCAAAAAAGATATTTCAACCTTGGTCTCTTCGCGTTTACAGAAACCCCACCACAAGCTTGTGCAAGATTTTACTGCTAGTCAGAAAGTATTCGAGGCCTTTAAGTGGTTGAATGGTCATCTAGAGGCTGGCACAGGGGCGGAATACTATAGCTTGCTGGCAGGTATGTTGGAGTTGGCCGAATCGAACCCTAATTTAGCGATGATCTGGTTCTACATGCGAGCGCTAGAGCAGTCTGGCCACAGCATAAATCCGTTTCATGATCCTAGTGGCAACAAACTAACCTCTGCCCAAACCTATGCCTTCGATTACGACTCATCAGTATTTGTACCAAAAACCGATGGGGAATATAGTCAAGAAGATATAAAGCTGTTACGACTAGCCTTGGGTTTGAGTATCGAAGATTTTGCGCGAATAGGTTTAAGCGATAAACAAGCTGAGCGAATTCTGCTCTTAATTAATCGATCACTTCAACTCAACTTTTGAGTAGCCCATTTAGCGCTAGAGTTATCGATTGCAAACCGGTATACTTTGGTGTAATGAGTGAAGTTAGCCTAGAAGACATTGTTAGTTTATGTAAACGCCGTGGATTTATTTTTCAGGGCAGTGAAATTTATGGCGGTCTGGCCGGTACTTGGGATTACGGACCACTTGGTGTTCAGCTTAAAAAGAACCTAACCGATCTATGGTGGAAGACCTTTGTGGAAAGCCGCGAAGATATGGTCGGTGTAGATGCAGCAATTCTAATGAACCCCAAAACCTGGCAGGCGAGTGGCCATGTCGATACTTTTACCGACCCGCTTGTAGAGTGTACTGAATGTCGCGGCCGATTCCGTGCGGATCACCTAGAAGGTTCAAAATGCCCGAACTGCGGTAAAGAAAACACAATGAGCGAACCACGAGCCTTCAATATGATGTTTAAAACAGCAGTTGGTCCAGTCGATGACGGTGAGTCAGTGTCTTATCTTAGACCAGAGACAGCTCAGGGTATCTTTACCAATTTTAAGAATGTAGTCGATACGCTTTATCCGGATGTGCCATTTGGAATCGCCCAGATTGGTAAGGCTTTCCGCAATGAAATTAGCCCGCGTGATTTTGTTTTCCGAAGCCGTGAATTCAACCAAATGGAAATTGAATATTTCGTACACGAAAATGATTGGCAAAATAAGTTTGAACACTGGCGTACAGATATTAAAGCTTTCTTAGCGCAAGCTGGTGTCGACACTGACAAAGTTACCGAACTAGAAGTGCCAGAAGATGATCTGGCTCATTACAGCAAGCGGACTATCGACTACGAATTCGAATACCCACACGGTAAAGACGAACTACTTGGTCTGGCTTATCGAACCGACTTCGACCTGCAAAATGTGGCTCGTGAGTCTGGCAAGAATGTGGAATACCGGCCAAAAGACGGTGGGTCTGCATATGTGCCGCATGTTATCGAGCCAAGTTTTGGAGTCGAGCGGCTAGTTATGGCTGTGCTAGTAAGTAACTACAAGGTCGACGAGCAAAATGGTGAACAGCGGGTTTATCTAAGCTTGCCAGAGCATATTGCCCCAGTCCGTTATGCTGTCAGCCCACTGCTCAAAAACAAGCCCGAGCTGGTCGACAAGGCCAGGGAAGTCTACAAGATGCTCAAAACCAAATACGGCAATGTGATGTGGGACGACAATGGTAATATTGGTAAGCGCTACCGCCGCCAAGACGAGATTGGCACACCATACTGCGTAGTTGTCGACTTCGACACCATTGAGAAAGACGGCCTTGTAACCGTCCGAAACCGCGATACTCTCGAACAAACCCGAGTTAAACCTGAGGATATTTAATCTTGAAAATCACTAAGCTTGGTCACTCGTGTGTATTGGTTAAGGCAAACGGCTTGGTAGCCTTGTTCGACCCAGGTGGTTGGGCAGAACGCGAACTAATCGATGCTGTCAAACATGTTGATCGGATTGTTTACACTCACGAGCATGGTGATCATTTCGATGCGGACATACTTAAGAGTTTGTTAGTAAAGTTTCCGCAGGCGCACATTGTCTGTAACCGCGAGATTGCTGGGCTCATCCAAGCGGCTGACATAACAGCTATGGTGCGCGAGGAGACCGATTGCACGCGCAAGTTTGAGTCACCCCACGAATGTTTGCCAGTACCAGGCAGCACACCACCAGCCGAGAATGGTTATCACTTCCAAGGCGAGTTTACTCACCCCGGCGATAGCCAAAGCTTTAAAGAGACCAAAAAGGTGTTAGCCATGCCGTTTATTGGCCCGTGGGGCAAAACTGGCGACTCGATCGACAAAGTCTTAGAGCTCAAGCCAGAGTACGTTTTGCCAATACACGACTGGCACTACACTGAAGAGGCTAGGCAGTGGCTCCAAAGTCTACTAAAAAGCGTTTTTGAGCCCGCTGGGATTAAACTGCTTACGAATGTTAACGGTCTTGAGCAGAGTATTGAATAATTATAATTTTACTTGACATGTATACCAATGGTAGTATACTAACGGTATACAATAAATTATTAAGGAGTATTGAATGAGTGGCGTGTCGTCCGAATCGTTATTAAAGTCGTCTTGGTCTATCTTAAAAGCTGATACAAGGATTTTAAAAACCCAACTCGTAGGGTTTTTAGTTATGACGCTACTAGGGGTAGCGATGGTAGCTGGGGTATTTCTGTTAGGTGATCTGACCATTAGCAGAGATGAGTTTGCTTTTGCTATGACACCAGCCTCGATAGTGTTTTATTTTGCGATGTATATAGCCATAACATTCGCAAGTTCGGTTGTTCAAGCGACCGTACTCGCATATTCATTAGCTAAATTTCGTAAACAAAAGCTAACAGCTAGCGAAGTTTGGAGCCAGGTAAAGCAGTCAATGGCCGGTTTGGCATTATTTTCGTTGCTAACTGCTACGATTGGTCTAGCTCTCCGATTACTCGAAGAGAGATTGCCTTTAGCTGGCAAAATCGCGACATGGATCTTCGGCGCTATTTGGGCAATAGCTTCGATGTTCTCAGTAGCAGTAATTGTCGATAAAAAAGAGACCGACCCAATCGAAGCGACCAAAGAGTCTGCAAAAGTCATCAAAAATACTTTTGGGTCAAACGTTCGGGTTAATCTTGGCCTAACTAGTTTAGCCTTGCTAGGAGTGCTAACGGTGGTGGTTACCGGAGGCTTAGCTAGCGTCGGACTATTCTTAGTCGCCGAAGCAGCAGGTGTTGCTGGCATAGTTCTATCCTTTATAGCCTTGCTCGGATTACTCGTGGTAGTCTCGACATTATCTGGCATTATCAAGGCTGGTTTGTATGAATATTCGGTAAGCGGTAAATCTCCCGCAGAGTTTAACGAGAACTTGCTTAAGTCTGCTGTTACTCAGAAGAAAGCTAGAAAAGCATTTCGCTGGAGCTAAGTCAGATGCATTTAGACGAATACGAAGAAACACTTTTGACTGGCTGGGAAGAGACCTACAAAAAAAGTCAGTTAACCTTGTGGACACTTCTAGCTTTGAAAGATGGCCCTAAATACATGAATGATATTAAGGAGTTTATTGAAGAGGCCACAGATAAGAAGCTGACAGTCGATGATAAAAGCATGTATCGGGCTTTACGAAGATTCAACGAGATTGGGCTAACAATCTACACAGAACAAGAGTCAGCTGGAGGACCCAAGCGGAAACTGCTCGAACTCTCAGCTTCTGGTAGGAAAGTCTTAGATAATTTTATCTATCGCAACATCACTAGCATTATTAATCACCCAAAGAATAAACATCTGTTTACATAGTGCTACAATACAGTCATGAATAAGCTTATGCATTTGATTAAGCGTTGTTGGCGGGCTAGCAGGCAAGGGCACCGGATTAATTATGTAGTGATTGGAATTTTGCTGGGTTTAATCTCTGGGTTCTATCTTTTCCATCGAGAGTCGAGTGTCGATAAGCGGTTGCGAGAAATTGCCGAAGCTTCGTATCCGGATGACAGCAATAAACAGCGCCAAGCTCTGCGGGAATTTAGAGACAGTCTCGATGAACTTTATAGTTTTTCACAGAATGGTGGCGTTGAACAGGCGAGGCTCGATGCCCTCGACGCCGAAGGCAAGAACGATATTAATACCATCTATTCTGTATTAGAGTCTGGTTTCGCTAGTAATGGATATTATCCCGGTGAAGTTAATCAAACCAATCTGGACGGCATTGCATATGAAGCACTTGTCGACAAAACCGGCAACTTAATTGCAAGCGAGTATACGCTCGAAGATAGCGAGCCATTCAATACTTTTGGTAGCCAGGCTCCGGAACCTCGTTATCGTTATGCCGGTTACGACTGCTTGCCACTTCAAGAAGTAGTTGCTTGCCAACATTATGTTTTGTTTGCTTGGTTGGAAAGTGGTAATATCTATACCAAGAAATCAATCAACTAATTTTTCAAAACAATGCTAAATAAAGTAATCCGACGTAAGCAGCCTAAGGGTAACTTTGCTTTTATTGATAGTCAAAACCTTAATCTGGGGGTTCAACGTATCGGCTGGAAGATGAGTTGGCGTAAATTGCTCGAGTATTTACAAGCCGAGCACGGTGTAACCAAAGCTTTTTTGTTCATTGGCTACATGCAGGAAAACGAGGATCTTTACAAGCAAATGCATGAAATTGGCTACCACGTGATTCTCAAGCCAACCTTGGATATGTTCGAAGAAGTTGCTAAAAAGGAAGACAAAGACATTAAAGGTAATTGTGACGCCGACTTAGTGCTCGAGGCTATGAAGCAGTGGCCGAACTATCAGAAGGCGATTATTATTTCTGGGGATGGTGATTTTTACGGCCTAATTGAGCATCTGGCTGAAAAGAATAAGCTACTAAATGTGATGGTGCCAAACTGGCAATACTCGAGTTTGCTAAAAGACTTTGAGAAGTATATCGTACGAGTCGATAAGCTCCAGAACCGACTCCAGCACTACGACAAAAGAAAACCCAAAACCAAATTTAGGCATACACAGAAAAAGCAACGGCCTAACAATAGTCAAAACCGCAACAAAAACTAGGCTAGTTTTGTGCTAAGATGACACCCAGATTGTGATGGGTAAATTATGAAACAAACAGAGGCTTTAGCTATCTTGGAGAGTGGTCCAAGTGTTTTGTTAACTGGTGCAGCTGGCACCGGCAAAACATATGTGTTGCGTGAATTTATCGAGCGTGCTCGGCGTCGTGGCAAAGTAGTCGCGGTTACAGCCACAACCGGGCTTGCTGCTACACATCTGAACGGTAGTACTATCCACGCCTGGAGTGGTATAGGGATTGCCGATGAGTTTCTACCGCAAACTATCTCAAAATATAGTAAAAGTCGTATCGAACAGATAGAGTCCGCGGATATTTTAATAATCGACGAGATAAGTATGTTACATGACTTTCGGCTCGATATGATCGATCATGTGACACGTAAAATCCGTGACAGTGATGAACCATTTGGGGGTCTACAGGTAGTTCTCTGTGGTGACTTCTACCAACTACCACCAGTCAATCGGAGTGACAGCCGCCAGGGTGGTTTTGTAACCAGTTCAAGGGTTTGGCAAGACCAGGTGTTTGAGGTTTGTTATCTTGAGGAGCAGTATCGCCAAGCTGGTGACGAGCTGTATGCCGCCATTCTAAATGGTATTCGGGCCGGCAAATTAAAACGATCTGAGCTAGAAGCTTTGATGCAGCGTACAAAATCGATCGCCGATCCTTGGCAGGCTTCGACAAAATTATTAACCATTAATGTCGACGTTGATAGCATTAATATGGCAGAGTTACAAAAACTCGAGGCAGACTCGCGTGAGTTTGATATGCAGACGACTGGTGGCAAACAATATGTTGAGACACTCAAAAAATCTTGTTTAGCCAACGAAACACTGGTTCTTAAAGTCGGTGCAAAGGTGATGTTTATACGTAACGATCAAGCAAAGAGATACTCAAATGGGACTCTGGGGGAAGTGACAGAATTCGAGCCCTACACCAACTATCCAGTAGTGAAACTCAAGTCGGGCAAGACCATCACAGTCACCCCCGACACCTGGGAATTAGTCGATGGCGAAAAAAAGCGAGCCAGCCTTACCCAGATTCCGCTTCGATTGGCTTGGGCAATAACTGTCCATAAAAGTCAGGGCATGACTCTAGATTCCGCTCAAATTGATCTGAGTAAAGCCTTTGTTGAAGGTATGGGATATGTCGCTTTATCTCGAGTACGCTCGTTAGAGGAGCTGTATTTACTGGGAATCAACGGTCGTGCGTTACAAGTAAGTCCTGAAGCAATTCAGATCGACAATACTTTACGTCAAGCAAGTCAATCTGCTTCACGACGCTTTAAACAAGCTATCGATAACTGGCAAGCAGACATACCAGAAGCATCGGAAACAGCTGTGAAGGGAAGTTGGGCAGAAAAGCTTACGAAGATGCGCCAGAAATACCCGAACGCATACAAGCCTTGGAAAGAGGCCGAAGACGGTCAGCTCCTAGAATTGTTTGGTGAAGCAAAAAGCATTAAGCATATTAGTCAGCAGTTAGGCCGCCATCCCGGGTCGATTAAAGCCCGACTCAAGAAACACCTTGGAGAAGACATTTTGTAGATTATATACACTACTGGTAGTGTAGTGCGCGACCTATACACTACTGCTAGTGTCTGTGGATAAGTTGACAAAGTTTTTCAGCTATTTATCAGATTTTAGGTTGCAGTGGGTAGTCGTGGGTAGTATAGTGGTGCTAGTGGGTAAATGTGGGTAACTACATTGAAAATAAAAACCACTAAAAACAAAATCAGGAGCAAGGAGTTCTAAAATTGCCACAAAGCGTAGACTACTTCGAGAGAAAGCTCGACGACAAACGTCGTTTGACTATTCCTGCGAATGTCCGCGCCGAGTTTGCTGATGGTTATGTGATAACCAGAGGCTTTGGTGAATACTTGCACTTGTACCCTAAAAAAATCTGGGACCAAGAGGTCGAAGCAGCCTTGCAGGGAAGTATCCTTGACGAGCGTGTTGCAGACCTAAACGTCCAATTCAGGATGGGCAAAAGCGAAGGTATGCTCGATCAGAAACAAGGTCGAATTACATTTGAACAACACCAACTTGAATTTGCCAAGATTGAAGGCGATATGCACGCAGTGCGAGCCGGCAAATACTGGCGGGTAAGTAAGAGCTGATTTGTTATAAAGCACATTAACAAGATGGCGTTGTCGATTAAAAAAATCGATAGCTAAACACGACTCGAGATCAGCGAATTGGCAGTCAGCCGGAGTATCGGGGTACTTCGTTATCAAAACCCTTGCACCTTCCAATAAACACCTCCCAAAACTCCACCTCACACATAAATCTCTCTTTCGTGGACCCACTCGCATACTTTTTGCTTTGCGTATTTTCAAAAAACGCATATAAATATCTGTATGATGAGCCACGAAATTACAAAAACAAAAACAGTTCAAAATAAAAAGTTGACTGCTGATTCGGTGACCTTGCAAAAACAAAAATTAAATCAAGACAACACCGAGATAAGTCATCGAGGTCAAAATGTCTGATTCAAAAATAAACAATCATATTCCGGTTCTATTGAACGAAGTTGTTGAATATCTGAAGCCAAAAGCGGGCGAGAGGTATTTAGACTTAACTGCTGGTTATGGTGGGCACGCGTCGGCGATAATCGCTAGAACTGCTGCACCCGACCAAGCAACCTTGGTTGACCGAGATATGAACGCTGTGCAAGCATTAAACCAAAAGCTGCCAAAATCGAAAATTGTTCAAGCTAATGCGGCTGAGTATCTAACTGATAGTCTAGACGTAGCTTATGACATAATTTTGGCGGATATTGGTGTATCGTCACCGCACATAGATGTAGCGAGTCGTGGTTTTAGCTTTATGACTGAGGGTCCGCTAGATATGCGCATGGATCAGAGTCAGCAATTAACAGCTGAAACGGTAGTCAATGCGTTTTCGGAAGTGGAGCTGGCAGATATTCTGTATACCTATGGCGACGAAAAATTTAGCCGACGTATTGCTCATGAGATCATAAAGAATCGACCATTGTATAAAACGACCGAACTAGCTGGAATCATTCGAGGCTGTTTAGGTACACGTAAAAGCGCACACCCAGAAGCTCGCAGTTTTCAAGCATTACGGGTATTCGTAAATGACGAAATTAGACAGCTCGAAGTAATCTTGGCGCAAGCACCTTTCCGACTCAATCCGGGAGGCAGGTTAGGGATAATCAGCTTCCATAGTCTTGAAGATAGATTAATTAAGCAAAAGTTTAGTGAACTTGGTCAAAATACATATGATAGTCAGTACCGTTTACTGACAAAAAAACCGATATCGCCATCTAACATTGAAATAGTTTCCAATCCGCGGGCTCGCAGTGCAAAGCTGAGAGTTCTGCAGCGAAAATAAAAACAAAAGGGGCATGTATGTCGATTCACGTAAAAGACATGTCGCACCGTGAACAGCGTATCGACGTCCGACGCGGTCGCTAGTCACGAAGCCCGACGGGAACACCTAAAATAGGTGTTCCCACCAAAACAAACACAAAAAGGATAATTAATGACCTACGCCAGTCTTGCTGCACAAAGAAGCAACTACATACGCCATCAGAATACTGTTAGTTTTTCCGGCAACAAAACAAAACTCGGTCCGATCAGCAACTTTGTTGTCTTGCTAGTTTTGGCATGTCTGTTGGCAGTAATCTACTTATCTCAGGTAATTAGGACTAACAACTACAGCTATAGCTTAAATGCACTCACAGAGCAGAAATCTAACCTCGAAAAAGACACCGCCGCGCTAGAAGTTCAGTCGGCGCGATTACAGTCAATTGAACGCATTAGTGATAGCCAAGTAGCTGCAAATTTGGTTGAGCCGAGCGACGTAAAACTGATAAACTAGTCTGCGCGCGCTATGAACAGTCGAACCCAGACAGCTAATGCCAATGGCCGCTTAAAACTATTCGGTCTTTTTTTGGTTGTGTTAGGGGCAGTATTTGTTGTTAGGCTATTTTATTTACAAATTATCAAAGGCTCTGAGTACCGTAGTGCTGCAGATGCTAGCCAGGTAAAATCACTAGAGATACCTGCCAAAAGAGGTGATATCTATGCTTATAGTGGCAGCGAAAGAGTTCCGCTAGTTTTAAATGAACGAAGATGGCTAGTGTTTGCTGACTCGCAATTTATCGATGATATTAATGGATTAGTCAACCGGCTCAGTGAGTATGGTATAGACCTTTCGGATTCACAGAAAGCCCAGCTAGAGGATGGAAGTCGGTACGTAGTCTTGGTTAAAGATTTCAACGATCAACAGAAGAGTCAGCTACAAGCTGCAGAGTTCACTGGTATATATTTTCAGGAAAGATCTGTCAGAGCATATGCAGAAGATTCACTTGCGGCACAGGTGCTGGGTTTTGTTAATGCTGATGGCCAAGGTCAATATGGTATAGAAGAGTTACTTGCTAATGAGCTCACTGGTACACCAGGCAAACTCAAGGCGATTACCGATTCTCGAGGTATACCGCTGGCTTTCGAGGAAAGTAATATCGATATTGCCCCAGTTGATGGCCAGGATGTAACTCTGACCATAGATGTTGGTGTTCAGAAACTTGTTGAACACGCAGTTGCCGATGAGGTTGACAGAACAAATGCCAGAGGTGGCACCGGAATAGTTATGGATGCTGACACAGGTGCAATATTGGCAATGTCTAACTATCCTAGTTTTTCACCAGCTGCCTATAATCAGGTCGAAGACATTAGTTTATTCACCAATAACACAATTAGTTCGGCAATCGAACCGGGTTCGGTGATGAAAGTACTAGTGGCGGCAACAGTACTAGACAAGGGGCTTGTCGGCACAGAGTACGAATACTACGATCCCGATCAGGTTGTGCTCGATGGTTCGGTGATTAGAAATGCGATTGATTATGGCGCCCAAACACGCAAAATCGAAGACATACTGATCAGTTCACTTAATACTGGTTCGGTTCATTTACTTCAGGTTATGGGTGGTGGGGAAGTTAATCAACAAGCCAGGACCACCTACTATGACTATTTAGTTAACCACTTTGGCTTGAGTAAACTTACAGGGGTCGAGTTGCAAAATGAAGCCAGTGGTCAGATTTTTGGCCCAAACGAAGGCTATGGGCTAAATATTCGTTATGGCAATATGACATTTGGCCAGGGGCTAACAGTTACACCGATTCAGCTCGCCACGGCCTATTCGAGCATATTTAATGGCGGTACACGCATGAAGCCGTACATAGTTTCTGCGATTGGCCAAACCCAGACTACACCTGTCGTTGCTCAGTCTAGCGTACTGAGCCCGTCGGCAATTGAGCAGTTGCGTGAATTAATGCGACGCATGGGTGTCCATAAATATGGTGATGTCCAATACGCTGGCCTAGAGATATCAGGCAAAACAGGCACTGGTCAGATAGCTAACCCAGATGGTGGATACTACGATGATCAGTACACTGGTACATTTGCAGGCTACATAAAATCATCTGATAAAACTTACGTAATAGTTGTGACAATCGATCGACCTGATGTGCGATTTGCGGGAACCGATGCAGCCGCACCGGTCTGGAAAGACGTTGTTAAAGGTATGATTAACACCGGCAAAGTCGACTAAAGGTGATACAATAGCAGCCATGAGTTCATTAGATCAGCAAATCAGTTTCTTTAATCAAATTACACGCTTTGACATCGTCAAATTACTAATTCCAACAATCGTAGCTTTTGCCGCAGGTATCTTGGTAACCCCACTTGTTACAAAGTACATGTTCAAGTACGAGCTCTGGAAAAAGAAAAGTGTGTCTCGTTCTGTTGATGGTAGGGCAGCTCCATTAACTCAGAAACTACATAACGACGAAGCCCGCAAAGTACCCCGGATGGGTGGTATGATTGTTGTTCTGGCGGTATTATTTACGACCATCGTATTTTGGATCTTATCGAAGGCAATCGATAGTCAGTGGACATTCGAGCTAGATTTCTTAAGTCGAGCCCAGACGCTCCTTCCGCTTACAGCACTTGTTGGCGGTTTCATTATTGGCGTAATAGACGACCTAGCCGTTGTTGGCAAAATAAAAGCCACCCAAGGTTTATTGGGTAAGTACGTTGGTGGTGGTATTCCATTGAGAGTCAGGATAGGTTTTGTAGCGCTTGTTGGTCTATTCTGTGGTTGGTGGTTCTTTAGTAAATTAGGCTATGAATCGATTTATATTCCGTTTTCGGGGGATTTGCAGCTTGGCTGGCTGATTATCCCATTATTCGTAATAATCATGGCTGCGACGTACTCGGGTGGGGTAATTGATGGTGTTGATGGACTATCTGGCGGGGTTATGGCGATCATCTTTACAACTTACGGCTTAATTTCATTTATGCAGTTTCGATTTGACCTAGCTACATTCTGTATGGTTATCGTGGGCGGCTTACTCGCGTTTTTATGGTTCAACATACCGCCGGCACGATTCTTTATGAGCGAAACTGGCATAATGGCTTTAACCTTGGCATTGAGCGTTGTGGCGTTCTTTACAGATACGGTTGTACTATTGCCAATCATAGGGTTGCCTTTGGTGGTATCAAGTGGTTCGGTGATTATTCAAGTAATATCTAAAAAACTAAGACACGGCAAAAAGATATTCCTGATTTCACCACTGCACAATCATTTTCAGGCAGCAGGTTGGCCAGCAGCAAAAGTTACCATGCGCTATTGGGTGATATCTCAGATTTCTGCGACCACCGGCTTTATAATTTTCTTACTTGGATACAAACTTTAATGAAGCTGGTTCAGGCAAAATAATGAATCGTGACTGGTGGGTATGGCCTGGTCCGAGTTCGCGTCGACACCAAGCAGATCGATCAATTTTCGTCACTACGCTAATATTGTTGGTAATTGGCTTAGTGATTCAGTATGCTATCGGACCAGCGGTTACCGCCGGAACAGACGGAATATCACGAAACTTCTATTTCTATCGACACTTTGCTTCGATATTAATTGGTTTTGCTAGTTTATATATCGCCTGGAAAGTACCAATTAAGTCGTGGATTCGACTTAGTCCTTGGCTTCTGGCGGCCGGAGCGGCTTTAAGCCTGATAACTATCGCGATCGATGGTATCGCGAGTCGATGGATACAGATTGGTTTCTTTTCGTTCCAACCGGTAGAGGTGATTAAGCTAGCGATGATATTGGGTGGGGCAGCTTTTATCCTACAAGCTCGACAAAATAACAATTTTACCTCTAGCTGGCGGCCGGTCAGCCAGTTGCTCTACGCACTAGTTGGTGCAACTTTTTTGGTGGTTATCTTACAGCGCGACTTCGGTTCTTGGTTTGTGATTGCAGCAGTTGTGATGCTGATGCTCTTCGTAGGTGGTTTTAGTTTAAAACTGTTTGGCATGGGAGTCCTGATAGCCTCATTACTAGCTAGTGTGTTTATATTATCGACGCCGTATCGTCGCGATCGTTTAAATACATTCCTAAATCCTCAGGCCGACTGCTCCGATGCCGGCTATCATGCTTGTCAGGCAGTAATTGGAGTTGGCTCGGGAGGTCTGTTTGGGCGTGGTATAGGTAAATCGGTTCAGGTCTATGGTTATTTACCAGAGGCTAGTAACGACTCAATATTTGCAGTCTATGCGGAAATCATTGGGTTTATAGGTAGTCTGTTGCTTTTGGCCTTATATTATCGTCTGTTTAAATCAATTTATATCATCGCGCAACGTTCGGAGCTGCTACTCAGGCTAATTGCGGTAGGCATACTTACATGGTTTAGTCTGCAGTCGGCAATGAATATTGGGGCGATGATTGGCCTTTTGCCACTAAAGGGGATTACTTTGCCTTTTGTCAGCTATGGTGGATCAAGTCTGATGCTGGTAATGTTTGCAACGGGTATAATCTTGCAGATTTCCGCGTATACTGTATATAGCTATGAAAAAACAGAAGACAATACTCCTGGCAGGAGGCGGGTCAGGCGGACACGTTACGCCACTCGCTACAATCGCCCAGGAAATTAAGCTCCAACGACCCGATCTGCAGTTAAGTTATATTGGTGCTTTTGGCGATAAAATTGCTTCTAAAATGCTTGTCGAATCTGACCTGGTTAACAACTATCATCGGATACTTAGCGGCAAATTAAGGCGCTATGAAGGCTTTTCTGGCTGGCAGAAACGTAAACTATGGAAGTCTTATCTGTATAATCTTCGGGATATTTTTGGTCTGAGCATTGGTTGTATCCAAGCAATTAGCCTACTTTTATTTAAGCGTCCGGCGTTAGTATTTAGCAAAGGTGGCTACCCAGCCTTACCTGTGTGTCTGGCGGCTCGGATTCTGAGAATACCAGTGATTACTCATGATTCAGATGCTACCAGTGGGTTGGCTCATCGACCTGTCCGCGCTACGGCTAAACTACGTCTGTTTGGCGTAAAGCCAACTAGTTTGCAACCAAATTGGCGGTATGTCGGTGTGCCAATCAGTGTAGTTTACCAGTCTAAAATAAGCGCCCAGGAAGTTGAGGCGATTAAACAGCAGTACGGGATTACTTCTAAAGATTTTATTTTGGTAACTGGAGGTGGTGGGGGAGCGCGCAACTTAAATCAGGCAATACTAGAGATTATGCCGGAATTAGCTGAAAAATCTCAGATAGTCCTGCTAACTGGCAAGAAATACTATCAGCCAACCTTGGCCGATGCGAGCAATCTAGAGAGTAAACTCAGACAACGCTTAATTATCGTAGAATTTAGCCATGATATGCCGAACCTTCTGCGGGGAGCACAAATTATTGTTAGCCGAGCCGGCGCGACCGCACTTGCAGAAATAGCCGCCGCTGGTAAACCGAGCATAATTGTCCCGAACGATCTGTTGCCGGGTGGTCACCAGACCCAAAACGCCAACAGTTTCATAAAAGCTGATGCTACTATGATAGTCAAAGACTACGGCAGAATGCTTGATGCGCGTGACTTACTAACAAAATTGAACCTAATCTTAACCGATCACGAACTTCGGCAACGGTTAGCCGACAATGCTCGGCAATTAGCGGTGTTTGATTCGACCCACAGAACCGTCGAAGCAGTGTTTGAGGTACTAGATGAAAAAGCCTAAAGCGCGGAGAGCCTTTGCAATTAAGCCGGTGGCATTCAATGTTAATTGGCAGTCTGGACTTGATGCTGTTAAAAAGCGTCAGCGTTCTTTAAAGCGTCATCAGCTAACTGTACGTTTTGAGGCCGGTGTGCTTCTTATCATGATTGTCGTGGCGTTAATTATTGGCCTAAGATTATCGACAAATCCTGTTGTGTCTGTCGAGTCGAGTCAATTTAGTCAAGCGACAATACAAACTGTCAGCAAGAATGTTCGCAGTATCGCGACTGAAGTGCTCGAGTCGAAGCTACAATACCGGCTCAAGCCATTCGCGCCAAGAACAGAGTTGATTAACAAGCTAAAAACTCTACCAGAAGTTGAGGATGCAAGGCTGGCGATAAGTCCATATGGCGCTCGGCCAGAGATTGTGGTTGATCTGATAAAAATTGTAGCCATCTACAAGCAAGCAAGTAACCGATACTTTTTAACATCAGCAGGGAAGGCGGTAGAGCTAAGAGGGGACGTTTTAATTGACCAGGCTAGTTTACCTCTGATTGAGGATACTCTATATAAAGTCGATCAGCTCGAAAACGACCAGTCGATATTCAGCCTGGATGAGCTAAATAGGCTTATGCAGCTAAATAAATTTCTGGAAGAGCAGGGGAGTGAGCTCGAAAGTGTTATGCCGGCGAAATATCAGATAAACCAGAATCCTACGGAAGTAGTCATGATAAGTCAAACTGGCACCAAGTATGTATTTGTAAATGACGATAGTCTTTTGCAGCAAGCAGCTGGAGCGATAGTATTTGAAAGAGATAAAGAGCTAGGTGGTAAATACCGTACAGTAGATGCAAGAATCGTAGGCCGAGTCGTATATCGATAGGTAGCCACTCCACCTTCTCTTTCGCCATGAAGTAGTCATATGTTCGCTTTTTGTACAGGTGAATAATATATTCAAAAAAACATAAAATAATATCAAACTGTGGAAAAGTCAAAACATCAAAAAAGGGGGAATAGGGCAGAAATACTTAAAATTGTCAAATATGGTGATTAAATATACAACGGTATGAAATGTTTCACGCAGGCTCTACGTTTGGTTCTGAATATGCCGAACAGTACTTAAATCAAGATCCTAGTGGACGATAGCAGCATATTATTAACGTGACGAACAAAAAGGAATCATACATGGCTAATATGCCAAAACTCCCCTGTTAGAGGATGTATAGTTAATCATCTATTATGTACAATATTAAGTCGTAAAATATACATTGTGCGACGTAAATACAATTTGTGAATATTGTCCCCTATGCATTTTTACCGCTTTGGTTTTGTTACTATTGTTGCGTGTAAAATTTAAAATTTTTCGACCGCCCTGCTGCTAGCGTATGCTTATTTCCTGATTTTCTTGGAGCACGTCGTTTTTTTGATTTTTTTGGGCATTATTATTAATTTGTTGATGTTCGCTATTTGTACGGTTAATCGATGATTCGGTTTTCTTGTTTTTTGAACGGCTGCGCTTGCGTTTTCTTTTTGGTTTTACTACCCTAGCATCGTCGTTGCCATTGACTGCTTTAGAATCACCTAGACCTAGACCCAGAACGTTATTAATCGCCAGTTTTGCTGTACTAAGTTTGCCGTTGTTTGGTTGATCGGTTTTTGGAGTAATGTGCTTCGTATTGGTGTTCGTGTTCGTATTTTGTACAGGTTTTGAATCGTCTGTTGTGGCCGCCTGTTGGCTCTGTGTGACCATTTCTTCGACTTCTGATACCGGCTTAGCGTATGTCTGCCTAGAGTGTTCGATAATCGCACTACTAAAATCATTTTGAGTCTCGGGGATTACTAATGTTCGTCCACTAAACGCTGGTGCTTTTTCGCCGCCAATAGTCATGGTTGTAACAAAACTACGATTCGCCAGCTGGATAATGTCTTGGGCTGTAAATTGTGGCGTGTAATACTTTTCTAGGAAAGGAGCATCGTCTGGGCTGACTCGAAATGAGACCATCGTACCAACGTTTCCAAAAACTGCTCCGCGTACAACATCACTCATCTGAGATATATACTGGTTTGCCACGGTCAGGTTGAGGCCGTATTTGCGAGCTTCGCTTAAGATTACCGCAAAGCTATCGGTGGCAAAGTTCTGAAATTCGTCGACGTATAAGTAGAATGGGCGTCGGTCTTCGATGCGAGGAATATCGGCACGGCTCATGGCTGCTAACTGGACTTTAGTAACCATCATTGCTCCTAAAATGGCGGCGTTATCTTCACCGATCAGGCCGCGAGATAGGTTCATAATCAGTATCTTGCCTTCATCCATAATTTTACGGATGTTAAAGCTACCTTTCGGCTGTCCAATTATATTGCGGATCATTGGATTGGCTGTGAATGCGCCAACTTTGTTTAAGACTGGGGCGACCGCCTCGGTCGCATATTTTTCGTTCCAACTCGCAAACTCTGTTACCCAGAAATTCTTAACCACTATATCTTGAATATGATCAATAACATCTCTTCTAAAGAATTTGTCTGTCAACATGCGTGTAATATCGAGCATGGTCGAATTGGGATAATCGAGCAAAGCGAGTAATGTATAGCGCAATATATACTCAAGTCGTGGTCCCCAGGAGTCGAACATACGCTTCATAACTCCTACAAGCTCTGAGCTGATCATCCCTTTCTGGGTATTATCGTAAACCTCTAATGGGTTGAACCCGATCGGATAGCTCGCATCGGCGGGGTTAAAGTAAACAACATCTTTAATACGGTGCTCAGGGATAAACCGCATATTATTAACGGCAAAATCGCCATGGGGATCGATAATCGCGTAACCCTGATCGTAAAACACATCACTCAGCGCTAGTAGCTCAAGTAGTCCACTCTTGCCTGTACCGGTTTGGCCTAAGATGTAGATATGTCGTCCTCGGTCAGATCTGAGGGCGCCAAAAATCTCGTTGTGCCCGCGAAAATTAGTGACACCAAACAAGCTAATCGCACTATCGTGGTGTTTGCCCTGAGATGGTAGATTTGCCGGTGGCTCGGCGGTTTTACTGTTTGCCCAATCAATATTGGGTGTTTCGACACTTGTGTGCGGTAAATGATATAAACTAGCGACTTCCTCGATATTTAAGATGTAGCCGTTATCTTTAAATTCGCGAGCGGCATAACTTTGTACGACCTCAGGATCGTAGCTAGTGCGTTTACTCGTAAACCCGTTTAAGTTGGTGGTATTAAACTGCTTAAACGTGCCAACCATCGCTTGTAAGCGTAAACGAGCTGTAATTTCGTTATTGCCAGCATAGATAATCCTAACCTTAACCTGATAGCCAAGCTTTGTGCTCTTTGTCTCGATAGCACTAACTCGGCCGCGATCACGCTCGCTAAGTTGCTTCTCGCCGCCGGGCTTTTGGCTATATTCAGGAACCTTCATTGGCGCGCCTAGTATCTGGGCAATATTTGTACCAAACCCAGAGCCTCCCCCACCCTTGATTTTCTCAATCATTTTAGCGCCACGTTTATGCCAATCATCCTGGATCGGCCTTGCGATAATCTGGATCCACATTTCTTCGTTGGGGTCGTCGAGCTTGGCTAGAGTGGCAGTCATTGCTGCCAACGGATCGACTTCGAAACTCGGAAAGGTTTTAATTGGAATAGTTTCGTTATCGGTTAAGACGAGTTCAGTACTATGAACTACGGTTTGCTGTAGTTGACGACCCGCATAGTCTTGCTCTAGTTCTTGGATCTGAACAGATGGATACTGCGCATAAATTTGGCCTTCGACAAAACTCTGGAGTGACCGAGGTGTCCAGACATAAAAGCGAATCCGTTTATCGATTGCGGCAATCTCGAAACTGATGTGCTCTTGTTCTTCTGCCCCACCCCAGCGTTTGCGCGGACGTAAGATTCCATGTAGGGCTGCAAACATCTGTTCGGCAGCTAACTCTTTTTTATCGTTGGCTCGTGGTACCTCGAGTAACAGTAGTACACCCTCTTCCATCACAAAGACTTCCCTGCACTTTTTTGAAGGTGTAAACACATAAGCATATTATAACTCAAGAATCAGCATGTTAGAAGCTGTCTACTAGTTTCTGCCTAAAGCAGTTTTTGTCTAGGCTTTTTCGGCTAAAGTATAGGTGGCTTTAGCGACTCGTTTGAACTGTGGTTTGCCCTGCAAGTTCAAGAGAATAGTCGTTTCTTTTACCTGGCGCTGTTTAAGTACCTGCTTGATAATTTCATCACGGTGCATAGGTTCGCCATTTTTACGCAAAATCTTAGTAATTACATCGGCTACAGTACCCTTGTTGTAACCCCACTCGCTTAATGCGTAGATACCTCGGCCGATCAACACGAACCGTTTATCCTTGATTAATTCGTTGTGGATCGCTTGGGTAGTTACATCTTTACGCTTGAAGTCGCTAGACTTGATTGCTTTGCTGATTTCCGAGAAGTGCATCGGTTTTCCGTCTTCCTGAAGAATCAGATAAATTTTGTCGCGAATATTCTTTGGGTTTACAGTTGGCCATTTGGTTAAGCCCCATAAACCATTGAGGGTTGAAAGCTGCTTACTTAGCGATGCGAGGCCAGCTACGTGATCTTCGTGCGAAAGTTTCGAGTTGTACTTTGCGTGAATCGTCTTCGAATCTGTTGGTTCACCATGTTCTTTGATGGTCTTTACTAGTTCTGCAATATGGCCTTTCATGGCTTTTTCGTCGTGGTGTTCAAGTAAGCCGGCGCCTAGATAGTGGTTATCATCTTCGTCTACCACTGCTAATTCTGGAGTTAACTTTGCCAAGAAAGCGACTCTGGCTTGGTCTATCTTGGAGTTATCTTTGGTTAACTTAGCTGTTAAGTCGCTAATCTTACTTGCATTGCCCAAGTCTTTTATAAAGTGTGTTAATGTCTGACTGATTTCTGACATGTGTGGCAGATTGTTCTCGGCAGCTTTTAGTTTTGCAACCACTGCCTTTTCGAGCTGGCGGACGCGTTCGCGAGTTATACCTAATAATTCGCCAATTTGCTCTAAAGTTTCTTTACGGTCAAATAGCCCGAAACGGCGAGCGATAATCTCGCGTTCGCGTTCGCGTTCGATAGTGCCTAAAATATCCTTAACTACTGCTTCGATGTTAAGTTGTTGAGGGGTGGCTGCTGGGCTGGTTTCTTCCATAAAACTCCTAATAATGGCAGTCATTTAATAAATAATACCATATTATAAAACTAGTTTGTTAATAAATCAATACATTTCGTAATAATATCTATTTTACCACACATTGGCAGTCAACACATAATTGTATTTAGCCTAACAACACTTTAGACACATTGTAAAAAACACATGGTCGACAAATATTATTTTTTCTTGATTGGGCGTCGTTTGCGGCCAGGTTTGGCCTCGGCAAGTAGTTTGGTGGCTTCGGTTTCGGAAATATCTTCGGGTTTCTTGTCTTTAGCAATCCGAGCGTTCTTCTTGCCGTCAGTGATATACGGTCCGTATGGCCCACGAAGAATCTTAACTTTACCCCAGTCGGCAATCACCTTCTTGGCTTCGGCTGCTAGTTTGTCGGCAATTAACTGTTTGGCTTCCTCCAAGCTGATCGTGTGAGGGTCGTGACCTTTGATACTTGCATATAACTTGCCAGCTTGGACATAGGGTCCGAAACGACCGATGTTGGCCTTAATCTCTTCGCCATTATCGTCTTGGCCAAGGATGCGTGGCAGCTTGAACATCTCTAGGGCTTGCTCGAGTGTAATGGTGGTTATCTGGGCTTCCTTAGGCATAGGTGCGAATTCGGGCTTTTCTTCTTGGTCTTCGGCCCTGCCCTTTTGCAACATTGGTCCAAACCGGCCCATTCGGGCAAAGATTTTTTTGCCGTCTTTGGGATCGACACCTAGTTCACGCATGTTACTAACTTCGGCCCGACTAACGTCCTGGGCTTTTAAAATGCTTGGGTGGAAGTCTTGATAAAAATCTTTTAGGTAGTTGTTCCAGATGAGTTTGCCGTCGGCAATTTCATCGAAATGTGCTTCGACACTAGACGTAAATGAATAGTCCATGATCTGAGAAAAATGATCGCTCAGAAAAGTCGTTACCATATTTGCCAGTGGTGTCGGTAGTAGTTTATTGCTGTCTCCAGCGTAATTCTCCGATTCCTCAGTTTCGGTGATCATGTTATTTTCTAACCGGATTAACTCGACTTGCCTTTGTTTCGGCGCAATATCGGCTTTTTCGATATAGCCGCGGTCTTGAATTGTGCTGATAGTTGGGGCGTAGGTGCTCGGTCGACCGATCCCTAACTCTTCTAGCTTCCTGACCAAACTTGCTTCAGAATATCTTGCTGGCGGTTTTGCATATGTTTGGCGAGCTTCGACCCAGTTTAGGGCTAGCGAGTCGCCTTCGCTAATATGCGGCAAAATTACGTCGTCTTTGGCGCCACCGTAGGCACGCATAAATCCGTCGAACACCAAGACCTCGCCTTTTGCCACAAAGTACTCTGGCCTAGTTTCTACTGGTATGGTCAGCTCTGTGCGAATTGTTTTGGCTTTGGCCATCTGACTGGCCAGCGCCCGGCGCCAGATAAGGTTATAAATTTTCTTTTGCTGTTCGTCGGCACCGGCTACTTCGTTGGTAAAGTTAGTCGGCCTAATTGCTTCGTGTGCTTCCTGAGCGCTGCTATTCTTGGTTTTAAAATTTTTTACATCGACATAGTCTTTACCGTATGTTTGCTCGATATAGCTCGCGGCGGCTGCCATAGCCTGCTTACTTAAATTTGTACTATCGGTGCGCATATAGGTGATATGGCCGGCTTCGTATAGTCTCTGGGCGAGTTGCATAGTCTGGCGAACGCTATAGCCTAAACGACGTGAAGCCTCTTGCTGGAGCGTACTGGTAGTAAATGGAGCCCCAGGGTTTTTGGAGCCAGGTTTCTCAGATATTTGGCCAACTTTAAAGCTTCGATTTTGGCACGCCAGCAGAAACTCTCGAGCACTAGTATGATTTGGGAGTTTTTTGTTTAACTCGGCTGGCAAGCTCGCATCACCTGCACTAAACTCGGCAACAAGTCTAAAATTGGAATCGGCCTCGAAGGCCTCTATTTCTTGTTCGCGCTCAACAATCAGTTTGACAGCTACCGATTGAACACGTCCAGCGCTCAACCCGGTCTGGACCTTTTTCCAGAGAATCGGGCTAAGCTCGTAACCGACTACCCTATCGAGTACACGGCGAGCTTGTTGGGCGTCAACCAGTTTTTGATCAACCGTACGCGGGCTGGCAATTGCTGCTTCGATGGCCGGCTTGGTGATCTCATGAAAGACGATTCGTTTGGTAGTGGCTGGCTGCAAACCCAATGCGTGGCATAAATGCCAGGCGATTGCCTCACCTTCACGGTCTTCGTCGCTGGCTAGAATAACTTCGTCGGCAGACTTAACTGCCTTTTTGAGTTCGGCAACCACTTTCTTTTTATCGGGGTTGATTTCGTATTTGGGGGTAAAATCGCCTTCGATATCGATATTCATGCCTTTACTAGGCAAGTCGCGAATATGCCCGACAGAGCTCATAACTTTATAGCCTGCACCAAGATACTTCTCGATTGTTTTGGCCTTGGCCGGCGACTCGACGATAACTAACTTCACGAGTTCGCCTCTGTTAACTTGTTGCTTATGTTAAAAATCATTCGCTGGCTATACTAGCACCGAACACTCGATTGTCAAAACTAGCAGCCAGGCAATGGCCTACCTAAGGCTCCAAATACCGGCGACGCATACTATTTCGCCGCGGATCTCCATGAGCGTCAGGGCTTGCTGTAGAGCGATGGGTTCTAGGTTTGTATTTAGCTGAAGGTTTTCGGTTGCAAGTGGCTGTGCACTCAAGGCTTTATAAATCTTTTCTTCTTCGGGACTTTCAAAGACTAGTCTCGGCTGTTGTTTCTGCCGAGGCGAGATCTTGAGTGCATCGAGTATATCTGCGCCCGAGGTAATCATACGAGCACCTTGTTTTATCAGCATATTGGTTCCAACAGATAACTGGCTATTTATCGGACCAGGTACGGCTAAAACCTCGGTGCCAAGATCGAGTGCAAAACTAGCGGTGTGCAGACTCCCGCTATTAGCCGCCGCCTCAACAATCAACACGGCATCGGCCAGTGCGGCCACAATCCGATTACGTGCGATAAACTGATATTTTTGAGGCAGTGTAGTGCCTGGGTACTCACTAATAAGTATGCCGTTGCTGCTAATAATGTTTTCGCCTAGCTTCTGATTTGTGCGTGGGTAAATTGTTTCGATACCGCATGGTAGCACTGCCCCAACAGCCAGGCCAACATCAAGACCGGCCCGACAAGCAAGCCCGTCGACCCCGAGGGCTAGGCCGCTAATGATATTGATTTCGTAACCTCTGATCGAACTGATAAGTTGCTCGGTGACAGTTTTTCCATAGGTCGATGGACTACGGCTGCCGATGACTGCAAGGGTTGGCTTGGTAAAATCGAATTGACCACGCGCGTATAGCAGTTCTGGTGGATCTGCCAGCTGGCTGAGCCTTTTGGGAAAATCTGCAAGCGTAAGCTTTTTGACAATCATAATATTTTATTTAATAAGGCTTGACTATAACGCAACTATGTGCTAAACTAGCGCGGTAAATAGTTAATTTACTATTTATAGTACCTTATACCCCCATTCTAACATTTGTTAGGTTGATTTAGAGCGTGCCATTATGTTGCTACCCTCCACATACTTGGCTTCTGGTTTGACCAGGAGCGTTCTAAGTCAAACTAATCCCTTTAACCACGCTTCCCCACTCGTTTTGATTGAGTTTGGTGGAAACGTACAAGCCTTCTGGTGGGCCCTTTGTTACTCTTGCGAGAAAGTAACAACCGTAGGAGCCTTCAAGGTGGGTTGAAGGGTGTATAGATTGGCCCGAAGCTTTCGGGTCATGTAAAGAGCCTGCAGCGGTGCCCACCCCCTCTGCAGGCTCTTTTTATGTTTAATCTAACTCTAGCAACAGGTTTCTGATATTTACCAGAGTAATTGATAATTATGTGCAATTTGATAACCAATAGTTACTACTAACCAGTTTTGCTTTCTATGCCATCGGCTAAACCTTAAAACATTTGTAATCATGCAACAATATGGTACAATATGTGGGCTATTCTCAATTCACGTTGAGACTCCTGATGGGAAAGCCTCATTGGAGTATTTGGTAGCAAGGGAGGGTCAGTAATGACCCAGAATCTTTCGGATCTACAAGTTGATCCGCGGTTGTTAAGCACGCTGGCAGAGATGCTCAAGCGGATTGGCAACGGCGGTCTCGACTCGCGTGTTGCGGCTGTGCATCTTCAGGCCTTGCTCGAAGGCAAGCCTTCGAGTGAATCTTCGTTGGCCGATAGCGCGGTCGGCAAGTGGGAGGGAGTTGTCGTGACTGAGAGCTTTCTGAGCCAGACGATGGTTTATAAGGGCCAGCTGCTCAAGCGCCACCGAAATGGTGGTGGCTGGGTGCCGGCCGAGCAGTCGGAGGGCGATGAGTCGAAGCCTTATGTGGACGAAACGGCCTATGTCGGCCCGTTTGCGATGGTCTTCGGCAACGCTCGAGTCTTCGGCAACGCTTTGGTCTGCGGCAACGCTCGAGTCTTCGGCAACGCTCGAGTCTTCGGCAACGCTTTGGTCTGCGGCAACGCTGAGGTCTCCGGTGAAGCTCGAGTCTCCGGCAACGCTCGAATCTCCGACAACGCTCGAGTCTGCGGCAACGCTCGAGTCTTCGGCAACGCTGGGGTCTCCGGTGGAACTAGTCTCGAAACTGGCTCTCACGGCTAGGGCGGTATGCCGCCGCCACCCCCCCGCCACATCGATGATGGCGGGGGTTTTGCTTTGTAAAATTTTTACTGGTTGTGCTTGCGTTAATGTTACGGTTTGTCCAGAATAGTTCCGATATGGGCGAAAGATACAAACCAGTTCCGAAAACCGACTCTGACAAGGATTTAATCCTCCCAGGTGTTTATCCAAGTACAAATCGCAAGATTTCGCCACTGTGCAATTACCGGACCTTTACTAGACGTGGACGCGAAGAAGCAGAAAGGTTTGACATTGACCGTCTCGGTGCGGCGTTTGGACTGGCGTCTGGGCCCGAACATAGTTGCTCTGGGGCAACAGAATTTTGTGCAAACGACTGCTATTCAATCGAAGCCGAACGCACTTTCAGCGGAACTGGCAACAGCATGCGCCGTAATTACGAGCAACTTAAGGCCGCCAGTTTCGAACAGATGCGCGCGACTTGCTCGGCTATCCTCAATGGCTACAATCTTCGATGCGAGCGAATGGGCGTGCCAGCAGACAAGCGAATCTTCCGCTGGCATTGGGCTGGCGATATTTTTAGCCGCGACTACGCCCGGGCAATTGCCGCTGCCTTTAATGAGAACCCAACGGTTATGGGGGCGATCTATACGAGAGTATATCAACCCGACTTAAATGTTGTGCCTGAGCTAATAAAAGCCCCTAATTTACGCGTTTTTTTAAGTGTCGACCCCGATAACCTCGAGCGGGCAGCCGAGGTATATCGAGAATATCATCGATCTGTCAGGTTGGCATTTTTAGGCCAAGATTATCACCACGGGCGCACACTAGCCGAGAAGATGGCAGGTTTGGGCGTTCCAGACCTAGACGTTACCCAGCTTGTCGAAGCCAGCATCGACAGCGATGGCCATATGCCATATTCGTATCCAGATTTATTGTACTGCCCTGAGCTATACCCGTACGGCAAAAAAAGGCGCGATGGCAGTCGAAGTTTTCTGAGCCTAACAGTTCCTGACTATGTTGAACTCAAAATTGAACAAGCAAATGCAAGAGCAGAAGCACGAGAAGTCGACATTAGTCGAGTTAAGCATCGTGGAGCATGTTCGGCTTGTATGGCATGTTACAGCCATTCGGCACTCCACACTCGTCATGTAATCTTCGTTAAGAATAAAGAGATGCATAGTCAAAAAGGAACTCCTGGTGGTTTGTATCAAGCGGCTATGAGTGAAGTACTTGATGTGCCGGTGGAGATTGCCAGACGGCGACGACCAGCCAGCTTGGCGGTGGCCAATCAGGTAAGCCTCGAAGACCACCCTAGCCTGTTCGACTGAGGTCATACCGGCTAACTAACCAAAGCTTTTAGTGTTATTCCTAGCTCCGTTGTCTGGGTTGCATAAGGGTGTTAAGATGAACCTATCTTGAGTCATCATAGAATATACGTCGTTATGCTTGGCATATTTTTGGTCGGCACCGCTGCCGCTGCAGGCTTATATTTGAGTGCAGACGATTCCACTGCCCTACAACAAACAGCCATAAATAGCGATCAGCAAACGCCGAGCAAGACTAGCCAGACGGTTCAGTCGGCACAGACAGATAACAAAGAAGCCGAATCAACCTACCCAGAGGTCGACAAGGTGGTATACAATACAGACCTAGGCGTGTTCAAATGTAAACCTTCATGCTTCTTAGCTGCGGTCGATAAACAACATTCCCTGCCAGAAAGTTATCAGCCAGAAGTCCAAGTAATTGCCAGCTATGGCTCGAGCAGATTAGTCAAAGATGCGGCCGATGCACTGCTCGAACTGATCGACTTTCTAGAGGCAGAAGGTGTAAAAGTCGAACTGACCTCTAGCTATCGTTCTTTTGCAAACCAGCAGTCAACTTTCAACCGCTGGGTCAAAATACTTATGGAACGAGATGGCCTGAGTCAGGCAGAGGCACGTATCCAGGCAAATACTTTTTCGGCCCTACCAGGCCATTCCGAGCATCAACTTGGCACAACTGTTGATATCAACACCGTAGGAGCCGAGCCATTTAATATCGATGACAATCGGCTACTCTATGGCTTACTCGAAAAATATGCGTATCGGTACGGATTTGTTATCAGCTATCCAGAAGCAAAAGAAGATCTAACTGGTTATGTGCACGAGCCCTGGCATATACGTTACTTAGGTATCGATTTGGCTACAAAAATCTACAAAACTGCTTACCTCGATCCTAGCTCGACTATGTTCTCGACAAAGTATTTACGCGATTACGGATTTAGCGACTAGGCTACACTAATTGTCTGCGGGCTTAGGTTGGTGGCCGTTGCCTCGCCCAAGATGCTGGCTGCCTCGTTGATAATCATCTTAAGCTTTTCTAGTTGATCGGTAGCAAAGTTTTGGAGCACAAAATCGGCTAAATCGATTTGAGCTGGGGTTTTTGGGCCAATGCCCACACGGATGCGTGTAAAGCTGTCCTGGTTGTGCTGGAGTAACGATTTAAGCCCATTGTGGCCGGCAGCTCCCCCGGCTTGCTTAATCTGGAGTTTACCAAAATTGATGTCGACTTCGTCGTAGACGACAACCATTTCCTCGGGGTTAAGCTTAAAAAAGTTAAGTACCGCATGCACAGCCTCTCCACTATTGTTCATGTAAGTTGTTGGTTTGACTAAGATTGTTCGAGTGCCACCAATGTCACCACTGGCTAATACACATTTTAGATCTTTCTTTTCGGTCCACTGTAGATTGCTGCTGGCAGCGAACCTATCGAGGACCATAAAACCGACATTGTGCCGATTGCCAGAATGTTCTGCGCCTGGGTTGCCAAGGCCAACAAAAACTCGCGTGCGCCCAAAACCAGTGGTGTAGATCATTGCCACTTCTGTTTCTTCTTCGGTCTTTTTTACAAATAGTGCCATAGGTAGCTTAGTATAGCGTAAATTATCCGCTCTGGCTTAGATTATATAATCGATTATATAACTATACTCCAACTCATTGGTGCTCGAGTTCATGCCGGAATTCACGGTTTTCTTCGATGAGTTCGTTGATTTCGCGGTTAAAAGCTTGCATATCACGCCGTAGCTCATCCTCGACTGGATCGGGCATTGGCTCGTGCTTGTAGCGCTCTAGTGCTCGTCGAAGTTCGTCGAACTTACGCATAACTCGGGCGTGTTGGTCTCGATATTGTTGCTGGTCGCTCATAGGCTTATCTTACATCGGTTTATCTGCCAAGGCTAGACAGTCCGCCGAAAATCGAATTACCTAGCCCTGCCTTACCTGAGCCAGTTCTCACCAAGTTTAAAGTGATTCGTAAATATTTCTGATGCGACTCAAGCGAAGTGACTTATGTGCTTTGCACAGAAGCTATATATATAGTATAATATTGCTAATGAATAGGACTGAAAAACTAATCAGGTACGAAGAGGTAGTACCTGAGAATTTACGTGAAAGGACTGCTCGAAGACGGGCATTATTAAATGATGCCGTAGAGGTTGATGGGCGTGGCGACATAGGTGGCCAAGGTACGCCTAATCAAGTCAGAGGTAGCAGATTCGGAGCTTTAATTGATATTGAGGGAGTTTTCTGTGATCTCGAAGCCGTCAAGGCGCGCAGGCGTTTGGTGGAAATTCTGACATGCGACAGCGGTAAATTTCCACATGTCGACGATGTTGCAGAAGATGTACGTGATTTAACCTGGACCAACTATCGTGTTGAAGCTCAACAAACCAACCAAGACAGAAGAGTTGGCCTAATCAAACATTTCGACAACAATAGCCTTGTTGCCTGGGTTGATCTACCAAAGAAAAGACGAGCTCGCAAACAATTATTAGACCAAGACTTTGGAACAAGTCAGATTCATTTTGGTTTAGCGTATGATTCGCTCGACAGTGGTAGAAAAGTATTCTTGCCGCTACTAACGAGCATTAAGGGTGGACAAGAAGGTGCGTGCCATATCGTTGCTGCATCTGAGGCAGTCATGGATATGGCTAGCTATTCCACACGAGAGCTAGCTGGCCTTCTATATTCTGTCATCGATGACCTGGAAAATCTGAGTATTGATCAGATCATCGATTTAATAGAAATCATTTCCAAGATTTTAGAAAAGATTCCTGCACAAGTTGGTCAACAGAATTTGCTCGCAGAAGCGTTACGCAGGATCAATTCTGATCCGTCTGGCCAAGACCGAGTTGCCAAGTTCAAGGACTTAAAACTTAAGCAAATGTTGAGGGTGCCAACAAGACGACAAGTATTACGTCATGTTGGTCAGCAAGCGAGCGAAGTCGAAGTTCTAGATGTTGTCTATCGCAAAGAAGAAGCTTTACCTAATGGCAGCAGTGTGTCGGTTGCAAACTATATAGTAAATGAAGGTGTTTTTATGGCCGATAATGGTATTTGTTTTTGCCGGATGACAGTTTATAAAACTATCGACCCAGAACAATATGGAGTTGAACGAAGTCAATTACGACCATGGATTCATATCGACTATTCTGAGATTGGTGGTTGCGAAATTTCGGCTTTGTCTGAAAATGGCTATGGGTATCGTGATCTCGACGGTGAAGACTCAAGATTACTTGAAGCGTTGAACCAGATTATCCGCGGAAAACTCATGGAAATCCAAACTAGAAAGTTAAGGATCTAAAACTACTTATTTATGTAGGGGTTTTCGGAAGTCTTTTCGACGAAAAGTAGCTTGACCGATGTACCATCGAAACCAAATTCTTCGCGCATCGACTTCTCGAGGTAGCGTTTGTAGCTCCAGTGCAAGAATTTCATGTCTTTACCAAAGAACTTAAATGCCGGCGGCAAGCCCTCTAACTGGGTGACGTAATTTAGTTTGGGATGAGTATTTTTGAGTCCGGCTGGTGGGTGCTTGAGCTTAACGCGGGTTAACCACTGGTTGAGCTGGCTGGTTTTGAGTCGCTGTTTGCGGTGTTGGTCGATTTCCAAGACAAGCTCAAATATTTTACTGACATTTTGACCAGTTACACTACTAGTGAAAATTAGCCCAGCCCAGGGTACGAAGTCGAATATTCCGCGAACTTGGCCACTTATCTGGCCATGAGTATGGGTATCTTTTTCGGCGAGATCCCATTTACTAACAACTAAAACTAGCCCTTTGCCGGCCTCTTTAATCAGTCCGGCAATTTTTTGATCGAGCACTACGCCGACCTCATTGATATCAGTCAGTAGTAAGCAGATATCAGCCTCCTCGATAGCCGCCAGACTACGGAGAACACTAAACTGTTCAATCCCCTTCTCGATCTTCCCGCTGCGGCGGATACCGGCAGTATCCAGTAGTTCGATATTTTTCTGCATGAATTTTACTTGGTGTCGGTTGACATCTCGAGTGGTACCGGCTCGAGCACTCACTACAGCTTGTTGCTTTTTTATGAGGGCGTTAAACAAAGCACTTTTGCCAACATTTGGTCGACCCAAAAGAGCTACCCTAATCTGGTGTGGGTCGTAAGCGATTGTGCTTTTAGGGAGTGATCGGTACAGGTATTCCTCTAATTCGAAAATACCCGACTTTGTTGTAGCGCTAGTTAAGAAAATATCTTTTATGCCTAATCTCTGGTAATCGGCACTTTGCCCGCGTCGGAATTTATCGTGCTTGTTGACGAGTAGGCATACAGGCTTTTTGCTCTTGAGCGCTTGGGTGGCCACCCGGCGGTCTTCTTCGGTGATACCGGTTTGGGCCTCGATAACTACCATAATCAGGTCGGCTGCTAGGACGGCTTCTTCGATTTGTTCCTGAATGGTGGCTTCGAAATCATCTTCGGCACGCTTGAGTCCGGCAGTGTCGACTAGCCAAAAATCTTTGTCGGCGATGCTTAATTTGGCCGTAACAGAATCACGTGTTGTACCGGCTTCGCGGGCAACGATGGCCTCTTTACGTCGAATAAGCACATTAAACAACGAGCTCTTACCTACATTGGCTCGACCGACTATCGCGACGATGGGTGTTTTTTTCTTAGACATAACTGACCAATAGTATAACAGAGGTGGTATTTATTGTAAATCAATTAACATGATTGTATAATATTGAAATGTCTAAAGATGAGTTAAGTTCTGCCGAAGGTGTTGCACCGAGTTTTCAGAGCTTGTTTGATGTAGCGGTAGGTTTGTGCATCTCGGATACAGATAGTTTGGCCGATAAAATCGCCAAAGCACAAGATCGACCAATCGAGCCAATACCAGTCTGGAACTTAAGAGCGATTTTAGATACCACGCGAGCAGACGAGCTTTATCGTTTTGGGGGCAGATTGATATACGACGGTACAAACTATACTGACTTAGCTAAAGAGCCGAACACGCAGCTTGGTGAAAGCCAGCCAGCTATACAGGCTGCAATCGAAGCATTTGGTCAACAACTACTCGAAGAAATGTTTGATTGTCTTGGTGATGACGCGTCCGAAAAAGCCGAAAGATTTGCGAGTACAGACTCTCTTGCAGAGCAACTCGAGATCATCACTTGGCTTGAAAATAGAGTTAACTCGATACACGACACCCGCAGAGATGAAGAAATCGGTAGTCTTGTAGTTGAGCTTAGTGAGGCGGTTGAGCGCGAAAGTAACAACTATCTTGCCGATGTTGGCATTCAGATTGTTGACCTACCTGAAATTACTTTGTCTGAACCAGTTACAATTACTCAAGAACCTGGCGACCAACCACAAATCGAATATGTCAGGCTAGGCGATTTAATCGATGATGGCTGGGAAGTTGATTGCGAAGAAGATGGCGATATTCAACCTTATCACCCGATCAAGATTAGCCCTAAGTTCATCGGAAAATATCCAGATAATATGCAAATACCGACCTGTCTGGGTAAATCAATCTTGGTAACCGCCTTCTTCGATAAAGCCGGTGCACCTGTTATGCACGCAGGTGTTATGCGGACTGCTCTGGAATTTGCTAGGTTGAACCATATGAAGATTGTCGATCAAATTAAGGCCGCATCGGCCGAAGGACAAATAGTTGTATCGGCAGATTTACGCGAAAGATTGGACACTATAGCAAGCGACTACGCAAAAAAACTCGAATCTGCAGCTGGGCGCGGTTATCATGCGGCGGCGATTGTTCGATTAAAAAACGGGAGATGGGTGCAGGTTGATCCGAATTATCGTATGGGACTAATAGTAGGTGCATCAAGCCGATTTCTTGATGAGCAGTACGGTGTTTTGTCTTATGCTAACAAATATCTCAAAGGTCTAGAGTCAAGCTTCTTAGGAATCGAAACTTCTGCGTCGCTCCAACTAACATATTTAGTAAGTGAACTCCTCCAGGCCTTACCAGACGATCAGACCTTAAAACGTGTTCTCAATGATGCCAAAGTAATGCAAGACCCGCGGGATGCGACCAGGGGCTTTGTTATTGATTTAGTCACGTCTACATTAGAAAAAAGCCAGTTCGCTTGTCGTCAGGATGGCGGCTACTTCTTGGATGATCTAATTGACACACTTTTACTGGAGTTTCGGTCACCACAAGTGCATAAAAAAGAAGGCCTGATCGATACTACACTAGATGAACTGATTAGAGATTATATGTTTTCTCAAAGCAGTGCAGACAATGTTTTTGAAAACCTTAGGATTCTGCCGATATTATTTGTGCTAAAGCTCAACGGTTTAGTTATAAATAAGCTCATTACCAATATAGCGAACGGCAAGAGATATTTACATACCGCTATGGAGTTTGGTATGCCAGCCTTTAGGATTGGCGCCTGCGCACTTAGTGACATTGAGCTTCATACAGATACAAAACTACCGTTTAAGTTTTGGGCGAGTAATTGGGCTAGTGCTGTTACCTTTGGGAATAATCCTCCCTCTGCAGATGACTCCGACGATAACGCGTGTTACCGCAGTTTAGTTACCAGAGCTTATTGCCCAGACTTGGCATATGAAGGAGCTGATGTTATAGTATCTTATAGCCTAGGATAGTAGGAGGTGAATCAGAGTGAGAAGGAGTAAGCTGGAGGCCGAGCTGATAAGGCTCGGTGTCGATCGAGACACCCAGAGGACGGTGCTGGCAGCGCACGATCAGGCCACCAAGCCTGCGTCGCGCGGGCGGTCGTTCGGCCACGGAGCACCCGAGATGGATCTGTCGCCGACGCCATCCATCTGACCAACTGTGGTGCCCGTCTCGCCAACGCGTTACGGGCACCACAGCGGCCATTCCCTCTCACTTCTTCTAAATTGTCTGACTTTGGGTAGTCAAACACTTTAATAATCCTAGGCCTTTTCTATACGAACATATTGATATGATTTATCTCCGAGAAAAGTCAAAAGATCTATACGCTGGTGCAGTCAACTTCTTGCCCGAGCGAGTATGGCTGGCACAGACCCAGCTAGATTTGCTATAAAACGTTTTATAGAATCCACGACCCCTGAAGACATAATACTGCTAGTTGCTGCCTATTTGCTTGAGTCGACGATACTTCATATTGAATTCCCCAAACAAATGCACGCTTTTGATTGTCACGATCCGATTAATCAACAGATACTTGACTGTAGCGACGTTAGTCCGTAAGTATTTTCCAGCCGGCCAGCGGAATCTCGACCAGGTTATAGCCTGCTAACTGAGTTCGATGCAGCGAGACTACGGTGTAACCAAGTTTATCAAAAGTACGCCGAATCTGGCGGTTGCGGCCTTCGCTAAGCTTAACCTCCCATGCCCTTCCCTTGCCTGTAATTATCATTCTGCTTAGACGTGAATCTCCGATATCAACCCCCAGTTTTACTTGGGCTTCGGCCTGCTTACTTAGCGGTTTATCGAGTTCTACTTGATAGATCTTTTGACCGCCCTTGCTAGGGTGGCTGAGTTTCTGAATTAGATCACCATTGTTACTCAATACCACTAAGCCAGAGCTATCTTTGTCGAGTCGACCAGCAATCTTTAGGTGACGGTAAGTTTCGGGCAACAGATCATAAACGGTCTGACTTCCCTGCCCGTCGCGGCTGCATACATAACCCATTGGCTTATTAAGTAAGATTGTTGGAGCTTTTTGGTCTAACTTTTTGTAACCATCGACTTCGACAATGTCTAGGTCTGTTACGTCTTGACCGACTCGTACTCTCGAGCCGTTTACCATCACTCGCTCTTGTTCGACTAAACTATCGGCAGTACGCCGAGACACGCCAAAATTAAGTGCAATATACTTGTTAACTCGCATTATGATTTAGTTTATTGGTAATTCTAGGTAATTACTAGAGGGCAATTGCGTTTGGATCGGTCTCTTCGGCTTCTTCTTCTGGCTCGGGGAGTGTGTATTTATCCGGTTGGGTGGGTGCTTGTGGAACATTGGTTGGCTCGGCCGGATCGCTGACTGGTATATTAACCGCAGTTGAAACTTCAGGGGTTGGCGGTTCGGCTGGTTCCTCTACCACAGCCACTTCGGGCATGACTGGTATCTGAGTTGCAACTGGCGTAGCTTGAGCGGCAGCTTCTTTTTCTGCTTCTGCTGCCACCAATTGGTTGATGTCTGGCGTGCTACTCTGGAGTGGTTCGATTACCCTTTTTATACTTGAATTGGCTGGTTCAGAGGGTGATTCTTCGGGGTCTCTAGAAGTGCTAACAACTTCAATTGTTGTGGCCACTGGGGCTTCGTGTGGGGCCGTAGTCAGGTCTGTCTGGATAGCTTGCTCTACCTGAGCGCCCATTTCCTGACGTTCCTGATCGCTAGTAATTGCCTGGGTTTCAGTTTCGGCGGCAACCATATCGTTATCTAGGTTTGTAGACGGCAAGTCTGGAGATGGTTCCTCGGCAGCTTGGGTGGGCTCGACGGCGACTTCTACAGGCTGTGCATCTGATATCTGACTGTCATCGCTAGTAGTGGCTGGGGCGATAGCTGGTAACTGATCTTCTACGGCTGGAGCAACTTGACTGTCGTCTGTTTGATCGGTCGCCTGAGTATTATCATCTGGTATCTGAGCATCGTCATTGACAGTTGTAGTAGCTGTAGAGTTGTCATCGGATCCTGAATCGTCGCTAGTCGTAGCCGTAGGCTGAGTAGTGGCTGGTTCGTCGCCAAGTAATTCGTGAACCACACGTGCTACGTCTTCTAGGGTTACCTGCGACTTAACTAGGTACTTGTCTGCTCCGAGTTCGCTAGCTCGCGACTTGTCCTCGGCTTGGCTCAGCGCTGTCATCATAATCACCTTGGTATCTTTCGTTTCAGGGGTTGAGCGCAGGATATCGAGCATATCGAAACCACTAATTTTAGGCATCATAACATCACTAATAATCAGATCAGGCTTTTCTTTGACGGCCATTGCAAGTGCCGCCTCACCGTCTTGAGCGGCAACAATCTCGTAACCTTCGGCCATTAGACGTGCGCCATAAATCTCTCTCAAATTTGTGTCGTCTTCAACGAGCATAATCTTCTTGCTCATAGGCAACCCCCTGTGTGTTGACGTGATTTCATTAGCATAAAGTATACCATAAGCGTAAAAATCAAATTATATATTACCAGTCTTTGGCTGGGTTGCTGTCTTCGAGAGTTGCCGTTGGGCTTCTTGAGTGCTGAGTCTGGGTAGATTGATATAAAATGTACTGCCGGCTCCAAGCTGACTCTCTGCCCAAATGCGGCCACCATAAAGTTCCACAATCTTTCGACTAATAAATAATCCTAGCCCTGTCCCACCAATTGTTCGGGTGGATGAGTTGTCTACTCTATAAAACTTCTGGAATAGGTGCGGTAGATCTTCTGCCGGTATACCTGGTCCGGTGTCGCGGACACTAATCTGGACAACTTTTTCGTTACCAGTTAGCGCCAGAGTTATTTTGCCGTTCTCGGTGTACTTGACGGCGTTATCGAAGATATTAGTAATCACCTCGCGCATCCTATCTGGGTCGACCAGCGCATAATACAACGGACTGACTACTTTGGTGCCGCCTTCTGGTGTGTCGGCTGAAGGGGCCGCATGACTGCCATTGCCGAGTAAAAATTCGGTGACGAGGCTTTTCTTTTCGGCGGAGAACTTAAAACTGTCTGCCAGCTCTTGTAAGAAAGCGCCCATATCAGTGACACTAGGATGATTGGTTAGACGGCCATCTTCGCTTTTGGCTGCGGTAAGTAGGTCTTGGAAGAGCTTGCCAAGATGTTCGGTACTGGAGTGCGCTTTGTCGAGATATTCGCGAGCCTTACTATCGATCTTGCAGACTGCATCGTTCATGGCGAGGGCCAAATAGCCTTCGATCGCAGCAACTGGCGTACGCATTTCGTGACTAGCAGTGCTAATAAACTCGGCTCGTTGCGATTCTTCTGAACGCTCTTTAGAGACATCTCTAAAAACCGCGACTGCGCCCTCGACTTGACCACTCTGGTTCATCAGTGGCGAACAACTAATGAATATAGCAATATGTTTCTGACTGCTGGTGCGTAGAGCCACTTGGTTATCTCGGACTACCTTGGCTTCTTTAAAGACTCGCAAAACTGGATTATTGACTTCTGGGTAAGCTTGACCATCTTTATCGACGAACTGGAGGACGGTTGCAAAATTTAGGCTCGTGGCATCTTTGGCGCTCCAGCCAGTTATATTCTCGGCACCAGGGTTTAGGGTTAAGATTGTGCCTTGGGAATCAATCAGAACAACTCCATCTTCTATAGAGTTTAAAATGATATCGCTCTTTAGTTTTTCGTTTTGTAAACTACTTGCCGATACCGAACCAGGTTTAGATTTCTTAAAAAACATCCCCTAACCCACCAATACTACAGCTGATCTTCATAAGCATTTTCAGGCTCTATTATGGGCGAAGTAGGTGTCGAATGCAACATCTAGAGCTTACGGATTTCAGCTCTTTGGGCACGAGCCTCTGAAACCATGCGTTCAGTGTAACGTTGCATTGCCAGTAAGCTACAAGCGTTGGTATCAAACAGAACTTGACGAGCTTCCCCTTTATCGGCCTGGCCTTGACTATAGGCTATCGCACCTGCCCCGATCCGACCATAACGATAATGATTCTCGCCGGATACCTCGTCTCTGGCTTGGCGATATGTCATGTTGCCTTCTAGGATATAAGCGTTTATCGTGTGTTCAAGAATGCCTGGGTGATCCCAGTAGCGAATAGCATCTGGCTCTGGCTTGACCGGGTCGTTACCGCGACTTTCATCTTGGTGCCGACGTTCGACTAATTCGTGGACTTTCGCGACTATATATTCTTCCTTCGCGTCTTCATCGAGGGTTGGCAAACCTTTATCTTCGAGCTCTGCAAGATGTCTCGCTAGTTCTCGGTTGGCGGCTTCGTTGTCACTACAAACAAAAAAGGTACGTTGAATTATTTCTAGACCCTCAACCTGACGAGCTACGGCGGCCAAGTTTCGGCCATCGAGTATAACCATCGAAATACCATCGTCGGCAACCATTCTAGTTAAGTCGTCCCTAAACCTGGATTTAACACCTTCACGAACCGCCACCAATGGAGATACTTTGCCGACAAGTCCAGCTACGTCTCGATCGTATAAGACACTTTCTCCATGTACGTTGACGACCCTCTCCATATCGAACGCCATATCTTCGGTCTGTTCTGCAGTTAAACTACTTAAGTTTGTGGCCACATCCGATTCAGTCATCCCGGGTTCGATCAAGCCAGTCCGTAATGCCAAAAACGTAATGGCTCGATACAACTTGCCTGTTTCGGCAGTTCGAGTTCTTGGGAAAACACGTTCGAGATGCTTGGCACTAGTACCTTTTCCCGAACGAGGACTCCCATCAAATTCAACTGCGATTAGGCCAGTTTCGGTGGTAGTTTGTCTCATTACACATATTTAAGACTAGCTTTTAAAACTTCGCAAGCATAGGCGTTACAGTTTTTAGTGAAAAAGTCTTCACTGATTTAAGCAAATCCTAATCTTAAAGTAGGGTTTACTATGAGTACAACATTTTTCAAACATTTTGATTTACCAGTTAAACATCTCGACGAAGGCTACGATTACGTTCCACCAAAAGCTCGAGATTTAGCCGAGATCGAACGCCGACGAGCCTTACCGGCTGGTTCGGTGCTGGCCGAGGCGCAGCTGCGCGGTATCGAGACCGCCGCAAGAGTGATTGACTACTGTGCCGAGCACGACGACGGTGAGTTCTCGGCACGAGTTTTGGCAGCCACAGCAATGAATACAGCTTGGTACAACTTAGCTCGCGATGCCGAGCGGGTTATGCGTCGGCGACTGTATTTGCCAATTCACGGCCGCACAGAGCCAATTACAAGAGTTACGTTGTTGACTCGGTCCAGTGAACGGATGCAGTTTGCCCGCGAGATGGCCGCCAGACACAAGATATCTGTCGAAGGTAAACATTGTACAGCTCTCAAGCATCAGCGAGAACTTGGACTTCGGCTTGGCAACACTTCTCTATTTTTGGCGGCTGTAGAAATGGCCCCAGAAATCGAGATGGCTCGTGGCGAAACAGCCTTAGCGCAACGGATTACCCGCAGTGCTGCGCTAGAGGCGCTCGAGCAATCACGCAACTTGTATGCCGAGATTGGCGCCAACCCTACCCTCGCTCAACTGGCCGATGTTGATAGCCCGTTAAGTGTTTACTGGCGCCGCAACGGTAGCAACGAAGCCGTCAATGCCCTCGAGAACGCCATATCCTAGTCAATCAGACTAGAGGTTGAAAGTTTTTTGAATAAAGAAGAGTTGGTTATCTGCAAGTTTGTCGACCAAAACTGGCATGTTTGGCAGCATGTCGGGTGAGTTAAAATCCGGACCTTCTGCCCAAAAGTATTCTGCATGTGAATGACTTGGTTGCAGCTGCCCGCTAATATCTTGGCTATAGAGCAGCACAAAGTGCGTAAAACTCTCTAGGTTTTCCCTCGACCACATCTCAAAGATGCCACTACCTTTTACTGCAAAGTCGGCTGTTAATCCGGTTTTGGACAGTAGCTCTTGGCTAGCAGCCGTCTCTAGGCTATTGCCGATCACTGGCGATGCGTGCATAAAACCAATTCGGTCTTTTAATGGATGCACGAGTCGTTTGTAAAGTAGCCAAGGTCCATTAGCTCCAGCGCGAACTGCTAGGAACAAAATAGTATGAGCTTGCGGCCCAGATTTGGCGACGGTTAAATTACGTATACCTACTTGCCTACCGACAGCAGTTAAAGTGTAATTACCGGTTTGGTCTTTCTCGACCAATTTATCTCGTAGCAACTGCTTTAGATGGTAGTCGAACAACTTATTCTCGTATTCGTCTGGTTTGAGCTCGCTAAAGCGCAGGCTATCGTTAAAAGCCAGACGCATAAGTATCTTCTGCTGAATATGATGCATAGCCTATTCTATGCTCTTTACATGGGTTTCCTCAACCTTGTATTTAGAATAATTGCTACCTCTACATTACTCGTCTTTGTAGATGCTATAATCTAGGCTCTTGTGAATCACCTTGTTATTTTCTCTTTATCAACTGTCTTAATCGGACTATCGGCAATCTGCTCTGGTCTGAATGTCGCACTGATGGCTCTAGACTTAAGCGACTTGCGTCGCCAGGCAAAGCTCGGCAACAGAGACGCTCGCAAGGCATTAAGTTTACGCGAAAAGACTCATTTAAGCTTGGCGAGCATTCTACTCACAAATGTTGCAGTTATCTCGGCTTCGTCGTTAGTTTTATCAAGTGTTTTAAATGGCTTTGTAGCCGGCATCACCAGTACTCTGCTAATTGTTATTTTTGGAGAAATCTTACCGCAAGCTTTTGCAATTAAGCACTCACTCAAGGCGATAGCACTTTTTGCCCCTGTGTTGCGAGTTATGACAATCTTCGCATACCCTGTCGCAAAGCCGTTGCAGCTACTCCTAGATAAGTTAATCGGTCCAATCGAGCCGGATCTACATTCGCGCCACGAGCTTGGCTTGATAATCGCCGAGCATCTTGATCATGATGCATCGGAGCTGGACGACGACGAAGTTGAGATTGTTCAGAACGCCCTTCAGCTTAGTGAACGCCGCGTCCGTGAAGTTATGACCCCTGTCGACGAAGTCTATTACCTATTAGAGACAGATGTAATCGATGCTCACAAAATCGATGAAATGAAAGCCGAGAACTACTCTAGAGTCCCGATTTTTAATAGCAGTAAGACAGAGTGTAAGCGACTACTCGTCTTAAAAGACTTAGTCGATATAGATTTTGATGCACGGAGCTATAGTCTCGACGAGCTAATTACATATCCGGTTAAGACCATTGGCTCGATGACCGCCCTCGACACAATGATACGCAGGTTTATTTCCACACGGACTCATCTGATGGCAGTTGAGCGCCACCAGGCAATAATTGGGATTATTACCATCGAAGATCTGATCGAGTCTATTATTGGCCACGAAATCGAAGACGAAACCGACAAATAGCTGGCGAAAATTCAGGCCAATGCTGATTGAGTCTGCTTTTTTGTTGAATAAGCACAACCAATATTATAATTGTATATTTACAAAATAACAAAAATAATGTATGGTGCTTGAGTAAATCAAAATGTGTGTTTTAAAAATAAGCATTTTTTAACCCAACAGAAGGAGAGATTGATGTCGGGAAATAACGAAATAACAGTAGTCGGTGGTGCATGTACAGGTGCAGGCGCAGTTTGCCTACCTGCAACAGCTGGTTCTTCAGTTCTACATGATCGAGCCAAATATTGCTTGGACTGTTACCTTGCACGAGCGCACTAGTATTGCTGGGGGTCGAGTTGGCGGTAATCTTTACGTTTCTGAGCAGTACATTGCTGGCTACCAGGTAAAGATAATTACCGTTGCTGAGGTTGATGTTGTAGTTTTCGACGACGGTCCAGGTTTTACCGTTTATTTGTTCGGTGTGCGTTGGTACCGAATCCGATCGATAGCTAGAAGATGGCCAAGCTGTGAGGCTTACACCAGCTTCGATGCCCGTGGTGTAAGCGGTTGGAAACTCTTGGGTGCTGCCACCTGTTCCGGGATCGGTTGTACCTGTATCACCTCCGCCTGTACTGCCACTTGTTCCGGGATCGGTTGTACCTGTGTCACCTCCGCCTGTACTACCAGAACCGTCCCCTTGGTCGCTAGGTGTGGTTGCATCGGGGTTATCAATAATTACGCTTAGCGTGGCTTCGGCTTTATTACCAGCAGCATCTTTTGCTCGGACAATTATCGTTGCTGGTCCGTTAGGCTGAGTGGTCGTGTCGAGCAGTCCCACCCAGTTGGTCGTACCGGTAGCAATTTGCCCGGCGCCACCTGCAAATCGGTAAGTTACACTACTAACCTTCTTGTTATCGTAGGCCTTGCCACTAATTGTAGCGTCGCCCTCTAGCACCTCGCCACTTTTTGGCATAGTAATACTGATTGTCGGAGCTTCTGTGTCACTTGATGTTTCTGCGTTGGCTGTCGGGTACTCAATTTCAAAGGTATAGCGGGTTCCTCGCCGACTTAAGCTTTCGACTGCACTTAGCTCGAGATAGTAGTCTCCAGGGGTCACTTTCGATTCGATTGTTACAGGCTCACCCTTTCGTGTGGCTTGATAGCTCTCAAGTTCTTCTGCCTCTGAATCCAGTAAACGTAACTTAAAGCGGACCGAATCGGATCGCCGGCCACCGCTGTCTTTAACGGTCACTTTTAGCCGACCACTAGCGTCTATATGAATTGAATGTGTTCTGATTGGATTTTTCTTATTTAAGCTACCGGATATCGATGTGCCAGCCACAATTCGAAAAGACACAAAACCCGCACCTAAAATAACAAGCACTACTATCCCGAAAGTCGTAGGACTATGAAATATCTTATTTAACCACGACTTAAACTTTAAAACGAAAGAGTTCGGTCCGATTGTTAAATTCTCGATTGATGCTTGATTGTAATCCACACTTGCCCTTACCAAATAATACGTATTATATCTCATAATGTTTATGCTGGCGAAGAGTATTTATTCCTGTGACGACGAATGATCAACAATCAGATTATCACCGAATACTTTTCTGTATGTAAATAGTCCATAAACCAAGCTTGCCTGTCCCATAGTAACCCACAAGATGGTCATTCGGAACCTATGACCGCTCTCCATAAAGTACAGCTCTGGCAACCGCCAGACAAGCTGATCTGATAGAGCATGCTTGTGGCTAATGATTGCTCGTAAGGCGCGTACCATATGAAGATTTGCAAGCTCATCATCTGCTAATACAGCCTGCAATACGCCAACTTTACAGGAAGGAAAAATGGTGTTTTCTTCAAGTTAAGTTATTGCTATTTGTGTAGAGTTATTCTATAATATAGTAATGATTGCAAGATATTCTGCAGCTGAGATGTTTGGAGCTCCTATAGATAACGTTGCGAACGTTAATCTCGAAGATGGTTCACTGATAAGGTTAATGGAGTCTTATGATATCCAGCCGCGCGAGATACCTACTGATCCAACAGACATAACACCTTATTACTGGAAGCGTCCCGCATTCCGTTACTTTCTCGCCCTTGCGCATCCAGAGGGTCCGGCCACTGTAGATATGTTGCCTGTGGATGAGGACAGTGAGAATTATTTACTTCTTGGAGCAGAAGGCTTGGGAGCTGCTGTACAAGCTAGAGTTCGACATATTGAAGTGCCAACTGATCAGCAAGTAGTCGCTATTATTGGGCCTGGACCGAGATTTCCAGATAAGCTTAGCGTCCATGAACTAATAGTGAGCGACGAATACTAGTCATGCGTTTTTCCCGTCATCAGCAACCAGAAATCGGTATTGAACCACTCAGCCAATCAGATAGAGAGTCGTTTCCGGCTGTTATATATGAGCAACAAGCAACTTCGATAAATGACGCTACGTTACTAATTGAAGCGGTTGGAGTAGCTAGAGCCCTGAATCTGCCTTTCGCTATTGATGTCGATACCAGCGATGAAGGGTTAATCCAAGCTGTGGTTAGAAGCTCAGCTAAAGATAGGTTTGAGGCTCGTATACACAGTGCATTATTTCACGGTACATCAGCTATGATATGTGAGCATATGCCTGACCCGCAAACTCGTGATGAGATAGGTGCCACATTAGTACGGAGTATTGCTCAAAGCGCAATCGAGCAGATAGTCCGAGATGAAGATCTAGAAAAAGGTTTCGGGATTTTTTACTCAGGTCTGCGATGGCATACTGATCAGGAAAAGTTTGTATCAACGCTTTTTAAAAGTGCGGCTGAACTTGATTTTGAACGACTAGACCAGATGGTTACCACTGGTGAACATATACTCGCCATTTCATACGGCATCGAGCATGGCGTGTCTTGGGATACTACCAGAGAATGGCGTAAAATGACCGCCGAACAAGTATTGGAGGCGCATCCGGAATTTGACTACCGCAAACTTCAAGATCCAGAGTTTAGAGCTACTGATGAAGGAAAAGCTTTAGAAAAAGCTTATAATGACCATGTTGGGGAAGAGTTGGTACGACGCTATAGAACCACTAGAGCCAATATCGATAGCGAAGGAAAAGTAATACCAAAGCCAATACTACCATTGGCTCGATTCCCATTAATTGAATCACTGATCGTAGATGAAATTCGGATGATAAGTCCTAAGACTAAATATAACTTTGGGCCGAGTGATGTATCTGGTTTAATTCTAGACTCGGACAGCTTAAAGGCTCAGCAGGCACTTGTGGCAGCTGTAACAACGAGGATTGCTCCCGAGCAACGACATGTGATTGACGGTCCTGATGAGCTTCAACAGAAACGAGGCATTATCATCGACATTCTGCGCACATATCAAGACGAGACAGACCCAAAAAGAAAAGCGCAATTCAAAGATCAGATTATCAAAGTAATTGAAGCATATACTAGGGACGGAAGAGTCGCTGCTGACGTACGCGCCGAATACTACACAAGCAGCACCGACCGATACGTTTATGGACAGGATGTCCGTGCCGTAAGAAATATTTTGGGCGATATTTTGAAAGCTGGTCTTGCCTCACCGCACGCACAAGAAATAGTCGGTCGCTTGATGCAGGTCACAACTGGAGAATTAACTAAAGAGGTTGATCCAATTTCTCTAGGTTACGAAGAATTTGAAGAAGCGATATTGGAATCGGTATGGTTAGTTGATGAGCAATCTGACCCAGACTTTATAGAAAGTATAGCGGCTAGAATGTTCGGTCGCGATTTGGCGGCTAAGATTCGTTACGTTATTTGTATGCGAGCTGAGGCAAAAATGAAATCTAGCCAGCCCGAAGTAGTATTAGCACATAAGAAATGGGCAAACAACTTTGCTCCTTTTGATAGTCAAGAAGCCAAAGATTTGAAGCAAGCATATCTTAGCGCCGACTCCGAAGGCCAAGCTTTACGCGATAAAGCCGATGCCGCTATGAATGAAGTTCTGCTTACACTGATAGAGAGACTTGCTTTTGATCCTGATTCTATTAATGCAGAAAATAGAATACGAAGCTTAATACAAAAGCTTCGTCTGGGCAACTCATCTGATATGGAGCAGCTACCAGATACATACTACATGCTTATGGAGTTTGCCCGAGATCCAAGAGTAACGAGCTCTACTAGAGCGAGTATTCTGTGGAGATTTGCGGAACATTACAAATACGCAGCTGACGGGTTAGCCGCAAGACAAGTAACCAAGATTATCATTGATGGCTATCATTTAATGCTAGGTGACCCCAACCTGCCGTTAAGTGTTCCTGATCACGGTGTTAGCGATGGGCTATATGCCATCAATCAACTAGCGTCTCATAACGTTTTCAAGCAAGCAGATGAGACACAGTTGTTGGAGCTTTCCCGATATCGTTTCGCTCTATTGGATCTTATTCAAAGATTCACCGGCAGACAACTAACTTCTGGAAGACTTGAGGATATTGATTTGAGTGCGGAAAAAGCAGCAGAAGCCGAAGACAACCGCACCACTTATCATATTGAATCTGTTGTGCGCAGTTTTCAAAAACTTGAAAAGCAATACGAAGAATTCCTGTACCTAGAAGAAGTAAGGCGAGTGCCTCACGTCTACTATCCTTGGGTGTTAAGACAGTTAGTCCCGTTCTGGCAGAAGATGCAATGGGAAGTTAGTCCAGGCAACAGACCAAGTTATGACATAACAAGATTGCACAAAACAATTGAAGACTTAATATCAAGTAGACTAGTTGTTGAGCCAGGACATGAGTTCGACACAAGCTTTGACCCGATGGACGATGGGCATATTGATGAGCTGCTTGTCGCTTGCTATGAGCAGATGGTTGTCCCACACGATATCAAAAACAAGCAGACAGTCTGGACAGAAGGAATGTCTTTCATGAATTTGGCTACTACTCTGATGCCTGTAAAGTTGCTCGAAAGGCTCAAAGCAAAATATGGCGAAAATCACGGCTTAGTTAAACTAGTGATTAACGAACAAAAAAGATTCAGTCAAGATGAAGAGTAGCTAGCTTTTATCTTACATCTAAAGTCACTAGTATTGGTGACTCCACGGAGAATACTAGGGTATATTGCGCCTTAGCAAAGTAAACTTTGCCGGGCAATAGCGAACTCTCGTCGGAGCTCGGAGTTTCTGCGAAACCAACCAAGCAAAAAGCCCACCTTAGGTGAGCTTCTTCCTTGGTGACTCCACGGAGAATCGAACTCCGATTGCAAGATTGAGAATCTTGTGTCCTAACCGTTAGACGATGGAGCCATATTTGGCTTAGACTTAAAATGTACGCTAGTTTAATAAACCGTGCAAGATATCTAACGGTTAAGATGTCCTACCCATGGTCAGATTGACAAATTGTTGTCAATCAGCCGTCGGCACACCTCGTATCGGGCAATAATTTGCACCGGTACTCCGGTCTTGCAAAAAGCCACTGGCTTTTCTCACATCAGACGATGGAGCCATATTTGGTTGCGGCCTATTATAACTTAATGTCTGGCAAAAAACACCTAACGCCTTCGATATATCTGCAAATGGATTAGTACCCTGCACTACCCAACTTGCTAAAAAGCTCATGTCGCATACTTGGATCGGGGTCTTTAGATTTATGTCTTTCAGATATACAAATTTACCAAGCATAATATTTTTGTTAGGTCTTGACATGGCTTGTCAACAATGCTACCTTGTAAAGCAAGGTAGTAATTTATGAAAGATACTGAAACTAATCTTCAAAAATATATTCAACAGAATTCGCTCTCGATGCGTAAAGGCTTGATTGAATATTGTGTGATGCAAATTTGTAGTGGTAAGCCCGTTTATGTTGGTGAGATTGTCACAAAACTAAAAGATACGGATCTGATTGTGGTTGAGGGTACGCTGTATCCCCTACTCTCTCGCCTAGCCAGCGAAAAATTGGTCAGTTACGAATGGAAAGAGTCGAAAACAGGACCACCCCGCAAATATTATAAGTTGACTGTTGATGGCCATGGCGTGCTCGAAGCTTACAACAGCCAATGGAAAGAGCTAAAAAAAGCCGTCGATGGAATAATTAAAGGAGTTAAGAAATGAAAAAGGCGCAAATAATTGAGTTAGCTAAACAGTCGTTTTATATCAATGAAAGCGCCTATAAAAAGCTAGATACATATCTGGCTAGTCTGAGCAAACACTATCAGGACAAAGAGGTTATCAAAGACATTGAGCTGAGCTTAGCCGATAAGTTTAAAGCGCGCCTCAAAGATGCAAATTCGGTGCTTGACGAAACTGACGTGAGCGCTGTGATCACCGAGCTAGGCACTGTCGAAGATATTACGGGCGAAGTCGAGACCGAGGCAAAACCGACTGGCTCTAAAAAACAGTTCTACAGGTCAAAACAAAATGCGATTGTCGGTGGAGTTGCCAGTGGGTTGGCGGGTTATTTTGGGATTGATCCGTTGTATGTCCGAATCGGCTTGGTGATATCGGTTCTAGTTTCATTCGGGACTACCTTAGTGCTCTACTTGGTATTATGGATGGTATTGCCAGAGGCCGAGACCGGTGCCGACGAGCGTTTAATGCTTGGTAAAACAGCTACACTAAAAGATATCGAGCAGACGCTAAAAACGAAAGTAAAAGAGGTTAAACAATCAGGAGCGAACGGATTTTTACGAACAACTTTCGAAACTACGTTTAAAGTTTTCGGAATTATCTACAAGCTAGTACTTAAGCTTGTAGGAGCTGGGGTATTTTTGGCTTCTCTCGCAGCAATCGCCGGCCTAACTGCCGGTATGGCTAGTCTGGTGGCTGGAGATGTTAATGTCTATTATGCCGGCGCTTTGGTGGACTTCCCGTCTAGATTTGTAGATTATGGCTTGCTGGTATCGGTCTGGCTGCTAGCCGCAGTTGTAATCTGCTTAATGGCTTACATGGGCATGTCATTGCTTCGTTCGAAACAAGTGCTTCGTGGCGGTATGGCGGCAATTTTGGTTGGGTTGTTCGTAATTGGCCTGTCGGCAGCGATTGCGTTTGGTAGCAACACCTATGATCGCTACCAGCGAGCCGTTGACACTTCGCCAACTATGCGCGAGGTGGCTTTAGATGAATTTGAGCATGTGTCAATCGCCAATCAAGTTGATGCTACCTTTATCGAGTCTGATGAGTATAAGGTTGTACTGACGGCCAACAACTTCGTACTCGATAACCTAGATCTCAACATTCGGAATGGGTATTTATATCTGCATAATAATTCGAATAATTACTTGTGCTTGCTAGATTGTAACGATCAGCTACAGGCAACTGTTTATGTTCCCAAACTAGAGACACTGACGTTATCTGATCAGTCGTCGGCGTTGTTTAAGTCATATCTAACCGTTAAGAATCTCGTGATATCCGATCAGTCGCGAGTTGATGCTGCATTGGCCGATATCGACCAGATAGTTATCCAGGATCAATCTGTTCTGAATGCTACAGTCAAAGCTAGCGGCGTCAGTTTAACTCTAACCGACCAAAGCAAAGCTATCTTGAAGTGTGCCGATCTGCAGTGGCTCAAGCTTGTCGAGCGCGATCAAGCAAATGTTAATGCTGGTGAATGTCTGGCCGAAGAAATCCATCTAGATTTAGATAATCAATCGCACGCTGTCCTGAGTCCAACAGATAAACTTGAGGTTATAAACACCGACAAAGATTCTACGTATAGCTTTGTACGTTAACCCTACAGTAGTTTACGCCAGAAGAACACGCTACTTCCCCAGCGGCTCGGGATACTAGCTAAATTGTGTTCGAACACCGGTCCTGGTCCAAAGCGTGAGCGCACCCGACTCTCACCCAAGACAAAACCGAACTGGAGCGTTGCTTCGTGGCCATAAATTGGGTGTTCGCCGGTGTAAGCGACGATATCACCAGGAACAACTTTTGCAGGATCAACCAAGGTGAAACCCTTAGAGCGCAAGAAGTCGCGGGTATCGTTGTAAAGGTATTGACTGGCAGGGTAAGCTTGTCTGGGCACACACCAAGGTTCGCCTAAAATCCGCCCGAACACATATTCGCCGCAACGATCGAATAGATTATTGTCGTCGAGGCTGTGTGGCTCAAATATGGCGTATCCGGGTAACTCTACCAGACCCTCGAAAGCTTGGTCGGCGCGACGCATATCTGACATTAGTCTATGCGCTAGGGCTTCTTCCTGATGAACTTGGTCGAGCACTGCTTGGGCTGCTTGGCGTTCAGGGCTATCTGGTAACGCAAGTTGCAGGGCATTGTGGTTATCGAAACCGATCACGGTCGATTGCCTACATGGACAGTTTGAGGTGTAAGGTCTTCTGTTCTAGAGGCTCGAATAGCTTTGGCTAGAGCCTTTGCGGTACTTAGATTGAGTCTAACAGCTTGCCATTGGCCGCGCTCATAGTTGGTTAGGCCTGCAACAATGCCTTCCGCTTGGCCATTAGCCTGGCTACCGACAAAATAGTCGATGCAATCAGCTAGGTTTGGGCACTTGCCACATACCAATCGGCCAAGACCTTTGGCTTTACCATCGGATCGGGTTGTTTCTAGCATAATCTGACCACTGTTGTGACTGCGGCATGTACTCCGACTTCTTGCGAGCGGTGTAATTTGTTCGGACATAAAAGTACAATAAGCTCTAGACGCCTACGAAGCAAGCACAGGCTTAATCGATCTTGATTTTGTCGATTATTTCGACTAACTGTTTGGGGGTAATCTCGGCTTTAATAATGTAACCATCGGCTTGTTGCTCGACTCGCTCGCGGTTGGCGTCGTCTTGGTCGAGGTTAGTCGTAATAATTATCTTGCTGTGGAGTGCCGGGCTGTGAGCTTTAATCTTATCGAGTACTTCAAAGCCGGTGATACCCGGAATCATTAAATCTAACAGAATAATATCGTAGTGATCGGTCAAAGCAGCGTTTAGACCATCGTCGCCACTCATCATAAGAGTCACATCATATCCAGCTCGACGTAGTGCTCGAGCATACAACTCGCTTATAAAATATTCATCCTCGATACAGAGAATGGTTTTTGATCCAGCCATGTGCCTCCCTTACAATTTCATTATCCTCCGAACCTAGCTTATCGGCAACCGAAGTAAATGTCGGTACATTAAACCCGAAGGTACTACCCACCCCTTCTTTACTTTTAGCCCAGATTTCTCCGCCTTGGGCGTTAACCAAAGATTTGCTGATATACAAGCCCAAGCCTGTGCCAATTGCCCCGGTTTTACTACGATACGATCTATAGAACTTCTTAAACAAGTACTTCATTACGTTTTCTGGAATACCTACACCTTGGTCAGTAACGGTAGTCTGGACCCAGTTTTCGTCGAGCACACTCACCTCGATGTTTATCGGTTTGTCGTCGTGAGTATATTTGATCGCGTTGTCGATTAAGTTGTTCAAGACTTCATACATGCTAACCTTATCGACTGCCACAAGCGGCAAATTATCGGGTAGGCTGTAGTTAATTTTGATACCTCTAACTCGTGCGCGCAACTCTAGTTCGGTAACGGTCTTGCGGATAATTTCTGCCCAGTCTTCCTTATGCATTTTGAGGTGGAGTTGGTTTTCTTCGACTCTGGCAACATTAAGGATATTGTTCACGAAATCTGCAAGTTGTTGTGCTTGGGCGTTCATGTTGGTTAGAAACTCTTGTTGCTCAGGGTTCAAGACCGCACCTAATTCATCATCGAATACTTCTAAATAACCACGCATGGCTGTAAGCGGAGTTCGAAGTTCGTGGACTGCCATGGCCACAAAACTGACATCGTTATACTCTTGCATGTAGCGATCTGTATGATCAATTACAACCAATAGAATTTCATAGCCGTTGGGGTTGTCTTTGCTATAGTGAGCAACCATATCGAACTGCCGGTTGCTGTCGTCACTGAGGGTGTGTTTGACGTGGTCCCAACTCTGACTAGCTGTGGCCTTATTGACTTTACAATAGTTAATCCAATCGTCTAAGGTTTGCTCACTGCCGGAAAAAGATAGATTAAAGATTGTATCAATATGGTTACCGATAACTTGCGTTTGATCAAAGTTAAAATAGGCACCAGCGGCTGCGTTGGCATAGACTATCTTGTCTTCGGCCGAAATAGCTACCGCCGGAACAGCGAGCTGGGCTAAACTGGGGATTGATCCCGATGCCGGTGTATCGTGATTCTGTTGACTGCTCGCCATGGCATAGACTTGGTGCGCGAGATCACCTAAAAACTCGAATTCTTTACGCAAGCCATTTGTATCTGGAGGGTTAATCTGACTAGTCTGACCACTTGCCGAAAGGATTGCTCTTGCTAAGAAATCTAGGCCAAAAATTGCCCGTTTCATTAGCCAGCTGGCGATAAAGATCGCCAAAGCGATTGTTACCAATAAAGACAGTTCGAGACTCCATAACTCCGACCAGTTAAAGACTAAGATCATCAAGTAGAAGCATCCAAGCCCGACGATCAAAACCAGACATAAACTGATAACTGTCCTTAGCCAGAGTTTTGACTGAATTTTGCGGATGTATTCAATCATTGCCATGCCACTTTACTAACGGCAGTTATCCAAGTTTGACCGCGATTAAAGACAATCTCTGCCCCGTTACTGTCATTAAATAGGATTTGCTCAGACTCACTAGATTTTGACCAGCGTCCCTCAATAACTTGACCATCTTGGAAAACCCAAACCTTACCGCTATCGACAGTAGTGTAATCAGTTCTTGGCCCATCTTTGGCGTTATAATATTGCTTGTCAACCTGCATGGCGATAACTACCTTGGGGTTTATTTGATCGCCCGTGCGCTCATCACTATGAGGCGTGTTACCGTAAAAGCGTAAGTAGCTGTTAGTTTTTTTGTCGTAAGTGTAGCTCGGGTTATAAGATGGTGAGGAGATTGTCATATCTATACTGCTAGCAGTTGACGTTTCGACAGGTTCTTCGTCTTTGCGAGGCCAAGGCTCAAAGTCGCTGGTTGCCTTGCCCTCGAGTTTGTCTAGGCGCGTAAAGTCTGTGTAAACATTGTGCGGAGCTATACGACTAGAGATACGGGAAAACGAGCTGCCATAAACATATTGGTCTAGATTACGCCCAGACTGGATATACTTAGATATGGCAGCCTTACCAGCGATATCTCCACCGACGTGCACGTAGAAGGCATCAAATGGGGCTAACCACTCAACATAGTATGGCCGAGCACTACGAACTGGCCCAATATAGTCTGGTTGGCCTTCCTGATAAAGTGCCAGCAATCGTGTTATTCCGCCCTCTGCGTCGGCTTCGAAGACTACACCGGCTTCGAGCAATCCACTCTGGGGTCGAACGCCAACTGAGTTCTCGATCATAATACCGGTAATCGGGCGCTTAGTGTCTGACTCGTTTTCGACGAGCATGCCGGTAAGTGGCGATTCGTAAAAAATTGGTTCTGGCTCGGGTTCGGCCTTGCTGACAACTTCTTGTTTAGCTTGAACTGGCTCTGGTGACTTTTTATGCAAAAACACGTAGTAACCACCCAAGCCAACCGCCAGAATTAAGCCTAATCCACCTGGCAAGAGATACTTTTTTGGGATATTAATAAACGTCGTTAATAAACGCTTAAATTTTCGAGGTTGCTTTTGGGTGCTCTGCTCAAGACTAAAAGCTTCAAGATCGTCATTGATAGACGTAGGCGGCCGATTATCCATTACCAGTATATTTTAAAACGCTTAAGCTTTGGTATCAAGTTTTTAGACGCTCTAGGACTTCGGCTTTGCCAAGAGTGTTGAGAGTTTCAAAAAGCCCTGGGCTAAATCTACTACCGGTTATCATTAGCCGTATCAGCATAAAATATTTGCCAACCTTAAGGTCGTTTTCTTTTGCATAGCCATAAAGACGATGTTCGAGATCAGTTTCCGTGAAATCGGATGCTTGCAGCAAATCGATTGTGGCGACTAGCAGATTGGCTTGCTCTTCGGGCGTAAATTTGGTTTCTTGCTCAATTTCCTGAACATCGACAGCCATAGCCCTGGCAAAGAAAAAGCGACTGTACTCGGCTAAATCAGCAAATTTCTTTAGTCTTTCGTAGACCAGATCGAGGACTCTTTGCTTATAGGCCTTGTCTGACTGGACGGCTTCTTTAGGCCACCAGCTTTCAGCCAACTCTAGTCTTTTTGACGGATCCATATTACGTATGTGCATGCCGTTCATCCAGTCTAGTCGAACTGGGTCAAATTTGGCGCCAGATTTCTGGATACGGCTAAGCTCGAAAACGCTCACAAGTTGATCGGGGCTAAATATTTCTTGGTCTGTGCCTGGGTTCCAGCCGAGCAAAGCCAAATAATTCATGACTGCCTCTGGCAGATAGCCTTCAGTGGCGTAGACGGCGGCGTCTTTCGCCCCATCACGCTTACTGAGTTTCTTTTTACCATCAGGCCCTAGGATTGGTGGCACATGAGCAAATTCTGGTCGTTGCCAACCAAAAGCGTCGTATAAGAATAAGTGCTTTGGTGTGCTGCTAAGCCACTCATCGGCGCGTATCACATGGGTAATTTCCATGAGGTGATCGTCGACAACATTGGCAAACTGGTATGTCGGGAAACCATCGCTTTTGATAGCTACAAAGTCGCCTATATCTTTGCCCCGCCAACTTTGCAGGCCTTTTACGTGATCGGTCCAGGTTATCACTGTCTGGTCGGGAATCGCTATCCGAATTACTGCTTTGCCTGTCTCACCTTCTAGCGTTGCCATGTTTTTTCGGAAAACAAACGGTTGTTTATTTGCCTGTGCTTGGGCACGCAAACTTTCTAGCTGTTCTGGGCTTGTCCAGTCGTAGTAGGCTACGCCGCTATCTAGAAGGGCTTGGATGTAGCGTGTATAGTCGTCGTTACGCTCACTTTGGATGCAAGACCCAAATTCTGGGCTCGGTTTATCTGGGCCGTAGTCCCAATCCATGCCTAACCAACCCATGCTAGATAAAATCTGCTCAGCTGCCCCTTCGACGATCCGAGCTTGGTCGGTGTCTTCGAGACGTACAATAAACTCACCATTATTTTTGCGAGCCCATAAATAGCTAAAAAGGGCAGTTCGGAGACTACCAATATGCAGCATACCAGTCGGGCTGGGCGCAAACCTTGTTCGAATTCTCTGATTCATTGCTGTCATTATACCAAGGAGTAGTTAGAAACTGTTCATAATATCTCGAGTCTCGAGTGCGGTTGCGAGAGTGCAGGCTTGCTGTTCTTGACCTAGGCATGGGATAACTATTCGACAAACACTACCACCTAGTCCGAAATATAGGGCAACAAGATCGGTACGATTAGCACTGCGGTCGATGAGACGATCGTAGATATCTGAAGGTACTTGATCGGCGGCGGTCATAGCCACGGGAATAATTTGTTGACCATGAGTTAGTGCGTCGTGAAAAGTTCCTTCGACACCGAGATGGGGGTGTATGAGTTTGAAATTTATGCGAAAACGCTCATCACCAAGCATATCAGGGATGGTCGTGTCAGTATTAGTGGCTATTAAGAAGGCGGCCCGAGCAATTTTTGCGACCGGCTCCTGGCTATTTGGTAACTCAAAGTCGATGCCCTCAAAAGTCTTGGCTGCAATAATTATGTTTTTCATAAGTTAATCATCAATCAGAATATCAGCTAAAGCCTAGCTATCAAACTATAAGCTTTTAGCGATTTCGACAATCTGATCACTACTCAGACCAGATTCGCCTTCGAGTTGATAGCGGATACCCTGACTTACCCAAATTGCACTATTACCATTATAGATATAGATGGTCTTCCCATTGACCTCGACAGTTTGATATGGGATATCTTTATTCGAGAAGTATCCACTTGCCAGACTGGCCGAATCTAAACTTGTTGGCTGCTGAACAATCTGTAGGTTGCGAGAGTCTGTATTTGAAGCCATCGAGATCGACACCTTGCCGGTTTCGTAGCGAATCGGACCATCAATACTAAACCCAGCAGGCGTGTCGGGCATATGTGCTGAAAAACCGGCTTGCCTGCTTGCGATACTCAGTGAAATCCGGGGCAGATTTAAATAGCCGATTACTCCGAGTCCGATCGCTAAAGCAGTTAGAGCGACAGCTAACTTTGGTGACTTCTTGGATTTCTTTGCAGTTTGCAGATTATTTGGCGTAGTTTCCAGTGCTCGATCAATTATGCTAGCTGGTAAACGAACGGCTTCGTCTGGGACGTAGATTGGCGGCTCATGCACCAAAGAATCTTCTGGGGCTGGTCTTGGTTGCATGGCTGTTGGAGTCGCCCCAACCTTCTTGCTGGCCTGAAACTTGCCTATATATTCACTCTGTTGTGTGCTGGCAGCTCTTTCGAGTCTGGCCTTGCCCGGGTTAAAAGTAGGTTTAACGATTCGACTTTCGGACTGAGGACGTGGCTGGATGAGTGGTTTTGCCACGGCTTTTCGATGCAGAGTCTGCGAACGCATATTCGTATGTTTTTTTGTTCTGGCTGTTCGTTCAATGCGGACATTTTTTGGATGTCGCTGAGGCTCGCTACTTTGATGATGAACAGCCGGCGCAAGTCCATCAACACGCTTTGTTTGCGACCCAAGATCTGCCCCTAAGAGAGGGTATATCTTGCCGTTAATTACCACTTGCCCAGAGCTCATCGCTACCCCTTAATATCTGTATTTTCTATGTTAGAATATTGTATAGCAATCTACAGTTTAAGCAAACTAAATTGCTGTTGTTTTTTATGGAATTTTTAGATCCAAACTATCGCAAACGCCACGACCGAATGCTAATCGTTGGTTACCTACTCCTAGGTTTCCTATTAGCCGGTTTAACGATTATCCTCGTTCTGGTTACTAGTGGGTATGACATTAGCCGTCGTGGTGAGGTAATCGTCAATTCGATTGCGTTTGTAAACTCAACTCCAAGCAATAGCCAGATATATTTAGACAAAACTCTACTCGGTAACAAAACGGACGCTCGACTAGTGGTTGAGTCGGGCGAATATCTGCTCGAGTTAAAGCAGGCAGGTTATTTCCCTTGGAGTAAAAACGTCTGGCTAAAACCGCAAAAGGTTGGTTTTTATCAATACCCTTTCCTTTTTCCCGAAAAACTCGATTTTGGACAGATAGCAATCTATAAATCTCGACAGCTAAGTAGTCAAAGTCCTGATAAAAAATGGCTGATTACCTACGATCCAAGTTCTGCTCAAGCCAATCTATTTGATATTAGCCAACCAGACAATGCACCACTAGATCTAAGCCTAGAAGCCAGTAATCAGTCAACACCGGCTTCCGAGGAAACAAACCAACCTAGCCAGTACCGTATAGTAAGCTGGGCAGACGACAATCGGACTATGTTGGTTAAGAAAACATTAACCGATAAAACGACTAGTTATTCACTCGTCGACTCACGTGGTGAAAAACCTTCGATACCAATTAGCGTAGGCGAAGATCGACCGGTAAAAAGATTAAGTTTGGTAAACGATAAAACCGATAATCTATTAATTCTGTACGCTAATGGCGAGCTGATTAAGCAGAACATCGATACTGGCGATGAAGTTGTGATAGCGCTTGAGGTGCTTGCCTACAATAGTTTTGGTAAAGACGTGGTTGTATATATTGCGGCTAATCATGCCAGTAATAAAGCCGATGTAATTATTAACGAGAATTTCGAAGAGTACAAACTAACCGAGCTTAATTACTCCGATACAGCCAGTTACTCGCTTGCTTTGAGCCGATTTAATGGCAAAAATATTTACGCGGTTGGCTCTAATCTAGACGAACGATTTTACGTTTACAAAAATCCGCTCGAAGATCTTAAGAGTGGTCGCCCGCTAATCTTGCTAAGTTCACCGGTTGTCAATCAGCTTAAAGAACTAAAATTTAGCCAGAACTCTAGGTTTGTCGCCGCTTTGACGCCAGAAGATATCGTAGTCTACGATGCCGAACAAGCCGCTCCGTATCGGTTTCAGGTAGACAACTTAGCCGATGACTACCATCTGTCGTGGATGGATGGGCATCGGTTGATGGCCAACATCAACCATGGTCTCAATATTTTTGAATTTGATGGAAAAAACATGGTTACATACCAAGATGTTGACCCTACCAATATCTATTTCAACAAAGACTACGATACTATCTACATAACCGACAATCAGACTGGGAAGACAATCCTCGAAAGCGCAAGTCTAAGGGTTAATTAGTCGCCGCTTACCCAGCCCCAGAATCGCTCCCACATAGTTTTTGGATTACTTGGAACGATTAGATTTTCTGGTGTTTCGGTTTGTTTATTGGTTAGGGTATTCTTTTTTGGACTTGGGCTAATTTGCTCACCAATAATCACCATCCGATTGATATTGAAGCCTGGTGGATCACAGGTAATTAATGTCGCCGAGTTGGGCCGGCTGGCCGGACCGAGCACGGTAACGTCTGTTGGTTTGACAACCTTCTTCTCGTACACCTTGTATACATATTGTTTCGAGTTGTAATTAAGCATGAAAGTATCACCCGGCTCGAGCTGACCAATCTGCATGAAGGCAAACTTATATTTTCCGCTGCTGAATAAGTTATTGCTGCTGTGGCCAACGATCGCTACATTACTGTTAAAACCCTTGCCTGTTTCCCCCGGTTTCTGGCTGGTTGGGTAATAGACTACGCCGTTTTCTAAGGCTTTTTGAACCCGAGATTCAAAGTCGGCTTCGGTTTCGCCGGTTTCGATAAAAGGTACGTTATAAACGACCGGTGCTTCTACGTTGAGCTTCGGAATTATCACTTTCGGATCACTACTGACTGCTGCTCCAGGCACGGTTATGATTGGTGTAGAGGCCGAAATCTGGTTGGGTTTAACGAACGGTATGATGTAGCGCTCATTAAAAAACGTAAACATCAACAAAAACAACACAACTAAGCCGGCACCCAGGCCGAACATCAGCGATTTAATGTGTTGTTTTAAGGTGAGCTTGCGTTTGTTTCGAGTTTTAAGCTTATCCCAAGACGTAGCCTCATTTTGAACAAAATTATCGGCTTGGGAGCTCGGTTTAGGGCTCTGCCGTTTTTTTCGACCACGTTTAACTTCTGGCAAGTTGATCGCTGGTGTCTCTGAGGCTAAACTGGCGAGACGTTGATTGTGCCGATTTTGATTACTGTAAAATTCTTGCCAGACTTCGTGTTTTTGATGGTCGGGTAATCCTTGGTAGTATTCATGCCATTTTACCTGGATATCCTCCATACTTAGGCCACTATTATGAAGTTCTAGTAAATACTGTTGGTGTTGACTGTGCGTACCTGGTTCCTCGGCTTCACTTATCTCGCTATTCGCATTTGGTTCTTTTGAGTAAATATTGCTGATTTTTCCGCGGATTAATTCGGCGGCTTCGTTTCGACCGACTTCTTTGTTGCTCCCAGCCAACATAATCGTAGCACCGTTATCGTCGGGCTTTCCGGGTAATGGCAGAGCTGGAGTTGGACTACTCATATTTGTCAATATATTAACATAAACATAATCTGTTTACGATTGCCAGAACAGCTTAAAATGTGTATATTTCTATGGCGTTGAGAATTTGTTGAGCCGCAGTAGTGGAATTGCACAGAGTTTGAAAATTAACAAAATATCTAGTTTATTTGGAGCCGTGGTGGCGGAATTGGTATACGCGCACGACTCAAAATCGTGTTCCTTTCAGGATTGAGGGTTCAAGTCCCTCCCGCGGCACCAAATGCACTAGATCTAGAGCAACCCACAAAGCTACCTTGGTTAATAATATCTAGAACGGGTGTTAAATTTTTTAGAAATGGACTTACCAGTTTATATAATTGATTATATAAACTGAGACCTTAGTACCAATATAAATTTATCTCCAAGCTCTATTGCGTTTCTAGCAAAAATACAGAGCTGGTTATTGCTTTGAATGGTTCGTCAGGGTGCTGCAGCAAGAATGTAGATGTTCTGGCGGCTTGTTCGGCTTGCCAGAGTGTTTCGTTCTGAATATCGGGCCGACTTGTGGCGCTGATTTCATCGGCACATTTAACCCATAGATGACCACTATGCAAGACAACCATAGCGCACTCAAACTCTAGCTTATGGAATAGTTCGGCAAATGCATCGAGTGGCAAGGAACTCTTATAGGCAACGATCGAGTTGGTTGCGCTAACTAGTTTTTGGAATTGCCCGGGATTGAGCACTACACATGTTTGGTGGTTATTTAAAAGCTCTAGGTTGTTTAACATTGCATCTACCCCATCTCCAGATAAGGTAATTTGACCATGTTGTTGTACAAATATTTCATCTATCAGTTGAGTCGTTTGGCTGCTTCTGCCAAAATCACCGATTAACAACAACCCACCTGTATCATTGCTAGCTACAATAATCTCATTCAAACCAACTTTACTCAGACTGCCACTCGATGTGCTTGGTAAGAAAGTTATCCCGGGTTGATTACCAAGGTCGTGTTTTAATATATCAGGTACACAGAGTTGGATTTGTCCGACACCGGCGGCTTGAGCTGCCGTGTAGGCTTGCATCGGTGCCTTTAAGCTATCGCGATTACCGCCGACAATCAGGAGTTTGCCAGCCAAATCGGTCCGTTCTGGCCGGCTCCAAAAAATGTCGTCGAAAAGCGGTTTGGTTGTTTGCCTCTGGTAGCTCATAAAAATAGTATATACCTCTAGTCAAACTTATTATCGGGGGTAGTAGCATTAGCGGGCATAAAAAAACGAGAAAACCCCGAGCCCTGCGAGAGGGCGCGGGGCTCTCGATCGCAGAAGCTCGGGGTTCAGGTGGTGGCCAACGATTCTGGAAACGTCTTGAGGCCACCGAGCGCAATTACGCTGCACGACCGGCGTCGGTAAACACCGGCGGACTCGCTACTTCCGGCCATGATGAAAACCATGAATTCGGGCACGTCATCGATTGCCACTCCCGTCTGTTCGAGGCAGGACGCGACCAACCCTTCCATCATCGGCAACGTGCTGAGCGCCCAGCGCTGATCACGCAACTCCTTGCCGAAGTCGAACCGAACGCACAAGGGTGTGTGTTCGGGGTCCGGCAACTGCCACTCGAGCAGGGCGATACTGACTTGTTCACCCGGCGACACGTGCGTGCTGTTCGCCAACATGCCCGGGAGCTTCTCGAAAAGCTTTGCGAGCACGCCTTCATCCATCACGGCCGGCGTCATCGAAATGTACACTTCCATGTTGTCCTCTTTCGGGTCGCAGGCATTTGCCCACACCTCCCACCATGAGAGATAACCATATTATACAATAATTGCTACAGTTATTGCAACTTGTTATTTCACTGTTTCGATCTTTAAAAATTGTTTGTGGTTATAAGTAGATGATTTCGAGGTAACGCATAGGCTGGGCTATTTTAGTTTAAAGACTCCAGCTTCGGGTGTCAGCTCGTAAATAACATCTTTGCGTTCGATAACAATTTTCCAGCCGCGTTTACGGGCTTCGTCGTATAGTTCTTGGCTGGGGTTAAAACAGATTGGCTGCTCGACCATTTCGAGCATCTTAATATCACTCTTTGTATCGCCGACTGCAAGCGACTTTTCGGTACTTAGACCATGCTTGTCGATTAACTTAGTTAAGTAAATATGCTTGTTATGAACAATGTCGGTGGCGCTGCCTGTAAAGTAAAAACCGTCTTTATGAAAATCGGTGCCGATCCAATCGTCAAATCCATATTCTTTACAGAAGCGGCCGAGTAACTTCTCTTCGCTACCGGAAACAGCTAAGATTAAATATCCATTAGTTTTGAGCTGCTTGATTAGGTTTTTGGTGTACAGATAGCTACGCTCGCCAAATTTGCGCATTACTTCGTCGATTATCGCTTCGTAAGCGCTCACCTTGGTGTTGGCGAGTTCTCGAAACAAAACTTCGATGGCCGTCGCCTCGTATTCGGCAAACGCCTGAGTGTGTTTACGTTTAAGCCAGGCCTCGAGCAGTCGATGGATTTCATCAGTATCGGCTTTAGGTATCATGCTCCGGCGCATCATTTCGTGGACGGTGGCCAAAAAAAGGCTTGTCCGCGCCAATGTCCCATCGATATCAAAAACCGCAAAAGGTTTAGTCATAAGACCTAGTATAAAACAATATTCTTTATCAACCACAAAACTTTAGATACTAAAATGCTCTGGTTAATCCCGGGGTCTTGCGACCCCGGGGTATGACTGCACTAGGCGGTCTTTTGCTCGACGTGCCAGATGCCCGGGCCACCTTGAGGAACGATTTCGACCAGCATTGTGTGCTGACGGACCGAAGCGTAGGGGTCGACGTTGGCCATGACAACGCAGCTCCTTTCGATGACAGCTGCCTTTCCGACGACAACGCTTTCGGCAAGATAGACAACCTCGCCGATCTCAACATCGTCGTCCACTTTGACCCAGCGTCCAATCCGAGCATCTGCACGAATCACAACGGCGCAACCGACAGCTGCTTCATCACCAATGACTGTCGACACATCAATCTTGGTCTTTTTGCCAATCTCGACTTCGCGACCAAGCTTGGTGTCTGAGCCAATTTGGGCGAAGTCGCCTATCACGCAATTAGGTTCGATTTCGACATATCGATCAATCTCGACATTTGAGCCGATGAAGGAATCTTGGCCAATCTCAGCTGATTCACCAATCTCGGTGTTGTTCCCAATCACGCCATTTTCTCCAATGCCAGCATGATTCCCAACATTGGTATGGTGGTCGATCTTGACAAGACTCCCAATCTCGACATCATGCTCGAGAACACAGAACATCCCAATTTGGGCAGTACGCCCGATTCCGACTCGTTCGCCAATCTCGACATAACCGCCAATCGAGGCACTTTCGCCAATAGTGGTACGGTTGCCAATTGTGGCTCCACTGCCGATCAAAACTTGCGCTTCCAGCCGGACGCCTACACCAATCTGAACTCCTTCTTCGATGTATGTCGACTTCGGCACCTGAACCTTGGTCCCGTCGGGGTTGACATGCCACTTGTTGCCTGCTTTCAGCCGCACTCGCGGCTTATTGGCATTGTCCACCATTACGATCACCTTCCCTTCTCTAGAAACGTGGTGATTAGTCAGATAATACAATAAAATAGGCTATAACTCAATACTGACTGGACAGTGGTCACTACCCAAGACGTCTGGGTGGATTTGGGCATCAACCAGTTTTGGCATCAGTTGGTTACTAACAAGCCAATAATCAATCCGCCAACCAACATTATTAGCACGAGCGTTGCCCCAAGCAGTCCACCAAGTATATGCTTCGGTAGTATCGGGATAAAGAGTTCGAAAACTATCGCACAGACCGATTTCGAGTAACTTGGTAAAATCCTGGCGTTCTTCGTCGGTAAAGCCATGCTTGCCGACATTCTGTTTCGGCCTGGCAAGATCGATCTCGTTATGGGCTACATTAAAGTCGCCGCTAACCAGAACTGGTTTTTTGGCTTCCAAACTAGCCATATACTCTGTAAAGGCTGGACCCCAGGCGTCGGCGCGTAGCTTTAATCTGGTTAGGTCGTCTTTGCTGTTGGGGGTATAGACAGTGGCCACGTAATAGTCGTCGAACTCTGCCACCAATACTCTGCCCTCTTGGTTGGTGTTGCCATACTTGTCGGCCAAAGCGTACTTACTGGCGATGTCTTCTGGTATATTGTCGAAAGTTCTGAGGGGTGAAATTTTAGAAAAGATGGCTGTTCCAAAATGTCCTCGGCGTTCTGCGCTATTGTATATTTCTTGATAGCCTTCAATATCGACTGGCGACTGATCTGGTTGAGCCTTGGTCTCTTGTAAGCATAAAATGTCGGGCTGGTGGGTCTCGGCAAACTCCTGGAACTTACCTTTGTTCCAGACCGCACGTATCCCGTTTACATTCCACGAATATAACTTCATAACCTACATATTATCACTTACCAGTAGACTGTTGTTAAAAATATTAACGCTCATGCTATAATGTTGCCCAAGATGGATGGAGATATCAAGCGGGGTGTCAAGCCTATTCAGCGGCCAAAACAGCGCTCAGAGACGCTTGTTCGTAGAGCCGCTCAGGTGCAGAAGACCCGTCAAGCCATCGATGCCCTTCCCGCCCCAAAAAAGATTGCATCCAATAAGACTACGCGTGGTTTTCGAAACAAGATCAACCCATTCGAGCCGCCGGCAGGATTCCGTAAACCCAGAAGACACCACATGTGGCGGGCTATCAGTGGGCTAGCGGCCCTGTTTACCTTCGGTGCGTTAACCTTTATGCTTGGCTATACCTTTGACCACGACCATAATTCGATGATAGATGCCGACAACACCGAGACTACAAGTCAGAGTGGTTTACCCGAGTGTGAGGTCGTCTGGGACAAAACAAGCGCGAGCAACAGCCCTAACTTTGAGCTAACTTTCGACCGCGAGTTGCCAGTTAGCTTTAGCGTGCAATTTACTGTCGAAGATGTTGATACAGGTATCCGCTCAATAATTAGGCCGATCAACGGCAAATATACTTTAACTGCAACACATCCAAGTGCTTACATGATAACGGTCAAACAAGAAAGCGATGTTGCTACCAGGGCGGTGCTTTGCTCGTACGGACCAGTGCTACTGGGGTTTGGCAGCGCTTCTAGCCAGAAACCCTAAAAGGCGCGCTTAATACTTTTGGCAGCTTCTCGGTTTTGCTGGCGAGCCTTGATGATTGCGCGTTTATCGTATTGTTTTTTACCTTTAGCAACGGCGATCTGAATCTTAATGTATCGCCCGGGTATGAGTTTTGTCGGCACGATTGACAGATTGTTTTGTTTGGCGGCAATCAGTTCTTCAAGCTGGTTGCGTTTTAAAAGAAGTTTTCGTGGAGCTGAACGCTGATTTTCTGGTAAATATTTTGCATTACTTGGCATCGGACTAAGCTGGAGATTGTTTAACCAAGCTTCGCCGTCTCTAATTGTCACAAACGAGCCACGCATACTTAGCCTACCCGCCCGGATACTAGCTACTTCAGCGCCCAACAAAACAATGCCTGCTTCGTAGGTTTGTTGGAGTTCGTAATCAAAACGGGCTTTAGTATTTACAAGTTTACTGTGTTTGGCGGCCATGGGTGATATTTTACATGTTTTATTGAGCGTCCTGAAGTTTGTTGACACCTCTTTCAAAAATCGCAATTTTGTCGGCATCGGTTTCGTGGCTCTTTAAACTAAAAATTAGTAATGTATTCTTGTCGTAAAGCACTGTGTAAACAGTCTCTTTACCAGTCTCTTCGGCCTGTTGATTATAATTTTCGATATCGACTACTAGTTTATAGGCAGGTAAATTATCGATAGTCTGTCGTTCGGACGTACGTACTGTATATATCTCGCGCGTGGAGTCGTTGCTGGTCGAGTCTTGGCTATATGTTTTAACAAGCTCGTCGAGACGGTCGTAGAACATTGTTTCGTCAATGTCTTGATTGGTCTTTTCTACCAAGTATTCAATTTTAGCCGCGTATTGTCCGACATCTGCTCCAGTTTCACTAAAAGTCGTTTTGTTGCTAGAGACTTGATCGACCTGCCAGTTCTCTGGGTAGCCAAAGCTGACAGCTGGGTCGCTAGCTTGGAAGGTCTGCAAACCTCCTAGATTACTCAGCAGCCGAAATGCCAAATAGCCAACCAGACATATAACAACAAAGATTCCGGCAAACAGTCCAAAGATTTTTTTACGGTTCGACTGTTTGGGCGCCGACTGGATAGCTTGTGGCAAATTAGACTCTGGCCCCGGCAAGGCCCCAGTATTCATAGTATTGGTATCTGTCTGTCGGATAAAATCTTGGGGGTTTAGCGGTGCCGGCTGAGGCTTGATTTCTGGCTCGGCTTCTGGGATTAAGGGTGGCGCAGGGCTAACCGCCGGTTGGCTTAAATCTACGATCCCAGTCGTGGTAGCTGGGTTCTCTGGCTGGGCTGTCATTTGAGCTGGTGTAGAGCCATCGTTGATTACTGCCGCTAATGGTGGCGGACTAGATAGGGTTGTCTGGCCAGCCGGTAACGGCATGCCGACATCAACGTGTAGCTCGTCAGCTGACTGGCTGGGAGTATCGTTATTAGGTTGAATTTCGGGTGGATTCTGAGAATTTGAATCTAACTGATTGTCTTCCATATCTCTCCTTACTTATATTTAGGCAGCTCTTGCTGAATGGTTGTCCAGACAGACGAATCGTTCCAGTATGTTTTGCGCCAATAAAACCATTCTGCTCCCCATAAATCTATTGTACGCATTCCGGTTGCGTATGCATAAGATAATCTTTTTGAAAGCCGGTTTGCGTCCATCGATTGCTGTTGTTCTTGGTCGTTTAGGTCGGCTGTACTCACCGGCCCCCATGGCTCAACTTGAAGCTCGTGAATAAACGTGTCAACTCCCGTGGTTATTTTTGTGAGCCCGGCGATCCCTGCGTAAAACCAGACAGGATACGGATATTCGTAATAACCAACCGGATTATGAACACGCTTGTAAATAGAAAATGCTGTTCTGTCTGCTCGGGGTTGGCCAATTGGCCATGATGGTAAGAAATTGTTGCTCCGGGTGATAACTATTGGCTTGCTCGTCAAAGATTTTACGAGGCTATACTCGTTTTCTAGGCGCTCGCGATCATGATCTGGGCATTCGCCAAAGAAGCCAGTAAAAAACTCATTCTCGAGTTGATACTCAACTACATTTGGGCTGGAATCGTAACGTTCAACAGTTGCTTGAAGATAGTTTTGCAGTTCTTTACGCCAGTCGTCAGCTGGTAATTGTTTGGCCCAGTCGGGCATATGACATTCTGGCCACCTTGGCTGGCGCAGACCGATTGCTAGGGATACTTGTTTATCGTACTTTTCGGCAATTGCAATCTGTTCGTCGAGCTCCTGCCAGTTATATTGACCCCTGGTTGCTTCGTGTACATCCCAGTAGCTCATTAAACGGAGTCGGCTGATTGGCAGTTCACTGGCTACCGCCTCTAAGCCGGCTTGCGGATCAACTCCCAGTTCGCGAGCAAATTTATACGACCAACTCACACCCCATGTTAGAGGCGTGGTGCTTGCCTGTCGGCGATACCAAACACCAGCAAAATAGACCAAACTACACAGCAATAAGAATGTTATCAGCAAGCTGTTCATAACATACGCCAGTCGACTTTTTGGTCGAATCTTTTGCCAGATTGCTACCGCCCAAGCACGAAACTTCTCAAAATACATTAGTTTACCCATCGAATTCGCATATAATACTGAACTAGAGTTTATCATGAAAGATGCCAATCTTAGTCTCGTAATCCCCTGTTATAACGAGCAAGCCTACTTACCAGCTTGCCTGTCGGCGATTATCCCCCAACTGTTGCCGGGCGACGAACTAATTGTGGTTGACAATAACTCGACAGACAAAACCTCCCAGCTAGCCACTAAATATGGTGCCAAAGTAATTCAAGAGCAGCGTCAGGGTCAAGTGTTTGCCCAAGATACGGGCTTTAAAACTGCTATAAATCAATTTCTAGTAAGGCTTGATGCCGACACGATTCTACCAGGTGACTGGCTAGCAAGGGTTCGCCAGCACTTTGCACAGGGTGCACTGGCAGTAAGCGGGCCAGCAAGACCGCGCGATGTTCAATTTCAGCGCTTATCACAGTTTATGGTACATCTGTCTTTCTATAGTTTTAGGCTGATTATTGGTGGTTTTCCGATGTTTGGCTCGGCTTATGCAATCCGCAAAACTACCTGGCAGACTTGTCAGCCAGGTTTGCATCGTCTGCCAAACATTTGGGAGGACATGGAACTCGGGATAGTTTTGCATAAACTAGGGCTGCAAGTTGTATACGACAAGCAGTTAGTTGCCAGTGTATCGGCTCGTAATGTGGTTGGGGTATCATACTGGCGGGCGGTCGGCTACCAACTGTATGCGCCGCGAACCCTAGCTGTAAATCGGATGTACTTTCGGGCTTGTATGAGTTTTATTGAACGTCTGCTAGTAGTTATTGTTGCTACCCCGATCATCTTGATCGAGCATCTACTAAACAAGACCAAACCTAGTCACAAGCAGACCAAAGGCCGACTCTAGCCGCTTCGGCGCTTGCAGATGCATCCCTAAACTCTTGACTCCGACCATGCGGAAATACCAGGTACGCTTTGCTATAACCTTGGCGGATTAGCTCTAGATTGACATCTAGATCGTCGCTGGCTCGAACCACATAACGCAATAGTCGGCCATAAATGTCTCGGTTGCTACTACTGGCGTCAGCTAGCAAGCGGACTCTTTGCCCAGTCAGTAAGCTAGTTGTAAAGTCACTGGCTTCCGGGCCGTAGCATTGGACGGGAGTATTAGGTTTGTGGGTTTCGGGCGTATCGACACCAATAAATCGAACTTTCTCGGGGGTACCATCCATTAATACCTCGATAGTATCGCCGTCGTAGATGTTCAGCACAAGGTATGTATCGCTGCTGGCAATGTCTTGACCTAGCGTCGCGCGGGAGACATGATCGACAACATAAGTCAGGCAGATAACCAGCAAAGCCAAGAGTAATTTATAGATTAGCTTTTTTAGCTGCTTGGTTGTTTTCACCAAAGCATATTATCAACAACCGCGAGCTAAAGCACGCGGCTTGTTGGAAATTAGCCCTTGCATACTGTAGTCTGCAATGTCGCCGCTTGGCGACAAATGCCAACGACTTAGCGGTCGTTGGCGAGCGCGAATTATAAACGAAAAGACCGCCCAATAAAGGACGGTCGAATGTTGTTCGTAGGGAGCGAGGCTCAACCGTACGAACTGCTCTAACTCGAGCAAACGGAGATCTAATTTAGATCAATCAACGTTCGCGAGGAGCGTTGCTAGCAACATTTTCGGGTTTCCCCCGAGGGCGGCTGGCTGGTCCGCCGGAGCAGACCAGCCAGCCGCAGGCACCACCTCGCAGGAGAGAGGTAGGTGTTAAAACGACGCGTGATTGGCCCCCCAGGCCCACACCAAACATCGTTAGTTGTGCCGCCCGACACACTCAATTGGCTACCGCTATGGGTCGCCCGATACGGGTGGCAATTTGCCGGCACTTCTTGCGAAGTCCGGAGAGTTTGGGGAGCAAGTCGCCGGGCGGCATACTCCCCTCTAGAAAAATCTCTTGAGGGCTGTCGGTAAGTTTGTCCAGGCCGGCGATTATGCCAACCAACTGCGAATGGCGCAGGGTTCCTCCGATGCATTCTCCGTGAGCTTTTTTCCAGAAGGTCGTCGTAGCGCTTCCGCCGTTCAGTCTGCAGGACGTCTGCTAGGTTCCGAGCTGGGCTCGAATCCTAGGTCTTAGACCCCGCAACCAGTGAACCTTGGTTTGCCTATTAGTCGACGACCCAGATCTGTCGGTTCTCGTGAAAGAACCGACGCGGGTCATTTCTCCCCGTGAATCGATCGGCGCGACCCAGTGGCATTGGGTGCGGTTGACAGCCGCATGCCACTGGGTCGACTTCAGATGTACGCCATCTGTCTCCATGCCGAGTTGCCTCGGTACAACTCTTGCGAGCTGCAGCGTCAGAGCCGTACGCCCTGTGCTTACGTTTTGGGTGTCAATCCAACTATAAGCGATTCGACTGGTTCGGAGTGCGCGTTCCCTTGGCTTAACCTAGCCAGTCGAATTGTCACGTCGGTGCCGCAGGATCGTATGTGCTGCGGGCCGTGCGTCGACGTATCGGTACCAAGTTGCCTTGGCTACCGATCGTGGCCAACATTGCTGCTGGCCTTCTCGAGTTGCTACGTGTTGCCACGCAACCTCTCTATTGTGTGGAGCTTAGCCCCAGCGACCTTGCCCCCGAGCAGCCAACACGGCGTACTCGAGGGTTTGGGGAAGGTTCCCCGCGTCCGGCAGGATGCCGGTGAGCGGTTTGAGACGGGAATGTTTTGGTACCTTCCTTGCAGGCGGAGCTGGCGAGGGTCCAACGCCCTCCGCTCCTTGGTGATGCGGGTGAACGCATCGTTCACCTCCTTGCCTTTCGATCGTCGTCGGCTAGGAGGTGATGGTGGTGCCGCCGGCGGCGGCGTTCATCAGGGCCGGCTCGGTGTGCGTGGTGTCCGCACCACCGATGTCGACGTCGGTGCGACATGCGACGATGTTCTGGCCCTGGAGGGCGGCCGTCTGGCCGCTCTTGGTTCGCATCTGGTGTTTCCTCTCTCCCCCGGAGGGGGTTGGCGGAAGCCGGTGCTTCACCCATTGGGATGACCCGCAGGGTTCGACTTGGACTTACCTTTGCAGGTGTCCCCAAGTCTACCTCGACGTTTCTTACCTGAAGTGTACGCGTCGGGGTTGGGTTGCCTTTACGGCGGATACTACACACCAAGATGTGTACTATTCGCCGCAAAGACTTATTAGCCAAACGGCTAAAGATGTTGCTAGCTTGTTAAACAACATAAGTGTGGTCTGCTTAGTCTGCGTGATTAAATTTGAATTGTCTCGCAAGTTAAGTGATGTACTTCACACTTAAGTGGGTTAGAATTTACACAATCTTCAAATATTTGTCAACATTATTTTCATAAAATCAACATATGGTGTCATAAAACTGCTTGAAACGCTAGATGTGTTGATTTTTACAATCTTTTATTGACGCAAGAACTTTCAACAAAATTTAGCTTAGTTTAAACTGTCTCCAATTTGGAGGGTAGCAATGGCCGCACAAGAGGCTGATAATCAGGGTGTTCTTGATATTGAAGAGCGTTTAAGTCGCGAAGCTGCGCTCGAGCGGTTTATGACGCCTCAACCGCTCAGAAATCAGAATCGCCAAGTAAGATTAGTCAATGAACGCTTGATTAGCCTTGGCTCGGCAGGTTTAACTCTAGTCTACCGAGCTTCCTCGCCTTTTATGAACCGGCAGCTTCGCGAAGAGTACAGTGCAACTCATGCATTGCGGATAGGTAGAGAGATTGCCGAATTTGGACAACTTCAAGAGTGCGGGATCGCTGTGTTTACTGATCGCACTACGCTTGCGAGATACATCAGTGATTCGAACGAATTTTACGAAACAACAACCCATCAAAGAGATATTGCCGAGCACGCTCGCCTTGGTGGCTGGTTTGTGACTATCTATGGACATAACCGCCAGCTCGGGGTAGCTGGGGTGAACTTGGCAAACAATGGACACCCAGACAGAGGTATTGCCCTGCGTGGCCGAATACATCGCGATCCGTCTTTTCGTGATTTCTTGCGAATGCAAGCCATCGAGAATACTGGCCAAATGCCGCCTGCCTGGAATCGAGCTCGTTCGATGGCTAGAATGTATGAACTATCTGTTCGAGATCAGCAAACCTTATCACTCAAAGAGATTGCCGAGTTCTATGGGGTCGATGAGGATCAAGTCTGGCGTTCGTTTAACTATATGGAGCTACCAAGTGAGTTTCGAGAGCTCGTTGAGGCAAGTGGCACGTTAAGCTACTCGAGTGCCATTGAGTTTCGTAGACTGCTCGGGATATACGCCGAGCAAGACATTTTCGAGCTAGCTAAGCTTTCGATTAAAGATGGTTGGTCAACTAAGCGGACTGCCGAAGAAGTTGCCAAGCGAGTTAAAATCCGCAGCTTACCAGCCGAAATTCAGGTACTAGTAAATGGAGAAAATATTTCGGCTAAACAAACGGAACTTGTTTATGACATGCATCTGGCTGGCGCTAGTGAGTACGAGCTTAGAGAGTTTGTTATCTGGATTACAACTGCCGATCCAGCTCCCAGAATCGACGATATACGCGCAAAAGTTGCCGAACGTCGCCGAGGCTCACGCAGTGGTCAGCAGGATATATTCAGTGGTGGCTACGACGATGAAGAAATTGCCGAAAGAGAGCGTCGCAACATTGCACTCGCTAGCACACGGATGCACGTCGGTAGTACGGTTAGAAGAATTAATGATGGCTTAGGCACCTTGCGTAGTTTATTAGACAACGGTTTCTTGGCTGGTGTTGTTGGTAATAAGCCAATCGATTCCGCTAAAGAAGGCTTGAACGGTACGTTGCAACGAAACCTTGCCGCCCTACTCGAAGAAATCTCTTCGTCAGACCAGGCGGGAGATAACCTTAGACAAGCTCTGAAGCTCTTACAATCCGCAGAAGCCGGACTAGATCCTTCTCTCAAGTCAGAAATTAGCCGCATTATTATTGGTTTTGAGGAACTTTTGATGGCCGAAGCCGATACTAGCGATCAAGACCAGCGCGAAAGATTAGCGGCCGCCAGAGCAAGAATACAAGCGTCTATCCCCGAACGAACTATCGAGCAATCACTATTTTAAAGAATAAGGCTGTCTTGCGAATAAATGAGCTAGTCAGATATCTTTTAAGCGACCAGTAATTTACTAAGGTATTAGTAGTCGATACCCTTATTGGCTAAAAATTTGTCGTCGAAGTGGTGTTTGAGCTTGGTCATATTGGTGGCAATATCAACCTTGCTCAGAAGTTTTTCTGGAAAGTTACGACCAGTTAGGCACAAACTAACTGCTTTGCCGCGCTTCTCGATTAAATTTTGTAAATCTATTTCTTCTAGCAGACCATCGTGGACCGCATTGTTGATTTCGTCGCAAACTACTAAATCGAATTTGCCCGAGCAAGCAGCTTCTAGGGCAAATTCGTATGTATCGCGGGCAGCTTGCTTGTGTTCGGCCACCGAAACATTTTTGGCCGACATATCGCCAGCATTGTAAAAGCCTTTACCGCCTGTTTTGAAGACCAGCTTATCTTTAAAAACCGGAGTAATTTTCTCTAGAAAATCGTGCTCGCCTACCCGCCAGTGCTTAATAAATTGGACATAGGCGACTCGCCAATCACGGCCCAAGGCACGGGCGACTAAACCCAGGCTAGCGCTTGTTTTGCCCTTGCCTTCACCGGTGTAAACGACCACAACCGATTGTTTGGTCTGAAAATCTTCAAAACTCATTGTGTATACTATAACCCATGCAAATCGTGAATAAAATCGGTGTCATAGGTATGGGCAGCATGGGTAAGCTAATTGCCCGCTATGCATCGCGTTGGGGGCAAGTAGAATATTTTGACAACCAGGTGATCGAATCAGACCACGCTAGCCCGGTCGAGCTTCGACAAGTCTGTCTAGCAGATATAGTTTTTTTGGTAGTACCACTTGGAGCATATACCAAGCTATTGCCACAAATTGCCAAGCATTTAAATCCTGAAGCAATTTTTGTTGATGTGGCTTCGGTAAAGCTTGAACCCGAGAGATTGATCAAACAGCATCTAGGTAGACATCAACATATCTTGTTGTCGCATCCGTTATTTGGCCCCGAATCGGCCAGTGCTAGTTTAGAGAACCATAAATTTATCGTGACTTTAGCAACCGGCAGAGCCCAACAGCTTGTTGATTTTCTAGACAAGAACCTCAACTTAGATGTTATTCGAAAAACTGCTCTAGAACATGACCAAGCGATGGCTCAGGTACAGGGCTTGACTTTCTTTTTGTCACGAGCACTCGATGTTTATGGCTTGAATGGCCAGTCGACTGGCCTGGAAACACCTAGTTTCTCTTGGGTTAAGGGTTTAGCCGAGCTAGACAAACATCATAGCCAGGAACTACTCGAGACCATACAGGTTTACAATCCAGAAGCGGTTAAGGCTCGCCAACAACTCTTAGATATATTGATTAAACTCAATCAAGACTACGCCAATCAACATGGCTCAGACCGCCTCAGCTAAGGGCGGTTCCGGCGTTTCACTCAGTCGGAGATTTTCTTGATCGATAATTTGCTGGGCTACAACGAGAGTTCGGCGCAGTCGATAGGCGACGCGCTGTGTATCTTTGAGTTCACTTGGTTTACCGAATGCTTGAATTAGCTTGTCGGCGGCGATAGCTTCTTCGACACCGGCAATATCGTCGTAAAACTCTGTATTGCCAGCCATTGCGATTGAAGCTTCGCTAAAACCTGTAATACCTTCATTGTGTTCCAGCCTACCTGCCACGCCGACTAACTCTTCTAGCCCCATTGCTCCAAGTACCAGAGTTGCTTTTAGCCAACCAGACTCAATGTTCCGAAGATTGTCGGAAATATGTTGAAAACTAATCTCTTGGACCTCGAGTACCTTCATATCTAAAATTATCCAAGATTTTAATATTTAGTACAGTGATGTATATCAACTACGCTACATGTAGCGTACACGCTAGATATAGTGCCGTTTAGGCTAAGTTGTGTTCGCGAATCATAATATCGATCTGCGGTCGATCGAAACCATGAACAATGTCTTTACCATCGAACTGAATTACGGGTACACCGCGTAGGCCCTGATTCTCTAACCACATTGCTGCCGACTGATCTTCTTCGATGTTAATTTCTTCGTAAGCAATACCCTTGCTCTCGAAATATGCTTTGGCCATTTTACAAAAGCCACACCAGTTGGTGCTGAATATTTTAACTTTCGGCTTGCTAGCGTTTACGTTTGGTTTGGTTTGGTCGTCTGACATTATGCTTTGCTCCTTTTACTTCTTTGGTTTCGACTGCACTCAGGCCGAGCATTACCGTCCAGAGGGTGATTGCAAACCCGACGCTCAAGACCATTGCCCCGAAGCCAGGTGATTTATCGAACAAAAATATGCCATAAATAAAGTTTAATAATGCGAACCCAAAAAGTTTATTTGCTTTACTTAGTTTTTTGATAAATTTGGGGGCAATTACAAGCGCTACCACAGCAATCAGCACCCACACAAATAAAGCATTCCATGAGCTACTTAACCAGTGGTCAATCGAGTCTGATGTGGACGCATGAACGGCGTCTGAGTGCGCCAAATAAGCTTTATACATAAGTACATTATATTACAATATCTCCGACCATTGAAGTCGTGTATAGTTAGCCTATGGTTATAAACAAAAATCGTTTAATTTACTCAATCATTCTAGTAGTCGCGACAGCTTTCTGGCTGATTGGGATGAGATTACTACTGGTCGAGCCAGAATCGGTTCATTATCATGCAAATTTTGCGATTTATGTAGATGGCGTACGCGACCCGCTAGAGAGATTTAGTTTTTACGAAGAAATATCGGCTTGCAGCCCGGATAATTCTAATAATCCCCGTTCTCGAGTGCATCTGCACGACAATAATCCCTATACCGTGCACGTCCATGATTCGGCAGTTACCTGGGGACACCTTTTTGCCAATCTGGGCTATGCCCTCAGCGATACCAGCCTAACAACTGATGCAGGCTTGCTGGTACCAAAAAAGTCTAAGCAATTACGCTTTGTGCTTAACGGTAAGCCAACTTTTTCGGTTGCCAATACAGTTATCAACGATGAGGATGTTTTACTGGTTGACTTTAGTGATAGTAACGAAGCCACGGTGTTGCAACGCTACAGTGAAATACCAAGAGACGCCCATGAATTTGATATCAAGCAAGATCCAGCGGCTTGCGCCGGCAGCCAAGCTGAAACATTTATGCAGCGTTTAGAGCGGACAATCGGCTGGTAGTTATCCACAACCAATTTGAATATTTGGCTGGTTCATCTTATAGTAAGTCCTAGAACTTATAGGAGGGTTCAAGATGACAAATAAGCAAATCTCTGCATATGTTGTAGAGCTATTTGGCACATTTGTGCTAACTATGGTGGTGTTCATGGTTGGTGGGGTTTACGGTGTACTTGGCGCACTGTTGATCGGCCTAGTAATGGCTGTCTTGGTGGGGGCTTTTTTAGAAATGTCGGGGGCACATTTTAACCCGGCAATAACAGCTGGGATGTTGGCGCTTCGCAAGATCAAACTTGGCGATGCATTGGGCTATGTTGTGGCTCAAGGCCTTGGTGCTGTCGCTGCCTGGCAGCTAGTTGAGTATTTTTCTGGCACAGATGTAACCGCGGTTTCGGCCGATTACAGTGGCCGGTTACTAATCGCCGAATTGATCGGTACAGCAGTCTTTGCGATGGCCGTGGCATCTGTTAGCAAGCTGAAGCAGGCTGGCTGGCAAGTGCCCGTAACAATTGGACTTGGCTACATGATGGGTCTGATTGTCGCTTCGGTTTATTCGTTGGCCGATGGTGGTAGTGCAGCTCTTTCGGGGACAATTAACCCGGCAGTTGCCTTGGGTATGCGGACTTTTAGCATCGAAACAATGGTTGGTCCAATTGTGGGCGCCGTAGTTGGTATGGCGCTTTATGTGTGGCTAGCCGACATGCAAACAAAAAAATAATATATTTGTAAATACAAAAGCTCCCGTTTAAGCCAAGACGGGAGCTTTTTTGTGTATACTTTGGTCTACGATGACAAAGCGTAACCTGATAATCCTTGGACTGGCCATATCCTTGCTGATAGGTTCGATATGGGGGGCGTTTCATCTTGCCGGGTGGATACTGGCTAGACGTTCAGATCCTTTGCCGGCCGAAACCGTTACAGTGAATCCCTATGCAAAGATATCGGCCGAAGGCTATCCTTTGCCTAGCGAAGCCAAAGAGAGCTTGTATATCGAGCTAACTGATAGCTCGACTAACGCCGCATATTCGAAGGCGCGGATTTTGTACGACTATCAAACCGGAAATTACGAGATCGTAGCCAGTGATGTTTTTGGCGTCTTAGATATTATTCATCACGATAAGCAGTTTTTCGAAAACGATCCCGACACCAACGAATGGTACGAAATCGGTGCCGCCGAGGCACAAAAATTATTTGATGTTTCGGCAGTTTACTTTACGCAAGACATGGTTGATGCATTTTTAAAGACTGCTATTTATATGGGAGATTTCGAGTGCGACAAATATCGCTGCGCCTCTTGGCAAGGAATCTATGGCTACAACAGCGGAGTCGAAACACTGACCATACGAGTGAATAACACCACTCGAAAAATCTATGATATTAACGGTGTTGGCGAGGATATTACTTATACAGTCAAGTATCGTTATCAGCCGGTCGATATAAAGCCTCCAGACTCGTATATAAAAATTGACTAATATTTTGCCATAAGCATTATTTTGAGTTAGTCTTTTACCAGATAATCAGGAGATAATTATGAACCCGGATCAAGGTCCAGATAATCAGTCTAGTGGGTTAGGCCAACAACCAGCTCCGACAGCTATGCCGTCGCCAAATGTAGCCCAAACGACCCAGCCCAGCCAGTCCGCAACGGCCCCGAGTCCACAGCCGATGTCACCAGCCAATATGCCCCAACCTCCAACAGTTAATACTGGAGTTTCAATGGGAAGCAAGCTAAATAGAAAAGCGAAAATATATTTAATCTTTGCAGGTGTGATTGGCTTCATAGCTGCAGTTGGTGGCCTGAGCATCTTGATCCAAGGAATGGGTAACTTGGGCAAGCTCGAGAATCAAACGTTTGCTAGTGGTAAAGACTATGAATATAGCATGGATGTCTTTTCGAAAGCCGACCATCAAGAGGAATCTTCATTCCAGGAGTCATCGACTGTTCACGCCGATCTCCTGGCAACAACAAATACCAACGACGAAATAACTTCGGCTGTTATGGTGGTTGTCGAAGATGTTGAAAGTGTCATTAATACCGTCAAAGCTCAGGGTGTCGATATCACCGTCGACGACATATTCGATCTATATCTAAAGGGCGACACCAACACGACGATCGAGCTCGAAAAAGTACTTACTCAGGCGCTTTCGCTCAGCAATGTCAACATCAAGTCCGATTTTAAAGAAGTTAAAAATACCGATTTCTCTCGAGCAATTTCGTCTGAAGTAACGGGTAAATCTTCAACAGATGTTGGTTTAACCGGTAGGATTTATGTGTTCTATTCTGATAATGGCTACGCCTACACGGTCACAATGTTGGCTGTCGATAAAACCTGGACAAAGAATCTCGATTCATGGGATCAAATCGCCGCAAGCTTCGCAGTTAATTAGTAATAAACATACGTTTTCTCGGGATGTTTAGGAAGGTACAAGATACGCTAGGCGGTATCTATGGCCATAAACCAAACAATTAACATCCCGAAAATATGTTTGGTCTGTTTCCTTTAGGTTTGAATGTTTACGTTACCGATCCACGACATCTTTTGTCTTTGCTGGTATGGGTACGCTAGCACTAGGCTAGAACTCAAACATTTTGATCAGGCAAATAGCTGCTTATAGCTCGAGAACTGCCAACTCCCGCTATCCGGTTTAGTGGCTCCCCCAGGTTTCCCCAGGGGCTGCTTGAACCGTCAGGCTAAGAATCAACATTCTTACGAGATACGTTACCCTCCGCAGTACTCATTGAAATTTCAACCAATACTGGGCAACATCACAAATAAAAGCTTTATCACTCTATGCTCCCAGGTTTTGGTTATTGCCAGAAAGCATTCCTACTCTCGTAGATTATCTGCGGCTTTAGTCCTGCGTAGCAACTTATTAAGCTACTATAAACAGCTGTTTGCCTATCAAATATTTACTAATAAGAAAACGTTAGTATTTAGATACTAGCACAGTTATAACGAAATGTCAAGTTCATTTTGCAAATACTACATGTACATATATAATATTACACAATGAAAAACTACGAATTACCAGTTGGTATGGATAATCCGCGAGCTCGTCGGTTTGCACGTAGCTTGCGTAAGGTGACTAAAGGAAAATCGTTCGAAGATGTAGACAAAAACATTCATTATCACCAGGCAGACAGTGCTCAGCTTCGAGATACTCGGCGAAAAATACGCGAGAATGCGGCGCGGTCGTTTTTGGTTGACAATTACCATAGACACCCAGATGCGTTCACTTTAACTCATGGGCTCTTGCTCGGGTTAGAGGCTTCGCATCGCATACTACCTATGCTACTCCATCGAGATTATCTAAGAACAGTTAATCTCAGCCTATCGGGGGAACGTGGCTTACTTGTATTTAACGAACCGTCACAAAACATCGAAGCTTATGCAATGAACTTACCTAGGTTTGATTGGGTACCAGTCCCTAGGAATATTAGTGAGTTACGCTTACGCATGCTCTGGGGTGGCATTGGTGTAATGGCATTACTTTATGCAAACTACGTTGATTATTACAAAACATACGGAGTTCGCGAAGTCGTCCGGACCTCACCTGCCTATCCGCATCCGATTGCCGATATGAAACGACGATTTAGCCAATTTGCTGGCTCAAATGGCTTAGGGATTGATCGGCTAGACTCACGATCTCCAGATATGGCGATAGGTACTGCGAACATTCCAGCAACAACAGGTGATCTGCCGGAAGATATGCAGTTGCCTCCCCCAGAATCTCGCGATGAGCTTTAAGTCCGCTGATAGCAATCATTTAGCACAACAGCTTTTTTTACTACACTCAAACTGTATATTCACATTTATCCACAGGCAGTATTGACATATTTTTGTCTGTAGACTAATCTATGGCCTTGTGTCTTTTCGTGTGAGGGAGAGGTACAACTCGTAGCAGTTGGTAAGTGCACATCTCGAGCTGCATGCCGAACTAAAACGAGCAAACTGCGAGAATAACAACTAAAAAGTTATACATTCTCTTAAGTTTTGAGTATGTAAAAGGAGACAATTTATTTTTATGCGTAAAGCCGTAATTACGGGTCTTTTAGCATGCGCCCTTGCCTTCTATCTTAATGGACAGCAGGTTAAGGCAGCCCCAATCGATTTACTAACTAAACCTGTCGTTGGCGATACAGGCATCGAACTGGCGCTATCAACCACGACCACAGGTGTATTGTTACCAGATACCAATAAGCAGGCCGACCCAACAGATCAGCCGGCGCCAATCGTACATACAGTCCAAGCTGGCGAAAGCCTTTCTAAAATAGCCGCTGAATATCAGACTACTTGGGTGTTGCTTTACTACAAGAATACCCAAATCGATAATCCAGATGTAATAAATGTTGGCCAAGAAATCATGATTCCAGCACCAGACGAGGAGCTCGCTCCTCGGGAAATGCCAGCGGTTGCTGTAGAGGAGTCTACCGCCAATACTGCGGAGCGCAGTTACTACGCGAGTGGTGATAGCAGCGGTAACTTGTATGTTCCCGGACAATGTACTTGGTATGCTAAGAGTCGTCGTCCAGATTTACCCAACAACCTTGGCAACGCCTCGACATGGGTATCACGAGCAGCTGCTCAAGGAATTCCAACTGGCTCAAAGCCACAAGTCGGTGCAATAGGCGCTAGTGGCAACCATGTTGTTTACGTCGAAAGTGTCAATGCCGACGGAACGGTAACAGTTACTGATATGAACTGGAGCGGTCCATACCAGATTACCCGACGAACAGTTGTTGCAAGTTCGCTGTACTACATATATTAATAAGCAAAAAGCATGCAACTATGTAAACGTGCATGCTTTTTGTGTTTTTTAGTTCTGGTTACTTTTTGCTGTTTTTGTACATATCGTCGACAATTTTGCCGGCGACATCGCGTCCGCCTAAACCAAAAGCTAGCCCAAGAGCTAGCATAATCCCAGCCATAATAACGGTAAGATTATTGTTGATTATAGTTAAATCTAAGCCGAGCTGAGCGATTGCTAGAGTCAAACCAAATACCAAGATCACAGCCTTTGCTGCAGATGCCAATGTACTGTAGTTGGCGACCTTAGCTTTTTGGGCAGATTCGGTAACAATATCTTTAACCACGTTACCAGCAATAATTGACAATCCAGCAACTACTGCAAACGCAAAGATGTTTGGCAAGAAACCGATTAAGGAGTCGAACGTATCTGTTAGGGCGGTCAAATTAAGCACATCGACTGCAGCCCCAACAAAGATTAGTAAAATCGACCAACGCACAAAAAAAGCGGCTATCCCGCTTAAACTTATTATGCTTACCCCTAGTTTTTTCATGGCCATTTTTGTTAGTTTGTGTGTTTCTACGTAATTTACTAGTTTGTCGATGACCGTGCTGACTGCTTTGGCGACTACCAGCCCCACCAGTAACAGTAGCAGGGCTACTAATAATTTCGGCAGAAAATCAATCGCTTGATCCGCCAAGTCGTAAAACGACTCTCGTATCGTACTCACGAAATTCACATCGTTCATACTCACCTCCTTTTTGTAATATCAATAATAGCATATAAACTTTTATGCTTAGCAACTACCAATTGTTATAGATTCTATAACTGTGCAAAAATGGCTTACAGACTTTGGTGGTTACAGTGGTCGGTGCTATACTAAATTTAATAATTAAGAAGGTGGGAATCATTGAGCACTATTAATCAAGAAACTCTAAATCGTCTAGATGGCTATTGGCGAGCAGCAAATTATCTAGCAGTCGGCCAGATATATTTACGCGACAATCCCCTACTTCGCCAGCCATTGCTAGCGGAGCATGTCAAGCAAGTATTGCTCGGGCATTGGGGTACAACCCCAGGCCAAAACTTTATCTACACGCACCTTAACCGGATAATCAATGATCGCGATCTCGATATCTTGTATATTTCGGGGCCTGGTCATGGTGGACCTGCGCTTGTAGGCAATACGTACCTAGAGGGTACTTTTAGCGAGAACTACCCAGAAGTTAGCCAAGATGAGGCTGGTATGCGACAGTTATTTAAGATGTTTTCGTTTCCAGGCGGGCTACCAAGCCATGTGTCGCCGCATATTCCTGGGTCGATGCACGAAGGTGGCGAGCTAGGTTATTCGCTAAGTCACGCTTATGGGGCTGTTCTTGATAATCCAGACCTGGTAGTTGCCTGTGTTGTTGGTGACGGCGAAGCCGAGACAGGCCCGCTAGCTACATCTTGGCACTCAAACAAATTTATCAACCCAGTTACCGACGGAGCCGTTCTACCGATTTTGCATCTGAATGGCTACAAGATTAGCAACCCTACCCTACTAGCTAGAATCGAACACGATGAACTCGAGGAACTTTTGCGAGGCTATGGCTATACGCCACTGTTCGTGGAAGGCGATGATCCGATGGCGATGCATCAACTAATGGCTAGCCAGCTCGATCGAGCTTTCGATATGATTGCCGAGGCTCAGAATAACGCTCGTGAACATAACGACACGACTCGTCCGCGTTGGCCAATGATTGTACTTAATTCACCAAAAGGTTGGACTGGCCCAAAGATAGTCGATGGCCAACATATCGAGGGGAACTTCTTGTCGCACCAAGTGCCAATCTTGGTCGATCAAGATCACCCTCATAATCTCAAACTACTGGAAGACTGGCTGCGGAGTTATCGCCCAGAGGAACTGTTTGATGCAGATGGTAAGTTGATTGCCGACTTGCAGTCTATGGCTCCTGTTGGCGTAAAGCGGATGGGTGCCAACAAGCATAGCAACGGCGGCAGCCTACTGCGGGAATTGCATATGCCAGATTTTAGAAATTATGCCGTCAGCGTAGAATCTCCTGGGTCTACAATCACTAGCAACACACATATTACCGGCAACTTCTTGCGTGATATTATCGATCTAAACCGCGCTCAGCGTAATTTTCGGCTATTTGGCCCCGACGAGACGATATCTAATAAGCTTAACCCCGTGTTTGAGGTGACTAATCGTCAATGGGATGCGCGTATCTACCCGACCGACGACTTTTTATCGAATGATGGCTTTGTACTCGACTCGATGTTAAGTGAGCATCAGGTCCAGGGTTGGCTAGAAGGTTATCTACTCACAGGCCGACACGGCTTACTCCATAGCTACGAAGCGTTCATACGAATTGTCGACTCGATGGTTAATCAACATGCTAAGTGGATGAAAATGTCATCCGAAATATCTTGGCGCGATCCAATCGCTTCGCTTAACTATCTGCTAACATCGCATGTTTGGCGCCAAGATCATAATGGTTTTACTCATCAGGATCCTGGGTTTATAGATCACATTGTTAACAAAAAGGCCTCGATGGCTCGAGTTTACTTGCCGCCAGACGCGAACTGCCTACTGTCGGTTACCGATCATTGTTTACGCAGCCGTAACTACATAAATCTGATTATTTGCGATAAGCATGATAGTCGTCAATGGCTGTCAATCGAAAGTGCCATTACCCATTGTACTGCAGGAGTTGGTAAATGGGATTGGGCTTCCAATGATCTTACGGGTGAGCCAGACATTGTTTTAGTGAGTGCAGGTGACATACCAGCGCTAGAAACTTTAGCAGCTGTATCGATTTTGCGTGAGCGCCTACCTCAGCTAAAAGTTCGCTATATAAATGTGGTCGACCTTATGCGGCTCCAAGACGACAAAGACCACCCACATGGGCTTAGTCAGATGGAATATGATGAGCTGTTCACAAAAGATAGGCCAATCATATTCGCTTTCCACGGCTACCCTTGGCTTATTCACCGGCTAACCTACAAACGCACTAACCAGAACCTACATGTACGTGGCTATGTAGAAGAAGGCACGATTACAACCGCTTTTGACATGACAGTTTTAAATCGAATGGATCGCTTTAATCTGGTGATAGATATATTGCAGCGAGCACCCGATCAGGGCGAAGCCGGTCTCATCCTAAAAGCCGACATGGAAAAGAAACTGGTCGAACACCGTAACTATATTTATGAATACGGGATCGACATGCCCGAAGTCGAAAACTGGCAATGGACAAGTTAATTTTAGCCATAAACCCTGGCTCAACGTCTTACAAATATAGCTTTGGTTTGCCCGATCAAAACCTACTGCAATTACATTACGAAAGCCTTACCGACGGTAGCTATGTATGTACGACAAGAACACCGAGTGGGCAGACAGAACAATCAATCGATGCCGAAATATTTTCGAATAGCTTGAAGGATTGCCTAGACAGAGCCAAGCAGGCAGAAATTCCTCTTGATAACTTGGTAGTTGGTCTGAGATTGGTTGCCCCGGGGAGTTACTTTGCTCAGAATAAACTTATCGACTCAGAGTTTGAGCTGCAGCTCAAACAAAAAACAGATATGGCGCCACTACACATAACGGCGGCTCGGCATATGATAACTGACCTACGCCAGATACTTCCTGATACACCAATATACGCGGTTAGTGACAGTGCCATACACGCTAACTTACCGGCTGTTGCCCGTAGTTACGCCATCAACGCCCAAGATGCTGCCAATCAAGACATTTTTCGGTTTGGGTATCATGGTATTTCGGTTGGTTCGGCCTTACGTAAGCTGCAGGCGATCACCACAACTGCGCCTGAAAAAGTGATAGTTTGTCACCTTGGTGGAGGTTCGAGTGTTACGGCTATTAGGAATAATCAGAGCATTGATACGAGCATGGGTTTCTCGCCTCTTGAAGGCTTACCGATGACCACTCGAAGCGGTACGATTGATATCGGAGCGGCGCTTTACCTAGCTAAACGTAAGTATCTGACAGACGAACAGTTACTCGAATACCTCAATAAGCAGTCTGGCTTACTTGGCATAAGCGGAACTAGTGATGATATTAGAACTTTAATCGATCAAGCAGCTGCTGGTCAACAATCGGCTCAAGCTGCGCTTGACTATTTTGTTTATCATATAAAACACTACATAGGAGCTTATGTTGGACTTCTGAATGGATTAGACACGTTGGTGTTTACAGGTACGGTTGGTTATCGATCGGCGGTTATCCGCAACATGGTATGTAACCAACTCGATTATCTGGGCATTTCTCTCGACGAGCAAAAGAACAATAGTTTGAGCTCCGATGGCTACATCAACACACATGGCAAGTTAGGCGTAGCGGTGATTAAGACCGACGAGCAATCAGAAATAATTCTTAAGGTTCATGAACTTTTGTCTAGAATGGGAGCAAATTAGACACGCAGATCAATCTGCCATTGTGTTATTGCTTGGAGTTGTTTATGCTTAAAAAACAAAGGGAGAGTAATTATGAAAGAAACGTTTAGAAAGTTTTCGGCCCGTATTGCCGCAGCAGTTGGCTCACCTTTAGCGTTTTTGACTGCCCTAATTGTAGTGGTTATCTGGGCTTCGACTGGCTCGTTCTTTAATTATTCTGACACCTGGCAACTTGTGATTAATACCGGCACAACGATAATCACCTTCTTAATGGTTTTCGTGATTCAGAATACCCAAAATCGAGAAGGTAAAGCTATGCAACTCAAACTGGACGAACTGATTCGATCGCAGAAAGGTGCGCGCCATGCCTTTGTTGAGCTAGAAGACCTAAAAGACGAAGAACTAGCAGCTCTGGGTGAGGAGTTCAAACACATTCACACCCGTTATTCATCTAAGCTAACCAGCTTGTTGCAAGAGCAAATACAGGCCGAGAAAGAGCGTCGACATCACCGTTCTTTATTAGATAATTTTGGCGACGCAATCAACCGCGCAACTCACCCAGGTAAAAAAGATTAACTATTTGACTAGTTCGGCGCCGAGGTTTTGAATATCGCTTAGCCCACCTAAGTCGGTAATGTTAGTAAAGCCGGCTTGCTTTAATAGCGATGCAGCTTGAGCCGAACGATTGCCGCTCCGACAATACACATATATCTTCGTATTCTTGTCGATGTTTGGTAGCTGCCCAGCTTGCATTAATTGTAGGTCAAAATTGACCGCATCTGCAGCGTGGCCTTCAGCAAACTCCGCGGCAGTTCGGACATCATATAAGACAGCTTGATCCATTTTTACCTCCTCGGAAATTTGACTGTAGCTAAGTTTATCGACTGAGTCTGTTTGGGGATTCTCGGTCTCTTTTGTGCTAGAGTTGTAAATTACCGAGGCCACCACTAACAGAATTAAACCACCAAAAATATACATGATTACTTTCATGAGTCTAGTTTAACACGCGCTTAATGTTGGTGGTAGTGACTGAAATCAAGATTTTGCTACATGACATGTCCAAGACTCGAAATGCGTTGCCCAACGATTTGCTGATATAATTGCAAATTATGGCAAACTATCGAGGGCATGCTGCTGGTGGAGTTATGGCCGGTGGTCTAGTTTTGGCTGGGCACTATTTATCGACTTTTAAGGCAGTACCTGACGGTGGTGTTATAGTTGACGATTGGCAACTAATAATCGGTGTAATTGTGTTGGCAGTATTGTTTGGTCTTTGGCCCGATGTAGATACCAATTCGAAAGCCCAAGATTTGTTTGTTGGTATAGCCTTTATTGTTGATTTATTGTTGATTGCCAGTGCTCAGTATGTCGCTGCTTCACTACTGGGGCTGCTTGCGATGACACCGATTATCGGTCACCATCGTGGCTGGACTCACTCTAAGTTAGCTGTATTCATCGTACCGTTACCAATTATGATAATCCCCTATTTGGCTACCAATCAGGTTGGCGATACAGCAATACTGCTTTATATTGCTTCTGTTGCTGGCTACATGAGCCACTTACTCTTAGACGGCTTAATATTTAAATGGTTCCGAATAAAGGGTGGCTGGTAGAAATCCTAAGCTCGCTAGCGAGATTATTTAAGAAAAATTTACATGTTTTCGAAAAATGTTGTATAATTGACCTCTGTATTTATGGAAAGCACAATTCGAAACATTGCGATTATCGCACACGTCGACCATGGTAAGACTACACTTGTCGATGGCTTGTTAAAGCAATCGAATACTTTTCGCGACAATCAAGCCGAAATGAGCCAAGAGCTGATTATGGACAGTGGCGACCAAGAAAAAGAGCGCGGGATTACAATCACGGCCAAAATAACTGCTGTCGATTGGCAAGGACATCGAATTAACATCATTGACACTCCAGGGCACGCTGATTTTTCTGGCGAGGTTGAGCGGACGCTTCGGATGGCCGATGGTGTAATTTTGGTCGTCGACGCTCAGGAAGGTCCGATGCCTCAGACAAAATTTGTGCTTAGCAAAGCACTACAGCTCGAACTCAAGCCAATCGTTGTTATCAATAAAATCGATAAACCCGCCCGTCGCATAAAAGAAGTCGAAGACGAGCTTGCCGATCTATTCTTAGAGTTAGCGGTGCACGAAGATCAACTCCACTACCCTGTTTTTTATGCAGTTGGCCGGACAGCCAAAGCCTGGTTGCAAGTTCCAACAGACCCCGAATCAGAAGCCGATCTAGGTGTGATATTTCATGCGATAGTCGATCATGTGCCAGCTCCGCAAGTGTCTGCTCAAGGCTCGTTACAACTCTTGGTATCGTCACTCCGCTCAGACAATTATAATGGTAAGTATGCTGTTGGCCGTGTTGAACGTGGTCAAGTTAAGCGAGGCCAAACTGTTAGTTTGTGTCATGACGACAAAGTTACACCTGCAAAAATTGATCGAGTCTTCCGTTCGGTGGGGATTACTAATATCGAAATCGAGTCTGCCGAAGCTGGTGATATTGTGGCAGTAACTGGTGTGGCTGCCGCGAAAATTGGCGATACAATTGCCGATGCGGCTAACCCAGAAGCACTGCCACCAATTGAGGTCGAGTCGCCAACTCTGCAAGTTTACCTCGGGCCAAACACGAGTCCGCTCAAAGGTAAAGAAGGTCAGTTCACGACTAGTCGGCAAATTGGGGATCGTTTGCAAGCCGAGCTCGAGACCAATGTCGGCCTGAGGGTCGAAGATAATGGCATCGGCTTTCTAGTGGCTGGCCGTGGTGAGCTGCATTTAAGTGTGCTCATCGAAACCATGCGCCGCGAAGGCTACGAGTTTGAAGTTGGACGGCCTCAAGTTGTGACACATGTCGAAAACGGTGTCGAGGTTGAACCGATCGAAGAAGTGATTATCGAGGTTCCACTCGAGCATGTTGGAGCTGTCCAAATGGAACTTGGCAAACGCAAAGCACAGTTGATCGATCAGTTTAATAATCAAAGTGGTGTTAGTAAGTTGGTCTATAAACTACCGACGCGAAATTTACTTGGTGCGCGCAATATCTTGCTTACGGCCACCAAAGGCACGCTAATTATGAATAGCCTTCTAGATGGTTTTGCGCCCCTTGGCGCCGCGATTAATCAAATTCGGAATGGTGTTTTGGTGGCCTGGGAGGCCGGTACTAGCACTCCTTACGCCCTGCAAAATGCCGAAGACCGCGGCGAGCTGTTTGTCGGTCCGGCTGAGATTATCTACGCTGGCCAGATTGTTGGCCTCCATGTCCGCAGTGGAGATTTAGAGGTTAATGTATGTAAAGAAAAACACCTAACTAATATGCGGAGCAAGAGTTCCGACGGTGTAGTTCAGCTCACACCCCATACAAAGATGAGCCTCGAGGAATCACTCGATTTTATCGAAAACGACGAATTACTCGAAGTTACTCCAAAAAGTTTGCGCTTGCGCAAACGCGAGCTCGATCACAATGCTCGCAAGCGCGCCGCTAAACATGCTTCATAACAGGGGCGATATTATCACTATAACGATTTAGGTATTCACAAAGCGGTTGTTTGTAATGTATTCGGCTACTTCTTCGATGCTTTGGAGCATAACAAATCTGCCTGCGGCTCCGGATAAGCTCTCTATATCTAGTGCGCGTCGATCGGTTCTTTCTGGTATATAGCCCAGTGCAGATTTCATGGTTTCTTCGAACTTCATTGGGTCGGCGGTAGCTAAGCAAACCATCTTAACGCCATCGTTCTGTTCAGACAGGCATCTAGCTACAGTTACAGCGTCGGCAGTGTGTGGGTCGATCAAAAAGCCGCCTGTCTCGGCATGAACTGCACGAATTGTCGCGAGTCGGTCATCGGAGGTCGACATGGCAGCCCTAAAACCAAGTCTTAGTAAAGCATCGGCAGCAATGCCATGCTCAGTAAACTCGAGCCTATTACCCGGCCTAACTTGGTCCATGTAAGTTTTTGTACTAGCAGGGTTTCTGTCGAATAAGTCATAGACTAGACGTTCAAAATTCGACGACACCACGATATCCATCGACGGACTAGTGGTTTGCAACGATTCTTTAGGAATATCGTAGACACCGTTGTGCACGAGGTCTACTAAGACGTTGTTCTCGTTGGTAGCGATTACTAAGTTGCGGATTGGAATACCAATTTGCCGTGCGTAATAACCAGCGAGCACGTTACCAAAATTACCCGTAGGTACAACAAAGTCGACTGGGTCGCCGAGCCGACCACCATCGCGCACTGCCTGGAAATAGCCAGATGCATAGTAAGTAATTTGAGCTAAAATTCTAGCCCAGTTAATTGAATTTAGCGCCCCAAGATCTTCGAAACCTTCACGCTGTTTGAGTTGTTTAACAATTTCTTGGCAACCATCAAAATCGAAAGGCAGTTGAATATGGTGTACGTTGGAGTTTGGGTAACTCTGGATTCGCATCTGGGCTTGCTGAAAGCGTGAGCCTCTATCTCGAGGACTCAACATAAAAAGTGATAAGTATTCTCGACTTGCTAGGACAGCATCGCCCGCGGCCGAACCGGTATCACCAGAAGTTGCCCCCAAGATATCGAGTTTCTGGCCACGCAGTGCGAGAACTTTTGCCATCTGGCGGCAAACCACCTGCAAAGCTTGATCTTTAAATGCAAAAGTTGGTCCATCGGATAAGTCTTGGACGTAGATATCATCGGCTATCTTTGTAACCGGTGTGATGGTTTCGGTAGTGCCATTTGGGAAGTTTGCTTGTGAATAAGCCTCTCGGACAATCGCAACCTGCTCGGCCAGGCTGAGGCTAGAGCCAATAAACCTCGAAGTGATGTTCAAAAATAGTTCGTGATATGGCATGGTTGAGTATGCCTGTAGATCGTGAATTACCGGCACCTCAGTTGGCAAATACAGACCTTTGTCTGGAGCAAGACCTTGAAGTAATACATCGGCAAAAGACCACTTTTCTTCTTCGATATCGCGTGTACTCACATATTCCATGCCCTATACCCTACTCCTCTTCTATTCGAACACCAAGTTTAAGCACGAATAAGTTCCTTTATGTGTAGTTGATACTGTAAAGATGCATTAGTTTGTATGTTAAATATTTGATAAACAAACTTCATTTGATATCTTTAATTATCTATGGCATCGGAAAATTTTGTGCAGCGTCGACTAGCTTACGATAAGTGTCTAGCCGATTTAGAGTTCGTATTTTCTCATCCAGATTTTAGTGCCCCAGAACACCCCTATGTGCAGGCGTTGCGACTTATGGCCGAATATGCAGTTTTTGGTGTGATAGATCCGCACAACAGAATGCTCCATGTTCGAGGTCCGATTTATTATGATTCTGTTGTAGTTGCGCCAGTTATGAAAGGCGATCATAAAGGTGGCCCACTAACACTTCCTTGGCGACTGACACGTGCCGATTACGCCGACGAAGAAGATGAGTTCGAGTTTGATGCTTTCGAGCATGGAGCATCGGGTGTATGCCAGGCATTCGAAAATGTTTTGTTGCCGATAATTAGTGTAGCTCCGCATATGGTCAATAGGCACCCGATAGTTGTCGGTTGTACAGTTGCCCATGAGCTCGATCACGCCTACTGGTGGTTAAGACGTAAGAGTCGTTTTAAGCAATACGATCCCTATTCCGAGGAAAGTATTGCAGCCCAAGAGGTTTCCGCCAATCGGCTCGAGCAACAAATTCTTTTTGCACATTTACCAGTTTTATACGATGAAGAATACGGCCGTGTCTCTTTGCTCTATGCGGATAGAGACTTCGAGCGACCCTATAATCCGCGTCTACTAGACAAACTCAAGAAAACAGTTCGCGTAGTGGCATTTATTAATTTTATGTTCGACGAGTTAAAAGCAGATATTGGGGTTATGCCTACTGCAGATCTAATTACTGCCCTAAAGGCACAAGGTTTGATGTAAGGCCTTAGCCATTCAAGATTTCTTGGCGGCGGTATTCAACCATTTTTTGGATAAGTTTTAGGGGTAGATCTTGGTCGTGTGGAAATTGGATACTGCCTTTGCCTTGCTTGTATTGGGAAGTGCTCGCTACAAATTGGTGGTGTGAGTTTGGCGTGGCGTATACACCAATGTGCTTTGGGTAGGCCGCAAAGTAAACCAGTGGCTTACCGGCTAGCTTATAGGCAGGCATGCCATAGCTCATCGACTCGATTGCCTCAGGTGAAACTTGCCGAACTAACGTGCGTAGAGCGGCTAATCTAGCCAGTGCTTCACCCGAAAAGTTGGCAAAGTAAGCATCGACAGCTGTTTTTGACATACATAAATTCTATCAACTCCCAGAGCTCTAAGACAATTAAGTTTTTAACTTATGCTTGCAATACTACATGTAACTAGTATTAAATAACCATACATTTAATAAGGGTTTTGTATGTTTATAGACAGTATAAAGCGAGGTGGAGTATGGGTACCTCCTGAAGAGCTAGACACCCCTTTCTCGATTCCTGATCCTGAAACATTCAGAGATGATCTTACGAGTAAAGATAGATATAGGTTATGTGTGGCTGCCAACGAAGTAGTCAAGGCAGCTTTCACTCACTCACTCTTAGGGGGCGTGACTCCGGAAATACTTGCCGACCCAAGGGCGGTTGCTGTGTATCGATCTCTAAGCGATGATCTCCAGCCAAAAGAACAAGTTATTCCAACAAAATTACCGATTGCGGCTGAAGTTGACGGGTTAGTAATCTATGGGGCCGATTACCTACGCCAAATTGAGGGTTATGCTGGTATTAAAATAGAGTTTACAGATGCAGAAGGAGGCCAAAGAACTGCGCGTGTCCATACAGATTGGGCTATTGTCGACAACGAGCCGATGAGCCATGGAGAATATGATCGTTTGCTTGGGCAAATAGTCACTGAAGTCATTGATGATATAGATGACATTAGCTACGAACTGCTTGATTCGGCTGCAAGATTCGCAGCTCTCGGACGTTCAGCCATACAGTCCCGCAACGTTGGAATTGTCTTAGATGATGGTTACAGCACAGAAGTTATGGTAGATTCTTTTTTTGACCCTAATGCCCCCAAAAGTGAACTGCCAGATAAGTTTATGCACGTTATAGTTGTCACTAGGCGCGGCCTAGAAGACTCTCGCGAGTTTTATCGGAATTTGCAGATAGATGCCCAGCCCGTTCCGAGCGATGATAGTACGATTACGGAGATTCTTTATGTATTGCCTGGCTCGATGGTAGCACTCCGAGCTCCGTTAGCTGGCAGAAAAAGTGATTTTGAGTTTGTTGGTAACGATGATCCTGAACTAGTACGGATAGCCAGATTAATCGATGACCTCAGACAAACTCAAATGATAACCAATCTGCAAGCAATTAACCCGAGACCATTAGTCATCGACAGGCGTGGATCGGGAATTGGCATAGACTATAAATTATCGGCTAGTCTAAAGATGCTCGAGAGTCTTGCTGGTAGCGGTGTAAAGATGGTGTCTTTAAGCCCAGAAAAATATGCAAAAATACTCGGATAGATAATCTCCTTATCCAAAATAACTAGTAGTCTCGCCAGCATAACAAACTAGCGGTTCAGGTATTTTTTGCGTAAGCTTTGGTCTAGTCTTTCGATGGCGTAACGTAAAGCTGTACGTGGCATATCATGAGCATGGTTGTCCAAAAATGCAGTTAGGGTTGCTTGGCCATCGCGCTTGCCAACTTCTCGGAGCGTCCACCCGACGGCTTTATGAATGAGGTCGTGCTTGTCGTGCAAAAGAATCTCGGCTATCCGTAGACTATGGGCGACGTTACCCTGCCGAATAAATGCAAAAGTCGAGATAATCGCTGTGCGTCGTTCCCAAATATTTGGCGACTCGGCTAAATTGTAAAGAATCTCGACTGGTTTATCTAGCAAGTATGCGCCGACTATATGTGGGCAAGTAACATCTACAAAATCCCAGTTATTAATTTGGCCATGCTTGAGCGCTTGTAAGTATAATTCAAAGAGTTTTGTTTGGGTTGGCTGGTCGGCTTTTTTGAACACATCGACCATGATAATTAATGCTGCCATTCGGTGCTCGTGGATTGGGCTGGCCAGAAGCTTGGCAATTTCTTGATACTCTAGTTTGCGATATATTCGACACGCTAGACGGATTTGGGGCATGGTTACGCCAATAAACTGGTCGCCTTCACCGTATCCGCCTGGGTCTGCTTTAAAAAATCGATGCGCTCCAGCTGCCCGTTTGGCATCTCCGAGCGTTTCTAGTTCTTGTATCACTCTATCGGCTAGCATACCAACATTATAGCTCTAGGTATTTATTCATCAATCCATCATATTTTTCTAGACTCGGTTACCGATGCACCTAAGCATTTATATTAGACATATGTAGCTTAAATATGGTATAGTATATTCTAATGAGTAGCCCTAAAAAACCTGTCGCAGAAACAGATCGTCGTTTCGATGGATTAGATTTAGCTATGGAGGCTGCGCGCTCGGTTGTCGAAGACTGGCCAACGCAAGCACCAGTGATAGATGGTCTTGTGGGTCAAACACTTGTTCCGGAGTACACAGATATAATTAAAATTCACGAACGTGGCCAAGATGTAGAGTGGCGTGTCTCTAAAGGTTGTTTTGTCGATGGTGATGGCCATCATCTGCACATAGCCACGAGACTACCAGATCCTAAAATGAAACGTGCCGACGACCTGGCTTACATAGTCACTGGTGTAAATCTCATCATTGGCAAGAATGTAAAACATATAACTGCTAGCATCGAAAGTGGTTTTGTTATAAATAACGACGACGAGCTAACTGCCAAACTCCCTACCAACCCACTCGGCTTTACTGCACTTTTTAGAAAAATTTATGAAGAATCAAAACGGACCGGCGAAGAACAACTTGCCAACCAGAAAGCAGACAAGAAACGAGCACGAGAAAAGCGAGGCAAAAACTTCCGCAGGGTAATAGCAATTTTAGGGTTTAGCGCAGTCGGTGTGTTTGGCGTGCCGCCTGCAGTCGATAAAATCACCGAATATCTGAAAGATAAAGCCGAAAAAGAACAACAAGCCCAGTTGCAAGACGAGCAGGCACGAGCCCAAGCCGAGCTGCAAGCTGAGCAAGAACGACAATCTGCAGTAGATGCTTTCGATGCCGAGTTCCCAGCAATCGAACACGGAGCGGTTGTCGAGACTGACATTATGGTGATGGTTCCAGCTACGCGAGAATTTACAACTATAAGCGAGATTCCAGGGCTAGATGTAAGCTCATCGCCACAAGATATTGCCAAGGTGCGCTCTTTGCCTGCCCCCGATGTTGGTGGATCGGTTAGCTACAGCATACCAGTGCCCGAGGGAGCGTCGTTTACGATAGCTCACACTGGTGATGCTAATTTATTGGTCACCGCATACATAGACAGCGCAACTCAAATGCTAATAGTTACATCAATCGAGATTGATCAATCGGATGAGGTCGTAAGCGTAGCCAATGTTGGAGAAATAGTCATCATTCTCAACAAATAACCGTAAAACATCTCTCATGTCAGGCATTGTTAAAAGCGTTTGTTAACAAAAAAATATCTTTGTCTATAGCTAACCGCAATAAACTCACGGAAATACTACTGGCCAACTGCAAACTTGCATGCATCTAGCAATAAAAACATATCAGACACAAACAGACTATCTGGCAAGAGTAGGCCCCCTAAGTCTTGATCTTCTTCGGGGTCTTCGCTTAAGTATAGCCAATCGATGATTTCTAGCTCGACTTCGCCGATTGCGTTGATAGTTAGCTCGCCGATGCCACGCGACACATCGACTTTCCGATCATCCACGTCTATGCGATAAGATGTCATATGGCCGGCAGTACGCATCAGAATTAGACTTTCATCATCCGACTCGCTGGTAGGCATTCTATCGTCTGGCTCGAAGATTACCAGCTCGATTGTGCTATAAACTGCACCACTCGAGCGGACTACGCTTCGCCCGAGTTTGATGTACCGGAATTTGTTGTCGCAGATTTCCAAGACATCCCTGATCCGCTCTGTAGTTGCTATCGGACCAAACTTATCTTCTGTTAAAGCAATTGCTCGATCAATAAAATCAGACATTTCTGCCTCGGTTACTTCTCGGTCAATTGTATGGGGTAAATCAGACACCAGATTAGTTCTTTACCAAAGTATGGTTTTTCATGGTTATTCAGATTTTATCATATAATTAATATTATAATTTTGACAAAACCTACATTTAAAATTATTTTATGTTCAGAATAACTCTAAGACAGGATTATTATGGAAAAACGTAATGTTAGCAGATATTTATTGTCGATGATTCCATTTTTATTTATGGTAGCGGCATGCGGTGACGATGAACGAAGTGTTGATACTGCGGAACAAATAACCCAAAACGATGGTGAAACGCCACAAGTAAAGGCTACTTACTATCCTAACGGAATTCGAGTTTTAAGTTTTTTTAATGACCAGGAAAACTACGCAGATATTATTGAATTTTGCGACGGTAATGATTTAGTCGAGCAAACTGCGCTTTCGACATATGGTAGTGGTGCCGCAGGCAATGCAATCGCCAGAACCATTGATCACCCTGCCTGCCTTGACGGCATGCTTACACCAAGCGACTTTGAAGTTTAGTAGATATAACTCTACATCTCAAACAAAATTTTTATATTTTGAATCATAGCTGTATGCTTCTATTACGCACGCCCCCTGAGAGTTAGGAGAACAAGCGTGATCGCACTTAACCACAACTATTCCTTGACGGTCTTGGTCGGCAATTTAGTTCTATTGAGCATTGTCTTGGCTATGCTGGTTAGGCAGTTCAATCCAAGCAGCAGCACCCACAAACCGTATCCAGCAGGTAGCCGGGTTCGGGCAGTGTTGGCGCTGGTTGTCTTGTTGCTTCTGATCATTACATGATCATCATTCTGGCAGAAATTGTTGTGGTCCTCTGGTCCTCGACCTGGTAGTAGCCGCCCGCAAGGCAGAGCTCTCGAATGGTCGAGGGCTTTGTCTATAAAGAGACTATCCATGCATTGACTATATATTGTGTTTATGGTAATATCTTAATTAATCATATAAAAAGGAGTTATTACACCGATGATTTACCAGATCAACAGCTAATTCACACCAACAGTGTAGCTTTGCTATTGATCTATATCATCTAACCCCTTTTTCTTTAACCGAGCACGGTGTGAGTCGCTGACAAACATACAAGTGCTCGGTTTTTGCGTTGGAGGCAGTATGCTCGAACTTGCACATATCTATAAAACACTCGGAGACAAACTAATTCTTCAAGATATTAACCTCGGTATCGACCATGAGGTTGTTGCTCTAATTGGCAAAAATGGCGCCGGTAAATCTACATTATTGCAGATTATACTTGGCCAGATTGAGGCCGACGAAGGCACCGTAAAGTATCGTGGTGCAGTCGGCTATGTCCCCCAGCATCCACAGCTTGCCAATACTGTAGGAGGCTGTTTTGGCTCGGTCGAGTCTTGGCAAGCCGATATTGCTATGGCAGAAGTTGGCCTAGAAAAGTCGTTAACTTTCCCCACGTCTAAGCTAAGCGGTGGTCAAAAAACCAAGCTTGCGCTAGCTATGGTTTTGGCCCAAGCACCACGACCAAGTATTTTGTTGTTAGACGAACCAACCAACAATCTAGATGCAACCGCTTTACGATGGCTAGAAGACTATATAAAACATTTCAAAGGCCTGGTAATACTAGTGAGTCACGACCGGTCGTTTATCAACCGCACATGCACCAAAGTATTACTACTTGAGGCAACAAAGCTAACTATATATAAGGGCAATTACGATGATTACAAATCTCAAAAAGAGCTAGAGCTACAACATCAATTGCTCGAGTATCAATCAAACCTCGACGAAAAGAAAAGGCTCAATAGCTTACTCCAAGCCAAAAGTCAGCAGATGCAAGCAACCAGTAATCAGTGCTATAACAAGCTCATGGGCATACCCAAAATAAGTTTTAATACCAACAAGAATGCTTCGCAAACTAACACAGGCCGGCAAATCAAAGCCATAAATTCACGTATCGAGCAGCTTGCAAGTCTAGAAAAACCAGACATAGCCAAAGATTATCTGCTCGAACTAAATGGCGCCGTGCGCGGTGGTAAGTTGGTGGTTAAGCTCGACAATATTAACGTAGATTTCCTACCCAAAGTTAACAACTTTTGTCTCGAGATTCGTGGTCAGCAGCGAGTTGTAGTAGTTGGTCCAAATGGTTGTGGCAAGACAACTCTGCTGCGAATAGCCCATCGAAGCATCACTCCTAGCAGTGGTGTGGTTGTTGTCGGCGCAGGCATATCGATTGGTTATATCTCACAAGAAGTTAGCGGACTCGATTTTAGCTTATCGTCGTTCGAAAACTTGCTTCAGTCAAACTCAGACAGAACGGTTATCCATCGCCAGGCGCGTGCACTCGGTCTAGAAGCAGCTGCTCTTGGTCTAAAACCAAACGAGTTATCGCGTGGCCAGCAGAGTAAGCTTAGTTTTGCCAAACTGCTACTCGGCAACCACGATCTACTAATTCTAGACGAGCCAACTAACCACTTAGACATCGCTACTCGGGATAGCATCGAACATGCACTCGAGCTATATCGTGGGGCTATGCTAGTCGCCTCTCACGACGAATACTTCTTAGAGTCTATTGGTATTACTCAGACAATCAGCTTGATGTCTTAAGCTAAATTACCGGTGTGTCTGCCGTCGCACCGTTTGTAGATTCAAAATCGTATTTCTGACTTATTCTAACAACAAAGTTGGTTAATTCTTGTTTTAGTGTAGGCTCCGAAATAGGTGGTCTAAGCGATTCTGATACCGCTTTTGCAAGATGATAAGCTAGACGTAGTTGACTGCCTGGGGTGCGTCTTTGGTGAGTATCTCCACGAAATTCTAGGTCAATCATAGTTTAATCATACCATAAACTACTATAACAGTAGTTAGCATCTGAAAATATACACAAACCAGAGCTAGCAAAACAAGCAAAGTTAGTATATAATAAGTATATATGGATATTTATACTTCCCCATCTGTCAAACGTGACAGATTTGTCGATCCGCGTGCACTCGAGGCTATTGTAGACCCCGAAGTCGTGGCTCAATTTGGCAACGAAGCCTTAAAGGCATTTTTAAGCCAAAGTGCTGTTCATGGGCGGACTGTCGTAGACCTCGAGCATAATATCTTTACAGGAGTTACACCAGTAGACGAGTTTGGCGGCGAATATCCCGACCTAACCATTAAGGGTGCTTGTTCTTCTTCGCCTCTTATTAGTGTTTCGCGCAACGAACCAAACGGCGTAAGAGTGCACGGCATGCTAGATGCTAGTGTATTCCCGCGTGTAATCAAAGTTAGCAAAGCTTTGCGTGGATCTGGAGTTCTGACTGAGTGGCCAATTTTGGCTGCCCGTCCAAAGCGGATTAAACACGAGCTGTACCATAAAGATATGGGCCTGCAAGCATTCAGGGAGTGCATACATGATTACTTAGCTTGTTGTGCTCGGGTGAATGGAGCAATCGCATCAGAGTTACCAATGCCCGTTGGTGTAGTTGGTGATATTGGCCAAAAGCTAACCGAAATGCAGTTTGGTGTTATGTACCGTGGGATGATTACAAATCGACGCCTTTCAGAACTCCAGCTGTTTAGGTACGAGCGTGGCGAACTAGATGTATTGGTAGAAGACATCTTAAAACAACTCGACAAGCGTGCCGAAAACGACCCAGAGCTTGCAGAAGTTATGTCTAGGGCAAAAGGACACTACGGTACCGAGAATTATTTACTTAGTACTCTGCCAAAAATACTTGGACTTAATCTTGGCAGGCTGAGGCGACTAGGTGGTGCGCATAAGTATCTCAATAAAGGCAACCTAACCTTAGCTGGCGAAATCGTCGATTTAGACTCGTTGCTACTGCCAAGCGTCTTCCCAGAAGACAGCGACGATGTAAAGCCGGAACTATTTTCCAACGATTTCAGAATGCTTTTGAACGGACTAACTGAATCTATCTTTATGTTTCTAAACGGGCCAAATAATTACAAAGATGCTCCCGTATATGTCCGTGCAGCAATCGAAGCTGCATGTCGTTATTTTACGTCAGCCTATATCGATGCAATTGCCGGCGTTGATCTTAACCCAGTAGAGACTGCGATATTTAAGTACTATCTAACACATTTCTCCACTCATGAAATAGATGATCTTTCTGTAGTACGCAAAAGAAAGCCCTTAGCGTTAAACTCAGAGCAGATCCCGGTAGTTATTGAATATGCAAGAAGAGCTTTCGAAATATGTGAAACTGGTAGCTATAGCAGCGAAGAAGAATACTACGAACAAATCGGGCACGTGATTAGAAAAGTCTATAAATTTTCTTGTCTATTAGTTAACGTATTTTTTGAACAAAATGGGTACGATCCGGCCAGGTCAAAACAAGTCGCTGAACACATTGCTGAGCACGATGCCGAATATTGCATAAGCTTGCATTTTGCAGATAACATACCGACTTGGGCAGGCGATAATTCTAAAGCCGATATAGTTGGGCCCTAGACCCATCCATAAATACTTTGTATCTTGATTGTTTGTCTATTTGCCCGTAGTTATTGCCTTCCGGGTCGGTTATCACGAGCTTTATACCTAGAACTCCAAATAGAGTTTCTAGGTGGCCATAACCCGAAGCAAATAGGTCATTCTCAACTTTATGAGGAGGGCGCTCGATATGAACAACAAGCAACTCCCTCTGGCTCGAGTCTAAGCGGCCAATATTACCTAGCAAGTACTCATCGGCACCATGTTGTCCAAAAGAATCTCTAAATGATACCATCGCAGCTTCGCCAGTTTTTTCTATTTGTTGGACTGCTTCAAATAAGTATAGGTTGTCAAATACCCTTACGTTTAGCCCATTCGCAAAACCCGAGGCTCGACCAATAAAGCTTGGTTTTTGGTCTGCTTCTGGGAATCCGTCGAAGCCGCGTTGTTCTAACCAATTAGTTGGCAGAGCCCTGGCTTGGACTATGGCGATTACGTCACGGTCTTCTAGATAGTCTTCGACGGTTTCAATTTGGACTGGGCAACCCATAATCTTTTCACAAAGCACTGCCACTTGTGCTGCTTGGTGAGAGGCCAAAACAGGTATCTTGCGTATGTCTGGTGGGATATGAAAGCGCAAAGCAGCAGGATCGTGCGAATATTGGCTTGACCCAAACTCCGACACCATACCTTTTCGATTGAGGTCGATTAACGTAGTCTTCGTAACCCGAATGTTTTGAGCATCTGAAGAGTCGATTTCGTCTATCCTCGCCTGCGCGAGTGCTGGGTTGTGTAGTTTAACTGTGTCGATTGTCATGCGTTTTGTATAATCGGGAGGCATAACAAGATGCTGGAGTACTAAGCCCATGCGTTCTTGGGCCTGGTTAGTTTCGGTTAAAAAGGCGCTTGCACGATCAGATATTGCCGAGCTATAAACCAACTCTATCGCAGCAATGATTGCATCTCGGTTAGTGCTGCCGAGGATTGTGCTTTCAAAGATCCCAGGCGCCATATGCTCACCGTCTTCGGTGTTTATTCCGCTGCTCCGCAAGATATAACCATCTCCACTCGGGTTATTTGCAATCCAGTTCTCGATAGCTTCAACCAGTTCTGCAGGAACAACTCCAGTCTGTAGCCATGTATCATAGTGCTCGGCGCCAAAACCAGTAAAAATTGGCACAAAACACTCAGCTACGTCGAGCTCGGGTAGATGTTGGTGGAAATAATCAAGCCCATCACGCAGAATCAACAAGTTGGCGTATTTTCTACCTGCAAACCTGGCGGCTGTTTCGTATTGTTCTGATCTAGACTGGCGAAGCTCCGACCATTCACTTAAGGTCCGAGATTTTCTTTTATAATCTGCAATGGTTCGATCAAATTCGGCTTCTTCAACAAACTTTACGTTAATAAACGAGCGCCTGAGTTCTCTTGGGCTGGATTGCCTGAGCTGACTAACTCGGAGTAAGCATGCCTCAGCCTGCTCAATTATCGAGTCATCTAGGTATTCACCTTGCCCAAGTGCTTTTAAAACCCCTTCAACATAATAGTCGAGGTCATCTGCCTCCAGGCTTGCAGCAACATAATCTGGTAACTGGGCTAACTCGATTTCCCATAGTGCGTAGTCAATATAGCTGAATCCCCCACGCTCGTGAGTGATCCTTTGTTCGTAAGCGTGTGTTGTTCTCCAAATGGCACCCATAAATCTATCAAGATTATTCAACAAGCCATTGGCGTGCCTATCGTGCATGTCCGGAAAATCGATACAACCACGAAGGCTTTCAAGTAGTTGTTTGGCGTCAACCTCATATTCTCCGCCATCTACCAGAGCAAATTTGCTAGCCAGTTCTTGAGCAAGTTGTCTGGCTGCTGTATATAGTTCGTCGCCAGATAATCTGTTCAAGTTTTCAAAACTTTGGCTCAAAGTTTCGGCGTTTATGTCCATAGCCTCAACTGGCATTTTTGGGTACCCATGGCTGTATCCATAAGCCTGTCTGGGGTCGTCCGCAGATAGACGAGCCTGAGACTCGCTTAACGACCTAGATAAACCACTACGTATATGTGACATTTAGAATATATTACAATAAACGAGCATAAAAGGCAAAAGACCGGGTTGTTGGGTTCTGTTAGGGCTTGCCAGATTGCTTTTTGGCAAGCTGCTTATTGAGGTAAAGTCGGCGAGAGGCGCGGCGTTTTTTGCTTTGTTTGGTGCGAGCAATCATTCGGTCAATCAGTTCGACAATTTCGTCGATCTCTACACCGTGGTAAAAGCACTTTAGCTCGGGGTCGGCGTCTTTGTATAGCCAGCGCTTATAGTATGCTAGGGCATATTCGTGGGTTATCGCTTGGCCCTTGCCTTCGCATCTTAGCTTGGGCAACACAAAAGCCTCGACCTCACTTCCGTAGAGTCTCATGGCTTTATAATAGTGCCATTTTTCCATGCGGTTGGTGGGCTTGCCTTGGTGATCTTGCCAGACATGCATAATAAATCTTAGGTCTTCTTGCTTGCGTGTTTGTATATCGTACAAGTGCCGATATTGCCAGTAGTAGTAGTGGGGCTTGTGCAGTTTAGTCAAAATCCACCTTACGTAACGTAAAAAATCTATGTAAGTGGCAGAAACTTCGGCCGGGATGTATTCATACGCCATGGTATCGCCAACATGAAAAGCCATGTGCAACTGATCGGTATTAGTCTTTTTCTTACGAAACACCACTACACCATTATACTTTAATGGTCTAAATGTTATTCTACCCAGTCGGTGATCACTAGGTGGCTACCCTTGAGTTCGACAACAACTTTTTGGTGCTCTTTCCAGCCCAGCTTTTTTACAAAAGCTTTCGGCAACGTCAGCATATAGCTCTCGCCATCTTTACCAGTTTTTTGCAGTTTGCGAATGTTTACTTCACTAGATTTCTTATCGCCCATCTTGCCCCTCCTTAACGTTCAGATTATATAATCGATTATATAATCTGAACTACATTCAATAAACTATTTAGCCATAAAAAATATACGTACCATTCATATTAATTATAAATACTGTTATGCTGCCTTCATGAGTTTTGTAGTTAATCAGATTATTTCTTACCGTGATCTGTGCAATGAAGAAGAGCAAGAACAGCTTCAGAGAGGTATGAATTTTGAATTGCGACCAGGCTATTCTGTAGTGTTAATGTCGGTCAAGCCGAATGCGCCGTATGCAGACAGAATATCTGGCGATGGTCTTACTATCTACTATGAGGGCCATGATGTGCCGGGTGATAAGTTAAAAGAGTACGATCAGCCTTCAGCTAACCCTAGCGGCACACTCACTCAAAATGGTATGTTTTGCCACGCAATAGACCGGGCAAAGAAAACCGGTGACTACCCTCTCGTAAAAGTGTATGAAAAGTTACAAATGGGCATATGGACTTACCGTGGTTTGTTTGAGATACGTGATTATTCTTTCATCGAACGTGGACGCAGAAAAGTATTTGAATTTGTATTCACCGTCACCGAGCAAAAACTCGAAGAGGCAGAAAAACATCGTGCCAAAAAAGTCATCGACCTCGAACAAACGCGTCAAATTCCTGGCAAGATCAAGCTAGCTGTATTTAAGCGTGACAAAGGAATGTGTACACAGTGTGGCGCCAAAGATAATCTGCATTTTGACCACATACTGCCCTACTCAAAAGGTGGCACTAGCCTGAAAGAAGAAAACATCCAGCTCCTCTGCGCCCGCCACAACCTCCAAAAATCCGCAAAAGTCGACACCTACTAATTTTTATCAAGCTCGTTGAATTTTTGCTGCATTGTAGGATTACCTCGTGTAAGCTTTTTGATTGTAAGGTCTTGTGCTTTATCGTTGGCAAGACGCAAGTTATTCTCACTAGATAACAACGCAGCTTTAGTTTTCTCCAGTTGCTTGATAGTTTTATCGATACCATCAATTGCCTCAGTAAATCTTCGTCCGGCTAGTTCGTAGTTTTTACCAAAGGCAAGTTTGAATGCTTCCATATTTTCTTCAAAGTTAGTGATGTCGATATTTTGTTCCTGAATTGCAAGTAACTGTCGTTTTGCATCGACCGATTTGATGTTTGCGCTTTTAAGCATCGACACCAGTGGGAGGAAAAATTGTGGTCGAATAACATACATCTTTTCATATTTATACGACAGATCTACAATTCCCCTGTTGTATAGATCATTATCTGCTTCAAGCAAAGTAACAAGTACCGCGTACTCTAAGCCTTTTTTCTTGCGATCTTTGTCTAGCTTTTCTAGATGGCTATCTACTGTTCGTTTGTTTGCAGATACATCTTGTTCGTCTTTCATTTCAAACATTATTGAAATAATCTCGGTTCCATTGGGTGAATCGTAGTCGCGGTAAATATAGTCCCCTTTGGTCCCTTTGGTCTCATCTTCTTCTTTGATGGCTTCGTTATCTTTTTCGAAGTAAGCATATGGAAATTGACCGGCACGGACGGCGTTGAACTCATTTTGGCAATGTTGCTCTAGTGTTTCACCAACAAGCTTTACTGATAACTTTGCTTTCATATCTTTCAGCCGCTCGATAGTATCCTCACGATCCTTCAGCTGCGTTTCATATTTGTCTTTAAGTGATGATTCTAGTAGCTTCTGTTCAGTGTCCTTGCTTTCGAGCTTATTTGTGAGTTCATCTCGTTCTTTTTCTAGTTTATTGACCGCTTCAGTCAGTGCTAATTTGTTCTTAGTTTCGGACGATTCTATTAATGCCTTAAGGTCAGCAATCTCAGCGTCTTTTTCTACTTTGAGTTTTAGTAGCGATGCAGCCTTTTCTGCACGCAGTTCAGCAATCTCAGTTTCTTTTTTGGCAATATCTTGCTGCAGTGATATTTTTGTTTGCGATTCGACTAGCTTAACTTGATCTTCTTTTTCACGAAGTTGAGATTTTAGCTCGTCTCGCTCCTTCTCTATCTTATTTAGCGCTTCTGTGACAGCTAGTTGTTTTTCGGTATCTTTCGCTTCGAGTTTATGTTGTAAATCTGCTATTTCTGCATCTTTTTTAGCAGCTTCAGCTTGTAAGATGTTTTTTGTAGATTCTTCGGCAAGTTTTACCGCGCTGTCTTTTTCGGATTCGATCGTTTCTAGTTTTTGTAACAGTTTAGAAATCTCGGTGTTTTTGTCGGCTAGATCTTCCTGGAGCTGATTTTTAACTTTCTCTTCTGCTAATTCGATTGCGCTTTGCTTGTCCTTTTCTGCTGCAGCTAGGCGATCATGTAATTCTTTATCAAACTCGGTGTTGCGAACCTGCTTTAAGATATCAGCATAGCCTGCTTCATCGATTTTGAAAGCTTTTTTGCAGTGCGGACAAATTATTTCATTCATCTGAACCTCCAAAGTACTCATCAACCTGATCCATTATCAATACAAAGTTCTTGAATTCCTCTGACGCTTCTTTCTTATTGCCGTGCTCGTCAAAGCATCCCGTCTTGAATTGTATTTTGTTTTTGCACTTTTTTACATCTATTGCGCACATTTCACAATTCCCGCACGGACGGTATTTGTCTCGGATATCATTTGCCTTTAACTGCAAGAGCTTAAATGAGCTAAAATCTTCAGAATCTTTTTCCATACATTTTGATTCTGCCTCACCGTAATCGTAAATTGCTGCTACTTTTTCAAGGCCAGTATCTTGCGCCATTTGTAGATATGGTCTGAAATTTACATAACCCTGAACTCCATACCCAAATACATCGTAAGGTAGTAGTTTGTCACATTCATTGGCCCATTTTCTTACTAAGCCCACGTCTTCTTGACCTTCTAGCATAAGTACGCTGTTGGAGAATAAAATTTCTTTCGTAGCTTCATCAAGTATAAAAGGTTTTTGCCATTCCTTCTCTGAATTATCGATTAACTCGCTATATTTAGAAGTTGAGTCGAGCCAGTGTAATTTTGTTCCCTCTTTTTTACTAAATGTTGCTCTCCCAATCTTTGCTCCATTTACTAAATCAGTCCAGTTTGCAAAGTAAGGTGAATGGGTGACTAATATTATTTGTTCTCTTTGGGTAATTACACGCAGAGCATTTAAAAGCTTTTTTTGTCCCTGGGCGCTTAAGGAGAGTTCTGGCTCATCTATCGTAAGGTAAAATGGCTTTTTGTGTTCTGATTTTTCGAAAGATGCCGCATAAGCCTGTATCAATGCTATTATCACGGCGCGCTGTAAACCGGATCCTTTTGTATTGATTTCTGAATCGTGGCTCCCGTCTTTGACGATTGTCTTAACATTTTTTGTGAGTGCATTCAGGTCTGGTCTTTCAGGTACAAAATTTATTCCAACTTCACCATAAAATTCTTTAATATAACCCGATACTTTCTCGGATACATCCTTGCTCTTCTTCTCAAATATAGAGTTATCTTCGAAAAGATCTTTAAACGCATCCTTTAGGTCGTCATATCGCTTTTCTTCTTCTATTTCTTTAAAAATTTTTCCGAGCAAGTCACCTAAAATAGATGTGGTGCCATATTTTGTTGCTTCATCTGTTGTGTATTCAGGGTCTATAGTTCTCATTTTCATCCACGATCCGAAAGGCGCATCAATGCCTGAACTATTCTTATAGGTTCCATCAGATTGTTTTAGAAATATTTTACTAATGCTCTCTTCATCAGACCTCTTAGCATGCATAGACCCATCTAGCACTGCACTTTTGTACGCAGCCTGTTTGTTTTCTGTTACATAGGTCTCGATCGATTTTTCAAAATCAGAAGAAATAAATTCGACTTCAATTGATGTAGTGTCATCCGTCCCATGAGTTTTGTCATCCCCTGAAAATTTATTGAATAGTGCATCTATAGCACGACATGCATTAGATTTACCCACATTATTCGGTCCGACCACTATTGTGAGCCCACTGCCATGTTGTCCATTGGGAACTGCTAGGTCGAATTCTTCATTCTTTATAGAACGATAGTTACTAATTTTTACTTTTTTTATGTATACACTCATTTAGGAATTGCCCTTTTTGTTAAGATAATTCTTCAAAGAAGGACTAGTAGTGTATACATAACAACCCTTCATCCCTCTAGTCATAAGAACTTTATAGATGTTGCGAACGAGGCGATTTAGTTCTTTTGGATCGTCCTTTAGGCCTTTTTTGCCTTCACCATCTTTGTAATTTTCGTGACTAGTTACGAACGTCATAGTTTCTGGATCGTACTGCAAATCATTGCCAATAATTACACCTACATAGTCGAATTCTAGACCTTGAGAGGTGTGTATACACCCTACCTGATGAATGCCTTCGTCATCTTCTGCCCAGGTGGTGCCAACTTTCCTTGAGTTCCAAGGCATGCTGAAATCAAATTCAGGTATTGATACGTCTTCTACTTCGGCGTCGGGGTTGCCTTCTCTAGCGCTCGTCCATTTCCAGGCATAGCCTGCTAGCACTCGTGCTTTGAAGCCTGCATCATGCTTGGCCTTTATTGCCCTCCGCATCTCATTTGGGTCATCAAAAACTTTGAACTCAAAATCACCATCTTCCCAGCCGTCGTAGTTAGCCGTTTCTTTGAGCTGAAAAACATGGTTGAGCCAGTTGATATAGCCTTCTGCTCCTGAGCAGCGGAACTGTGCCGTTAATTCTATCTCATGTATTTCTGCGTCATATTCATCGGCAAGTCTTTTCAGCTCTTTTACTGAGCCAATATCATCTGGTCGGATGGCTTGATCGTCGTCAATGAAAAAGATCGATGTCTTGCCAGCCCGAATAACGTCTTCAACCTGGTTTATGCCCCTGTACATAAACGCACCTTTTCTTTTCAGTCGATGTGCCTCGTCAATAATAAGTGCATCAAACGTGTTCGGGTCGGCATCAACAAATCCAGCTGAGCCTTTAAATAGATTCTTTACCCTTACTTTTGAATGCTCTTTTGCTAATCTTTTGACCATCACATCACGAAACGAAGCGTTTGGTGCTACAAATACCGCGTTGAGCTGGTCTATGAGCAATTGACCGAGTAAATTCACGGATATAACTGACTTACCAGTACCTGGTCCGCCTTTTATAATTACCACTGACTTAGTTGACGTATTTCTTGCTACTGAACGAGCTTTTTCAAAAGCAACTTTTTGCTCGTCTAGTAGAACAAATTCTTGGTTTCCTTCAAATAACCCAGAGACGTGATCAATTAATTTTTTGCTTGGCTTAACTTTGCCAGACTCTATTTGATATAAAATTTCTGTGCCTTTGCCGTATTTTACAAATTTGGCTAAAAAGCTTTCTAATTTCTCCTGGTCGTCTCTGAAGTATATGGGTGATTGTTCGATTACATCTAAGTATATTTCCGCAAGAAGTGGCTCTGGATCTTTTTGCTCGTAGTTATGTAAATAAGCGCAAGAGTACGCTGAGATAGTTCCTTGAGAAATATTTTCGTTAAAATCAAACATAAACTGCCTATAAGATGTTGCCTGGTAGCTCGGATGGGTTGTTTCTCGCGTATTGCCACCAACGAACGTGCTTACGACACCTTCACCGTATGCAACCTCAGCTTTTTGCCATTGTTTAAGTTCTACAATTATGAAGTTGTTATTACCGTGTTCATCCTGGCCGGCGACGATAAAATCTATACGATTTGATGTAAGAGGAATCACGTATTCGATCAACACGCCGCAGTCATCAGCAATGCCTGAGCGCCTGACGACTCGCTCCATTTGTGGCAAAGAGTTGATGTATGCACTTCGTTCTGCTGGTGGTATGTTTCTGCCAAGTTTTGTTCGAAATGTACTTTCAATTGACTGAAGAATTTTACCCGAATCTACAGTTTCACAAAATTCTTTAACTGTAGATTGGTAAAGTATCATTCTTCAGCTAGCTCCGTGTATTTTTTATGGTTGCCTTTGGCTTTTTCGACGGAATATTTGGCTTCGTTTTTTTGCATCTTGGCTTCGAACACCTCGACGATGTCGATGTTTAGGTCGTGGGCCATGAGTAGTATCCAATACAAGGTGTCGGCCAGCTCTTCGCCTATGTCGGCTTTGTTATCACGCACGTGTTTTTCAATTTCTTCTGGGCTCTTCCACTGAAAGTGCTCTAGCACCTCCGCGGCTTCGAGCACTAGTGACATCGCCAGATCTTTGGGGTTATGAAATTGTTTCCAGTCGCGAGCGTCCCTGAAAGCAATCACTCTATCTTGTAGCTTTTTTAAATCACTCACAATAACTCTATTCTACCCTGTTTGGGGGATTTTTCCATCTTAGGGGCCCGGGATATCTCCATCGTAAACTAACATCTTTGGGAAAAGGGTAACTAAAAGAGATAAGACCGAGGACCAGTCGAAGAACAAACTGTTCAAGACCGCATCTGCGTTCCGCAGTGCTTATCTAATTTTAGTTAATTTTAACCCAAGGACCTGTTAGTTTATGGGAGCGGGTTTTTTGGTTACATTTTGACCTGTAGCAAAAAGTAACAAGAAGTCTGGCGAGCATCGCCTAAAACCTACCCCTGTACAGGTTTTCTACTCTGTTTTGATCTGTTTTCCATTTAGGTAGTTTATATATTCGATTATATAAACTAGGCCAGTAGGTCGTGGATGAATTTTTGGCTGCCGGTGGCTGATTGGTCGTAGCCCGAGATATCTGGCAGGTCTAAATTGACTATCTTTTGCCAGACGGCCTGGATGAGCTGCTTGATTTGAGCTTCTTCTTTTGGGTCGAAGGCTAGTTCGAGAGCTTGTAAGATATTGCCATCGGCATTGCCTGCTGGCTCGACAAATTCGAGCCGAGCCGACTCGACCCTATAGCCACGCCAACTTGCACTACCTTCGATAAGCAACTTGTACATGTACAGCTGCTGCTTGTAGGTTATAGATTTGATATCAGTCCCCCACTTTTTGAGCGGTTTGCCGGTTTTAAAATCGGCAATTCTAACCGTTTTGTTGGCTTCGTCGACTTCTAGTCGGTCGATCTTGCCGCTTAAATGGGCTTCGCCCAGGTGCACGCCTTCGGCATAAAAGTTAACCTCGGCTTTGGCCGACTTTTTGAACATGTCATGCCTGGCGCTTAGATACTTTTTGAGTGCGGCTTGGCCTTTGCCAAGAGCCCGCTGCTTGTCGGCTTGGCTTAGGTAGCGGCGATTGAGCTCGCGCTGGTAGTGATCGGCGACTTGTTGCTGACTTGGAGATTGCTTGGCCGCGACTTGGTTGGCATACCACTCGAGGGTGTTATGGATAGCTGTACCAAACTCGCCACTGGCGCTTGGCGCCTGCGGAAAGCGCAGTAAAGTTTGCACCAAAAAGGCCTCTGGGCCGGAATACTCGAGATTGATAAACGAGTTGAGATGGGTTGGGCTCATTTGGTATTTTTTGAGCCGATCTGCCAGCAAGCTTTTAAAATCGGCTGGCAAGTGTACTTGGCCGGCTTGCCAGAGAGTTTCGATGTCGACAGCGAGCTGGTCGGCCGATACTTCTGTAGTTTGGATCTGCTGCGCACTGGCCGGCAAATAACTAGATACACCATCGGCTTCGGCCAAATACTTGAGTGGGCTGGTGGCTTTGCCGTTATCTTTGGTAGCGTGCGAAGTAATGTAAAGGCCTTGTTTGGCGCGAGTGATAGCCACAAAGAACAACCGGCGGCGCTCGTCGTCGGACGAGCCGCTGTAGCGAATTTGTTTAAGGTTGGGCGGTAAGGCTAGTTTATTGTTGCTTTGGCTGGCACTGCCCCAGACATCGTCGTGAGCCTGCAATATAAAGACATGTTCGAACTCTAAGCCTTTGGCGCTGTAAACAGTCATTAACTGCACCGAGTTGGCGGCTTGGGCGATCGGGTGGGTGTTGGTTAGGCTGGCCTCGGCGGCTTCGTACATATCAAAAAAGTCTAGAAAATCTTGCAGATTGAGTAGCTTGTCGGTGCTGACCTGGTGCTCACGCAGTTTGGCCCGAATAACGCTAAGGTGCGCGATGGATTCGTAATATTTAAGGGCGTCGAGACTGCGCTCCTGGCTGGAAAAATAATAAGCTTTGAGTGGTGCAAAGTGTTCTTGACCATCGATAACCACTGGGCTTGTGCCGGCTAGCTGGTCTAGAGTTAGCTCGAGTGGTGCGCTAACAGCGTAGGTGCTAAGCACCTGATAGAACATGATTGCCGACTCTAGCACAGGATTTTCGGCGGCGATTTCGGGCCAAGATCTAACCTCTTTGCGCTTGGCATACTGCCAATTGACTTGCCAAATGTCGCGGGCTGGAATCTGCCAATAAGGCAAGCTAAGCACTAGCGGCATATAGTGATTTACTAGGGTTGCATCTTGATTGATAAGCGCCTGAACCAGCTGGGCTGCCAAACGCAGACCACTGACAATCTCGGTTTGCAAGATGTTTTCGCGTTTGTCGTAGGTAATCGGCACCTCGCGCTGTTTTAAGAATGGCACCATGCCTTCGAGAATCTTGTGCTTTGGGGCAAGTACGGCGATTTGGTCGGGCCGAGTACCTTGCTTGATTAACGAATCGATCTGGTTTGCAACCCATGCGTATTCGCTGGCCGAGGCGGCAAACTCGTGGCGGCCAACTTGGGCAGTTTTTGGCAAGCCCTCTGCCCTAGCCTCGAGAACCTTGGAGATGTCTGCAAACTGACGATGCAAACGATCTTCGATCTGTTCGGATATGTTATGAGCCACATGCAAAATATCGGCATGTGAGCGATAATTTTCGGTGAGGTTGATTACCTTTACGTCTACAAAAGTTTCGAAAAAATCTTTCATGTTGCCAACATGGGCACCCTGGAATGCAAAAATAGCTTGGTCGTCGTCGCCGACAGCCATGATGTTTGGCCGGCCTTCGTGCACTGGGTGATCGGCGATGCGCTTGACTAGGTCGAATTGCGACGGGTTGGTGTCTTGGAACTCGTCGAGCAAGATAAATTGGTAGCGTTCCTGCAAGTTGTAGCGGAGCTCGGGGTTAGATTTGAGCCCTTCGATGGCGCGCAGGATCATATCGTCGAAGTCGTAGCTAGCCGATTGTTTGAGTGCCTCTTGGTAGTCTTGGTAGATATTGGCTAGCTCGAGCATTTTTTGACTACGCAAGCGTTCGGTTAGACAGAAGTCATCTTGGTCGTCTTTGTGGAGCCAGTCGTTTTTCCAACTTGTAAGTGGCTTGCTAGAATTTGCGGCTTCGGCCTGTTGATAGGCTTGGTCGAGTTCGCTGGCGGCTAGCTCGACCAAACTGCCGCTAAGCTCCGACAAACCATCGCGGAGTTCGGCATATTGCCCGAATAGCTCGGCCTTTTTGCGTGACATGCCGCCTTTGGCATTGACTGCACTATCGATGATGTCTTGGGCTGCCTCGATCTGGGTGAGATTACTATTGGCTAGTGCACGCAGATCGTCTGGTGTGATCATATATTGTTTGAGGTCGCTGATGGTATCGACAAGGCTTTTGACATAGTAGCGGGCACCAAGCAGCAAGCTATCGAAAGGCAGCTTGGCCACGATTTTTTCGACGATTTGAATCTGGCTGAGCTCGTCGATTGGCCGCTCCATGCGAATGTCGTCGCTACGCTCAACAGCAATTGACTGAAAATGTTCGGCGTAGTTTTTGATAATGTCGCTACCAAAACTGTGATAAGTACTAATGGTGACGTTGTAAGCGGCGTCGCCTATTAGGCTGCGCAACCGCTGGCGCATATTGCTTGCACCGGATTCGGTAAAAGTAAGGCACAAGATGTTGCGGGCGTCGGTATCTGTTTGCTGCAAGATGTTGGCCACCCGAGCGCTGAGTAGCTGGGTTTTGCCAGTCCCTGGTCCGGCCAAAACCAATAGCGGGCCGTAAATATAATCGACCGCTTCGGCTTGAGCTTGGTTTAACTTAACCTCTGACACGACATAATTATACATGTAATAGCTTTCGATTCTGATTAGTGGTTGCAGATATTCGATAAAACACGCTAAGCTACCATAATGATAGACGCTGCCCTAGCCCATTTTGCCAAAGTCGATCCGCGCATGCACGAACTGGTGTTGATACACCGAGACACTACGCGAGAGCCAGAAGTGATTGCGCCAGATCTGTATTTTGAACGATTGTGCCGAACAATTGTTGGGCAGCAGTTGTCGGTTAAGGCAGCCGCAACCATTTGGCAGCGGACTTTGGCTAGCCTTGGTACAGATACGTCTAAACCTTTAGCTACAGAAGACTTTTCTCGAGTAGATGACGACAGTTTACGCGCAGCTGGGCTTAGCTATCAGAAAATTGGCTATATTCGTGCTTTGATTGAAAGCTTAGATAATCGAGCTGTAGACCTAACTAGTCTTGGCAAAATGGACGACAATCTAGTGATCGCCGAGCTAACCAAGCTCAAGGGTATTGGCACTTGGAGTGCCGAGATGTTTCTGATTTTTGCCATGGGTCGGCCAGATGTATTTAGCGCTGGCGATTTGGGATTGATGACAGCTGCTGCTCAGCTCTACCAGCTAGACCGCAAGGCAGATGCAGACAAGATAGTTGCCAATTTAGAGCGGCTCAGCCCCTACCGGACAGTTGCCAGCCTAACGCTTTGGCACAGCCTAGACAATCAACCTAAATAATTGAGCGCGATAATCTGAATAGTGTTCGTCTAACAGATATTTATATCGACTACAACGTGTTATTATTGTTTAGTATATTATGAGTCGAAAAATCAACGAAAAGCTTGCCGATAAGTTACGACAGAGAATTGTCGAGCTAGAAATAGAACTCAAAAAGTCTTATCTCGAGAACTCAAGACTTCGAGAGAACAATGCCGAATTATCGATAAAAGCGTACAGTGACCCATTAACTGGTGCCTGGAATCGTGAAGGCTGGGCTAGGCACCTAAGTTTGATGTTCGAGATGTCCAGAGAGCTTGGGGTTGGTGGCCAAATATTCGCTGTAATGATCGATCTAGACCATTTTAAAAAAATTAATGATACATATGGCCATCACACAGGTGATCATGTGTTAATAAAGGTAGTAGAAATCATAAAAGCGAACATGCGAGATTATGATGTAGTTGGACGGTTCGGCGGTGAAGAGTTTATAGTGGCTATGCTTGGTGCGAGTGCAGACGATGTAGCAAACAAAGCCGAAGCAGTGCGTCAAATTATCGAATCAACTAAAATTCAGCATAATAATAAAACTATAAAAGTAACCGTAAGTATTGGCGTAGGGACAGCGATCGAGGACAGTTTTGCAGACCCTGCGATTATTGCCGCTGATATAGCCCTTTATCAAGCTAAGCAATCGGGGCGCAATCAGGTTAGTGTGTATCCGGACGCTGCATGACTCATCGATATGGCATCGAGTTCGAAGTGCCTCCAGCACTGATTGCTCAGCAACCTGTTAGCCCACGCGATTCTGCCAAGTTGTTGGTTTATAGGCGTGCCGATAAAACGATAACCGACGATTACTTCTATAATTTAGATAAATATTTAGTTCCCGAAACAACTTTGGTGGTTAATAACTCTAAAGTGGAACAGTGTCGCTGGCTATTCCCCAAACAGTCTGCGCTAGTCAGCTTGCCTACGAGCAGAGCTAGTAGCACTGCTGACTTCTCGGGTATTTCCGCCTCAGGACCTTGCGAGTCACGCGGCGCCGTACCAAATGTACGGCTTACTAATAATTCGCGGTCCTTTGACGGAACTGCATCGAGCCCAAACAGTTCGGAAATAAATGATGTCGAAATATTCGTGCTCGAAAAACTCGACAACCGCCGAATTGTGGCGATGGTCAAGCCTGGGCGTAAGTTTAAACTTGGTAAAAAACTTGTTTTGGCCGACGGTATCGAGGCTACCGTTACAGCCATAAATGACGATGGCCACCGAACGCTGGAGTTTAATCTAGATCACGACAGCCCCATGCTAAAACAATACGAACATGTGCCTCTACCACCCTATATTGCCCAGAATGATTCACTTGAAGCCGAGTATCAAACGGTCTACGCTAAGCAGCTAGGTAGTAAGGCCGCACCGACTGCCGGTCTACATTTTACAGATAAACTTCTTGCCAAAATTCGCAACAGCCACGCCTATGCAGAAGTAGACCTGAAGGTGGGTTTGGGCACCTTTGCCCCATTGACAGAAGTTCAGTATAAAGCTGGGGCTTTACACGCGGAATCTTTTGAAGTTTCTGCCGAAAACAGCCACATAATTACCGGCGCAAAGCATATTACTGCGGTTGGTACGACAAGCTTGCGCACCCTAGAGTCCTTGCCCAATCGCCAGCCGGTCTCGGGCCAAGGCTTTAGCGGTAAGACAAATATATTCATTAAACCAGGTTACGAATTTATGAATGTTGATTCGCTTATTACCAACTTTCATTTGCCGGGTACCTCCCTGCTATTACTTGTCGAAGCATTTGTTGGCTCGGCAAACGAGCTCCTGCGGATATACCAACATGCCCTAAAGAAACAATATCGATTCTATTCTTTTGGTGACGCGATGCTGATTATTTAGAGCCAGCGTTGCTTTTTGAAGAACATCACGATGAGCACAATCATTAGGAGTGTACTGATCGAGATTAGCCAGAACGCGTTGGCATGTCCAGATAATGGTAAGTGCACATTCATGCCATAAATACCACTGATGATTGTCGGCACCATAAGAAAAATTGTGATACTTGTGAGGCGTTTGAAGATTTTGTTTAAGTTGTTTGTGGCAATCGTGGTATATGCTTCGCGAATATTTTGCATAGTTTTTAGGCGACTTTTTGAAAGCTCTATTAACTCGTTGGTTGATAACTCGAGATCTTCGAGTAAATCGTGGTCTTCTTCGCTGAGGTTGAATAAGCGACCTGTCGCCATGGCTTTTAAGACGAGTCCGTAGGGCATTAAAGCTGCCAAGAATTCGTTCAGGTCTTCTTCTGTATCGATAAAACCCAAGACGTCGTCATTACTGATAATTTTTTTCTCTAGCCGGTTTCTGGTTGCAAATATCTGGCGAGTTACACCATTGATATAGTTGCGATAGCCGCGGTTAATGCGTGTCAGTAATTGTAGGACAAATAAAGATTTATTAGCCGTATATGTGTCGTCGCTTTTGAGCATCTCCTCGACTGCATTAACTGCTTTTCGCGCAACTGTAACTAGGTTATCTTTACTGACAATTATCAGTAATGGCTCGGTACTAGTGAGGTTGCCGCTTGGTTCGCAGTACCTAACGTACAGGTAGGTGGCACCATCGTAATGTTCAATACGTGGTGATTCATACAAGTCGATACCATCTATCAGCGCATCTTCGTCTAGCTTAAGCTGTTTGGCATAACTTTCGACTTCGTCGATTGATTGGCTAACGATTCTAACCCAACTTCCCTTTTTTACCTTAGGTAGTTTTGTGGCTGGCGAACCTGGTCGTTTGTCGTAAGCAATTAGCATGGCTAAATTATACAGAGCTAGGGTTTGACTGACTAATTTATATAAATCGTTTCGGAACTACCAGAACTAGATAGACTACTTGGAGTTAGCCGCCATACACCTACACCTAGAAACGAAGTATCCCAGCTGTATTGGTATTCGCCGGTTTCGTCGACTTTTATTGCGGAAAATGTCTTTTTGGCATTTGTATTGAGGTTGCGGGCAGTCACACTAACCTGATCGCCTGGATTTGCAGTGATTATAAAATGGGTGGTCTGGCTGCTGGCTAGAGGGCTGGCTGGATTCTCGCCTGCGACGCTGCTAATCTGTAGAGCTCGGCTACTACGCCCCAAAGTGTCGGCGAGATCGGTATTTAGCAACTCTAATGCAGCTAAGATATCGATTTGTCCGTAGCCATAGTCGGGGCTAAAGTTGCCGGCTCGGCTAGCTGTCGAAGTCAACAAATAGCGGATGTCTTCTAGGTTTAAATTCGGTTGATAGCCTTTCAGTAAGCTTATCGCTCCTGCAGCCACTGGACTAGAAAAAGAAGTGCCACTTATCGCCCCCGAGTACAGACTGGTTTGGTTGGCTAAACTCCAGCTGGTGCTAGTAGTTATGCCCGATCCTGGCGCAACTAAATCTAGCTCTGGCCCGTAACTACTAAAAGATGCTCTAACTCCCGCAGAGTTAACTGCCCCGACGGCGATTAGATTGTCGTACTTTGCCGGGTATGTTAGATAACCCGGTGCTTCTAGTTGATTGCAAAAATCATAGGCTAGCGAAGCACAGTTACCAGAAGCGGCGACAACGACAACGTTTTGGCTGGCTGCGAAGTCGATGGCAGCTTCGAGGGCCGGGTCATCGGCGCTGCCACCAAGACTAAGATTAATTACGTCGGCACCGTTATCGACAGCATACTCGATCGCAGCAACAATGTCAGAGGTGTAGCCTGTGCCGTTATCGGACAATGCTTGGAGTGGCATAATTTTTGCTTGCCAATCAACCCCTGGCAAACCCAGTCCATTATCGGCAGTCGCGGCAATTAAGCCTGCCACGTTTGTGGCGTGGGTCACGCCGCTGCCGGTGGGGTTGAGGTCGCCCGCTTGAGGGTCGTTATCGATGTCATAAAAATCCCAGCCACGCCAATCATCGACATAGCCATTGTCGTCGTCATCGCAGTTATTTGTCTGTTTGTTCACCGGACTGCCAGTCCAGCATGTATCGCCTGCCTTTGTGGTGCCTTGCTCTGCCTGATTGATATACCAACTAGCATTTAAATCTTGATGGGCTAAGGCAAAACCGCTATCAACAACTGCAACCACAATCTGGCTATTGCCAGTAGTTATATCCCAGGCACTCGGGGCGTTGATATTGGTTAGATGCCAGAGTGGATAGTAGGTGTCGTTGGGTGTTAAGAACGCGATATATTGATGTTGCTCGAACTCCACTTGAGCCAAAATATCACTGCTATGGGTTGGCTTAAAAGGTTGCGCGTTCGAAGTTTTGGCAAGGCTTTGTACACTTGCAACTGGTGTGTCTGTAGCTGGATCGATAATTGTAGTAAAACCAAGTTTTTTTACCAATTCGGCCTGGCTTAGCTTAGGGGTTGTCGAGCTAGCTTTTTGACTAGAGTGTTGCTGCGCGTAAAGTAACCAAGACAGTAGCCCAATTACTGTCAGCGAAATAATTTGCAAGAAATGCGGAACACGCCGCCACATTAAAACAGCTCCTCGCTGTAGTAGACCAGACGTAATTGGAGTGTGACAGGTGTTTTTAAGCGGCGAGTTGCAAGTGATTTAATATCTTGAGCCAAGTCTGTGGTAACCGATTGACTGTCGGGCAATTTAATCTCGAGTAATAAATACGTATTACCACTGCGTTTTGTAACCTCAACACTGTTAACTACTGCGCCCGACACGTTGGCTTTAATCAAAGTTTGGAGTTCACTTTTCAATACGTCGACGGTTGATTGCTGATCTGTCTTGATTTGGATTAATGGCAGGTAGCTAATGTCGAGCTTAATAGATTTTTGTAGTTCTGCGCTCAGTACATCGTTCAACTGGTTGATGGCGCTTTCGTCTGGCAAACTATCGGCCGGGCCACTTAATTGAGCGCTAATTGTCCATGTCTCGGCATGTTGACTAACATCAAGTTCGATAATATTAAGGTCCGAAGAAAGCTCGTTGAGATGTTTGCTAAAGCTGTCGCGGATTGATCTGATTGTGTCTTGAGCTTTGATGTCCTCGAGGTTAGAAAGCAGTGAGATTGGCTGGATATGTAATCTTAAATCCACCAAACGGTTGATAGAGTTACTCAATTCTGAAGTGAGTTTATCTTTATCGTCGTAGGTTAAATTGACCGAAGGTGGCAAAAATACATCGGCATCGACCACTAAGACGTCCTGGCCCGAGCGAGACTCTAAACTTGTACTAATATTCTTGACCGAACCGTTTGGACTTATGGCGTTGATGTAGTCTTTTAGTTCGGTCTGCACGACTACATATGATGAGCTTTCGAGTGAGTAGGTTTTTAGGAGTTGATACAGCGGAATTGCCGTAATCGACAGAGACAGCAACATGATAATAAAAGCCTTTGGTGCCATTTGGAGTTTGCGTCGCCAAGAATAGTGCACAAGTATCATGGTGATCCCGGCTACTAAAGTTATCGACAAGGCGTTGGTTAATAATAACAATGAGCTACCTTTGACGATAGCAGTTTCGCCAAGAGCTAAGCTAATGCCGATAACGCACATCGGCGGAGTTAGCGAAAGTGCCACAGCCACACCGGCAACTGTGTCGCTAATATTCTTGCGGACAATTGCCATCGCCCCAATCGCACCAGCCATTATGGCCACAGCCGCATCGAGCAGCGTTGGCGTAGAACGAGTTATAATCTCCGAATTGATAACTTTTAACGGCGAAAAAATCGTTAGAATATATGCCAACAAAACACCATAAGCAACAGAAGCGATAATTATGTATAGATTATTTCTGATTCGTTTATGGTTACCGAGCGAAGCACCATCGGCGAGCCCAAACATTGGCCATGTCAGTGGCGAAATAATCATACTTCCAATAACAATTGCCGATGCGTTCATTAGTAAGCCTAGCGTAGCGATAACCGTCGATGCGGTTAATAGTAGATAATAAGATACGCTAAAACGTGAGTAAGAACGCATCTTCTCTTCTAGTAGTTCATCACTAATTAAGCTATCTTTGGCAAATAGCCAGTTTATTTGTCTTTCGAGCAGATTAAACTTCTTGGCCACTTTGCTTACTTTCCAGTTCGCCGCTTGATGTATGAATCACTCAACATTCCTAAGGCCGATATCGCGATAGCTACTCCGAATAAGATGAAGATTGCCGTAAACAGTCTTGTCGTATCGTTTGTTGGGTGGATATCACCGTAACCAACCGTTGTAAGCGTCACAACACTAAAGTAAAAGCACTCAATCCACGTCCACGATTCTAGCCAGTGATAGCTCAAGGTACCTATCAAAAGTAGGCCAACTAATGAGCCAATCGTAACTCTAGCGCGGACACTCCCAAACATAAGCATATTCTACCTTAAAGCAGCTATTCTTAAAAGTTTCGCACTCCAGTAAATTCTTGTCATTTTACTGAGACCGAAATGTGTATGGCTTTCTTTAATATCACCTATTCTGGCCTGACTAAAAGAAGGATTAATATGCAAAATATACCAGAAGTAGTATCACAAGGTTTTTACGAAGACGGAATTTCTAAGGTCGAAGCGCTTTCGGGCGGAATAGTTAATTTATCGCTACTGGTGACAGATAAGCTCGGACAAAGAAGCGTTCTACAGCGGCTTAGCCCAATATTTGATGAGCGGGTTGTCGGCGACACAGCAGTGGTTACGAATTATCTGAAACAGCGTGGTTGGGAGGTGCCGGTACCTTTACTGGCTTATGGCTCACAGTGCGTTGTGCAAGACGAAAGCGATAACTTATGGCGAAGTTCTAGTTACATTAGTTGTGATCGTTCAACTCCCAAGGGTGAGCCAGAGGTGGCGATTGCTTTGGCTAGTCTTTTAGGCAAATTTCACGCCGATCTGGCTGAGTTAGACTCTACGCCCTCTTTCCATATTCCGAATTTTCATGATATCGACTACCACATCGGGCGATTATCGCTTACAGTCGAGAATCCAGAGATTGACTGGCACACACGCGAACTGGCCGAATGGGCAATTAGGGCTAGTAACGAGCTGGGTCGAGTCGAAGGCGAAGCTCAAGTGATTCATGGCGATCCCAAAACTCAAAACGCATTATATCGAGCTGGCCAGCCATTCACATTTATCGACTTTGATACATTGATGATTGGGTCGCCAATGGTTGATCTGGGAGATTTGCTGCGCTCATTGATTGGAAGTCGTCGAAGCGACTCTAAACCTATGAGCAACGCAGAAATAATCGAGGTCATTACGGCATACTTTATATCGGCTGGCCGCCCAATCGACATCGAAAAGGCCTTGAAAGCAGCCAGGATTATTAGCTTAGAGCTGTGTGCACGTTTTATTAACGATATTGTCGATGATATATATTTTGAGTGGGACAGCACCAGATTTAAGTCGCGCGCTGAGCACAACGCCCACCGAGCTAGGAAGCAGCTAAAAACCTACAAATCCATAAGCAAACTTGCTGGCGAGGTTTGAAGATATGGACTTTTGGATAGTTCATACAGTGGTTAAGCGCCTTAAATTGGTACGACCAACTATATCGATATATGCCTGAACTAAAGCCGCCTCGGCCTCTTTAAGTTGCAACTTGTAGAGATGCTCTGCTTCGTGGTTTCTGGCTGGCAGACGGTTGATAGCTGCCCTAGCCCGTTGGCCGTGGGTGCGATTTAAACCAGGGTCGATTTGCTCAATGTGCAGTGGATTGCAACAACGAGGGTAGTTGCATAGATGATTACGCTCTAGCTCGGGAATCAGCGTGTGCCCAGTTAACTCCCAGATTAGAATATGGGCTAGCACACTCCCCCTTCGGTAGCCCTGAGTGATTTCGCCAGTATTCAGATTTATGGATCTTGACTTTTCCCTGGCGTACATAACGCCATAGCCATTTTTAGTATTCGCTAAACCTTGGGTGTTGGTCTCGTAAACCGCTGCTTGCCAGCAACCCGTTATCGGGTGAACTTTTATTTGCGACATAGGAGTTGAGCTTAACAGCGAATCTTCGTAATCGACAAACGGGTAATTAAGATATTGAAAATCTATAAAGTAGCGTAAAGAATCAATTACTGGCGGTAATGTATCTCCCCAGATTGTTTCGATGCTACCATCTGGCTGAAGTAGATACCAATCGGGATTGAGCTCAACAGGCTTTTGGGTGTACATCTTCTTACCGAAGTCAAAATTATAGTGCCGGGCATTATAGCAACGATCGTTACCACAAATCCGTACAGAATCGACTTCACCAACAGGAGTCATGCATGGCAGACCAGTTTCAAGCTCGGCAGTCAAAAGTGCATATTCGACTGGCTGTTGCTGGCCTCTTAAACCGTTTTCGATACATCCATCATTGTTTAAACTTGAGCGACCCAATACCAAAAACAGTTTGTTTAATCTGGCTTCGATATCTGGTGTATGGTTTTTGCCAAGCATAAAAGCTAAGCGTTGTATGTCTTTTTCAAGCTCTGTTTCGGCTACAAATGCGGGTAATAACCAGAGTGGACTAGCTTCGCTGACAACAAAAGAGCCTAGTACTGGTGCGACTTTCTCGACTATTAAACGTGAACCACTCGATTCGACTGATTTAGCATGATACAAACCCTTTCGCGTATGAGCTGGCAATAGACCCGGTAACATCCCTAGAGAATATCAGAAAGGTCTGCGCATAACACAAGCTTGTTAGACTATAGAACTTGCCAAAGGTTTTCGAATAATAATCGTTGCATATTGGCGACTCCCTCGTCTTCGGTAATAGTACCGTAACTGTGTTTAGTTGCGGTTAGGCCAATTATTGCTACCTTTGAGCCATAAATAATCGTGTAACTGCTTGGGCTCGAAGCTTTTGCTGGTAACCACTTTCGGTTGGCGATAACTGGGGTATCGCCACCTTCGCCAACCGCAATTACGTCTACATGGATACCCTTTTCGATTCGCTGCTTGGTAAAACTAGGAAACTTTTTATATAGATATTCGCGCATCGGCTTAGAAGATATTACTTGGTAGTTTTTATTGGATAACTTTTCGACGGTTGTAAGCACATCGCGCAGGATTACTGCTAATCCATCGGCACCTTCGTAAAAACGGACATTACTGGCGACAATTTTACTTGTGCGTTGCTTTAGTTTTGGCAGTAGAGCTATGGTATCTTTGGCTAGCCCGTTTAGTTCGTTACGTTTATGTTGGATGATCTCGATAATTTTTTCTGGCTCTTCGGCAAAGTAACGCTTTTGTTTGCCTTTCTGGGTAAAACTTATCAGACCTTCTTTCTCGAGAAGCTTGATTGATTCGTAGACCGAACCTCGGTTAATCTTGGTGAGTTCGGCGATTTGTCGAATCGAGCTTGGTCCTGCCGCAAGTAATCCTTCGTAGACACTTGTGTCTCGCCGGCTTAAGTTTATATCGCTTAAATCTAAAATATTTTTCATGGTAGTGAATATACTGACAATTATACCACAACACTAAAAAATATTGTCAAAATATATCAGCCACCTAGAAAGTAAAGCGAACATATAAGAGTATCCGACATAAGCAGTATTGTATTGCAAAAGCATGCATGTTATAATATAGTGTTGTTTCTGATGAATCCGATAAGTAATAGAGTAATTCGATTTTCATTGTAGACAATCGATGCACAAACTTACTAAAAGAAGGATTCATTTTTTTATGTCTAAAAAAATTGTTTATAGTTCAAGGCGCAATAGCGCGCGTGGCCGAAATAATCGGTCTAACGGCTATCGCCAGCCTCAACAACGAAGCCGACAACCTAAGAAGGCTTACATTCACCCATCCAAATTTATTGCCAAAGCCAAACCTCAGGCACATTTAGAGTACAACCCAAAGCATAACTTTGCCGACTTACCTATCAAGGAGCTTGTTAAGCAGAATCTTGAGGCTATGGGCTTTATCAAACCTAGCATTATTCAAGATCAGACTATTCCGGCCGCCTTGCAAGGTAAAGACGTAATCGGCATTGCCGACACCGGTACTGGTAAAACAGCTGCCTTTGCTGTGCCAATGCTCGAACGTTTACTTTCTAATAAAATGAGTAAAGCGATCATTTTGGCTCCTACTAGAGAGCTAGCCCAGCAGATTGAACACGAGTGCTACAAGATATCAAAGGGTAGTAATCTTAAATCTGCAGTTTTGATAGGTGGAGCATCGATGGGACTGCAACTTCGCCAGCTCAAACAAAACCCAAGAATTATTATTGGTACACCAGGCAGAACCAAGGATCACCTCGAACGCGGTACTCTAGATTTGTCTGACTTCGATATTACTGTTCTCGACGAGGTCGACCGTATGTTAGATATGGGTTTTGTGCACGATATCAGCCAGATCCTGAAGTTAACCAGCCCAAATCGGCAGAGTTTTTACTTCTCGGCAACTCTAGACGAGCGGGTGCGTTCGATTATTGAGAGTTTCTCGAAAGATCCAGTTTATGTATCTGTAAAATCAGGCGATACTAGCAGTAATGTCGAGCAAGACATTGTCAGCTATAGCTCTGACATGGAAAAGCTGGAGAAGTTGCACAACCTACTCTTACTAGAATCTGTAACTAAAACCGTCGTATTCGACGATACTAAACGGAGTGTCGATAGACTGTCTAGAGCACTAGAAGAACGCGGGATTGCTTCGAGTGCGATTCATGGTGGCAAGACCCAGTCTCAGCGCCAGCGGATCTTAAGAAGCTTTAAAAACAACGAAATCACCGTTCTGGTTGCGACCGATGTAGCTGCCCGTGGCTTAGACGTAGCCGACGTCTCGCACGTGATTAACTATTCAACCCCGCAGAGCTACGAAGACTACGTTCATCGGATTGGTCGTACCGGCCGAGCCAATAAAATTGGCTACGCACTGACTTTTATCGAAGCCTAGATGACAAGATTCTGAACCCAGCGTCGGGGCTAGATTTTGTCTAGAACAGACTAAATCCCCCTGAAGCCACAAAAGTCTCGGGGGATCAGGCTAGTGACTGTATTTAATTGCTTTGAATATATAACAGCCGCATAGCTACTAGATACTTAATTACATCTGTACAAGCAGCTAATATCCCATTCCTTCAAGTTGTTCTGGGCTCATACCGTTAGCCATAAAGTGAACGTAACCAAAATGGCCAAGTAACTCCAAGCTGGAGTCGTCGGTAATTACATGACCTGCTGATCTGCAATAAGCCGAAGCCATTGCAGTGCGCTCTCCATCATCAACGGCCCATTTAGTAATAATTCGTCCACATATTCTGAGAATCGCACCTTGACTTCCTTCTGTATCCAGAATACCAAGTCTGTCGGTGTATCGACGCTTTAAATACGGATCGATGTCAACAAGAACAGCTTTTGATGTCGTGGGATCAACTGCAAATGCATCAGTTAGGAATACTTGAGAGGCTGGCATGTAATCGGGATGTGATGTAAGTAATCTACCCATGCTGCCGGCAAGTTCGACTTTTGCTGCGAAAGGCAATGTCATTATATCCGTATCTATACCCAGGCTGCCCAAGTACTTAGCCACAATGACTCGCTGCTTACCAGATCGTAGTGTTGACTCAATTAATGCACAATCAACAATCTCTAACCCAGCTGCTTCAAACATATACGCGAATGCTTCGAAAGCTTCTTCAAATTTAACACCAACCTGTTCAATTTCTTTTACAGCATCGGGCATATATATTCGGCGCACAAATTCGACACCTTCATCTCTGACTAATTCGACCAGCTTTCCACCCCTATTACTAAATACTTCGACTGTCTCGGCATCCATTGCTCGTTCAAGTGTAAAATCTGCGAATTCTTCAGTACCGACTGCCATAGTTACCTCAAATTAAATTTGATACATTATCACTATTGTTTATGGCAATAGCAAGCACAAGCAAATTACAAATAAGTTTGTAGTAAAAGAAGATGCTAACGATTTTTTACTCGGGGACAGTATGAACGCACAATGGCATTCTAGCTAAAGCTATGATGCCATCTACTAACTTTTGTACAAATTATAAATTTGACAAAAGTCGAGCTGCCTAGGGGCTCGAATCCTCTCGCTGGGCGAGAAAACAAAAAGACCTAGGATAAACCTAGATCTTCTTGTTTCTGGCTCGGGGACAGGGATTCGAACCCCGGCTACTGGGACCAAAACCCAGCGTCCTACCACTAGACGATCCCCGACCGTCTGACTAATGTCGAATAGCGCCTGCGATTATACCATCTGTTGAACCGAATAGAAATAGTGGCTTAAGCTGCAAAGCCATGGTATTCGTGAAGATAGATCGAAGCAATCGTAATTCTTAGTACTATGTACTCACCTTTGTTGAGCTGAGCCACTGGTGGGATAACGCCTTCTGGCAATAGTTTTTCATTGCCAATAAATTCGCTTAGTTTTTGTTGAGCTAATGAATAGTCTGTTTCTCGATCGGCATGCCCGCGTATGTGCATTGTCGATAAGCTACTCTTTTCTGAAATCGTTATACTTACTTTGTTGTTGTTGGCCGTATTTTTCGCAGTCGGGGTTGAGTCTCTGGTTATCACATGCAAAATACTCGGGTCACCTGAATCGCAGAAGTAGAATACGGTAGCCCCATAAGGATAGCCGTCGCTCCCGAAAGATGAAATAACCGCCAAATTATTTCTATGAATAAAATTTAACTCGGGGTCGTTTGGGACTGCTGCCTCAATACTATCGGGATTACTTGGCTTAGCGACTGTTGTAGTTTTATTGTTTGTACCGCCGCGAGCTGCCAAAACTTGCCTTTCGAGTGAATTTACAAAGATTCTGGCGCATTTCTGGTTTACGTAACTAAAGTCGAATGTCTTTGGGCCAGCGAAGACTGTAACCTTGGCGTAGAGTAGACCAAAGTCGACGTGGATGTCTCCAATTAGGTGGTAAGGCATTTCGTCGGCTACGACATGAAACGGCTTGACATCTATAAACTGTAGTTTTAGATCCGTCACAAGTAACATTGCCGAGCTGCCATTATGTGTGCCGTATATTGCGCCTAAGATATGCTCGTTGTCGCCGATTATTTTTGGTAGATGATCAACCTCACTCTTTAGTCGACCGTACCTTGTTACGCCCGCCAAACGTAGTTCTGCTGATATTCTTTTGGTTTTGACTGGGTCGATTGATTTGTCGGCCATAGGATACCTCCTATTTATATTTAAATATATCCATTAAAGTATCTGCAGAAATATTATCGGGTTCTGAATCTATAAGCTCATCAAGTTCTTTCTTGATAGCAGACTGACTTAAATTCTTACCAATTACAACTAGTTGAGTTAAAGGGGTTTCGTGGCCTGCCCATTCATCCAGCTTGAGCTCGTAACGCGTGCCAACAGCCTGGAAAATATATTTTTGTCCAACGCCTTTCATTCCAAAGTAACATATACCTTTGGCTCTAAAAATATCATCACCTAACTTACCGGCCCATGCTTCGAATTTGTCGGGATTGAGCGGTTTAACAGTTGTAAAACTGACCGAGCTGAATGACTCATGTAAATGTTCGTGATCGTGGTCGTTCGAGCCATTGGTAAGTTTCAGTTGTCTTGTATTGTTGAGCGGCAAATCGCTATTTAACAGCAATCTAGGATCAACCTGTCCTTGCTCAGCCCGGACAACTTTTGCTTGCGGAGACGCAAAGTTGATTGTAGAAATTATCTCGTCTAATGCTTTTTGTGTTACAAGGTCGACTTTGTTAATGATTACGATATCTGCCAGATTTAGGTTTGCTAGTGCGCTTGTGTGGACTTTATTGTTTTTGGCAAAGTTTGCTGCATCGACAACAGTAATAACGCTATCAAAGTGCGCATAACGGTTGCGCATCAACCGTAGCATGTTTGCTAAATCTTTTGGCTCGGCTAGGCCGGAGGCCTCGATTACGATATAGTCGAGAGTACTCCCCTTGTAGGCCAGTTGGCTGATTGCATCATCCAATTCGCCGTCATCTACGCTACAACATATGCAACCGTTAGTTAGCTCGAGCTGAGTATCTGTTTGGGCACTGACTAATAGTGAGTCTATGTTTATGTCGCCGAAATCATTAACAATCACTCCGATTTTTAAGCCATGATTTTGCTTGAGTAGGTAGTTTAGGACCGATGTTTTACCTGCACCCAAAAACCCAGTCAATAAGACGATCGGAATCGAATGGGTGCGATTTATCATAAACCTATTGTACCCCTGTTTAGATAGGAACGAAAGTCGTCTTGGTGTATGATAATGTCAATGAATAAATCGAATAATAAGATTACAATCGAATTAGATATTCGTACGGTTGCTAAAGTCACTTTGCTCGTAATTGGTTTGTTATTGTTCCTAAAACTAATTGACTCTCTTCTACCCACGCTCACTCTAATTGGTGTGGCTGTATTCTTGTCGATCGCGCTGAATCCTGCTGTCCGAAAAATTGCCCATATGCTACCGAGCAAAAGCCGTAAAATCGCTACCGGTGTAGCCTTCTTCCTAGTAGTTGGATTTCTGAGTTTATTCTTTAGTATAACGATTCCACCAGTGGCCAAGCAAATTAGCTCGTTCGCAAGTGATTTGCCGCAGACAGTAGAGAATTTTAGGTCTCAAGATAATTTCTTGAGTAGGACTGTGGCTAGATACCAATTGGAAGACGATATCAGCCAGGCCGCAAAAGATATTGCTTCGCGAGTATCATCAAGCAACGATGTAGTCGGTGCTGTTAACAAACTGACCACAACCGTTGTTCGAACCGTAGCCGTTTTAATAATGACATTTATGATGCTAGTTGAAGGTCCTGAGTGGGTGCGCAAAGGCTGGGCTCTAACCGATAAAAAGAAACTTGGTCGCAGGCAGAAGTTGGTCAAATCTATGGAAGAAGTCGTTACTGGCTATGTTAACGGGCAACTACTAATCTCGGCCATCGCCGCGTCAATCGCTTTAATATTTATGTTGATAATTGGTACACCAGATGCTTTAGCCAAGGCTGGGATCGTAGCTGTTTTTGGGCTTATTCCACTAATTGGCTCGGCAATATCTGCAGCGATTATCGTCCTGTCGACTTTGCTTGTGAACGTTAAGATCGCGTTAATACTTGCTGTTTACTTTCTGGTGTATCAACAGATCGAGAATGCAACAATCCAACCCTATATTCAAGGCAGGCGTAGTTCACTAACAGCTTTAACAGTGTTCTTGGCAGCCTTAATCGGTGCTAGCCTCGCAGGTTTGTTTGGCGCATTAGTGGCTGTACCAGTAGCAGGTTGCAGCAAAGTGCTCTTGGACGATTATCTAGAACAACGCAAAACCAGTCGCGCCTGAGTTTTGTTGGACTAAATGTGAAATGCTGCAATAACTATGGCCATTTTTGGCAGACATCGTTTAAATAGTAGCCTTATTAAATACAGCTCACTGCTAGACGTGCTTAAACCAGAGCTGACCCTGGGGGGTATCTTTGATGCCGATACCCTCTTTCAACAAGTGATCACGTAGCTCGTCACTTTTTTGCCAGTCTTTGTTGTCGCGTGCTTTTCGACGTTGTTCGAGCATGAGTTTTTGAGCACTAGATATGTCTTCCGATGATAAATCTATGCCGAGCAAGTCGCTAATGCACGTTAGGCTGTCTTTTGCAGGTGCCCTACCGGCTTTTTCGACATCGTCAAAATAGACGTCGATGATAGCCAGGGCTTTTGGTGTGTCGAGGTCGTCGTCTAGGGCTGCCACAATATCTTCTGATATGTCTTTGTCGTATCCTGGTAATTGCCAAGATCTGTCGGCGACAGCTTGCCAGTTGTTTAGCCGATTTTGAGCAGCTTCTAAGATTGTCCAAGTAAAATTGCCCTCTGTCCGATAATGCTTGCTTAAGATGAGCAACTTGAAAGCTTGCAGACTAAAACTCTTATCTAATATGTCCTGCAAGCTGTAAACATTACCAAGCGACTTAGACATCTTAGAATCATTAACTCGTAAATGGTTGTTATGTAGCCAGATTTGAGCAAACTGCTTACCCGTTAACGATTCTGTCTGGGCAATCTCGTTGGTATGGTGAACCGGAATATGATCGACCCCACCAGCATGGATATCGATTTGATCGCCTAGGCCTTCGCGGGCAATTACCGAGCACTCTAAGTGCCAACCCGGGAAGCCTTTACCCCACGGGCTGTCCCACTCCATGTCGCGTTTTTGATCTTCTGGCGAAAACTTCCAGACTGCAAAATCAGTAATGTTCTTTTTGCCTTCGACCGATACCCTAGCACCTGCTTCTAGTCCCGCAATATCTAACTTGGCTAATTTGCCGTAGTCTTTAAGTTTGGCTGTGTCAAAGTACAAGCCATCGCCAGGAATTTCATAAGTAAAGCCGGCTTTTTCTAGTTGTTTTACAAATTCGATTTGCTGGTCGATTAGGTTAGTGGCACGAATAAGTTTTGGTTGTTTGAGTCCAAGCAGTTCATAACCTTCGTGGTCGGCAATTGCAATATATTTTTCGGCAACGTCCCAGGCGGTTAGACCCTCGCTGCGAGCGCCTTTTTCCATCTTATCTTCGCCGGCGTCATCGTCGCTAGTTAAGTGTCCAACATCCGTAATGTTTTGGACTCGATTGACCTGCAAGCCATGGTGCCCGAGTAGTCTAGTAAGCACATCCCAATAGATATAGCCAACCCAGTTACCAATGTGTGGTTGGCTATAAACGGTAAGACCACAGTTATAAAAACTCACTTGACCAGCTTTTAGCGGCTTGAGCTCGTCTTTTTGACGAGTAAGTGTGTTATATAGCTTAATCATTACAGTAATAATACCCTACCTTTAGACTCATCTCAATTAAGTCTACGGGTAGGGTGGCAGACGGAGTCCAGCGCACCCGTTTGGTTGGTCTCTTCGGTTGTCAGTCTGCTCCAAAGACGTTACGGCACCAGTAGCTACCTCTCAGTTTCATGAGCAGCGTTCTGCCGTATAAGACACCTTCGTATTTGAAACCCTTGGGTTTCTCCTTCCCTACGTGTGACGATGCCTCTAATATTGCACCACGTTCTGTGCTCTGGTAGTGCTTCGGGCCCTTGCGGTGGCGCCGGTAGCGATGCATTTCAGACTCCTGTCTGCCTCCGGAGCCTGCTAAAGTGCTCCAGACTAAAAGAGTATACCGCTAGAGGTAGTTGATTAAAAGCTCATGCGTTTTGCGGAGAACATCATTTTTAACCGTGTCGAAATCGAGTTCGGCGCCTTCGAATTTTATACCGCTGGCATAAGTATGACCACCGCCACCAAAAGCCTCGGCCAAGTCTTGGCCAACCGGCGCGCTGCGATCGCAACGGATGCGCACCGTAACTCTGACTAACCTGCCCTCCTGCATGTACTGCTTAAAACCTAGGGTTACTTTAACCCCCTCGACCATACGTAACTCGTCGAGAATAATCGTTGGGTTGAACTTCATACTGTGTTCTTTAATCTCGTCGTGCGGTATAACAATGCTCGCAATTGTACCTTCATTGCTAAACTCGACACGCTGTAATAACTCGCCTTTATAGGGGACAAGCGCGCGGTTATATTTGAGGCTTTCAAGTCGTTTCTGGTGTAATTCGGCAAGGTCGACACCGTAGTCTACGAGTTCTGCCAGATCGCGCAGGACTTGAGAGTTACCTTTCATGGCGTCAGTTGTAAGACCGAGCGTATCACTTAAGATACTACTTGCAAGATAACTACTACTGGCTTGATCGATCTTCCAGCCAATCTGTTTAGCCAGGCGATAGATTACCTGTCCGGTTGAAACAGCTGTTTGATCGATGACACTAGCTGCTGCGTAACTAATAGTACTTTCGGTGGCATGGTGATCAATAATTATTAGAGGACGTTTTTCTAGATTAATCTGCTCGCGGTTTCGAAGGTTCTGTAGCAACGAATCACTTGCATTGTCTACCATGATTGCCAGATCGTAGTCACTGGCAAAAACATTCAAGACTCGATCCCAACCATCAAGGTGCCTAAGGTGATTAGGCATATCAATCGAACAGTATAGATATACATCTTTGCCCAGCTCACCTAATATCTGCTCGAGTGCTAAGCTACTAGCCAAACTGTCGCCATCTGGGTTATCGGCTTGTAGTACCACGATTTTTTGGGCAGATTTGATAAGTTGGTCGATGACTTGGAGTTGTTTATCCATTGGCAAACTCCCGCCTATTTTCTAAGGCACGACTAAGTGT